>CAZDSX010000028.1:9717-15614 GCA_964508305.1 uncultured Bacteriovorax sp.
AGTGATGAATCTCTAGCTTCAGGCCTGCGGCCTGGAGCGCCTCGATGATCTTTTTGGAATGCTCGGGTCCCTTGGTCTCCAGCGTGAGTGCGACTTCGGTCTGGTCGATCAGGGTCGAGGGCTCGTCCCGGTCGTGGATCACTTGCAGGACGTTGGCTTCGTTCTGGGCCAAAAGTTGGGTGAGTCTTGCCAGCGAACCCGGGCGGTCCGAGATCACGACGTTCATGCGGAGCCTGCGCCCCTTGCGGATCATGCCGCGATCGATGATGCGCGAGAGCACGTTGACGTCGATGTTCCCACCGCTGACCAGCAGCACGACCTTTTTGCCCGCGATCTCAGGGCGAATCTGATCCAGCGCGCCCAGTGCGATGGCCGCTGATCCTTCCGACACGGTCTTGGCCTTTTCGAGCAGCGTGAGCACGGCTGCAGCGGTCGTTTCGTCGTCGACTTCCAAAAGCTTGTGGAGCTTGCCCGTCAAAAGATCGCGGAGCGTCTCGCTTGCTGTCCCCACGGCGATGCCATCGGCAAAGGTCTTGACTGGAAGGACCGGAGTCACTGCTCCCGCCTGGATCGAGCGAACGAGCGACGGGGCACCCGAGGCCTGGACTCCCACGAGTTTAATTGAAGGCTTGAGCGCCGAGTAGACGGTGGCCATGCCGGCCATGAGGCCTCCGCCACCCATGGAACTCACCACAAAATCTGCATCGGGAATCTGATCCAAGAGCTCCAAGGCGGTTACACCCTGGCCCGCGATCACATGCGCGTCTTCGAACGCAGGGATGTAAACACGGCCCTCGGCTGCAACCAGCGACTGGGCGTGCGCAAAGGCTTCGTCGTAGTTTTCGCCAGCCAGGATGACTTCGGCGCCCAGTGCGCGCGTGTTCTCGATCTTGAGCAGGGGAGCGGTCTTGGGCATGACGATCTTGGCCGTGACGCCGAGCAGGCGCGAGCCCCAGGCCACTCCCTGTGCGTGGTTGCCGGCGCTGGCTGCGATCACGCCGCGAGCGCGCTCATCGGAAGTGAGTTTGGAGATTCGAAAAGTGGCTCCACGGATCTTGAAGGATCCGATGGGCTGCATGTTCTCGAGCTTGAGGTAGACTTGGCAGCCGTAAGTCTCGGAGAGCCAGCTATTGTGGATCAGGGGCGAGGGAACAATGTGCTGGGCAAGGAAGCTCCTCGCCTCACGGACCTGGTCCAGGCTGACGTCGAATTTGCGGGCCATGACCCGGATTCTAGCACCCCTAGGGAAGAAAGCCTACGGGGCAGGGGGCTTCGCGGGTCAGCTCCCGCATCTGCTCCCAGGCCCCAAAGGACAGGTTCTTGGCAACCCAGATGGACGAGGCGTGGAGCCTGCGGGCTGCATCGATCAGGTGTTGGTTGGAGGATCCGGGTGAGTCGTCAAGCTCCCACGAGCACTCGACTCCCTGGTGCACCACCCATCGCGTCCATGCCTGCCCATGCCTCTCGACCCTCAGCAGCTCCTCCGAAGTGTAGGGGTGGAGCTCGGGGGCTGCGCCCGAGAAGAGGTAGCTCCCGGTTTGGAGCCACGGTTCGATGGGGCGACGAATGGAGTGGTGGATCGCGAGCCTGAAGCCCAATCGTTTCGAATCGGTGGTGAGCCGCCGCAGCCGCTTTGAGTCTTTTTGTTCAAAATCGGTCCTGAACAGCTGGATCGGTGAATCGCCCAGTTCCCGCACTCGTCCGCATCGAGGTCCCATGACCAGGATGGGCACCGAGCACTCCCGGATCAGTGCTTCGGTGAAGCTCGGGTGCAGGAGTCTTGCGATCCCCTTTCGTCCCTGCGTGGAAAGGATGACGAGATCGGCTGATTTTTTTTCAGCCGCATCGGCGACTTCGAGCACCGGAAGGTCGCCGATGCCCGTGATCGATTCGACCCGCACGTCGCTCTCACCGCGGTTGCGGAGCCGGAGTGCGATGGCCCGGGCCAGGAGCTCAGGACCCTCGCCGGGCATCTTGTACTGGGTAGCCCAGAGGATCAGCATCCCGTCCAAAGGGCTGCAAAAGAGGTGCTTAGAGACCCTCGAGATCGAGGTAAAAAGTCTCGCTGTCGTCGTTGTAGCCGAACAGCTCGGCGTAGCGTCCCCACTGCACGAGAGTATTGAAAGTCTGCTCGGCGTTTTCGTTGGGGATGAGCTCGGCCAGCTTTTCAACGACTTCTTCGCGCGAAGCACGGTGGTCTTCCTTGGCGGTCAGGTAATCGCGGAGGGCCTTGAAGAGTGGAAGGAGCAGAAGCTGGTCGTAGATGATGCCCTTGCGTTCGTTGATCTTGGCGCGCCCGATGAGGTCGCCTGCCTTGACGACTTCGACATCGCCACCCGGCGTGTGGACGAGTCCGAGGAGCTCGGCTGCCCGGATCACGGTGAGGGTGTCGCCAAATTCCATCTGGAGCTCGCGCGCGAGCTTGTAGATGTCCTCGCGGCCGCCCTTGGCCCGGAGGAGTTCCACCAGGCCCAGGATCTCGGAGATCCCGACTTGGGGAAGGGGGTGGTTTGAATCGTTCGTTGCTGTTGGGGCTGTTCCGCCAGGTTTATCCATACTTCCGTTTCTCGTTACGCAATCAGGGAGAAGATCTTGTCGACATACTCACTGAATGCCTTGTCCCGCTTGTCTCGTGGGCGCGGCAGATCAATCTGCAGATCACCCGCGATCTGGCCGGGACGACTCGAGAGCACCAGCACTCGGTCCGCCAGTTCGATCGCTTCTTCGATCATGTGGGTCACCATGACCACCGTGTTGACCGGGAAGTCCCGGTCGCTCCAGATGTCGATGAGCTCATCTCGAAGGTTGATCGAGGTCAGTGCATCGAGCGAAGAAAACGGCTCGTCCATCAGGAGAATTTCAGGCTCGACGGCAAGCGCTCGGGCCAGGCCCACGCGCTGTTTCATTCCGCCGGAAAGCTCCCTTGGGTAGGCTTCCTCATACCCTTCCAGACCCACTTTGGCGATATAGGTGGCAACCCGTTTGCGACGCGCCGCGCGATCGAGGCCACGGGGCTCCAGACCCAGTTCGACATTCTGGGCGACCGTGAGCCAGGGGAGGAGGCCGAAGTTCTGGAAGACCATGGCGGCCTCCAGATTGGTCGAAGTCAGGGGCTTGCCCTTGTAAATCACCTGTCCCTGCGAGGGCTTAAGCAGGCCGTTAATGAGCCTGAGAATGGTGCTCTTGCCGGCTCCTGACGGGCCGACAATCGCAATGAATTCGCCCTCGGCGGCCGTGAACGAGACGTCGTTCAGGACCATGACATCGCCCTGCGGGAGCCTGAACCGCTGGGTGACGTGATCGAGTTGGAATAGGGTGGGTCCGCGCGGCATACCGTTCTCTTATGCCTCGAACTTGTAGCGGTCCATGGTCGCCCGGTAAACGGGTTTCCAAAAGAATGCGTTGATCAGCAGGATCCAGCCCACCATGGCTGCGATCGTGAGGGTGATGGCCGAATGGTCGCCCAGGTCATAGACCGCACGGGCCAGGACCGAGCCGATGCCTTTGACCTGGAAAGTCTGCTCCCGGTAGCGGACGTATTCGGAAACGACAAGCGCGTTCCAGCCTCCACCCCAGGCCGTGATGGCGCCGGTGACCAGTGCCGGCCGGACGGCGGGGAGGACCAGGCGCTTCCAAAGATCGACCTTGCGAAGACCCAGTCCGCGCATGGCCTCGGAAAGGTCTGCTGGGATCGTGGCCACGCCGCCCAGGCAGTTGAAAAGCGGGTACCAAATCATGCCCGTGAGCACGAGTGCGATGCTGGCGACTTCCATTCCTCCGCCGAACTTGCGGACGGCCACGAGCACGAGGAGCGGAAAGAGCGCTACCGCAGGCAGGCTTGCACCGATCTGCGAGAGTGTCGTGAGCGTCTGGCGCAGCCTCGGGCGATCCCAGCACCAGAGCACCAGTGGGATCGTGATGGCGATCGAGATGCCGAGTGCAATCAGGAGCCTCAGGGTCGAAAGCAGGATCGCGTTGGGAAGTTCTCGTGCCAGTGCAGGCCAGGGAGGCTGCAGCCAATGGAAAAGCAGGCGTGCTGCCGAGAGACCCAGCGCAAGGCCCAGCAGGCTCAGGATTACGGTGCGGAGCCAGACCGCCTGCGCAGTGAGGCGGTGGTACCGGTCCATGCTGGGGAGCGCGATCTCACGGTAGATCCAGTCACCTACGAATGAAGCGACGGCTGAAGGCAGGTCCCAGAACAGCGGCAGGAGCACTTCCTTGAATCCCCAGGCAACCGGAAAAAAGAGTGCGCGAAGCAGCCGGCGAAGGGCAGCGCCCAGCGGCTGCACCCAGTCTGCAACCGTGTGCACCCACTCGGGGTGCGACAGTGGGGCTTCGTCATTTCCCGAAACGGAACCCGCTGCCTGCTCCTGCCTGAAGCGCTCGGCCCAGATCGAAAGCGGGCGCCAGAACAGGAAGTCCATCGAGAGGATCAGGGTCGTGAGGGCGATCAGGCCCCAGGCCACGAGTCGGATCTGGTCGGCTTCGGCAGCGCGCGATAGAAAACTCCCGATCCCGGGCAGGTGATATTGGATCAGGCCCACGGCGATGATTTCGCACGCGACGAGGAAGTACCAGCCGTTCGACCACGAGAGGATGCTGTTGTAGATCAGCCGCGGCACGCAGGCCGGAGCGTAGAGCTGCCAAAAGCGCTGCGAGCCCGTCACTCCAAAGCTCGTCACGGCGTCGGTGTTGTCCTGTGGAATCGTCTTCGTGGCTTCGTAAACGGCAAATGCCAGGTTCCACGCCTGTGAGGTGAAGATCAGGAACACGCTCGCCATTTCGATGCCGAGTCGGTGGCCCGAGGTCGCGCCGATGAAAAAAGAAATGGCAGCTGGAAAGAAGCCCACCACCGGTACGGACTGAAGGGTGTCGAGCAGCGGGATGATGAAGCGCTCTCCCCATGTGGTGCGCGCGGCTGTAAGGCCGAGGGCAAAGGCAAAGAACAGTGAGCCCGCGTAGCTCGCGAGCATCCGCAAAAAGCTCAGGAGCAGGGCGCCGGGAAGTTCCGCCAGGGTGACCTCTTCGGCCTTGAGTTGGACGAGATGGAGGCTTCCTCGGTAGACGCCGACGGTCAGGGCAAGGAGGGCCAGGAAGAGCAGGAAATAGATGGCGCTGTTCTGGGCTTTTTCTCGTACGTGGCGCGGGATGGTGCGATTGCCGGCTGTATTCATACGATCGGGAAAATGGTGGGCCGCGAAGGGATCGAACCTTCGACCCGCAGATTAAGAGTCTGCTGCTCTACCAACTGAGCTAGCGGCCCACTTACCCCAAGTCACAAGAACGAAAGGATGCCTGCAGATAGCACCGCACTCAGGTATGTGCAAGCCCTCAATGAGGGAGCTATACTGGCAGGGATGAACTTCCTTTTGAGGGCCCTTCCGGGCCTGCTCTCGGCAACCGCCCTGGCCACGACTTTCATGCCCACCCCATTTCCCGACAAGGTGGAGGACGCTCCTTCGATTGTGAGGGGAACGGCAGGCAATTCGACCTCCGACTGGAGCACCGGTCGCGACGGAGTGAAGCGGATTTACACCTACACTGAGCTGAGCCCCAAGGAAGTCATCAAGCAGGGGCCGGGCGAGCCCATACCCATGAATACGATCAGGATCCGGGAACTTGGGGGGACCAAGGACGGAATGGGTATGGAAGTTTCGGGCACGGCCCACTTCAACCGCGGCGAAGACGTGGTCGTCATGCTGGGCGATCGGACGAGTGATGGGGCCTTTGAAGTCCGCGGGATGATGATGGGTAAATTCAATATCGAGCGCGACTCCAAGGGACGGGAGGTGCTTTCAGGGCCCGGCCTTGATGAGTCGGGAACCGATGATTTTGATGCACACGGGCATGGCGCGGGGGGCGCCAAGGGTCAATCCGACACCGTGTGGACTTTGGAC
>CAZDSX010000028.1:15624-35968 GCA_964508305.1 uncultured Bacteriovorax sp.
AGCAGGCGCAGCAAAAAAGTGCGGAACCTGCCCCAAAAACAATGACTTCGCCCGGTGCGGCGCCGCTGGAGGGGCAGGGGGCATCGGCATTGCAGCCTTCCTTGGGGACTTCCGGTTCGGAAGGGTCCTCCTCCGCGCGAGATGGCGAACAGGACGGACCGGGAGGGCAGGCCCTGTTGTGGGGATTGGGCCTGTTGGCGGCACTGGGTGGCTTTGGGCTTTGGATGGCCCTGAGATCCCGGGGCTAAGCCGCGATCGAGGACCCTGGAAAGGATTTCCGGGGAAAAAGTGAAGATCGGGTGGCTTTCGTCCCTGGCTGTCCTTGCCTCGCTCTCATCGCAGGCGGCCACTCCCACGCTGACCGTCGGGGGAAAGCTCGTTTCCTGGCCCTCGCGCAGGCTTGAAGTCGTCGGCAATCCCACCAATCGTTCGGGGCTCAGCGCTTCGCAGGTTTTTGATGCCGCCGTCAAAGGCCTCCAGCGTTGGAAGGCGGCAGGCCTGGGACGACTCTCGTTTGACTACTGGCAGGGCACGGATGACTCCAACTTCGAGGCCAATAGTCAGCTCAACGGACACAGCAGCCTGTACTTTGCCTCGCGCTCGGGGACGTCCATCGATCCCCAGGTCCTGGGACTCACGCAGGTCTGGTACAACACTGAGACGGGCGAGATCATCGAGACTGACGTCGTGCTCAATGACGTCAACTACCAGTTCTCCCTGCGTCCCACCGACACTTCGGGTTATGGCAGCGGGACCACCGCTGGAAACACGGTCTTCCTGGAAAATGTCCTGACCCATGAGCTGGGGCACGCGTTCGGGCTCTCGCACAGCGGTGCCCTTCAATCCACCATGCTGTTCATGGAGGCCCCGGATCAAAACCATCTGGGGTGTGACGACCAGCTCGGGCTTCGCAGCATTTATGGCGCGGGTGCGGGCAGCGTTTCGGTCCGTGTGCTCGATCCCTCGGGTCGAGCGCTGATGGGCGCGCAAGTGGCAGCCATCTCGCGCCAGAAGGGGACCGTGATGCGCACGGCAATCTCGGACCGGGATGGTCTGGCCAGCCTCACGGCACTGGATTCAGGAGCTTATGACCTGATGGTCGAGCCGTATTATGCAGGCTCGGCTCCGCTGCCGGCCTATTATTCCGGCATGAATCTCCGGGTCTGCGGACAGGGAGATTTTTTCAAGCGGACCTTCAGGACCGAGTTTGGATCGCAGCGGCTTGCGGCAGTCCAGGTCGTCTCGGGGCGTGAGTCCGATGCAGGGGTGATCACCGTCAGCTGTGATTGGAGCGTAGGGGCTCCTTCGGCCTCCAATGACCAGCGCACGGTTGTCCGATATGGCGAAGCCGATGGCGCCTTTGTCGGGCGCTGGGAGGGGGGCACCAGTTCGCGCCAGAGGCTTCGCATCGAGCATTCGGGCGGAGACCTGGTGGTCAGGATGCTTTCGTTCAGCCTGTACTCACCGGTTTCGGTCCGGGCCTCGCTTTGGACCGAGGCGGGCCAGGGGATCCTGATCTCCGAGCGTACGCCGCTTTACCAGAGTGAAAGCGGCTTCAATAACTACGACACTGAAATTCGAGCGCAGTCGCTTGCTGCCGGGGCATACTACCTTGACCTTTCGGCGGATCCCGTGGCCGTGCAGCGTTACCCGGCAGGTCCGCTTTCGCGGGATTCCCAGGCTTTCTATGTCGTCGAAGTCCTCCGGGCGACCGTCCTGGCCACGCAGTCCCGCTGCAGGCAGTCCGAGAACTTTGCAGCCTACCAGTCTCCTGCCGGAGCGCCTCCGCGGCATGATATCTCCGGCCGGGACGCGGGGGGCTTTGCCGCCTGTGCCACGGTTCGTTCGATCCACAAGAAGCAAGGAAACTCTCGGGAGGCCTATATGGAGTTCATGTTGATGCTGGCTTTGATGTTTTGGATCAGTCGCCCGACAGTTGCCCTTGCACGCGCAAGAGCCTAGACTAGGGGCATGTCCCATTTCCTCATCCGTTCGATGCTCCTGGTCTCCGCCGTTGGGTCGTCTGCTCCCGCATTTGGGGTCGAGCCACAGCGCGTGTTCCAGGCTGATGGAAAGAAGACCCAACACTACATTGCCGATGGCGTCGTGGTCGGTGGGGATGCAGCCATCCAGAGCGTTCGAATCAAGGAGATCCGTCGGGCCGCCAATCCGGCCGGGTTTGAGAGGATCGTGATTGATCTCGAGGCGTCTCGCGCCGATGGAGAGCCGACGGCTCTTGCTCGCGCTCCATACTACCAGGTCTCGATCAACCCCGAGGAGCGCCGCCTGATCTACACGATCTCAGGCAAGCCCCAGCTCGACTTCAAGGCCGCCAAAGTGGTCGAAGCGTTTAAAAAGAGCCCTATCGTCCAGTCCGTCGAGCTCTTGCCCGTGGTCCATGCCGACCAATGGAGCTTTGTCCTGAATCTCAAGTCCGGCCGTCCGGTGGAAGTGTTTGACCTCACGCAACCGGCAAGGATCATTACGGATATTCGCAGCAAGTAGTCTGTTTCAGGCACTGCCTGCGCTTGCCAAATCCACGGTCGTTCCCATAGTACTCCCTCGTGGACGACCTGAAATCCAACACCGAATCTGACAACCGGCTTCCGGCCGTGCCCGGCCAGATCCTGCCACCGCACCTGCTCATCCTGCCGATGAACCAGGCCGTGGTATTCCCGACGATGATGGCTCCCATCCAGGTCGTCATCCCCAGCCACATCCAGATGGTCGAGGAAGTGATCCTCAAGCATCCGCACCGTTCGCTGGGGCTCCTGCTCACGCGCGAAGGCGATGCGACCGAGACCACCCGCTCTGGAGACCTCCATCCGGTCGGCGTCATGGTCAAGGTCCTCAAGAGGCTCAAGCTTCCGGATGGATCGATCCACCTGCTGGTCCATAGTGCGAGACGCTTCAAGGTGCGCCAGGTGCTGGCCGAAGATCCCTTCATCCTGGTCGAGCCCGAGTACCTCGAGGACCAGGGCGAAAAATCCGATGAGATGGACGCGCTCTCCCGCAGCACCATTGCGCTCGTCAAGCAGCTCTCCGAGATCAACCCATTCTTTACCGACGAGATGCGTGTCGCGCTGATCAATGCGCCCTCGCCGGGAGTGGTTGCTGATATCGTCGCCTTCGCCCTCGCACTCCAAAAAAAGGAGGCACAGGATTTCCTCGAAACCCTCTCCGTGCGCGAACGATTCCAGAAGCTCCTGGTCCATCTCCGGCAGGAAAAGAACGTCGCTGAGCTTCAAAAAAAGATCACCGACGACGTGAACCACCAGGTCGGCACGCTCCAACGTGAGTTTTTCCTCAAGGAACAGCTCAAGATCATCAAAAAGGAGCTGGGGATCGAAGTCGAAGGCCGCGAAAAGAATGCACGCACCTTCCGCGAGCGGATCGACGCTGCCCGGATGCCCGAGGAGGCCCGAAAGGTGGCGCTCGAGGAACTGGCCAAGCTGGAAACAATCTCCGAGCAGTCGCCCGAGTACAATGTCGTGCGCAACTACCTCGAACTCATGTGCTCGCTCCCGTGGAGCAGTGAGACCGTGGATAACCTTGAACTTGCGCATGCACGGGAGATCCTGGACCGCGATCACTTGGGCCTGGATCGGGTCAAGGAGCGGATCCTTGAGTTCATCGCAGTCAGGAGCCTCAAGTCGGACCCCAAGGGGCAGGTGCTCTGCCTGGTCGGGCCGCCCGGAGTTGGCAAAACTTCGATCGGCAAGAGCGTCGCCGAGGCGCTGGGCCGCAACTTCTATCGTTTTTCGCTGGGTGGAATGCGCGATGAGGCCGAAATCAAGGGCCACAGGCGCACCTATGTCGGCGCGCTTCCGGGCAAGATGATCCAGGCCATCAAGCGGGCGGGCTCGCGCAACGCCGTGATCCTTCTCGATGAGATCGACAAGCTGGGACAGGGCTTCCAGGGCGAGCCCGCGTCGGCTCTCCTGGAAGTGCTCGATCCCGAGCAGAACCACCAGTTCACTGATCATTACCTCGATGTGCCCTTTGATCTTTCAAAGGTGCTCTTCATTGCGACTGCCAACTCGACGAGCACGATTCCGGCGCCGCTCCTCGATCGCATGGAGCAGATCGAGATCCCCGGTTACACGCTCGAAGAAAAAGAGGAGATCGCCCTCCGACACGTGATTCCGAAGGAGATCCGTGCGTCGGGCCTTCGTCCATCTGAAATCAAGTTGGATCGAGCGGCCGTTCGTTCGCTGATGCTCGACTATTCACGCGAGCCGGGTTTGCGCTCCCTCCAGCAGCTCGTGAACCGAATTACCCGCAAGGCTGCGAGCCGTATCGTGGAGTCGCGCCAGAAAAAGAGCCGCAAGCTCCAGCTTCCGATCCGGGTGGGAGCCGAGAGCCTGCTCGAGTGGCTCGGGCCCAAGCGCTTCCATAATGAGCTGAGCGAACGCACGACGGCTCCGGGAGTGGCAACGGGGCTCGCGTGGACGGCCATGGGTGGCGAGATCCTGTTCATCGAGGCGGCTGACGTGCCGGCGATCGGTCCACAGGGCGGAGCCCTCAAGCTCACCGGCAAGATGGGCGAGGTGATGACCGAGAGTGCAGCGATCGCCTGGAGCGTCGTGCGCAGGCTCGTGAGCTCTCGCATCAAGCTTCCGGCAGATCACCTCAAGTCGCATGACTTTCATCTCCACATTCCAGCTGGAGCGATTCCCAAGGATGGGCCCTCGGCGGGCATCACCCTGGCAACTGCGCTCTATAGCCTGCTGAGCGCGCAGAAGGTCAGGCAGAGGGTTGCCATGACGGGCGAGCTGTCGCTCACGGGCAAGGTCCTTCCGGTGGGGGGAATCAAGGAAAAGCTTCTTGCCGCCAAGCGTGCTGGCATCACGACGGTCATCCTTCCCAAGCTCAACGAGAAGGATCTGTTTGAAGTCCCTGAAGCGGTGAAGCAGAGCCTCACGATCCTGTTTGTGTCGACGCTTGATGAAGTGCTCTCACTCGCGCTCGAAGTCCCGGCCCCGCGCAAGGGTGGCCGCAAAGACGAGCGGAAAAAGCGCAAGCTCACGCGCAAGGTCCTCAAGACCTCGCGTCGAAACAGCAACTGGCTGTCGTGAGTTGAGTTTAGTTGGAAAGCTGCGAAAGCTCGTCGAGCGCGGAAGCCTCGTCCGTGCTGCCCGGGGCCTTCATGGTGACCTTGCCGGCTGCGATTTCGCGCAGGGCGGTCACGATCACGCGGTTCTTGCTCTTGACGAGCGGGTCCGAACCCTTGAACAGCTGGCGCGTGCGCTTGGTAGCGACGTGCACCAGTTCATACATGTTGTTCACATAGTCCAGACAGTCTTCGATCGTAACGCGTGCCATGGAGAGGGGTTAACCCATGGATTCTTCAGGGTCAATAGCGCTGCCTGAAGCCGAGGGGTAGAGTGCCTCGATCTGCTCTCGATAACGCTCGGCAATCTGCTGCCGGCGGGGCTTCTGGGTGTGCGTCATGACCCCCGCATAAACGGTGAGGCTTTCGGGCAGGATCACAAAGCGGCG
Source organism: uncultured Bacteriovorax sp. (assembly GCA_964508305.1). Classification (GTDB taxonomy): domain Bacteria; phylum Bdellovibrionota; class UBA1018; order UBA1018; family UBA1018; genus CAIOHW01. Next base: position 21,127 of record CAZDSX010000028.1, read on the forward strand.
GATCTTTTCGTGGGCGGCGAGTTCCTGATTGATCGACTCAAGTTCGGTTTGGACCAGAGCCTGGACCTTGGGGTGTTCCACCAACTCCTTGAAAGTGCTGAAAAGAATCTGTTTTTCGGAACAGAACTTGAGGACTTCCTCGCGCTTGACCGTGACCAGGGCGGCGACTTCGTTTCGACCCTCGCCCAGGACAATGCAGTCTTCGAGGAAGCGCGAAAGGCGGGCCCGGTTCTCGATCTTCTGCGGCGCAACACTCCTGCCGTTGAGGAGCTTGATGAGCTCTTTTTTCCGGCCCGTGATGTGGAGCCGGCGTTCCGAATCCAGGAAGCCAAGGTCCCCGGTGTGGAGCCAGCCGTCCTTGAGGACCTCGGCAGTCTCGTCGGGGCGCTGCCAGTAGCCCAGGAAGTTCTTGGGGGATCGGACCAGGATCTCGCCGTCGGAGCTGAACTGGAGCTCCACTTCGGTCAGGGCGCGGCCAACGGTCCCAAAGCCCGGCTGGGCCGGATCGTTGATGGTGATCGGGCCGCAGGTCTCGGTGAGGCCGTAGCCCTCGAGGATTCTAAATCCCATCAGATCGAGCTCGCGCCCCAGATCCGCCGAAAGCGGTGCGCCGCCGGAGATTGCAAACTTGAGTTTTCCGCCCAGCTGCTTCTGGATCGAGCGAATGACGGTTTGCTGCGCAAGCAGGCTCTCGGCCGTATCCGTCAGGCTCGGGCGCTCGAGGTTCTCGCGCGAGTCGGCGACCCTGCGTGCTGCTTCAAGCAGGCGTTCGGTGAGCTTGCGCTCGGGTGTGGGCCTTGCTTCGAGTGACGCCTGGATCGAGGTGAGGATCTTTTCGAAGAGCTTGGGGACTCCAAAGATCACGGTGGGCTGGATCTCCTGGAGCTCGCGCTGGAGCTCCTCTGCGGAGCGGCCTCCGCGCTCGGAGAAGGCAATCATCGACCCGAAAACCAGGCTCGTGGCGAGCTCAAATTGCCCAAAGATATGGGACAGCGGCAGCACCATCAGCCGGGTCTCGGCCTCGGTCTCGAAGTGGGGCCTGAAAAGATCGGCCACGTCGTGCAGGCCGCTCATGATGTTCTTTTGCGAGAGCATCACTCCCTTGGGTTCACCCTGCGTTCCAGAGGTGTAGACCAGCATGAAGAGCTTTTCGCCCTCGGCATTCCAGAGGGCTTCGCGTAGGCGCTCGCTTCCCACCTGTGCAAGCTCGGTCCTTGCCTGTTCGAGCCATCCGCCGAGGTCCTTGAGGTTGAGGGTACGGCCTATCGCGAGATTGACCCGCTCGGCCAGCGCCTGGTCCTGGAAGATGACGGTCCTCGCTCCCGCGTCTGTGATGATGGACTGCAGATCCAGCGAGGAGAGCTGGGGTGAAAGCGGGACGACCACTGCCCCGATCGTCCAGAGCGCCCATTGGGTCGTGACGAATTCCTCCGAGGTCTCGGCGATGATGGCGACATTCTCACCGGGAAGGATTCCCAGGGTCTTGAAGTGCGCGGCTACGGCGAGTGTCCGGTGGAGGAACTCGGAATAGTTCGTTTTCGCCCAGGTACCGTCACGTCGGGAGGCAAAAGCCGTGGCCTCGGGCGTCTTGTCACACCTTGAAATGAGCGTTCGAGTGAGGGTGGATTCGAGGACAAGTGGCATGGTTGGTTTCAGCGATTCCGTTTGCGGGCGTGGTCCATTTCGCGCTCGGCCGACTTCTTTTTGATGTCCTCGCGCTTGTCGTGCTTCTTTTTGCCCTTGGCCAGGCCCAGCTCCAGTTTGACACGGCCTTTCTTATAATACATCCGGAGCGGGATGATCGTCAGTCCATCCTGGGTGATCGATCCGAACATCCGGTCGATCTGGTGGCGGTGGAGCAGGAGCTTCCGTCTGCGCAGGGGTTCATGGTTGTAAATGTTGCCGTGCGAATAGGGGGCGATGTGTGACTGGACGAGCCAGGCTTCGAGCCCTCCCTTGGCTTTTTTGCTCCCGCTCGGGCCGCCGCCAGCCGGATGGATGTCGACGAATGCATCCTTGAGGCTGGGGCTCGTGGCGCGGATGCTCTTGATCTCAGTCCCCGTGAGCATGATGCCGGCCTCGACCACTTCCTCGATGAAGTAATCGGAACGGGCCGTCGGATGGGAGGCGATGAGCTTTTCGCCCTCAGCCATTCTTGCTCTCCGCCTGGGATCCCTGGGCGACGCCCAGTGAAAGGATCGTCCGGAATGCATCTTCCACGCCCATGCCGCTCTCGCGGACCTGGGACTCCGGGACCATGAGGTAAAAGCCGCCGGTCGGATTCGGGGTCGTAGGGACAAAGATATTGAGCATTCCTTCGGGGAAGGCCTTGTTGCGGGTCGAGCCCGTGACAAAGCCCAGCGTCCACATCCCCGCACGCGGATACTCGACGTAGACCACGCGGTTGAACTGCTGGCCGCCGCCCGAGCCGAGTGCCTTGAGCATCTGATCGAGGGCGCTGTAGACGCTCCGGAGTACCGGGATCCGCTGGATGAGCTCGGATATGGATTCGAGCAGTTTCTTGCCCAGGTATTGTTGCGAGATCCAGCCCAGGAACGAGATGCCGAGAGCCAGCAGCAGCGCGATCACCAGGGTGACAGCAACTTCCAGAACCAGGGTCAGGGCCTGGGGGGATTCCGACATGAAGTCGTGCCATGTCGAGGGGAGCCACTCCTGGAATCCCCACAGGAAGCGGATCATCCCCATGATCATCCAGCCCGTCACGACGAGCGGAATGAGGATCAGCATTCCAGAGACAAAGTAGCCCCTGAGCAGGGGGCCGAGGCTGGGAATTTTTGGGAATCTTTTCACGGGGCTGGGCACGGAGCTAGATTGCCATGGTGAGCGTCGCGCCGCCACTCCAGACCCGGCCGCCGGCACTATAACCCGGAGCACCAATCTTGGTGGTGCTGGCCTCACCCTTCTCGTTGAGCGGGCTTTTTTGGACTTTTTGGGTCAGGAGCTGCTGGTAGCCGAGGTTCACGTCCAGTGAGACCTCCTTGCCTGAGCCCAGGAAGTCCCGAAGGAGCCAGCCTGCTCCGATGTTGGCCAGATGCTTGGGTGGGTCGAGGAAGTTTCCGGCGCCCGTCGGGAGTGCCGAGAAAATACTCTGCTTGTAGGCATAGCCGGCGCGCAAGGTCACCCTCTCCAGGGTCCATTCCTCGGCAATCCTGGGAATCAGGATGTTCTGCATGGGCAGTCCCGGCAGCGAGCTTGGGTTGATGATCAGGTTGGAACAGGTGGTGGAGCCCGTTTCGTTGACGCAATCCTCGCTCGGGCCCTTGATGTTGAGGGCCGGCGATTGAAATGAACGCCATGCCTGGAGGTCGAGTTGTGCGTAGAGGCGCTTGTTGGGCGAGTGCTGCCACGAAAGCCCGGTCTCGAGCGTGTGGGGATCGTAAAAGATGGCCGAGTCGGCTGCGAATCGGATGTCGAGGGCGGCCAGATCACCAAAAGCGCGCGCACTGGAGTTGAACGCCAGCTCCGCGTCGGCGGAGTTGGCAGCACGCAGGACCTGTCCGATCGACCAGCTTCCCTGGCGGCCTTGCGGGATCTCGGAAGTGAGGAGCCAGCCCACGACCGCAGAAGCCTTGGGCTTGACGCTTGCGCTCACGCGCATCGTGGAGGGGCTTCCGCTTCGGGCCTGCAAAAAAACAGTGCCATTGGCGGATATCCCGAATGCAATGTGGAGTCCCAGGCCCAGGTGAAAGCGTTCCGAAGGGCTTGCACCGAGTCCGACTTCGATCTGCGGTCGCTGCGTACGCGCGCGATAGAGCACGTACTCTGGAATGTAGGTCTCGCCCGTGTCCGTGAATCCCAGCGTATCAAAAGGGGTATAAAGAGTGATTCCACCCGTCAGGTTGTTCCATTCGGGCTTGAGGAGGACGGATCCGCCGATCACCTGTCCGATTGCAGGTCGATACTCGGTATTGACGCTGCCTGTGCGCTCGCGATCGCTCGTGTAGTTGTTCTCGATCGTGACATTTTCGATCGACTTGAAGCTCGGGTCTTGGATGAGCCAGCCGTAGGCCAGGGTGAGCTTGCGGTGTTCACCTTCGGCCCCCAGCCCCAATGCCGCAGGATTGCTGTAGGCCGAGTAGCCATCCGATCCCCAGGCCACCGATGCTCCTGCAAGCGCGGCCGAACGCGAGCCAAATCCCGTATCACCCACGTTGGCATGGGCTCGTGGAGCAAAGGCCTGATCCAGAGCCAAAGCCAGGATCAGGAGGACTGCGGCACGGGTGGGGTTCACCCGGCCGTTCTAGCCGGAGTTGAGTGCGCTGTCGAGGAGCGTGTCCCACTGCTCCCAGGACAGGGCTTCGGCCCTCAAGGTGGGGTCGATCCCGGATTTTTCGAGCGCCTTGAGGAATCGAGGCGCCCCCTTGAGACCGGCCCGAAGCATCTTGCGACGGTGGGCAAAGCACGCCCGGAGCAGCTGGTCCCAGGTTTCGTAATTGCGGGCATCGCCACGAGCCAGTGCCTTGAGCCTGGGCTCGGCCCTGGGCTTGAGCAGCACCACTTCAGAGTCCACGTCCGGGGGCGGCTGGAAGGCTCCCGGCGGGACCGATGCGATCTTGGAGACTTCCCACCGAGTCTGGATCCAAAGCGAGAGGCTCCCCCAGGCCTTGCTTCCCGGTTCGGCGCGCAGGCGCTGGGCGACTTCGGCCTGGAACATGAGGATCATGAACGGAATCTGCTCGGGGTGCTCCGCCAGTCGCAGCACGATTGCGGTACCAGCCGAATAGGGCAGGTTGGAAAGGACTCCCAGCGGAGGCTGGACGAGCCATTCCTTTTCGGGAAGCTCGAGGAAATCCTTGTCATGCACCTGCACCACCGATGACCAGTGCGCTGCCCACTTGCGGTCTTTTTCGCAGGTAAAAAATCGGATGGAGCGCTTGAGCGCGTCGGAGGTGGCAAGCTTTCGGATCATCGGATCGGTCAGTGCCCCGCTTCCGGGTCCCACTTCGAGCAGGCTCTGGCAGTCGGTCCGGGCGAGCCACTCGATGCAGAGGTCGGTGAGACGCTCGCAAAGGGCCGCGTCCTTGAGGAAGTGCTGGCCAAAGGCCTTTCGGCGGGGATGTGCGGGCATGGGCTCTCTTCCTCAGTCGGTTGCGGTTGCCAGTGCGGCAAGCCCCAGGGCGTCCCTTCCCGCCAGGAAATGCCCTTGCGAGAATCGGAACGCCCCTGCTGCGGCGATCATGGCTGCATTGTCGGTGCAGTATTTTGGATGTGGAAAGCTCGGCGCAACGGCGAGCCCGAGCTTGCGTGCTTCTTCGTCAAGCCTCTCACGCAGGCGGGAATTGGCGGCAACCCCGCCCACGATGGCCAGTGAACGGCAGCCCTGTTGTCGGTAGGCGAGCCGAATCTTGCGGAGGATCGCATCGACGATCGCCTCCTGCGTCGAGGCGCAAAGGTCGGGCTTTCGAGCCTCAAGTTCGGAAGGAGGGATCTTCTTGATCTCGAGGGCCACGGCCGTCTTGAGTCCGCTGAACGAAAAATCGAGCGTGTCTTTTTGCGGCAGCGCACGGGGAAAATCATAGGCATCCCGGCGCCCGCCGAGCTTGGCAGTGCGATCGATCCAGACCCCACCGGGATACGGAAATCCCATGAGTTTTGCCGTCTTGTCGAAGGCTTCTCCGGCGGCGTCATCGCGCGAGCGGCCCACGAGCGAAGTGGAAAGCTGGTCACGGGGCCATTCGGCAGGCTGGGTTCGGATGACATGGAGATTGGTGTGGCCTCCCGAGATCACGGCGGCAAGCAGCGGAAGGTGATCCAGCGCGGGCTCATCGCGATCCAGGAATAGGCTCGAAAGATGCCCTTCAAGGTGGTGGACGGGCACTACGGGCTTGCCCAGTGCCATGGCCATGGCCTTGGCCGCCGTGACGCCGACGAGCAGTGCGCCCACGAGTCCCGGACGCTGGGTGACGGCGATGGCATCGAGCTCGCGCGCCGAAGTTCCGGATTCCTGAAGCGCCTGCTCGATCATGGCGTTGATCGTCTCAAGATGGTTGCGCGAGGCGAGCTCCGGGACGACCCCGCCATAGGGAGCGTGGAGTTGGATCTGTGAAAAGGTCGCCACGCTGCGGACATCCACCCGTCTTTTGGAGGCGGAGAGCTCAACTACCGAGGCGCTGCACTCATCGCAGGAACTTTCGATTCCGAGGATCTTCACTCATCCCTCGGGCAGGACATCTTTTCGAAGTTCTGTTGGAGTTTGGTCTCGTCGAGTTTGCCGTTGCCGCCGGCTTCTGCGTTGTACCAGCTGGGCGCCCGCGCCGGAGTGTGGCAGTTGAGACAAGTGCTCTTGGCGACCTTGGCCGGATTGCTCTCGAGTCCAAAGGGATGGTCACGTGGCGGAAAGTGGCAGTTCTCGCACTGGACCGTTGCATGGACTTTTTTTGCTCCACGGCTGATCTCGACGGCTTTTTCCACTGAGCGTGCGTCACGCAGCTCCTCGAGCCACGAGGCAAGATCGGGGGACTTGGGCTGCGCCCACTGGGCGATCTGGGAGACCTCCGAGTATCCTTCCGGGTCTGCAAGTCCAACGGAGTGGCAGCCGAGGCACTCCTTGTTGTTCTGGGCTCCGGCCTTGACGAGGACTTCGTAGGCACGCGCATGGGGAGTCTTGCGCCAGAAGTCGAACTGACGCGTGTGGCATTCGGCGCACTTGCCAAAAGTCTGGAACTTCGGAGTGCCTTCGGCTGCGGCCTTGCCTGCGGCCACGGTGATGGCTTTTTCGGATTCGAGGTTGGCTTTGGAAATTTCAGCCTTGGTTTGCTCGAGGATCTTGCGGATGGGTGTGGATTCGGTGGGGGGTGGATCCAGCACGGCACTCAGTTCGACGAGCTGGGATTCGGGCTCACCCGTCCGGGAGGCAAGTCGGATCAGTCCTGCGTGCTGGTTTCGGAAGGAACTTTGGTAGATCCAGGTCTTGCCGACCTGTCGCGGCTGCTGCAGGAAGCTCTGGCTGTGGGCGCCGATGACCAGGTCAATCCCGGAGACCTTCTGAGCAAGCGCCAGATCGGCATCAAATCCCTGGTGCGTGAGTGCAATCACCCGGTCGGTGCCGCGCTTGAGCAGGGGCATGAGGGACTTGAGCGCCGTGACGGGATCAGTGGCACGCACGCCATCTGGAAAGTTGAGGTCCGTTCCGACAAGACCCACGAGTGCGATGCGCAGCTTTTTTCCAGCCTGGATCGTTCGGACCGCAGTTGCCGGGAAAGCCTTCTTCCAGTTCCTGCTCTTCGGGCCACCGACGCGGACTTCGAGGTTGGCGGCGATCGCCTGGATCCCGGCCTCCTTGAGGAGCTTGCGATAGTGATCCGCGCCGAGAGCAAAATCCTTCTCACCCGGCACGACGAGATCCATCGAGGTCGCTTTGAGCGCGCGGGCCAGGCCCATGGACTGGGTCCGCGCCTGCGGCCTGAGGGTCTCGGGAATCTCGCTTGATGAGAAGAAGAGATCGCCCGAATCCACCTGCAAGGTGCCGGCGGGACCTGCCGCTCGCAGCCATTCGTTGAACTTGAGGAGGGCCTCCTTGCGGATCATGCCTCCGAGGGGATTGGATCTGCAGCCGCAGGGCTCGATCTCGCCCAGGATGTCATTGCTGTACAGGATGACGGGCGCCGGCTCGACTGCGTGGCTGCGCAGGGAAGTAAGGAGTGCGAGAAACCCCAGGCTGCAGGCGAGGAGCACGGGGCTGGACTTGCGGTGCATGGATCAGCCCTTGAGTCGGGCCTTTGCCTTCTTGGCCTCGCTGGACTTTGGGAATCTCTCGACAAGGTCCTGGTAGAATCCGCGAGCGTCATCCTGCATTCCAAGAGCCTCGAAGGATTGCCCGATCTTGAGCAGCACGAGCGGGATGCGCTTGGACTTGGGGAACTTTTCCGAGATCTTCGAGAAATCCACGATCGCACTTTTGTACTGCTTGGTGAGGAACTGGCTTTCACCCTTCAGGAACAGCGCCTCTTCGACGTGCTTCCCGTTTGGATTCTGGGAGAGGTAGTTGCCCAGGGCCTGGATGGCGTCATCAAACTTTCCGGCAGCGTGCGCGCTGCGACCGCGATCAAAATTGCCCGAGCCGCCGCCATTTGAAGGCGAGCTGGTCGCTTGCGAAGCAGGGGCCGAAGCCTCGACATGCTGGCCCTTGAGGCGTTCGAGGACCTCGAGCTGGGTCTTCTCGAGCTCGGCCATCCGTTTTTCGAGGGCCTGGACCAGTCCCTCGTTTTCATTCTTGGGCGCAGGAGCGGCCTTGGACCTTTCCAGTTCCTCGATCCGGCCCGTGAGCCGTGCAATCTCCGCCTTGAGCTCGTCGATGACGTAGGAGGATGCGGCAGCGTTTGCAGCCGAATCACCCGTCGCAGGTGCCGCGGAAGTGGTTGAGTAGGAGTCGTATCCTCCTCCATCCCTGACTTGGAGCCGCGTCTGGAGGCAGGCAGCCTGGCTCAATGCAGCCGAGGCAACGATCAGGAGGAAAAGGGTTCGGGAGGTTCCGAAAATTCTTGGACTTTCCATGGCAAAACTATCGCACGAACCGGCACGGGACTCAAAGGTGGCTTAAGGGGATGTGGGAGGGGGTGCCGAGGGGGTTCCCATGGAGGGGTCTGCAGGAGTGGGCGCAGGTTCTGGTGCGGGACCCTCTGGCGTGGGTTCGGGCGCGGGTTCCACGGTCATGCCGAGGGAGCTGCGGGCAGCCCCCTTGAGGAGGGCCTGGAATTCGGCTTTCTCAGCGGCCTGCCGCGCCCGGGTGGCGGCATCCTTGGCCCGGGAAAAATTTTTCAGGCGGTATTCCTGCCGGGCCTTGAAGGACCATTCCTCGGCCTCGCGAAAAAACTCGGGGGCGATCGTGTCGGCCTTGACCTCGCGGGCGGCGCGGATGGCGGCCACGAGGTCGGACATTTCCTGTTTGGGACGCACTGCCACTACCGAGCAGGAGGCCAGCAGGCAGGCGACCAGCAGGGAAGTGAGGCGATGCGATTGCTGGAACACGACTTAGCGCGAGGTGACCACGAAGTTGGCGCGACGGTTCTTGGCGTGGGCCGAGTCATTTTCGCCGTTGTCGATCAGGCGTTCCTTGCCGAAGCTGATCGTGGAGATGCGGTCAGCGGCAACGCCCTGCTCTTCCATGAACTTCTTCACTGCGTTCGCGCGCTTCTCGCCCAGGGCGATATTGTACTGGATGCCTCCACGGTTGTCGCAGTGGCCTTCGATCTGGATCTTGAGGCTCGCCTTGTCCTTCAGGATGGAGATGTTGTTCTTGAGGGTGGTGCGGGCTTCTTCCGTAAGCGTGAAGGAGTCGTAGGGAAAACGAATCGTCTCGAGTCCCATCGCCTTGCCCGAGTCCGAGTCGCCGAGCTGGCTGGTGTCTCCCATGTCCGTCGTGGTGGAGATGTCATCCACTTTGCTCTTCTTGGCGCAGCCTGCAGACGAAAGGGCAGCTGCCACGAGCAGGGTCAGGACAAGATTCTTGAAGATCACGGAAGAGACGCGCATGGGTTTCACCTCGATGATTTAAAAGATGGGGCAACTCTGCGGAAATTGCAAACATTTGGGGTCCGCATTCGAGGCTTCCGATCCGATCTCGCGTCGCGGAGGGGCTTGCATCCGGCAATTTTCCGGCATGCATCCCGCAATCCTGCCGGCCCGGAGGATGAAACCCATGCGTGATTTGAACAAAGTATTCCTGGTGGGACGACTGGGAGGGGATCCGACCCGATCGGAGACCAAGAGTGGTCAGGCGGTGGCGACTTTTTCGCTGGCCACCTCGAGGAGGATCCAGCAGGAGGGCTCGGCCGAGCCCTCCCAGAAGACGGTCTGGCATCGGATTGTGAGCTGGGGAAGGGAGGCCGAGAACTCGGCCAAGTATCTCAAGAAGGGATCGCTCGTCCTGGTGGAGGGAACGATCAAGGACCATCACTACACCGACTCACAGGGACAGGAGCGGCATCGAATGGAAGTGCACGCGGATCACGTCACGTTCTTGACGCGATCCCGGGCGGTTCCCGAGGCGGAGGCTGAGGAAGCGTCAGCGTGACTTCCGGACTACGTCGCCGACCATGACGGCCCTCGGCGAAAACGAGGGGACCTGGTCTGCAGCGATCATCTTGTCGAGTCGGGCGATGGCCACGCCCGACTCGGCATGGATCACCTTGAGAGTCGCGATCGGGAATACCACTTCCTTGTAGAGCTTCTCGCTCAGGAGGTCGTAGGTTGCCAGCTTGCGGCTCACTTCAAGGATCGTCCCCTTGTCGACCCCCTGCTGGCTGCCGAGATTGACATAGTAGTCCTTGCTGGGGGTTTCGCCCGGGTTTCCGAGGTCCACACCCTTGTAGACGCTGTACACCACGGCATCGTTGGCGGTGGCGCTGGGAACCAGCATCCACAGGGCGCTCACCAGCATCCCGACGAGCACGGCCGAGGTGAAGAAAAAGGCCGTCAGCCAGGTGCCCCACTTCACGACGTGAAGTGCGATGGTCCCCGACTGGGCTGATTGAATCGATTGAATTGGTCTTGCCACTTCCATGCGCTTGACCCGTCCTTCCTCAAGGGTCGTATCGGACACACCGCCTGGTTTCCTGAGGACTCAGTTTGGAGTGGTTTCCGGCCGAAGAGAGCTTGGATGTGGCGCGCGATCTCCATTGAACGTTTGAAGAAGCTGACGCGGGACCTTCCCGTGGATCTTTTCCTTCGTCTTTCCGAGGACAACTATTGCCACGTCTTCTCGCGCTCGACGGGCCTCGATTACCGAAGGCTCCAGGGGTACCGTCAAAAAGGCGTCACTGAACTCCACTACCGGGAGGAAGATGAAGCCGTGGTGCAGCAGCACCTGAGCGAACGCAGGATGGATGTCCTGCTCCAGAGCCCGCTCATCATGCCCGAGCAGAAGGCTGGGATCCTGCTCAATTGGACCGAGCAGACATTGGCCGAGATCTTTTCCGACTTTCCGGTCTCCGAGGAGTCCGCCGAGGAGAGTCGCGGACTCGTGCAGAACCTCGTGGAGCTCATGGTGTCGCAGCCCCAATCGCTGGCTGCGCTGCTCAGGCTCGTCTCACATGGCGAATACCTTTATTACCACTCGGTCGCAGTCTCGATCTTCAGTGCCCTGATCGCCCGGGCGAGCGGCAAGTATTCGGATGACGACTTGAAGCTCATCTCATGGGGTGGGTTCCTCCACGACATCGGGATGAGCCGCATGCCCAAGCAGTGGACTTGTGATCCGCTGGTGGAAATGGACTCCGCCCGAGTGGAGGACATCGAAGCACATTGCCGTCTTGGGATGGAGGCCCTGCAGGAGCTCCCTTCGATTCCCCGCGAGGTCAAGTTCATCGTCTACCAGCACCATGAGGCGCCCGAGGGACGCGGCTATCCCAACCACCTCAAAGGCTCGTCGTTGCATCCTCCGGCACTGATCGTAGCGGTGGTCGACGCATGGAGCGCACTCATCAGTCGTCATCCGCACCGGGAGGCGCTCTCGCCGACGGATGCAATCCAGAAGCTCCAATCACCGGGAGTGGTTGAACAGTACGATCCCCAGGTATTGGAGTGGTTGATGAGGGTGATCTTTCCCCAGCTCAGTGGCCGCGACGCGACTGCGCTTCGTAATTCCGCCTGAGCTCCCGATCCACCCGGAGGTATTTCTCCGGGGCCGAATGGAGGGGGTCCATCTTGTACCCAAATACCCAGGGCTGGAGCAGGAGCGTGGCCCGCTGCCTCGGTCCCGGGCTCCATACGGCGGCATCAGAGAGCGCCTGTCGAAGTTTGTCGTAGGATCCACCCTCGATCGCCGCGCGCAGGGATTTCAGTTCCTTCGATCCCTCGGGAAGGAGCTCAATGAGCGGAGCAGTGAGTTCTTCCATGCGGGGCAGGTTCCAATGCCAGCCAATGATGACGAGATCCGATTCGCCGCGCTCGAACCGGGCGCGTGCCGTCTGCAGGGGATAGGGTTCGACGATCACCTGGAATCCTGCTCCTTCGAGGGAGTTGCCCAGCGCAATCGACGCCGACTCAGGAACGTTCACCGAGCCATCGAGAGTGGCCCAGTCCACCCTCAGCGGGTTGGGGGAGGTCGAGACCTTGCCGGGCTTTGGCGCGGACTGGATCTTTTGGGGCGGGATCCCCCAGTCCTTGAGCATGGGCAGGGTCGAATCGCCCAGGAGGCTTGCATCGCAGGACAGCGCTTCCTGCCAGAAGACGGGCCCAAGGTGCGAAAGGATGCGCGCCCGCACTCGAGCGTCCTTCAGCGTACGGGGATTGAGGATCGCCAGCGTGAGGTCGTGGGTGAGGGCCTGCTCCAGGCGAATCCCGCGTGAGGAAAGCTCCGGCTTGAGCGAGCTTCCACCGCGAGAAACCAGTGCCTGTTCGAGAAGCGTCGAGTCCAGCGGAAGCAGGTCGAGCTTTCCTTCGAGGAAATCCTTGAAGGCGCGGGCTGGCTCCTCGTACCAGGTTTGCACCAGCTGGTCGGTGCGTGGGAGGGCGAGCCCCTGTGGATCGCCTGCCGGCGGAATGAGCCCCTTGCGATGGGATTCCTCGGATCCTTGGGTCGGATAGAACGAGTTGGAGTAGCCCCGGGTCGCCTGCCAGATTGCCTTCTTGCCGGGAAACCAGGTTTGGAGAGTCCATGGGCCCGTGCCGACCGACACTTCGCCCTGTTTGAGGGAGGGGGCCGTGAACCCCAGGGTGAGCTTTTGGACGAAAGCCCGGTCGGGACCCTTGAGGCGGATGTTCAGCGTGAGCGGATCAACGACCTGGAGTGACTCGATCTGATCAGCAAAGAGCCTGCGGGCCGAAGATCCCAGCGGAAGCTCCGAGAGGCGCCTCCAGGAATCGACGAAGTCCTGTGCGGTGAGGGTGCGCGGAGCGCCCTCGACATTGAATCGTACCCCGCTCCGGATCTTGAGTACGAACCTTCGATGGCTCGCATCACCGGCCAATGGCTCGGAAGCCAGGAGAGGGACGACCCTGGGTTTGCCTTCGAGATAGGCCCATTCAAAAGCAGTGTCATGACCCCAGAGGATCGAGCTTTGCGTGGGAAGGTGATCCCAGAGCAAAGGCGAAGTGCCGTTGGGACGTTGAAGCGCCGCGACCCGGAGCTCCGAGGGTGGAAGTGCCGACCCCATCCCCAAAAGAAACGGGAGGGATGCAAGCGAGAGAGCGGCCTTCGACCAGCGCGCCCTCACCATCAGTTCACCAAGGCCTTTTCGACGAGGCTTGCCGCCTGTTTGTAGGCGTCGTTGAGACCCGATGGTTTGGTTCCACCCGCTTGGGCAAAGTCGGGCTTGCCGCCGCCCTTGCCTTCGATGAGAGGCGCGATGCCCTTGAGCAGGTCACTTGCCGTGATTTTCTTGGGAGCATTGGGCCCGAGGGCAACGACAATCGAAGCCTTCTCGGCTTCGGGGTCCTTCATGCCGAGGACAATGATCGAGTTCGGTGCTTTCTGCTTGAGCACATCCGAAAGATCGCGCAGGCGCTTCATGCCGTCCTTGTCGGGAGCGCAGCTCGCGGCAACGAGCTTGGTTCCTGCGAACTCGCGCGCCTCCGCCAGCATCGTATCCACTTCTGCCGCTGCGGATTTGGCCTGGAACTGTTCGATCGTCTTCTTGAGTTCGCGCTCACGGGCATTCATCGAATCGAGGCGCGAGAGAACCTCGTCTCCGCCGGCGGCCTTGAGGCGCTCTTCGATCAGCGAAAGTTCGGAAGTCCGCTTGCGCAGGAACTCAAACGCTCCCTTGGACGTGTAGGCGATCATGCGCCTCACACCAGCGGCAATGCCGCTCTCGCTTGCGATCTTGAAAAGATGGATGTCCGAGCTGCGATCGACGTGGGTCCCGCCGCAGAGTTCCGTCGAGTAGTCGCCGACCTTCACGACGCGCACACGGTCCCCGTACTTTTCGCCAAAGAAGGCAATGGCTCCGGCTGCAATCGCTTCGTCCTTGCCCATTTCCTGCTTGGAGACGCCTTCGCCCTTCCAGATCTTTTCGTTGATGAGGTCTTCGACCTTCTGCACCTCGTCGGGCGTCAGGGCCTGGAAGTGCGTGAAGTCAAATCGCAGCAGGTCTGCGGCGACGAGCGAGCCCGACTGCTTGACGTGCTTTCCGAGCACCTCGCGGAGCGCCCACTGAAGCATGTGGGTGGCCGTGTGGTTGCGCGCGGTGAGCGCACGGATCTCGGCATCGGTCTGCTGGTGGAACTTCTTTCCAACCGCAAGCGTCCCGCGGATCGGGCGAATATGGGCGACCACGAGGTCGGCCACGGGCTTGAGGACGTCGATCACTTCGCCTTCGAAGTCGGCTGACTTCACTCGGCCATGGTCGCCCATCTGTCCGCCGCTTTCGCCGTAAAACGGAGTCGTGGCGAACACCGCCTCGATGATCGGGGCCTTTTCGATGCTGTCAGCCGTGGCTGCCAGTGCCGGAGCGGCAAAGGACTTCACGGTCTCGATCCCTTTTTCGGATGGGACCAGGATGGCCAGGCACTCGGATTCGGCCTCAAGGCTGTCGTAGCCCACGAACTTGGGAAGCTTGCCTGCGGCCTTCAGTTCGGCGGCAAGTTTGAGGTAGATCTCGTTGAGCGCGGCTTCGCCTGAACCCTTCCAATGCTTGCGGCTTTCGGCGCGCTGGTGGTCCATGGCCTTTTCAAAGCCCGCTTCATCGACACCGAGCCCGCGCTCGGCGCAGATCACGCGCGTGAGGTCGAGCGGAAATCCAAACGTGTCGTAGAGCTTGAATGCCACATCGCCGGCAAGCGAGGCCCCCTTCTTGATCGAAGCCGTTGCTTCATCCAAAAGCTGGAGGCCGCGCTCAAGCGTCTTGAGGAACTGCTCTTCTTCGGCCTGCACCGCTTTTTT
>CAZDSX010000029.1:0-25771 GCA_964508305.1 uncultured Bacteriovorax sp.
GCCTTTGCCCACTCTCTCATTCAAAAAATTCATCCCTACTTTTCAAAGAACGACCCGAAATTTTGGACAACAAGACCACCTGCCGAGTTTTGCTGCGATACTTTGCAGCTTTCTGGGCCTGCTTACTGCTGACGCCGTTTCAGGAGTGTTCGATTATTTAGACGAGCGCCGTGCGGAGTGCAAACCTTTTCCAGAAAACTTGCAGGAATGATTTGATTCCAAAATGGAATAGTTACTCCAGCCTCGCCAGACCACAGAGTTCACGCGAAAAACGGCCTTCTTTCGCGGGAAATGAGTGCTCACCGAATCGTGGGTGTCTAAACTTCCAACACAAAAACAGCGTGAAATGACACAGTTGCACCTCCCCGATTTATACCGTACTCTTTTAGTCAGGATTAGGTTTGAGTTTGGCCTAAGAAAGGGCCAGTGAAGAGGAGTCTCAACACTCCCCTTTGAAAAGGGCAAACCGGTCGAAAGGCCGGGACGCAAAGCCACGGGGCTTCGGGTCAGGTTCACCCCGCCTACCCATGCCAGCCGGGTTACCAAAGGAGGTAAGCACTGCCGCATGAGCGGCGACGCCAACTTTCAAAGGGGGTCCCCCCAAGGGACCTTCTCTTCAATCGGAGGCTCAACTCGCCTGGAAGCGGGTTGAGCCTCTCCTCTTTTTGGACTACCGAGTGCACATGGCTTCCCGCCCATCCGGCATCCTGATCAACGAAATCTTCCACAGCATCCAGGGCGAAGGCTCGCTCACGGGGGTTCCGTTCGTATTTGTGCGGATGTCAGGCTGCAACCTTCGCTGCCGCTATTGCGACACCGCCTACGCATTCAAGGGGGGAACGATGATGAGCGCCGAAGAAGTCATCGCGAAGATCGAGGAATTTTCCTGCAGGGAGGTGCTGCTCACCGGCGGCGAGCCCCTGCTCCAGCCACAGGCCCGCGCGCTCGCCCGAACGCTGTCTGGACGCGGTTTTCGAGTGAGCATCGAAACCCACGGCGAAGCCGACATCTCTGAAGTTTCACCTTTTGCCCGGATCATCATGGACATCAAAACTCCCGGCAGCGGGATGTGCCGGATGGGCTTCATGAAAAACCTGCGGCACCTCAAGAAGTCCGATGAAGTAAAGTTCGTGATCACATCGAGTGAAGATTATGAGTGGGCCCGCAAACTACTGGCGGAGACCAGGCTCGGCGTCGACACGATCCTTTTTTCCCCGGCACAGAGTGCAAAAAATGCCCCGGGAAAAATCGAAGGAATCGGGCTTCAGTGGCTTGCGGAAAAAATCCTGGCGGACCGTCTTCCCGTGCGACTCCAGATCCAGCTCCACAAGCTGATCTGGGGCGCGGACCGCGCCGGCGTCTGATCAGGATTCCTCGACCAGTCCGGCGGCGACAAAAGCAGAGGACATCGGCTCCACTGAAATCCAGCTGACCTTGCGTCCACCAAAATGATCCCGGTTCCATGCCGCGGCTTCAGGCGGTGAAAGGGAGAAAATCCTGAAGCTCCCGACTCCGGCCGGTTGGCAAAGGATGCCCGTCACCCCCGGCACCGATTCCAGCGCCTGGGCCCTCAGGCCCATCACCTTGCAGGGAAGCTCCAATACCAGGCACAGGCCTCCCAGGAGCGCTGACGATCTGGCCGAAATCCTCGCGCCCAATCTCCCGGCTTCCTGCGCAAGCCTCGCCAGGCCCATGCCACGGCCCGCGGTGAAGTCCGCACTCGTACGCGTGGTCAACCCATCCTTGAAAAGCAGCTGGTGCACGGGCTCTGAATTCCCCTTGCGGAGCTGCTCCTCGATCGACGCTCGCTCGCCCGGTGCAAAGAGCCCCAGATCCTCCGCCTTCTGCAGCACCAGGGCGGGATGGATGCCCGGGCCATCATCGTCAAACTGAATGGTGAGCCGTCCCTGTGCCAGACGCACTCCGAGCGAGATGCGATAGACTTCGGACTTGTTCAGGAACTTTCGCTCTGCCCTCGACTCACGCCCGTGCGCTCTCCAGTTTCGCATGGATTCCACTGCAAACTCGCTCAGCAGGCCTTCCCATTGCCTGGGCACCTCGAGCTCATCCGGAAGCTCGATGCGAAGCTCGGCTTCATCCGCCGAGATTTCGCAGAGCTCCTCCAAGAGCGGACGCAGGGGAAAGAGCAGGAGCGAACGCTCGGCCACGCTCAATGCCTGGTATGCTGCGCGTGCGTCACGTCCCTGGGCAAGATCCATCCTGAGCCGGCGAAGTGACTCCTCGATCAGCAGCCATTCACTTGAACCGGGACTCGCTAGGGGATTGGACGTAGGAATGGACATGGCTAAATGTTGACAAACAATCCGGCCACTTGCTACCCCCTGAACCATCGATTGTTGAGCATCATGGGGTGACGTGCCGGAATGGCTAACGGGACGGTTTGCAAAACCGTATTTTGTGAGTTCGATTCTCACCGTCACCTCCAACCCTACCCAGAAACCCAGCTTAAGAGCTCAGAATGACCCTCCTTGAGTCGCTTGTCCTGGCAGTGATCCACGGTCTCTCCCGGTTCCTGCCGCTGGGTGCCGAAGCCCACGAAAAATTGCTCCAGCAGATCCTCGGCTGGCCGGCCGCCGAGCCCGTCTGGAAGTCGACCTTCGCAGTGGGCTCACTCATTGCCCTGCTCGTCTTCTTCATCCACGACTGGGCAAGCATCCTCTCTTCGTTCCTGCAGCTGGTTTTCGGCCGCAAGAAACCCATGACCTTTGATGAACGCTTTCCGTTCTTCCTGATCTTTTGCACGGCAATTCCGGGCGGAGCCTACTGGTACCTCAAGGAACAGATGGGCATGGACCCCGAGCTGCTTCCTGAACCCTTCTTCAAGGGAGACTCCAGCCTGCTGCTCTTGGGAGGCATGGCGGCCGGAGCAGGCCTGCTTTGGTTCGCCGGGCAATGGAGCAAGCGGACTCGCGGCCTTTTCGACCTCGACATCCTGGACTCCCTGATTTTTGGCCTCGGGCAGTGCCTCGGAGCCATCCCAGGGCTCAACGGAAGCACGGGAATGATGAGTCTGGCACTCCTGAGAAATTATCACCTCGAGGCCGCGACCAAGTTGGTGGGCCTCTTTTCACTGCCCCTGGTGTCCTTTGAGGCTGGTAGGGCCTTGTCCGTCATCGACTGGCACTCCACTTCACCCATCAGCGGTGCAAGCTGGATTCAGTGGCTGCTCTGCGTGGCCGTGTCGGCGGCTGCGACTTTTTTTGGGCTTCGCGTGCTCACCGACCAAATCCGTAAAAACGGCTACGGTCGCTGGATCGGCTACCGACTGCTGGTGGCAGGAGTCCTACTCGGACTTCACTTCTGGGCAGCCTGAGGCTTGCCTTCGGGGTAGTCCACCATCTCCTTGAGCTCCTTGCCGACCTTGAAGAACGGCACGCGCTTGGGAGGAACGTTGACCACCTGTCCGGTCTTGGGATTGCGCCCCTGGTAGCTTTCGTAGCTGCGGTTGACGAATGAGCCAAACCCACGGATCTCAATGCGATCATCGCGCTTGAGCGCATCGGACATCATGTCGAACACCATGTTGACCACCACTTCAGCCTGTTTGTGCTGCAGGTGGGCCTTCTCAGCGATGACATTGATCAGATCAGCCTTGGTCATGGGTAGCTCCTTGCCTCTTAACGCTAAGGACAACTCCCGAATATTGCAACGATTTTACGATGTTCTTATGGGGTCGAGGGCGCCAAGAAGCTGACAAGAAAGTGGTGGAGCCACCAAGAATCGAACTTGGAACGGCCCTTTAGGAAAGGGCTGTTATATCCATTTAACTATGGCTCCACTGGGCGGAACCATAGCCCAAGCCTGCGATTTAGTCGAGCGAGGCCAGTTGACTGCGCCCCCCGGCGCTCGCCTGGATCAGCTCCGTGGGGTCGAGGGGCCGGGATCCCGCCCGAACCTCGAAGTGAACGTGGGGCCCGCTGGCCCTCCCCGTTGCTCCGGAAAGTGCGATCATCTGGCCCCGCCGGACAGACTGTCCCCTGCGAACGCGGATCCTTGAATTGTGCGCATAGACCGTAGCAAGGCCCGTAGAATGCCGGATCACCACGAGCACGCCGTAACCACTGATCCCATTTCCTGCGTACAGGACACGACCGTCGTGGGCTGCAAAGACTGGTGTACCCACTTTGGCCCGGAGGTCCACTCCGTCGTGCGCCTCGCCCTTGCGCCAGCCGAACTGTGAGGTCAGGCGAGCCTTCTTGACCGGCCATGAGAGCTGGATGGATTGAGCGACCTGCTTCCAGCGCTGAAGGCGAACCTGCTCGAACTCCTGCGTCGACGGGCTCTGGGCTGAGACCGGCGGGAGACGGGGTTCCCTGCGCTTGAGCCAGCTCCGATCACCCCCCCCTTTTTCGACATCGCCCAGGTCAAGCAAGCCCATTCGCCCGGAACGGTGCGGCCTGACTGTCGAGCAGGCGGCCAGGGAGAACGCGAGAAACAGGAGGATCAGTCGTCGGTTCAGGGTCACAGCCGCGGGCCCTCCCCCATTCCGTCGAGAAGCGAGGACAGGAAGTCATAATCAGTCGAGTCGAGCTTGAGCGGCGTGAGCGCCGC
This sequence comes from uncultured Bacteriovorax sp., assembly GCA_964508305.1. GTDB lineage: Bacteria > Bdellovibrionota > UBA1018 > UBA1018 > UBA1018 > CAIOHW01. The sequence continues at coordinate 4,573 of CAZDSX010000029.1, forward strand.
GTACTTGCGCTCCAGGAAGTCACAGTCCGAGCCTGCCTCGCGCTGGTAGCCGCGGTAGGTCCCGCCCACCCAGTAGTAATCCTTGCCCCGATGGTCCTTGCGCTGGAGGATTCCGCCCGAATAATAGCGGAAGCCCTGCCGCGCCAGCTGGACGCCCTTGATGCGCGCCATGGGAAGATCCGGAACATTGAGGTTGAGAAGCGTGTGCCGCGGAAGGCCCATCTCCGGAATCTGGCGTGCGACCGAAAGTGCGACCAGGGCGGCCGAACGATAGTGGAGCTTTTCTTCGGGCGGGGTCCGCCGGAAGTTGACATCCAGGCTCACGGCCATCGAGGGCACCCCGAGGATGCAGGCCTCGCGGGCGGCCGAGACGGTTCCCGAGTAGTAAACGTCCTGCCCCATGTTCGCCCCGCGGTTGATTCCGCTGATCACGAGATCGGGGAGCGATCCAAAGACCTTGCGACTTCCAAGGTACACGCAATCGGCTGGAGAGCCGCTCACCCCGTAGAAGTCCTTCGCAATGGGGATCATACGGAGCGGTTTGTGCAGCGTGAGCGAATGCCCGGTGGTGCTGCGCTCCTCGAGGGGTGCGACGACGACCACTTCACCGAAGGACTTGAACACTTCGTAAAGTGCTCGAAGACCCGGCGCGTGCACACCGTCGTCATTGCTCAGCAAAATTTTGGGACGTCGTGCTCGAGTTGCTTTTTTGCGGGCCGCCATCCCTCCATTTTAGATGCGAGCGCGTGCGTCTAAAATGGGCAGTGTTTGCCGGGCTGCGCAAGCCCGCTGCGTCAGGGCTTTGCCGAAGTGACCATGAGCCGGTCATCTCGAAGGGCTGCGGCCTCCTCGAGCTTGAGGTTGCGGTCCTCTCCTCCGGCCGTATTCACGCTCGTGTAGACGCAACGGATTCCACGCGACTCGAGCTCCCGACAGGCATCCGAGAGGATCGCGTGTGCCTGGATCAACGCTGATAGCGTCGAAAACGGACCCACTGCCCCGCCCCCTGCGATCGGCAGGAGCGCATCACCGGGTACTCCACCCAGATCCACGACGTGATCCACGACCTCCATCAGACGCTTGCCGCTCGAATGGCGGGATTTGGCCGAAGAACTGTGCGCAACCGACGTGAAGGCAACCGTCTCCAGGCCAAGCTTGCGCGCCTCAAGGGCAAGCTCCACGATCGAAGCGTTGATCCCCGACTGAGAGCAGATCCAGAGCATCTCACCACGGACGGGCTTCATGCGCATGAGTGCAGGAATCATGGACTCGGGCTTGCGCTCGGCTTCACGGGCGAGCGCCGGCCCAAAAAGAGGAAGCACTTTTTCGGTGACGACCGGGAGCACGAACGAAGGCCCCCCGGCCCGGTGGTAAAGTTCCATCGCAAAGATTGCAGAATGACCGCTTCCTGCCACCATCAGGTATTTTCCGGCAGCCACTCCATCGACGATGCGACGACTGACCTCGCGGAGGACGGGCGCATTTTTTTCGACCACACCGGGAACAAGGCCCAGGACTTTTTGGACGTACTCGGATGAACTCATGCGTGCACTCTATCAGGTGAAAGGGACATTCAGAAGCCCTGTGGAAGTCCGCTTCCCGCAAACCCCTCCCCCGCAAGATTCAGGGCCAGGTTGAAGTCCAGGGTCGTGCCGGGACGCTCAAGAGTCTGCGAGAGGTTGACGGTTGCCTTCCAGCACTGGGAAACGCTCTGGAAGGTCATGCCGGCGTTTGCGCGCTGGAACTTGCCGGGGTCATCGGGCCCGAGCGAGAGGTTGTAGTCGAGCCCCGCGAAAGGAAGAATCGAGTCGGTGATCGAGAACTTGACGGCCCCCGAAACGATCTTGATCCGGTTCCTGCCATCCAATCGGTCGTACTGGTAACCCAGCGAGAGGCTTCGCTCATATTCGAGCACGCGCTGCCTCATGGCCCTTTCAAACACATAGGTCATCGTGGCCGACACCTTGTTCCGGTTACTGGGCGGATCCGGAAGCGCGTAGGGATAGTAGAAGTAGTAAACACTCGAACTGATCGGGCCGAACTCCGAGGTCAGGCTGCTCGCAAAACGCGAGAGCGGCTGGCGTTCGGAGGGCGAGAGCCGGAGTTCCCGAAAGTCGACCGTCTGGGCCGCCCGGAACTCGACCTGCCTCAGGACACGCCCGTCATCGAGCTTGCGGTAGAGCTGGCTTGCCACGCCAAAAGCAAGGGAATTGCCGAGGGGCAGGAAGTAGTTGTTGTACGAGCGCGTGGAGTCGCGCGGGACGATGTCGTAGTTGTCGAAGTTATAGCCGGAGAAGCCTGCCTCCTGTGCGTACTTCATCTGCTCCACGAAGGGATGTCCGGTCTCCTCCCGGATCAGCGGAATCAATGAGTATGTGAGGGTCGGACGAATCGCATGTCGGTAGCGGGCCTGGCCCGAGTCATCCCGATACACCCTGCCCCACTCCGACGAGGCCTCGAGCTGCGTGAGCAGGTATCCGCGGGACAGCGGTCGAACGGAGGCCTCCTCCGGGAAGCGATAAAACAGACCGCGGTACTGGGCCGACGGGATGAGCGAGAGTCCATCGATCGGCGACCAGTCGGTCGAAAGCGAGGGAGCCACCACGAGACGCGTGGCTTCGCGAAGCGGGTCCCGCCCCGGAACAGCGACCGTGCCCGCACGAAGCCCCACGGGGGCAGATCCAAGCAAGTCCCCTACTGCATCCCGGTCAAATGCCCCCTCGGCACGCGAGAAGTCATTCAAGGTCACCGATACCCCCGCTCGGAGCCCGGGAAACCAGGGCCGCTCGTTGGAGGTGATGACGAGCGAGGGAAGCGGCTGCACGACGCTGGGATCGAACTTGAGGGGATTCGGGCCCAGTCGATTGCGGAACCGACGAAGCGAAAGCACGCTGCTGCTCCAGCTCGTGGTGCGGGTCAGGCCGAAGGATGAAGTCAGGACCGCCTCGCGGCGGCTCCGAAGGTCGCCCAGATCGGATGGATAGTTGGCATCACTCACCTCTTCGACACTCAGGGTCTGCACCCAGTTGTCACTGAGCTCCTGGCGCTGCTGGGCAAGGAGCGCCCAGCGGCTCTCGCGCATGCCCAGTGAGGTCTGTGCGCCGGAAGTCAGATCAATGAGCTTGGGTCGGTAGGTCTCGTCGCGCTGGAAAAATAAATTGGCCTGTGCGCTCCCATGCTCAAGCGCGTAGCGTCCCTCCCACTCCAGCCGGGGACCTCGAGCCGTATAGGTGCCGGCGCCGAAAGTCATGTCGAGGCTTCGGCCAATGGACCAGAAAAAAGGCTGCACGAATGCAAAGCCGTCTGCGCCCGAAAACCCGAATCGCGGCATCAAAAGCCCGCTCTCGCGCTTGGTCTTCATGGGAAAGACGAGGTAAGGAAACCAGGCCAGTGGCACGTCGGCCACTTTCCCACGGACCTGCTTCATCTTGGCATAGCCGCCAAAAGTAAGGTCCACCTCTTCACCAAAGAAGCTCCAGCTCTGGGGGCAGTCCTTGCAGGTCGTGTATTCGGCATTGATCGCGCGAAAACGCCCTTCGCCCAGCCTCGAGATCTTTTCACCCGAGAGTGCAAAGTTCTCGGTGGCGATCTTGCCCACCGAAAGCGTGCCGGTGCGGGACTGGAGGCTGAAGAGCATCGACTGGCCCTGCATCACCAGATCCTTGGAGAGGAAAACGCAATTGCCCTCGGCAGTGACCGTGCGCGCCTTGAGGTCGATTCGCATCTGGTCGGCCATCATCCGCTCGCCTTCCTGCGAGAGAATGGCGTTGCCCGTGAGGCTCACCACGCCGGAGCGGCGGTCCCAAACCTGCTTTTTTGCCGACCAGTGCAACGCACCTTCTTTTCCAATGGAATATGCCGGCCTCGGCGAAAGCCAGGCGGACATCCAGCAGGCTGCCGCGAAGGCTAGGAAGCGGTACCGGCGGGGAATCGGCACGTCGCGTGTCCCAGTCGAATCATCCAGGTCCTGAGTTCGGAAGCAAGCTCGCGGCGATGGACCACGCGGTCCACGAATCCGTGCTGCAGCAGGAATTCGCTGCGCTGGAAGCCTTCAGGAAGTTGTTGGCGGATCGTCTGCTCGATGACTCGCGGACCGGCAAAGCCGATCAGGGCCCTGGGCTCGGCAAGGATCACGTCCCCGAGCATGGCAAACGAGGCGGCCACGCCCCCGGTCGTCGGATCCGTCAGGATCGAAATGTAGGGAATGCCTTCCTTGCGAAGCCGCTGGATCAGGCCACTGGTCTTGGCCATTTGCATGAGGGAAAGAATCCCCTCCTGCATGCGGGCACCGCCCGAGGCCGAGACGACCACGGCGGGAAGACGATCTTCAAGCGCAGCTTCGTACACGCGGGCCACCTTTTCGCCCACGACCGAACCCATGCTTCCGCCCATGAATTTGAACTCAAAAACGCCCAGATGGTAAGGCAGACCGCCGAGCCTGGCCTTGCCTGCGACAAACGCGTCCTTGAGGCCCGTGGATCCGGCCGCAGAGCGCAGGCGCTGCTTGTAGGATTTGGTGTCGTCAAACTCAAGCGGGTCGGTCGAGACCAGCTCTGAAGCGTATTCCTCGAAGGCGCCCTCATCGCAGAGAAGCGAGATGCGCTCGGAGGCCGACATCCTGAAGTGATGCTGGCACTCGGAGCAGACCTGCGAGTTCTCTTTCAGGTTTTTATTCTGGAGGATTTCGCCGCAAGAGGGGCACTTGATCCAGAGCCCTTCGGGAACGCGCGAAGCGCGGTCAGAATCCTGCAAATTCGCGGACTTGATCCGCGGTGTCTTGAGATCATCGAACCATGCCATGACGCACGGACATTAACAGGGGGGGCGGCCGGCAGGAAAGAAAAAAGCCCCAGAGGTAGGTCATCCTGACGCCTCTGAGGCCCACGAGAATTGAGATATTTTCTCCCGATGAATCCGTCCTTGGATTCAAACCACAACCACAACTCTGAGTGTACGGAGCACTTGAGGTAATTCAACCCCCGCCCCGAATTTTTTTGAGTCCCATCGCTCGGGCATATGCATCATCGCGAGAAACGCCAAAGCGATGACTCACGATGCGTGCGATCTCCGAGGTCTTGGCCCCCGTATCGAGCAGGCTCTCGAACACCGCATCCAGCTCAATGGGTGCACGGCCCTGGGCTTCGGAGCCTGCGTCAAGGCGGGGAAACTTCACGGCAAAAATCCACTCACCGAGCGCGCCTTCCATCGACAGGTGCTCCCCGAGCTGCTGACTCACCTGGGCCCAGTCACCCCGGAAAGTTCGCTCATGAACTTTTGTTAACTCTTTGGCGAGCAGGAACTCGGCCTGCGGACACTGCGCATCAACTCCCCCGCAAAGCCCCTCAAAAACGGCGAGCGCCTCGCCGATGCGCTCGGGACTCTCCAGCCACACCTGTGCCGAGGACGATTCAGGATGCGCAAGCGCCGCCTGATGGGCCTGCCGCACTTCGAGCTCTCGATCCGCCTTTTTACGCGGGAAAAACCCTGAAAAGCCCCAATAACGGACTTCTTCCCAGCCGCTGATGCTCACCAGCGCAGCCCAGCTCGAGGGCCCGGGGACGGGTGACACCGGTATTCCGGCTTCGAGCGCCTCACGAACAAGAAGCGCCCCGGGATCACTCACGCCCGGCGTCCCGGCATCGCTCACAACGGCCACCGAAAGACCGCCATCCACGATCTCACGGGCCCAGGCCCTGGCCTGTCCCTCGGTCGTGTGCTGGTCAAAGCGCCTGAGCGGCGGATGCGCCAGCCCCAGCGCATTAAAAAGCTGGGCCGTTCGACGCGTGTCTTCGCAGGCAATCCAGTCGACGGCTGACAGGACCTCACGGGCGCGTGCTCCCAAATCGCCCAAGTTGCCGATGGGAGTGGCCACGATCCAGAGCGAAGCCGGGCCTGAACCCGGCAGTTTTTGCCTCTTGGCGTCCATGGAGAGGACTTTCATCATAATGGAAGGAGAAGCAAGACACATGAAGACCCAGATCAAGAGAAACGGCGATACGGTGGTGGTTTCGATCGACGGAAAGATCGATTACGAGACGCAGGTTCCCTTGAAGGACGAGCTTCAGCGGCTCTCGCGCACCGATACCACCCCCACCAAGGTGATCTTCAACCTCAAGAACCTCGAGTTCGTGGGTTCAAGCGGCATCTCCAACCTCGTGCAGACCCTCAAGGACTTCAACGGACGCGCCAACGTCAAGCCGCGCTACTGCCACGTCAGGAGCGAATTCCAAAAGATCATCAAGGCTTTCGACGAAGAGCAGGGCTTCGAGATCTTCGATACCGAAGAGCGCGCCCGCTCGAGCTTCGAGCAAAATAACTAGAGCCCGAAACTAGAATTTAAAACTGAACGCCATGTACAAAGGGGGCCTCTCGACGAAAGTCTGGGGGCCCCCGATGTTTTGAGGGGTGTCGGACTCCGGGATCCCCGGCTCCGGGTTGGCAAGCTCCCACTCCTTGTAAAGTCCAACGACCAAGCCCAGGTAGAGACCCACTGAGGCGCCGAGGAACACGGGGCGCGGGCTCTGGGCAATCGGAGCCACCACGACACCCGTGAGCGCCCCCGCGGCGAGACCTGCAGCACCCCAGCGCGATACGGCGCGAACCGGCTCCGGAGCGCTCGACCAGACCCCCGCCTGGGCGGACGGTCCGATCAGCAGAATCACCATGGCCAGCTTGATTCGAAATGGCGCCATGCCCCTATTTCACCACCACCCCCACCTCAGTACCACCAGAAGTTGCGATGGATCCTCAGCGAACCGTCCCATTCTGCAAGGTCAAAGCGGAGGGACTCCATCGGGCCCCGGTAATCGAGCAGGAAAAGCTGGGTCGCATTGCGAAGCCGGCGGAGCTTCGCGGGGGACAGGCTCTCGGCAGCCGTCTCCCACGCCCTTCCACAAGTCCGGGCCCGGACTTCGACCACGACGAGCTCCCGCCTCCCAAGATCTTCCAGTACGAGATCAAGTTCCCCGCATTTGACCCTGTAATTGCGCGCCAAGAGCCGCGCGCCAGCACGACAGTAATACTCAAAAGCGGCCTGCTCGGCGGCGTCACCCAGTTGCTTGCGTGGCTCCATCAGGAGCAGGCGCCTTACAAGAGCCGGGCCTTGATCGGAGCAAAGCTTTTGCGGTGGAAATCCCGGACACCGAGCTCGGCAATCGCCCTCAGGTGGGCCGCCGTCCCGTAGCCCTTGTGGACTCCCAGTCCGTAGCCCGGATGCTCACGGTCGAGCTCTTCCATGCCGCGGTCGCGGGCGACTTTTGCGAGAATGGAAGCGCAGGCAATGGTCAGCGACTGCTGGTCCCCTTTGACGATCGCCCGGATCCGGCCCGTAAATAGAGGCCCAAGTGTCCGCGGGATGCGGTTGCCGTCCACGAGAACAAAGACACGGGGATCCGAGGCGGAGGTGCCCAATCGGGAGAGCACGCCCTCCACCGCGCGTTTCATCGCAAGCTCCACGGCATTGAGGATGTTGATCTGGTCGATCTCAGCGACCGAAGCTGAACCGAGAGACCAGGCAGGAAGCCAGGACTGGAGCCCCCCCTCGAGTTCGCCCCGGCGCTTGGGCGTGACGAGCTTGCTGTCGCGCACCAGCGAGACCCATTCGGGACGCGAGGACTCGAGCGCGGAGGCCGGAAGTACGCACGCACCGGTCATGACCGGGCCCGCGAGACAGCCTCGGCCGACTTCGTCGACACCAATGACGATCGTCTCGGGAAATCCTACGCTGCCTTCGTGCTCAAGATGCGGTTGCGTGCTCATGTTTCAAAAATGGAAGCGGGAGCCGCCACACAAATCCATGTGTGAGCCGGCTCCCGCCAAATGGCCCTGCAAAGTGGGCCTAAAGGAGACCTGAAGCTTACTTCTTCGAAGCCTTGGCAGCAGCCGATGCAGCGGCCTGTGCCTGAGTTTCGACTTCCTGCTCGATCTTGGCAGCCTTACCTTCGAGCTTGCGGATGTAGTAGAGCTTGGCGCGGCGGACGCGGCCTTCCTGGACGACTTCGAGCTTGGCGATCTTCGGCGAGGTTTCGACGAAAATACGCTCAACGCCCACGCCGTGGGAAATCTTGCGGACGACGAAGGACTTGTTGCCGCCGGCATTGGAGCGGCCGATGACGACGCCTTCGTAAACCTGGATGCGCTCCTTGTCGCCTTCCTTGATCTTGACGTGCACCTTGACGGTGTCGCCGGCCTTGAAGGTCGGGAATTCAGCGCGGAGCTGCGGCTTTTCGATGAGGCCAACCTTTGCGGCGAGGCCCTTCATCGGAAGGACGGCGTTGGTGAGGGTACGACGGGACTTGGTCTTGGTGGTTGCCATGGCAACTTCTCTTTCTGTTTAAAACTGACAAACTACGATTTCAGCCCGGCCACTAACCTTTCGATTCAGTGCCCGAAGAGACGATCCAAAATGATCGCCGCTGCGGCCCTCACCGAAAGGTGGTTGTAGCCTCCGTCTTCCTGGGGTCCTTCCGGCCCGTGGATCGGAGCCAGGATCCGATCCACCGCGGGATGAAAGGACTTGTCCACTCCCCAGCCGGTGCCAAAAACAATGACCACCGGTCGTGGGTTCGGAGACTTGGAGCGCTCTTCCAGTTCGCGGCGATAATCCGCGTACGAGATCGAACGTTCCAGCTGTGCCGCATCGGTCAGCACCACCTCGGGCTTTTGGCCATGCACTCCACTGAGTCGCGAGACCAGGTCTTCGAACGAAGACTCAACCCGCACCCGGGAGAGTGCCTCGGCGCGATCCGGATGCCACTCTTTGGAGGGGCCTTCGCCCCAGTGGCCGAGGATTCGCCGAACGAGCTGTTGCTGGTTGGGTATCGGAGTGACGAGGATGTACTCCCTCACTCCAAACGTCCTGCAGGACCGCGAGATATCGTGGATATCCAGGTTGGTCACTGCCGTGGTCACCACTTCGCCCGCGCGATTCCGCATGGGATAGTGCAGCAAGACCACGTAAACCGGTACAGACACAGCTGGGAGGGCGTACCACACGGCTAGGAGCCGAGCAAGTCTGGGCGCTTGCGGCGAGTGCGTTCGAGGCTTTGGGCGCGCCTCCAGCGTTCGATCTCTCCGTGATTGCCCCCGAGAAGCACCTCGGGCACTTCGCGTCCCTGGAACTCGCGTGGCCGGGTGTACTGGGGGTACTTGAGGAGGGGTTTTCCCCCCTCGCCGGGCTCCAGGCTGTCGCGGCTCACGGAAAGGTCATTTCCTACGACCCCGGGGATGAATCTCGCCACACAATCGGTGACGACCAGCGCCGGAAGCTCACCCCCGGTCAGGACATAATCCCCGATCGAAAGCTCCTCGTCGCAGCAAAGCTCGATGAACCGCTCATCCACCCCTTCGTAGTGGCCACAGACCAGGACCAGCTCCTCATACTGGGCAAGCTCCCTGGCCTTGGATTGGGTCAGGCGCGGTCCCTGAGGCGACATGAGGATCGTGCGGCGTCTCGAGCCCTCAGGCGCTCCTGATCGGGCCGTGATCGACTGCCAGGCCGCATGGAGGACATCCACGCGCAGGAGCATCCCCTCGCCGCCGCCGTATGGCGTATCGTCGACGGTCCGATGCTTGTCGGTCGCAAAGTCGCGGATTTGGGTGATTCCAAAGGAAAGGAGGCCTTTTTCGGCAGCTTTTCCGAGGAGGCTTGCCTTGAGGCCCGGCTCGATGAGCTCAGGGAATAGGGTCAGGAACTGGATGGAACGCAGGCTTGGAGCGTTACTCGATAATTTCCAAGACGGTTCGCTTGCGGAGTTTGGTGGAAGCGCCATTGAGCACCGTTCGAATTGCTTGCGCCGTCCGGCCCTGCTTGCCGATGATCTTCCCCAGATCTTCCTTGGCGACTTTCAGTTCGAGAACGGTGGTGTTCTCTCCGACGACTTCGTGTACAGACACCTGGTCGGGAAAGTCGACAAGGCACCGCGCCATCGTCTCGATGAGCTTGGACAGTTCACTACCGGCAGACATCGTGCATCCCCCTTTGTGGCGGCACGATCAGCCTGGCTAATAAAGAAGCCCGACAAGATCGCTTACAGATTATTCTGCAAGCGTTTTGAGGAGTTGTCCAACCGTTTGTGTCGGCTTGGCGCCCTTGGCGATCCAGGTCTTCACGGCTTCCATGTTGACCTTGATCTTTTCCTTGGCGGTCTTGGCCTTGGGGAAGTACTGGCCGAGGTTTTCGAGGTAGGCGCCATCGCGCTTGCCCTTGGCGGCTGCTGCGACGATCAGGTAAATCGGGTTCTTCTTGGCTCCGTGGCGCGAAAGACGAATAGTGACAGACATTTGAAAACTTTCCTTTCAGTTCGATCGAGGGGTGAGACTTAGCAGCGCCCCCCGCCGAGCGTCAACTCCGATTTAAAAGCTCTGCGATTCGAGCCCGCACCGGGAGAAGCTCGCTCCAGCCCCATTTGGGCATCCTCACGAGGGCACCCCGAGGCAGGGGCTTGTCGGGCTGGTAGGCAGCCGTGATCAGGATGACCTTGATCCCCTCCATGACGGGCTCGGCCAACAGATCATGGGGGCTCTCGCCGGGCACGATCTCATCGAGCAGGACCCAGTCTGGCCGGTCCTTGAGGATGCAGCGACGCCCCTCCAGGACCGTGTGCACGACCCTGGCCTCGACCCCGGAAACCCCCTCCAGGGTCGTCCGAATGAGTTCAGCCATCTCGGGCACGTCTTCGATAATCAGGACTTTATGCTTCATAGGCTCTGATCCAGGCTCTGAGGGACTCGGCAACTTTGCGCAACTTTGCGCAACTTTTGAAACGGATTTTCGGAACCTCGCCCCTAAGGGAGGCCCGACCCTCCAAACACGCGAGTGCCTGCAAAAGGTTTAAAAATCGGGTTAAAAAGTTGCGGGAATTTTGCGGATTGAGGGGTGAAAATGGTTGGCTCGACTGGGATTGAACCAGCGACCCCTACCGTGTCAAGGTAGTGCTCTCCCGCTGAGCTACGAGCCAACATCACAAATCGCGATTGCTGTCGGGTATTAACCCCGCCCCCTGCGCCTCGTCAACGCGAAAGCCAAAACCGGGACTCAATCCCCTTTAGGAGAGCGGCCGGAAGGGCTGCAAACGGCGCATCGGAGGCGGAATCAAAAAGAAAATCCACCTGCGCATCCAGGCCGCAGGGTTTGAGTCCCAGAAAGCTCTGGGGCGTCCAGTAGCCATTGATGGCAAGCCCATGGAGAAGAACCCCGTCCTGGATGTGCACCCCCACGCTGGCGAGCTTTCCCCGGGGGGTCCAAACCCCCGTGGCGGCCCCATCCTTGAGGTGCACTTCGGGGCCGAGGACCGATCGGCCGATCTCGCAGCCGAGTTCCAGCAATCCTTCAACCGCACGCCTGACTCCCCGGCGATCTCCGGTGAGCCTCTCCAACCGATCCACCACAAAGACCACCCACTGTCCCGGCCCATGGTAGGTCGCCCGCCCTCCGCGATCGGTGGGATAGAGCTCCACTCCCTGCGCACGGAGCGACTCCTCGGGAAGCAGCAGGTCCTGCGAGCATTCACGACGCCCCAGCGTGATCACCGGAGCGAGCTCGGACAGAAAGACGCAACCCATATTCCCATCGGGATCGGCAATCAGGCGCGCGTGGAGCTCGCGCTGGGCGCGATCGAGCATCCCGTAGGTCCATGGGGACTCGGCCGTGTGCCTGCGGATCTGGGTTTGAAATCGGGCCGCCATGCGGCCCTTAGTACAACTGAACGGTGTCGCCTGCTTGGAAATTTCCACCCGTGTGGATCTCAGCGACGGCACCGTCCTGGCCGAGAAAATCGCGGACCTCAAGCGTCCCCTTGAGCTGACCGGGAGTACGACCGAGATAGGCTCCCGTGGCCTGGTCATAGATCTCGTCGCCTGCAGTCAGGACCTTGAGGATGTCCCCATTGATCAGGCCCGAAGACTTGCCGGAGTTGATATAAACCTTGGGGCCCACGATCTTGGCGATGCGGCCTTCCCAGGTCAGCTTTTCGACCGTGCGAATGACCTCGGGAACGATGCGACTCACGGCGTCCCGGACGGCGAGCTGCGTGAGCTCGCCCCGATAATCGGCCGACTGCTGGTTCTCGGGCTCGAGTCCCACGATGGCAGTCGACGAGGCCTCCCCCGACTTTCCGACCGAAAGCACTTCGCGGCCTGCGGCCACGTCAAAGAGCTTCACCTCGACTTCGGCTGCGGCCATGGACTGGCTTTGGCGCAGGAGTCCCACTTCATCCCCACGCTGGCGAAAGACGATCTTGCCGATGCGGCCAATGCCGATCACGGCTACACCGAGCCTGCGTCCCTCGCGGATGAGCTGCGCCACGCGAACCTGCTCGGACTGTTTGTCAGATTGGATGAAATCGAGCGTCGAGTAGTCGAGCTTGAGGTCCTTGGGGACGATCATCCGCTGGGTCAGGAACAGTCCGCGACGAAGCTCGTCGGCGGCAAACCCCCCGATCTGCGTGTTCCGCACCGGGGTGTCGTTCCAGAAGTCGAGCACCACGATGCGCTTCTTGGGCTGGCCCTGGGATTCCACCTTCTGCACGGCCGAGCGTCCCTGGGACTTGCCGTCATAGTAACCCGGGTTTTCCTGGTAAAAGTCCTGATCGCGCCTAAAACCGCGGGAGCGCTGGCAGCTGGTGAGCGAGAGCACGGTCACCAGCGAAACCACCACGAATAAGAAATTTTTCATCGAATCTCTCATCGAATTTCTCCTTCGAGCACCAGGCCGTCACGGCCCTTGGCGGGTGAAGACGAAAGCATCAGGCGGAGCTGGCCCGCCGGGCCGAGCGTGACTTTGGAAATCTTGCCTCGAATTTCTTCCATCGAGCGATCCGTGCGGATGGCCAGGACCACCCGCCCACGCGAGAGGCTGCGCTCGATCACGGGCTGCATCTCGCCCACGGCCAGCTGCACCTGGCTCTTGAGCTGGTTGAGCATGAAATAATCGCGCACACCGGTGACCTGGAGGAGGACCTCGGCCGGGCCCGCACCCACTGCCCCAAGGGCTGCTGAGCCCGAGGATCCATCCGACTTGATGGCAAGCTCGGTGATCACTTCGAGCCAGAGCTTGCGGGCAAGCGGCTCAACGGGCTCGGTGTACTGAAACTCAACCTGCCGGATCACCCGGGTCCTGCCGCCCGCCATGGCGAGCCCCAGCCTGAGCGCGAACTTGGCATCTTCGGGATGCGCGGGCGGGATCACGGCACCGGTTTCGGAGTCCTTTTCGAGGATGGCCTCGATGCGGACGAGAAGCGATCCCTGCAGGCCGCGCGAAGTCTCCAGCGACTGCAGGAGTGCAAGCCTCGGCAGCTCGGGCGCGCCACCCGATGCTGCAATCGGCATCTCCTCGTCCTTGAACCAGACCGCCTTGGCATTTCGGATCTCCAGCTTGGACTGGAAAAGTTTCCGGAGCCCGGGGGCCGCAGCCTCGCAAACCGAACAGCCGGCATCGGCCTCGACACGAACCGCGAACCGGGGCTGGGCATTGCCCAGGAAGTCCGGGGCATGGAATGCGAGGAACTTTTGGATCAGCACCTGGTCGACATCGATCTTGTAGCGATCCCCGACCTGCCGGTACTCGCGGACATAGTCCTGGGGGTTGGCAAGGATTTCCTGGTCAAAGACCTTTTGCTGCCAGGGCTGAAGTTCACCAAACTTGCCGCGGAGTCCGCGGACCGCTGACCGCATGGCATCGGTGAGAGCTGTGTTCGGGACCATGACCTGGGTTGCGGCCTGGGTTGCGGCCAGACAGCTCACGGCCAGAACGGCGATCAGTGCGCGGGATCGGAGCATCGTGGCAAAAGATTACCACGGGTTAATGGAGTGAAACGACCGTTTTTCCGAAGATCCGGTTGATCGCCTGGGCCATCTGCGGGGTCCCGCTGACCCGGACCGAGGCCGGGAGCGCGAGCCGGGTCTTGAACCGCGGGTCGTTGAACTCGATCACCACCGGGCACTTGCCCCGATGGGAAAGGAGGCCCTGCTTGAGCTCCCGAAGCTGCTCGGGACTGGTCTCACTGGGGTTGAGCCTGAGGGTCACGCGCTCCACGCGCCCATTATGGGCATCCTCGGCCCAGTCGATCGACTTGGCGAGCACCTTGGGGGACTCATCCGTGAACTCGACCTCGCCCGTCAGGACCACGGCCATGGCCTCGGAGGTCGCCCGCTTGATGGTTTCGCCCAGGCTCGCATAGGCCTCGGGGAAGAAGACCACTTCGATGCGGCCATTGAGGTCCTCGATGGCGCCAAAGGCCATGCGCGATCCCTTCTTGGTCATGACTTCGCGGACATCCCCCATCAAGCCGCAGATCTTGACCTCGGTCTTGGGGGGACGCTGGTATCGGCCATCGGGGCCGACCGAGCCCTGCGCTGCCGCGGCGGCGAGGGCCGGGTTCTTGGCCCGGGCGGCGGCCTTTTCTTCGTTCACGCGCTTGAGCTTCTCGATGCTCCAGCCGAGCCAGTCCTCGGCGATTTTTTGCCAGCGTTCCATCGGGTGGCCCGAAACGTAAAAGCCCACCACCTGCTTTTCGAGCGTGAGGCGCTTGCTCTCGGGCCAGTCCTCGACCTGCGTAAAGAGGTTGCCGGCCCCCGAGCTCACGAGCTTGACCTCGTCCGAGCCAAAGGCATCAAACAGGGAATTCTGGCCCCGCTCGCGCTCGGCCTGCTCGTCGGCCGCGTGCTCGATGACCTTTTCGAGCGAAGCGTGGATCGAGGCGCGATTGACCTCTGCGATGGAATCAAACGCACCGGCGATGGTCAGCGACTCCAGGACCTTCTTGTTGGCCTTGCGCGTGGAGACGCGCTTGCAGAAGTCCACGACGCTCTTGAAGGGCTTTTCCTTGCGCGCTTCGATCAGCGCATCGACGGCCGAGCCCCCCACTCCCTTGATGGCCTCAAGTCCGAAACGCACGGCCTTTTGTCCGGCATGCGCACCCTCCGTGATGCGCTCCACACTGAACTTGCGCTCGGAGCGGTTCACGTCAGGCGTCAGGACCTGGATCCCGTGCGCGCGCGCGTCCGAGATGTACTTGGTGAGCTTCTCGGTCGCGTCCATTTCAGTCGTCATGAGCGCGGCCATGAATTCGGCGGGGTAGTAATTCTTGAGGTAGGCCGTTTGATACGTCAGCACGCCGTAGGCTGCCGAATGCGACTTGTTGAAGCCGTATTCGGCGAACATCGCCATGAGGTCAAAGATGCCCTTGGCCTTGGCGGGATCGATCCCCTTTTCGGTCGCACCCTTGACGAAGGTCTCGCTGTGCTTGGCCATTTCGTCGGCCTTCTTCTTACCCATCGCACGCCTGAGGAGGTCGGCTTGTCCGAGCGAGTAGCCGGCAAGCTCACGGGCGATCTGCATGACCTGCTCTTGATAAACAATGACGCCGTAGGTGTCCTTGAGGATGGGAGCGAGCTGTTCGACATCATACACGATGGGCTTTCGCCCATGCTTACGATCAATGAAGTCATCCACCATGCCCGAGGAGAGCGGACCCGGGCGGTAAAGTGCGTTGATGGCGGTGATGTCCTCGAGGTTGCCGGGCTGGATGCGCTGGCAGAGGTCCTTCATGCCCGAGCTTTCGACCTGGAACACGCCATCCGTGTCGCCCGAGCCGATGAGCTTGAAGACTTCCGGGTCCTCGTAATTCATGCGCGCAAGATCAAAGTTCGCATCCGGCGAACCGGGCTCGGCCGTCTGGCGCACGAGCTTCACCGCATTGTCGATCACGGTGAGGGTCTTGAGTCCAAGGAAGTCGAATTTGACGAGGCCGATCTTCTCTGCAAAGTCCTTGTCAAATTGCGTGACGACATCGCCGTCCTTGCCCACGTAAAGCGCGCAGTAATTGACCACCGGCTCTTCGGTGATGATCACGCCTGCGGCGTGGATGCCGGCGTTGCGGTAAAGGCCTTCGAGCGCGAGCGCGTACTCCATGACCTTGGCGATCTTGGGGTCGGCATCCATGCGCTCCTGGAGCCTGGGCTCCTGCTTGAGCGCGTCCGCGATCTCGATGTTGAGGACATCCGGAAAGAGCTTGGTGATCTGGTCCGTTTCGGCAAACGAGAGCCCGAGCACGCGGCCCACATCCTTGACGCAGGCCTTGGCCTGCAGCTTTCCAAAAGTGATGATCTGGACGACGTTGTCGGCTCCGTACTTGCGTCCCACATAGTCGATCACTTCGCCACGGCGGTCCTGGCAGAAGTCGATATCGAAGTCGGGCATGCTGATGCGCTCAGGATTGATGAAGCGCTCGAACAGCAAGTTGAACGGAATGGGATCGATATCGGTGATCTTGAGCGAGTACGCCACGAGCGAACCGGCGCCTGAGCCGCGGCCCGGACCCACGGGGATGTCGTGCCGCTTGGCCCAGCCGATGAAGTCAGCAACGATCAAAAAGTAGCCAGAAAAGCCTGTTTTTTCGATCATCGCGAGCTCGTCTTCAAGACGCGCCTCGTAGAGGCCCTTTCGCTCGCGCCAATCCGCCGCGCTCACCGTCTTTTCAAACGCGGGCGAAGCGAAACGCTCGGCCAAGCCTTTTCGGGCCTCTTCCTTGAAGAAGGCAACCGTATCAAACGGCTCACCCTTGGAGACGCCTTCGGGCCTGAAGTCAGGCAGATGGTAGATCTGCTTTCCCTTCTCGTCCTTGAACTTGAAGGCAAGCTTGCACTTTTCGGCAATCTCGAGCGTGTGATCGGCAGCCCCGGGGTAGCGCTGCAGGCGCTCGCGCATGAGCTCGGGCGGCTTGACCCAGTATTCGGCAGGGACAAGGCTCCTCGGCCGGTCAAAGTCGAGATTCTTGGCCGCTTCGATGCACTGGAGGACTTCCTGCGCTTCGGCGTCTTCTTTTTTGAGGTAATGGCAATTGGCCGTACCCACGAGCTTGACCCCGTGCTTTTGGCCGAGGGCCGAGAGCTGGTCATTGATGAAGTCCTGCTCGGGAATGCCTGAATCTTGAATCTCGAGGTAAAAGTCGTCTTTGAAGCGGCCCTTGAACCACTCGATGAGCTCCGCTGCTCCTTCGGCATCACCAAAAAGAACGCGGTAAGGGATCTCACCGCGAAGGCCTCCCGACAGGATCACGAGCCCGTCGCCCCACTTTTCGAGCATCGCCCGGTCCACGAGCGGACGCGCGGGCTGGACTCCCTTTTGGCCGGCTGCCGCGCGGTTCTTGGCCGCGGCCTGGGTGTAGGCTTCGGTCACGATTCGGCAGAGGTTTTTGTAGCCTGCGAGATCCTTGCAGAGGGCCACGAGGGTATGGAACTTGGGGCCAAAGTCCGTTTGCTTGGTCGCCCCACCCACGGGGCCCTGGGCTGCGCCGGGGGGTGGCGCGAGCTGGGCCGCACACTGGAGCTCACAGCCGATGATGGGCTGGATGCCCGCGTCCTTGGCCTGGAAGTAAAAGTCGACGGCACCAAAGAGGTTTTGCGCGTCCGTGATCGCCACGGCAGGCATGCCCAGCTCCTTGACCCGAGGAAACAGGGCCTCGGGACGGATCGCCCCTTCGAGGAGGCTGTACTGGGTGTGGAGGTGCAGGTGGACGAACACTTACGTCCCCTGTAGCACCGCCAGATGGGGGGCGTAAAGCACTGCAAAGTACCGGTTTTTACCGGCAATTTTGCCCCATTCGTAGAGCGTGACCTGGCTGCCCGGGTCCGGAAGCGGCATCTCCGGGGGAAGGTATACAACGAGCTGTTTCTCGCCCGCCCCCTGAACGGTGATCGGAGTCACACCCAACCACCAGGAGACGAAATCCATGGGCGCGAGCGCAGGCTCCGTCACGATCGCACGCCCCGGACTCTCGCCCGAGGCCAGCCTCTTTCGCGCCCTCGAAAACCGGAGCCTCACCCCGTCAAAAAAAACAAAAAACACGAGGCCGGCCACGCCAAAGGGAATCGCGGCGATCCAACCGATCCTCTCGAGGCGATCCCAGAAGTCCTTGCACTGGAGCCTCTGGTAGTCGTTGACCGCCCGGCCCGGACCCTCCCCGCAGCTCTCCGGTACATGGGTGAGGTAGTGCCAGGCCAGCGACTGCACATCGCGTGCGGCCTGGAGCTCCGGTCCCTGGATTCCGTGCGGAGCCGGACTGATGGGAATGTGCTTGGAAGCCGCCTCACGAAGCGAGGGCTGGAGGGCGAGTTTTCCCATCCCGAAAAATCCCGCAAAGTAGGCCAACATCACGGGCAGCAGGAAGCGCTGGATGAGCGAACCCAGCCCGGGCGCGCGAAAAAAGCGGAGCTGTAGGCTCGGACCCGACTTAGCTGCGCTGCGAGTTGGGGAGGTATTCACGGCCATCGGAGACATAATTCTGGGCGCTCTGCCGCAGGAATTCCAGCTCTTCCTTCTTGAGGGGCCGGATGACCTTGGCAGGACTTCCGACTGCCAGGTGCCCTGAGGGAATCCGGGTCTTCTGGGTCACGAGCGACCCGGCCCCGATGATGCAATCGTCCTCCACCACGGCATCGTCCATGATGATGGCGCCCATTCCGACGAGTACGCGGTTGCCGATCGTGCAGCCATGCAGCAGCACTCGATGCCCGATCGTGCAGTCATCCCCCACCTTGAGGGGCGAGCGCTTGCGAGTGACATGCAGGCACGACTGATCCTGGATGTTGGTGCGAGCCCCGATGTCGATCGTGTGCACGTCACCCCGGATCACGACCTGGAACCAGACCGAACTCTCCTCGCCGATCGTCACTTCCCCAATGATGTCGGCAGATGGCGCAATAAAGACGCTGGACGGAATCTGCGGGGTTTTGCCGTGGTGCGGGAGGATCGACATGGGCGGAAGTTCCCTGCTGCCTAGCCTACGATCTCGGACGAGATCGGTGCCGAGTACTCGGCCGCCGTGTCAGGAGTCCCCTCAGCCAGCATCGGGTCATGGATCAGCTCACCCTGGAGCGCAAGCGAAGTGGCGGCCGTGATCTTCACATCGACAAACCGTCCGATGAGCGAGCGCGGGCTGTCGTTCACGAAATTGACGACCCTCATGCATCCCGTGCGACCGGTCCAGATCCGGGCCTTGTCCGAAAGCGTCTCGCCGCGAGCGCGGGCCTCGTTCCTCGCCTGTTCAAGGAGGATCTGGTTTCGGGCTTCGCCTTCAACGAGGATTTCCATCTGCTTTCCCACGCGCGAGGCATAGCGGGCTTCGGCGATCTGGAGCTGGTGCTTGAGCAGGCGGTTGAGCCTCTCGTTTTTGACCTTGGCCGGCACATCATCCTGCATTTTGGAGGCGCGAGTGCCCGGGCGCGGGCTGTAGGCAAAGGCGTAGATGTTGTCGTACTGCACGCGGTCCAGAAGCTTGAGCGTCTCCTCGAAATCAGCTTCGGTCTCGGTCGGGAACCCGACAATGAGGTCGGTCGAAAGGCCCACATCCGGGCAGATCTCGCGGAGGCGATCCATCTGCGCGATGTAGCCTTCGATCTTGTGGTGGCGACCCATCTTCTGAAGGACTGCGTTTGAGCCGCTCTGCACGGGCAGGTGCAGGTGCGGAGAGAGCTTGGAGACTCCTCCCTGGTCGGCAGGCTGGTAGCACTCAATCAGCTCGTCGCTAAAATCGAGCGGATGGCTCGAAGTGAAGCGCACGCGCTTGAGCCTGGCGAGCCTGGGATCGGCGTCGATCGCGCGCAGGAGCATCGGAAAATTTTCTTCGCCTTCGCGGGGTCCGACTTTGCCGATCTGGTTGGTGAGCTCGCGCGGCTCGCGGAGCTTCGTGTTGGCGTTGCCCTTGCCGAAGCTGTTGACGTTCTGGCCAAGGAGGGTCACTTCGCGCACACCCGTGGCCACGAGCCTGGCGAGGTCACTCAGGACCTCGTCGATCGTGCGGGATTTTTCTTTTCCGCGCGTGAAAGGAACGATGCAGTACGTGCAGTACTTGTCGCAGCCCTTCATGATGTTCACAAACGCCTGCGCCTTGGCGCCAAAGACCTTGGTCTCGGTCGAGTAGTCCATGGTCTTGTCAAAATCGGCATACACCATGTGCCGCTCGCCGCTCGCCACGCGGTGGACGATCTCGGGCAGGCTGTCGATCGTGTCGGTTCCAAAGACGAAGTCGAGGTACGGCGCCTTTTTAAACAGGTTTTGCTTGTCGAGCTGGCCCACGCAGCCACCGATGCCGATCATCTGGGCCTTGGGCTCGGGCTTGCCTTCGTTGCGGGCATTGCGCGCGGCCTGCTCATGCTCGTGGTGGTAGACGCCGAGCTGGGAGAGCGCCTTGTGGACGGCTTTTTCGCGGACCGTGCACCCATTGATCAGGATCAGGTCGGCATCCGTTGCGGTCTTGGCCGCGGACATGCCCTTTTCGGCAAGGAGGGCCGCCATGCGCTCGGAGTCCGCCACGTTCATCTGGCAGCCGAAGGTCTTGATGTAAAATGACTTGGGGTCCCGCGACATAGGGCTTTGGGCCTACCCGGAACGGACGGATCGCGCAAGTACCTCGAGCCTGGCGAGTCGTTCGGGGTCGGCACTGGCCTCTCGTAACGCCTTGGGAAGCCCTTCTTTTATGAACTTGGGCTCAATGACCTCACCCTGCGCGGCGGCCCATTTGAGCATCGCAAGGCAATCCGACAGGTCCGATTCGGAGAGACGAGAGAGCTTGAGCCGAAGGTAGAGCGTCGCATTTGGCCTGAAGATGCGGGCCTTGGAGCCCTCGTGCAGGAGCTCGAGGGAGCTTTTGAAGTCCTTGAGCTTGTGCAGGAAGTAACCCGCAGCCGAGTTGACGGCCTCGGGCGGGAGGCCTAGCCCCTCGGCAAGGGCAAAGAGCTTGAGCTGTTCGCGGTTGCTCATCTCACCCATCGGAACGAGATCAATGTCCTGGGTTGCGCGCGCGCTGGCCCCCAAATAAAGGAGCAGGGCCCCACCCACGAGGATCCAGCCCCCGGAAAGGCCCTCCCCCGCAGCCGCCACGAGCTTTTTTGCGGTGGCGGGAGCAATCTGCTGGACCCGGCGGTTCATGGGAGGTCGGCTCAAAGCACACCTGCCAGGTTGGCCAGGGCAAGGCGCCTGAGCTTGATCCTGCGCGCCTGATCCGAGGGATGGCCGATCAGTGCCTCGACTCCTTCGATCTTGGAGATCGGCCGGTAAGCGGAGGGATAATGATCCCTCACCGCCACGAGAAGCGCAGCAAGCGCCTCGCGCACGCGAGGGTCCAGCGACTCAAGCGAGCCGCTGCTCGAGAGGGCAGCCAGCTGAAGCGAGATCGAGTCGATCCACTGTTCACGGGCGGGC
>CAZDSX010000029.1:25871-32934 GCA_964508305.1 uncultured Bacteriovorax sp.
GCCCTTCGATCGGAACTCCGAGCTCTGCAAGCCTGGCGGGATCCAAGACCGCCGGGCGAACCTCCCACTGGAGACCCACTGCGCGGGCCACGGCATTGAGGGTCGACCACGACGGATTGCCGCGCCCCCCCTCCAAGATTTGAAGGGCTGGAACGCTCACTCCCGCCTTGGATGCCAGCTTTTGCTGGGACCAGCCCAGCGTCCGGCGCCGGTTTGAAATCAGTTCAGAGTAGGTTTGCCCTAAATCCAACATACTTAAATATGCATATTATAATATGCGTTATTTAAGTGCAAGCTCCACGAGTGAAGCCGCATCCACCCCTTGGGCGGGGCACTGGATCCAGCCAGGCCTGCTTCCCTGAGCCACTTCAAGCCACTGACCGCCTTCGAGGGCAAAGCCCCCCAGAACCTTCTCCTTGGACACGCGGATCGAAATCGCCATGGGCTCCGAAAGCCCCGCCTTCCAGATCCTTCCGCGAAGCATCTGGATCACGCGCGCACGCCCCTCGATCCCGGGCAGTGAAACCATCACCGAAAGCGCCATCCCGTCGCGGCGCGCTTCAAAGCGCGCTTCGTGCTGTGCGAGGATCTGGGCCACGAGATGCAGCTCGGCCCCCAGTCCCTCGCGGGTTCGGGACAAAAAGCCCTGCTCATTTTGCAGCACTCCTGCAAACACATGTAAAGGAAGCGACGCATGCGCCGCACGCGCCACCTGGGTCTCATGCCAAAGCTTGTCCCAGATCTCGCCTGACCCCGAATCACTGAGCCTCACGCCGAGCTCAAGGACTCCACCGGCCAACTGCGACTGCGAGAGCACACCCAGCGACTCCAATAGCTCCTTGAGCCTGAGGAGCGCCCGGCGAAGCCTCGCCTCATCCATGAGCCTAAGTCCTCCCTCGGAGTCCGTGCCACCAAACACGGCCCGGGCGAGCTGCCCAAAGTCCCCTTCGCGCCTTTCGATCTGCAGTGACCCCGCCTCCCAGGCCGCCAGATCCAGCACGGTCGAGAGCGCGCTCTCGAGCTTCGAAGCCTGCGAACGCGCCATCTGGAGCGCCTCAGTGCGCGACATCCCACCCAGCGGCTCGCCCTGCTCATCGAGCGAGGCGAGCGCATTGAGGATGCCCATGAGCGGAGTGCGCAGCTCATGCGAGAGCAGCGACACGAGGTTGCTTTGGAAGGATTTAAAAAGCTGTTCTTGCTCGGGCGAGAGCGTCACCGCTGGGGTGTGGCCCACGCTAAAGAGCTCAGCTGCCGCCAGATCGAGGGCGGGCGAATCGGCTGAAGATGGGGCTGCGGGAGTCTTTTTCTTGGCCATGAAAAAAGCCGGGCTCCTGTGGCCCGGCTCCTTCGGTTCAGACAACCTTAGCGGTCGTCGTCTTCCTCGTCCTCTTCTTCTTCGTCTTCGTCTTCTTCATCCAAATCGTCGTCTTCGTCATCAGAGTCCTCGTCGGAGTCCTCGTCGTCCGAATCCTCGTCATCGTCTGAATCGTCTTCGTCCGACTCCTCGTCGAGGGCGTCATCGGGCTCGATCTTGATGAGCCAGCCCTGCTCCGAGGGGTCTTCGGACACGAGGTTGGCTTCCTCTTCGAGGGCATCATTGACCTCGAGGATCATGCCGTCGCACGGAGCGGTGACTTCAAACGTATCGTTCTCCCCTTCGACGATGGCGATCACATCGCCCTCTTCGACGAGGCCCGAAGTCTCCGGAAAATCCACCGACTGCACGGCACCGATCTCTTCAATGGTCGCGGCGGTGAGGCCTACGGTGACCTCTGCGTTTTCGCGGAGGTGCCAGAGCTTGCCGCCCAAATATTCCTGGATTGCCGGGGTCGTGGATTTCTTCATTGGCAAGGAGTCTAGCACTGCCCGACCCAATTCAAACCGGATTTTAAGGACTTGGCCGCGTCTTGCGCTGAGGCCGGTGTCATTCTTGACACATTTTGACGGCTTTTGCGCCGCCCGTCAGACTCTTGAGACGGGCCATGCTCTCGGGGTGAGAGCCAGTCCGCGGGCTTCTCGATTTGTTGGGGGGAAATGCATGAAGAACTTTTCGCGCAACCTTGTCGTTCTCTATCTCGCCAGCGCCGCGCTGACTGCGCAGGGGGTGTGGGCGGCGTGCCCACAGGGCCAGAAGACACTCACTTTGGGTAGCTTAAGAGTTTGCTGCCAAGCCGCGGACGGGACCATCACCTCGGAAACCGGGGGAGGCGCCTGCGCGGTAAACATGTCTGGCACTAAAGGCACCCTCCGAGCGAGTGATGATGGGAGTTATTATCTCGCTGACGATCAGGGGCTCCCACTAAAAAACTTGAAGGGCGACGACGTCATCAAAGTAACCAATATCCGCACTACGGATGAACCTGCCGGAACTAGCTCTTCATCGAAATCAAAAGCGATGAATGCAAACCTGGATCGTTCTTTCGACTCCGCGTACGGCAAAAAAGACACGCATGGCGTGACCACCCATGGAACTCTATCGGACAACGCGGCCAAGGCTTCTCTAGATTACGAGACCGCACATGGATATAGCCCAAAAGATCAGACTGCAAATGACCTCAGATTTCAAAAAGAGGTCAGTAAGGGCGTATCGAATAGTATGGTGGGAGCCAAAGACTCCCTGAAAGAATCACGCTCGATCTTCGGCGCCACCCAAGGAGCCCAAGCCAAAATCGATGGTGAGAACGGACTCCAGGCCAAGGCCAATCAGGCCAATCAAACCTTGGCCGAAAAAACCAACAGCTTTAACGAAGCAACTGCGAAGCAAAATAATGCCCAGGCCGAGCTCGACCGTCTGAATGGTCAGAAAGTAGCCGGAAAACCCGATGCGGCCCTTGATGCGAAGATCAAGACGGCCGAAGCCGATCTCCAAAAAGCAAATACAGATCTGGGAGCGGCCACAACCGGCAAAAACACCGCCGAAGCTGCTGCCGGCGCGGCAGATAAGGAACTCGCCGTCGGCAAAGGGACGGGGGAGGAGATGAAGAAGCGCGGCACGGAGTACGACTCCGAGCTCAAGAAGAACTACCAGGTTTCGGGACAGACCTACCAAGACAATGGCTACGTGCTTGAGGGCAACCTCAATGGCAAGGGCCCCTGCAAGGTGACGGACACCTATGGCGGGAACAATCCCTCCTGTAACGCGACCAAGAATTGGGTTCAGACCGCCCAGGTCTCCAACATGACCACGCAACTGGTCGGCAGCACGGTCACCCAGATCCAGGGGCAGAATGCCTACCAACAGGCTGCCACAGCGGGGACCCAGGCTGCTGCGATAGATGCTGCCGCTGATGTCCAGGAGAACACGGGCAACATGCAGATCGGGGCCGGTGTAATCAATGTACTGATGTCGGGGGTGCAATTTTGGCGTGGAATCAAGCACTCTAAGACAAACGAGCGCATCGGCGAAGAGATCGACAAGGATCGCGCGCAGATCAAACAACAAGCCAAAGTGTATACGAATGCCGGCCATGGGCAGGACCTCAGCAATGACATCGAAGTTGGCAAGGACAGCAAGGGCGTGCAGAACTTCGCCCTGAATGGCGTGGGCACGGTGGTGTCACAGCAACATTTGGTGGATAAGGCTACTACTGAGGCCGAAAAGGCTGCAGCAACTGAGCAGGCGCATCGCAACCGTCAGGATGGCCTTGAACGGAAATCCAATGCAGTTGCCTCCCAGCTGAACAAAATCGCAGGGCAGGTCGAGACCGAGCAGACGACCCATGCGGATATGGCCAAACAAGGTGGATTGATGTCGCTGATGGCCGCCTTACCCCAGTTCATTCAGGGGGGCGCCAACCGGGCCACTGCGGTGACGATGCGCAATACTGCCCAGCAGCTCCGCGACGAAGCCAACAAAGCCCCATCCACGATGAGCTTTGCGCTTCCGAGCGGCGGAATGGGCCAGCAGCAGGTGCAGGGTGCAGGTGGTGGAGTGGCCATCACCGGCAGCGGTAATGAGAACAGCGCAACCGGAGACCAGCCCGTCGAACAGGCCAACAACGCTCCGTTTGATGACAAGATGGGCGACCCGTTTGCCCCGGCCGGTAATCCGGTGGATCCGCTCGCTGCGGGCCCCGAAGCCAAGATCGGCCAAGCGGGTGGCGGCACGAGCGGTGGCGGAGCTGCGGGACTCGGGGGCGGAAGCACCGGCCCCGGTGAGCAGACCAACGAAAACGAAGCAACTGCCCGTTACGCCGGCAACCTCGGAGAGGGTGCAGGCTACGCCAATAGCGGCGGTGGCGCTTACGCCGGTGGCGGCGGAGGCGGTGGAGCCGAAGGCGGCGGTCCGGACCTCTCGGGCATGCTCGACAAGCTCATGGGCAAGAGTGGCGAGACGGCCTTCCGCGGAAAGCCGGGTCTCGACGAGTTCGGTCGCGGACTCGCATCCGAGCCCTACTCCTACCTCGACAAGAACGTAAACATCTTTGACCGGATCCACCAGGCCTACCAGGTCAAGAGCAAGGCCGGCAGGCTCTAAGAGAATTCTCTTTTCTTGTGTTCTGGGGGGGAGAAAAAAGCATGAACCGGACTAGACCATGGGTTTCGATCCTCTGCATTTCGGGACTGCTTTCTGCACAAGGAGCGTGGTCGGCAGAGAATGTCTGCGACGGCAAGCGGGTCCGTGACCCCAAGGGACTCGACTCGGGTCAGGCCTCGCACATCGAGAGCTACTGCGTCGCGGCCGAGCAGGCGGACAAGGCACAGGACTCACAGAACATCGTGGGAGGCGTGAGTGCCGCCGTTGCCGCGGTCTGCGGCGTGGCCTGCGTGGCGAGCTTTTTTACCGCCGGCACGGCTGAGACCCTCTGTACCGTCTCATCGCTCGCAGGAACAGGAATCAATGTGGGCGTGGCGATGGCCTACCAGCAGCAGGCGCAGGCACTCCAGAGCCTGACCGCTCTCGGCACCTCCATCGCGATCAACGGCCAGGCCCTCTCCGGTCTCCTGGGAGGCGGCACCGAGGTCGCAGCAGCCGGCGCGGCAGCTGCCGGAGCAAAAGCCGGGGCCGAAGCCGGCAAGGAAGCGGGAAAAGAAGCGGGCGCAAACGCTGCAGCCTGCCTGACGATGGCGCTCACGGGCGTGCAGTCGGCCGTCTCGTTCTCCGGGGCCTCCAGTTCCAAAGGTACGCGCGACTCCGCATTGGCCAATGCCGCCAGGGAATATGCCTTGAGCCAGGGCCAGCACTCGGCGGCAGGCTCCGGAATGGGCACGGGCACAAGCGTCGGCACGGGAGGATCCGCGAGCCTTGCCTCGAACGCCGGCAACTCCCCTTCCAGCTCCGGGGACGGCAGCTCGAGCTCGATCAGTTTTGAGGACCAGATCAACCTCGCCCTCGCCACGCCCGGAAACAACCTGCCCGAAGGCGTGCGTTCACCTGAGTTCCGCAAGGCGCTCGAAAAGGTGACCGGCATGAAGGCCGAAGAGGTCCTCAAACTTGGCGACACGCACAAGATCCTCGCTGCCGGAATGGACAAGGTGCTCGGCGCGCAAGGTCGCGAGAAATTTGATTCCGCGACCCGAAGCATGGTGGCGTCCGTAGGGAGCGAGATCCAATCCGGCACCTACGCTTCAAGCGGCGGCGCGCATTCGGGTGGCCGTGACATCGGAATGCCCGACTTCAACTCGCTTTTGGACCGCTTCATGCCCAAGGGCAAGGATCCCGCAGCCGGCAGGACGGGACTCATCCAGCTCGGCGCACGCACCCCCGCTTCGACGACGGCGGGTGCCCTGGCAACCCAAGACGCAAGCCTGTTTGAACGCATCCATAAGGCTTACGAATCCAAGCACCGCGCCGGACTCGTGGGGAGGTTTTGAGCATGAATCGGATGTTTAAGCAGACTTTCAAAAAGACGATCGCCCTCACCTGCCTGGCCTCACTGCTCTCGACCGCAGTCCTGCCGACGATGTCGTTTGCCGTGTCGCAGGAAAAACCCTGCGAAGGCAAGCCCAACATCAGCGCGGGTGGTCAGAAGATGCGTCAGTCCTACTGCGATGCCAAGACGGCAGCCGAGGAGGCGGCAAATGGCCAGCTGGTGGTCAGCATTGCGCAGGGCGTGGTCGCCGCAACCTGCGGAGCAGCCTGTGCGTCGTCCATCTGGTCCTTCGGTGTGAGCGAAGGCTGGTGTACTCTCGCCAGCATCGGCGGAACTATTACCAGCGTGATCGCCGCCAAGGAGGCGAGCGAAAAAATGACGGCCCTCGTCGGGCTCGCTGGACCCGGGATGCAGATCATGCAAGCCGGTGGCATGAGTGCGGCATTTGACTTCAGCACCGGAGCCGAGCAGGCAGCGCAGGTGGCTGCAAGAGAAGCAGCGAAGAAAGCTGCCGAAGAAGCAGCAAAAAAGGCGGCGGAGGAAGCAGCAAAGGGCGTCTCGACTGAGGCTACCAAAAAGGCTATCGCGGGCGGCACGGAGGAGGGACTTAAAAAGGCGGGAGATGCGGCCTCCAAGGAAGCCGCATCCCACATGTCCTGCCTGACGGCAGGTCTCGCTCTGGCTCAAGGCATTATGTCATACATCGCCATGGACGACTCGAACGACCTGGCGGATAAGAATGAAGAGTTGGCCCGGAGCACGATCGAAGCCGACATGAAGGCCATGAGTGGCGGAGGAACCCTGGCAGCAGGATCCAGCGCCACAGGCGGCGCCGGATCGGTCGGAAGCGCTGCAGCCTCCCCCAAGGATCAAGACAAGGGTTCGGACAACTCAAAGATCGCTCAAAATAAGGGCGCCTGCGGCGGCACAGGGTTTGATGCCACGATGAACTGCGCACTCGCACAACCCAATAATGGACTGCCCGGTTTTATCAGGACTCCCGAGTTCCGTAGCGCTCTCGAAAAAATGAGCGGCATGTCGGCTGACCGCCTGATATCGCTCAAGGATCCCGGCGCGATCATGGGAGCCGGAATGGGCCGCGTGCTCAGCGCTGAGGGGCAGAGCAAGCTTGCTTCCATCGTGAGCAGTACACGGGCCAGGGTACTCGAAGAGCTCCGGGCCGGCACCTACGCGAGCTCCGGCGGCGGCTCCAAGGGGGGCGGCGGGGACGGCATGCCGGATCTCAATGC
>CAZDSX010000030.1:0-29212 GCA_964508305.1 uncultured Bacteriovorax sp.
CTGAAGCAGGCACGTGTGAATCCCACGCTCTATGTGGGCGATCTCGACAGCGCCAGTGACGTTCCCGCGAAGCTCCCTGCGGTTTTCCTCCCTCCCAGAAAGGACTTCAGCGATCTGCGTGTGGCACTTGAGATTGCGCGCTCACTGGGCGCCACCCGGATCCAGGCGTGGGGAGTTCTGGGTGCCAGGCTCGACCACCACCATGCGGCGCTCGAGGACCTGACCGATGCCGATTGGTGCCACGAGCTCTCCGCGCATGCAAACGGCACGGAGCTCCATTGGGTGAGGCCCGGCAAGGCTTTGACGCTGGCGGGTGTGGCCCGCGATGCGCATGTTTCGGTTTTTCCGCTCCGCGGGCCCTCTCGCGGGGTCAAGAGCACAGGCCTTGAGTATCCACTTGCCAACGAAACCCTGCATCCCGGCTCTCGGGGGTTGAGCAATCGGCCCAAGGCGGCGAAGATCTCAGTATCCCTGAAATCGGGTCAGGTCCTCGTGATCCTGACCCAGGCTTGAACTCCGATGGAAACTACTCTTCCCCAAACCTCTGCGAACTCCTGGGTGACGCACTCGCCGATCCTGAATTTTTCGCAGATCCGTCCGCGGGTCCTGGACTCGGTCGTGCAGCGCACGCTTGCCGACATGGAAGGCTTGCAGCCTGACCAGCTCCTGGGTGAGGCGCTGTACAAGGAGCGCGTGCGCATCAAGCATTCGCACGACAACTGGTTTACCCGGCACCGGACGGTAGCAGACAAAAAAGTGTGGGGTGATATCCAGCGGGGACTCCTCAGGCCGGCAGGCCGCGTGGACCGCAAGGTGCTCCTCGAACAGATCATCCGGCACTATTCGCAGGAGATTGGTGGCGAGTTCGACCAGCGCGTCTACCGCTTTGCCACGAGCGCGCTTCCTTACTTTTTCAATTGGATGTTCAACGCGGCAAGCCTCAACCACTTCGTGCCGTGGAAGCAGAAGGACATCCTGCACAACCAGCTCAACATCGTGGGCGAGGTGGATCACCTCCGCAAGCTTGCCCAAAACGGCACGATCCTGCTCGTTCCCACGCACCAGAGCAACATCGACAGCGTGATGATCGGCTACATCATCTACCAGCTCGGACTCGGGCCGTTCTCCTATGGAGCGGGGCTCAATCTGTTTCAGAATCCGCTCCTGAGCTTTTTGATGAGCAATCTTGGCGCCTACACGGTGGATCGCCGAAAGAATAACGCCATCTACAAGCAGACTCTCAAGAACTACAGCACCTCGATCCTCAAGGAAGGCGTGCATTCGATCTTTTTTCCAGGAGGCGGACGAGTTCGCAGTGGAGCGCTCGAGAGCAAGCTCAAGTTGGGGCTTCTGGGTACGGCTCTCGAGGCGCAGACCGAAAATCTCATGGAAGGACGCGAGCGTCCGAACGTCTACGTCGTTCCGATGGTCATGAGTTACCACTATGTCCTTGAGGCGGCTTCGCTCATCGAAGATTACCTCGCCGAGTCGGGCAAGCACCGCTTCATCATCACGGATGATGACTCGTTCCAGCCGTTCAAGGTGGGCAAATTCTTTTGGAAGGCGTTTTCGGCCCATTCCAAGGTCACCGTGCGCGTGGGGCGCCCCCTGGATGTTTTTGGCAACCTCGTGGATGAGAATGGGCAATCCATTGGTCCAAATGGCACCACGATCGATCCGCGCTCGTGGCTCACGACGCGCGGAGAAGTCAGGAAGGATTTGCAGCGCGACCGCGAATACACCGAGCGGCTGGGTGAGCGAATCGTGGAGCGCTACCACCTCGACAACACCGTGCTGAGCTCACACCTCGTGGCATTCAGCTATTTTGAGACCCTGCGCACGCAGTATCCGGATCTGGATCTCTATCGCTTTTTGCGCCTGAGCCCTGAGCAGCGGACCATTCCGCTCGAAAAATTCCTGGCGCGTGCCGAAAAACACCGCGAAGCGGTCCTGAAGCTTGCGCTCCAGTCCAAGCTCCACGTCTGCCCGGAGATCACGGGCGAAAAGCCGTGGATCGAAGAAGGCGTGCGGCAGCTCGGGCAGCTTCACGACGCTTCTGTAATCCGCATCCAGGGTGATGAAGTCACGACCGATGACCTCACGCTCCTCTATTACTACCGCAACCGGCTGGCAGGTTACGGACTCTCGCTTCGTGCGGGTGAGCTCAAGGGCCAGCTGAAAGGCGCCCATGACCGAAAAGGATTTCTGGCTTGATTCACGGGTCGCGGTGATCGGCGCCGGAAGCTGGGGCACGGTGCTGGCCCAGCTTGCCGCGCAAAACTGTCGCGAAGTGAGGCTCTGGACCCGCGATGAGTCACAGGCTCGCCAGATCAACTCGACTCGCGCCAACGCCAAGTACCTGGATGGCGTCACGCTTTCTCCCAAGATCCTTGCCGTCAGTGAACCCGAGCGGGCCATGGGCTTTGGCGAAGGTGGGGTATCGACCGTGATTTGGGCGCTTCCCTCGGCAGTGGCGCGCGAGCAGGCCAAGCGCTTTGCTCCTCTCTTCACGGGAAGTGAAGTCGTGATCCATGCGACCAAGGGGATCGAGCCCGTTACTCTCAAACGAATGACCGAGGTGCTGGCAGAGGAGCTCCCTGTTCCGCGCATTGGTGTGATCTCGGGTCCCAACCTGGCGCTCGAAGTGGCTCGCGGAGAGCCCGCTGCCACGGTCGTGGCTTCTGCCTTCGATGAAGTGATCGAAGCGGGTCAAAAAATCCTGAGCACGCCCAAGTTCCGGGTCTATTCATCCCATGACGTGGTGGGAGTCGAGTGGGCCGGCACTCTCAAGAATATCCTGGCCATTGCAGCAGGGGCACTCGATGCGCTCGGCATGGGCTGGAACGCTCGGGCGATGCTCATCACGCGGGGCCTGGCCGAGATCGTTCGCTTTGGTTCGGCCATGGGTGGAGACGTCCAGACCTTCATCGGGCTTGCCGGCATGGGAGATCTCATGGCGACTTGCGGAAGCCCACTTTCACGCAACTACCGGGTGGGTGCGAGGCTCGCCAAAGGGGAGCCCCTGAACCAGATCATGGAGACCCTGGGTGCCACGGCCGAAGGGGTGAGGACGACCCGCACGGTCAATGAATTCGCCAAGGAGCGTGGTATCTCCATGCCCATTGCCGAGGGTGTGGGTGAGCTTTTGTCCGGGCGGGCAACCGTCCAGCAGGCCCTCGAAGCCCTGATGAAGCGGCCCCAGATTTCCGAATTTTAGTCGGTTTTAGGGCCGCCTGAAATCTGCTAAAGACCCCCATCATGTTCACCGGGATCATCACTGCCTGCCAGCCCGTGCTGGCACTTGCTCCGTCGTCCGGATCGCTCCGCATACGGCTGGCCAATCCCTATGGTCGCCTGGATTCGGGCGAGAGCATCGCAGTCAACGGCACCTGCCTCACGGTCGAGACCTTCACGGAATCTGAGATGACCTTTTTTGCGAGCCCCGAGACGCTCGCGCGCACGAGCCTTGGGTCGCTGCAACAGGGCAGCCTCGTCAATCTTGAGCGTGCACTCCGGGCATCCGACCGCCTGGGGGGACACATCGTGCAGGGCCATGTAGATGGTCTGGCGCGCTTGAGCTCCATTCGTTCGGAAGGGGATGCATGGCGGCTTGAGTTTGAAATCCCGGCCGAGTTTGCCCGCTACTGCATTGCCAAGGGCTCGGTTTGCCTCGACGGCATCAGCCTGACCATCAATGAAGTTTCAGCCGTCCCGGGCGGCTCCTCCAAGCTTTGGGTGCAGATCATTCCGCATACTTGGAAGCACACCCATCTGCACACGCTGCGCGAGGGCGCAGCCGTTAATCTCGAAGTTGATCCCATCGCCAAATACGTGGAGCGCCTATGTCAGCCGTACTCGAAGCATTAGAACAGCTCCGCAATGGCAAGATGGTCATCCTGGTCGATGACGAGGATCGTGAGAACGAAGGCGATCTCGTGCTCGCGGCCGAGTTTGCCACTCCTGAGGCAGTGAACTTCATGGCGGGAAAGGCCCGCGGGCTGATCTGTCTTTCGATGGAGTCCAAGAGGATCGACGAGCTTGAGCTTCCGATGATGGCTCCCAAGAACCGTTCGCCGCGACAGACGGCGTTTACCGTTTCGATCGAGGCGCGCGAGGGAGTCACGACCGGGATTTCCGCGAAGGACCGCGCCCATACGATCCGGGTTGCGGTGGATCCGGCGACCCAGGCTCATGACCTCATTTCTCCGGGACACATCTTTCCGCTCCGTGCCCAGGACGGCGGAGTGCTCGTGCGCGCGGGGCATACCGAGGGCTCGGTCGATCTCATGAAGCTTGCGGGCCTCAAGCCCGCAGCCGTCATCTGCGAGATCATGAACGAGGATGGGACCATGGCTCGCAGGCCTGATCTCGAGGCCTTTGGAAAAACCCACGGGCTTCCGATCGTCAGCATCAAGGAAGTCATCGCCCATCGAATGGAAAGTGAAAGCCTGGTGGATGAAGCCGCCAAGACGAAGCTTCCGTCTTCCTTTGGAACAAACGAGTTTGAACTTCGCGCCTTTCAATCCCGGATCGACGGGGGAGAGCATCTCGCCCTCATCCACGGAAAGATCGATCCCTCAAAGCCCACCCTGGTTCGAGTCCATTCCGAGTGCCTGACGGGCGATGCACTCGGTTCACTTCGTTGTGATTGCGGGGCGCAGCTCCAGGCCGCCATGAAGCAGATCTCCGAGAGCGAGAGCGGTGTGCTGATCTACATGCGCAGGCACGAAGGCCGCGGCATTGGTCTGGTAAACAAGCTCAAGGCCTACGCACTGCAAGATGAGGGGATGGATACGGTCGAAGCCAATCGGCATCTCGGATTCAAGGAAGACCTCCGGCATTACGGCCTCGGCGCCCAGATCCTGAGGCACCTTGGCGTCCAAAAAATCCGGTTACTCACCAACAATCCGCGCAAGATCGTGGGCCTCGATGGCTATGGGCTTGAGATCGTTGAGCGTGTGGCGATCCAGATGGCTGCCAATCCGCATAATGAGCGTTACCTCAAGGCCAAGAAAGAGAAACTCGGACACAAGCTATGAAGACCCGCAAACCACTAGCGAAAGCCAAAACCCAGTCCGGCTCCAAATTCGTAAAAAAGCCTCGAGTCGCCATCATCCAGAGCCGCTTCAATCCCGTCGTGACGGGGGGCCTGCTCAAGGGTGCCAAGGGCTACCTCGTCGAGCATGAGATTCCCTTCAGCGAAGAAACCCAGCTCTTCCACGCTCCCGGTGCCTACGAGATGCCGTTACTGGCGCAGGCTCTGGCCCGATCAAAAAAGTTCGACGTGGTGGTGTGCCTGGGATGCGTGATCAAGGGCGACACCGCTCATTTTGAATTCATCAGCCTGGGTGCTGCAATTGGCATCCAGCAGGCGTCACTCAATACTGGCGTGCCGATCGCCTTTGGCGTGCTCACGACCTACACGCAGGAGCAGGCTGAGGCTCGTTCGGGCCACGACGTCCACAACAAGGGCATCGAAGCCACCGCAGCCGGCGTCGAAGCATGGTCCGAGCTTCAGCGGATCTCCCGCCGGCGCTAGCGACCCCGCAACTTTCCGCAACTTTTGAACCCAAATTAGGAATGGGCATCCGGTTGGCAGTCGTGGCGTAAGGTCTTTGCCTCTTCAGCGGCGGTCGTGAGTCGCGTACCTTGTAAAATCCGGTTCAAAAGTTGCGGAAAGTTGCGGGCGCTAGAGGCCTGTCAGCGCCTCCGCGCGACAAGCCTGGCGACGATTTCGCCGCTCTCACCGGGTGCCTCGGAATACTCGATGATCTCGAGGTCCGAAAAGAGTCTCCGGAGCTCGCCTTTTTCGAGCAAGAAGTCCCGACGCAGATTGCGGCCCGGATTGCGTGCGAGCTCTTCGACGGTCGGATTCTCAAAAACCACATAGCCGCCCCGCTTGAGGCCCGCCTTGATCTGGGGGATCAGGCTCCGTTGCAGGTATTGGATGTTGAGGATGAGGTCATAGGACTCAGGCCTGATCTGATATTGCTGGAGGTCGGCCATCACGGTGCCGATCTGGACGCCTTGCTCGCGGGCGAGGAGCTTGGCCTTGCGGATGGCAACTTCCGACAAATCCACTCCAGTGACCTGGAATCCTTTCTTGGCGAGGTAGACGGCATTTCGACCTTCGCCCATGGCGATGTCGAGGGCTTTGCCCACCGGTATCGACGGTAGGCTCAGCTTCACGAAGGCGGCAGCTTCCTTCCCAAAGACGTATTCCTGGGTGTTGAACAGCAGGTCCCACTGCCTGCGGTCCTCTTCCGGGTCATCGCCGGTCACTTTTTGGAAGACGGTCTGTTCGGTGGCAGGCCGGGACTTGCAGCCCGCCCATCCTGTTGCCAGGACAGCCAGCCCCAGGGCGAGCCCGAGCGTTGACAGAGTGCGGCGGAGGCGATAGCCCTCGGGCATGTTCGGACTTTCCTTTGAGCACCTGATCATTGTCGGAATCATTCTTCTCATCTTTGGCCCCCGGAGGCTTCCGGAGCTGGGTCACACTTTAGGGAAGGGCATCCGCAACTTCAAGGATGCCATGGCCGGGATCGAAGAGGCTCGCTATCGGAAGATTGACGAGACCCAGCCCAAGGCCGCGGCTCCAAAGTCCGAAGCCCCCGCAAGCGACCTCGACAAAAAGGCCTGAGCGGTCCATCTTGTAGAACATGGTCGACGAAAGAAACTTCACCCAGTACCTGAGCCGATTTGAGATCGAAGCGGCGGTCCAGCAGATCGCCGAACAGATCAACAAGGACTACGCCGGCGAGCAGATCGTGCTCGTAGGGGTGCTCAAAGGTGCTTTCGTGTTCATGGCGGACCTGGTTCGCCACCTGACCGTCGACTTCGAAGTCGAGTTTGTGCGCCTCTCGAGCTACGGCAAGGCCCGTGAGTCCTCCGGTACGGTCACGATCCTCAAGGACATTGGCGCCGATATCCGGGGCAAGCATGTGCTGGTGATCGAAGAGATCATCGATAGTGGCAGGACCCTCAAGTTCCTGTTCGAAAGACTCAAGTCTTCAGGCCCGAAGTCGGTCGAGATCGTCACGCTCCTGGACAAGGAGTCCAAGCGCGTGGTCGAGGTACCCGTCAAGTACGTGGGCCGCAAGATCGACGACCAGTTCCTGATCGGCTACGGACTGGATCTCGAGGAAAAGTGCCGCAACCTGCCTGACATCTACTACCTGAAGTATCCGAATTAAGGCTCCTGCCAATTCGTTGACCCGCCACTTCGGGGACAAAAATCTCTAGAAAATCGAATAGGTTGACGCTAATAACTTAAGTTATTCAGTTCAGTCCGGCGTTCAATCTACAGAGTGGGTGGGTGCACGTGTTTTCTAAGACAAGAAGCCAATCAAATTCGGGACAGGGCAAGGTCGCGCTGGTGGTCCTCACCGCAGTACTTGCTCTCGGCGGTGGAATCGCCACGCTGATGTATCCATCGGCATCCAACCAGGGCTACGCACCTGAGCAGCCGATTCCCTTCAGCCACAAGCTGCATGCCGGCCAATACAAGATGGCCTGCGCGTACTGCCACACGGGTGTCGAGAAGTCCAAGCACGCAACGATTCCCTCGCTGAATGTGTGCATGAACTGCCACTCGGTCGTGAAGACCGACAGCCCGCACATCAAGAAGATCCGCGAGAGTTTTGCCGCCGGCAAGCCGGTGGAGTGGGTTCGCATCCACGAACTCCCTGATTTCGTTTACTTCCCGCACAAGCGCCATGTGGCCAAGGGCGTTGCCTGCGAGACGTGCCATGGCGACGTCAAGACCATGGACAAGGTCTATCAGTTTGCACCGATGAACATGGGATGGTGCATGGAGTGCCACCGCGGGAAGACCACTCCGAAGAACGTGGTGGGCGAGATCGCCAAGATCAACCCGCACGTCAACGATCCTGAGTATCGCCACAAGCCCATTGCTTCCGTGCAGTGCGCGGCCTGCCATCACTAAGAGGTTTGAAGACCATGGACCAGACAACGCAGAACACTCCCCGTCACTGGGTCGGTACCGAAGAACTCAATCCTTCCTACTGGCAGGATGAAAAAGTCCGTGAAAAGCGGGCGCAGGAATTCCATGACAAGCCGATCGAGACGATCGTCGAGATCGAGAAGTCGGAAGGCTTCCAGATCGCTCGTCGTGACTTCCTGACCCTGATGGGTGCGAGCATGGCCATGAGCACGGTCGCCTGCGTGCGCCGTCCGGTCCACAAGATCATCCCTTACGTGATCAAGCCCGAGGAGATCACCCCGGGTGTCGCCAACTTCTACGCTTCCACTGATCCGGAGTCCGGCATGGGTGTTGTCGTTCGCGTGCGCGAGGGGCGTCCCATCAAGCTCGAAGGCAACGACCTGCACCCACTCTCGGGCGGGGGGCTCTCTGCTCGTGCGCAGGCCCAGATCCTCAGCCTCTATGATCCAGAACGCCTGACCCATCCCGTGACCCGCACGCGTGGCGGCTCCGCAAAAAAGGCGGCTTGGAACGAGCTCGACGCAGCTGCAATTGCAGCCCTCAAAAAGGCAGCTGCCTCGGGCGGCAAGGTCGTCGTCCTGACGGGAGAGATCAGGAGTGGAACGACCCGCAAGCTGGTGGGTGAGTTCCTGTCCCAGTTCAAGTCGGGAGCGCACGTCGAGTTCGAACCTTTGTTCATGGACGAAATCGTCGAAGGCCAGGAGCTTTCCTACGGGACAGCGGTGCTTCCGAACTACCGTTTCGACAAAGCTGACTATGTCCTGAGCCTGGGTGCCGACTTCCTCGGCAACTGGCCGGGTTCGGTTGCCGCCTCCAGCCAGTGGGTGGGCAAGCGCAAGCTCAACGGCAAGGAAAAGAGCCTTTCGAAGCTCGTGACCTTCGAATCGATGATGAGCATCACGGGTGCCAACTCCGATGAGCGCTACCCGGTCCGCCCGGGTGATGAACTCAAGATTGCGCTCGCGCTCGCGCAGGTGCTTTCAACCAACGGAGCGTCCATCGGTGCAGATGCCCAGGCGCTCGTGGCAGGCTACCGCCCGGACGTCGTGGCCAAGGACATCGGCATGAAGGATGGCGGCGAAGCCATCAAGAAGATCGGCCTCGAGCTCCTCAAGAACAGGGGCAAGAGCCTGGTCCTCGCCGGCGGACTGTCGTCCAAGACCGAGAACGCGGTGGCCCTCCAGATCGCAGTCAACATCCTCAATAGCGCGCTTTCCAACGATGGAGCCACGGTTGAAGGAAATGGCTCGGTCCTGCCGAGCCGTGATCTGAGCTTTGCTCGCCTCCAGTCCGCGATCCAGGACATGAAGGACGGCAAGGTTGCGGCCCTGGTGATCTGGGGATCCAATCCTGCTTTTGCGCTGGCTCCCGCAGCTGGCTTTGCAGACGCCTCCAAGAAGGTTCCCGTCGTGCTGGCCATCACTGAGCGCGATGATGAAACCGCCCAGCTTGCCGATGTGGTCGCAGCAGACCATCATTGGCTCGAAAACTGGGGCGACTCACAGGTTCGCAAGGGCTTTTACAGCCTGCAGCAGCCCGTGCTCGCACCGATCCACGACACTCGTTCGGGCCAGGACACCCTGATCGCTTGGACCAAGGGCCTGGGTGGGAAGGTCACGGCCGAGAGCTGGCATGAGTACCTGAAGGTTTCGTGGCGCGAGATCGGCCAGAAGGAATTTGGAGTCGGCGCGGCCGGCTTCGACAAGTTCTGGGAAGGGTGCCTCCGTGATGGTGTCGCAGACGCCGCCAAGGGCAAGGCCTCGGGCGCTTCGAGCCGCTCCTTCAAGACGGCCTCCGTGGCCCGTATCCCGAAGTTCCAGGCAGCCTCGTCCTCGGACGTGTTCATGGCTCTCTACTCCAAGATGTCCATCGGTGATGGCCGCCACGCCAACAATGCCTGGCTCCAGGAGATGCCGGATCCGGTGACCACGATCACCTGGGACAACTACCTGAACATCGGACCTGCGGCCGCTGAGAAGCTCGGCGTGAAGCAGGATGATGTGGTGGAAGTGATCGCCGACGGCGTTCCAGTCGAGCTCCCGGTGAACATCCAGCCGGGCCTGCATCCGCAGACCGTGGCAGCTGCGATCGGTTACGGTCGTCGCAACGCCGGAAAAGTGGGCAATGGAAAGGGGCTCGACCTCTACCCGATGGTCCGCGTGGTGGGCACGCACCTGGTGTTTGCGGGCCAGACGGTCCGCCTCCGCCGCACGGGTCGCTTCTTCAAGCTGGCCCAGACGCAGTGGCACAATCGTTCGGAAAACCGCCCGGTCATCAACGACATCACCCTGGCCGAGTACATCAAGAACCCTGAGGCCGGAAACCACACGGATCCGCACCTCCGTCTCAAGGAAGTGCCGTCCATCTGGCCGGTTCACGACTACTCCAAGGGCTACCAGTGGGGGATGAGCATCGATCTCAACTCCTGCACGGGATGTGGAGCCTGCATCATCGCCTGCCAGGCCGAGAACAACATCCCGGTCGTCGGACGTGACAACGTCCGCGTGAGCCGTGAGATGCACTGGATCCGCATTGATCGTTACTACTCGGGTTCGCCCGAGCAGCCTTCGGTCGTGTTCCAGCCGATGATCTGCCAGCACTGCGAAAACGCTCCCTGCGAAACGGTTTGCCCCGTGCTCGCAACGGTGCACAGCGAGGACGGCATCAACCAGCAGGTCTACAACCGCTGCGTGGGTACCCGTTACTGCGCCAACAACTGCCCGTACAAAGTGCGTCGCTTCAACTTCTTTGATCACTGGAAGTCGTACGAAGGCACGCTCAACATGGCGTGGAATCCGGAAGTCACGGTTCGCTCCCGCGGGATCATGGAAAAGTGCACGTTCTGCACGCAGCGTATCCGTGATGCTCGTGACAAGGCCGTGCTCGAAGGTCGCCACATCAAAGATGGCGAGCTCAAGACGGCTTGCCAGCAGACCTGTCCGACCGATGCGATCGCATTCGGCAACATCAACGATGAGTTCAGCCAGGTGGCCAAGCTCCGCAAGCACCCCCGTGACTTCAGGGTGCTCGAGGTGCTCAACACCAAGCCTCGCGTTTCGTACCTCTCCAAGGTCCGCAACGTGGAAGGCGGCGGGCATGGGCACGGCGAAGGCCATGCCGAAGCCAAGGGCCACAGTTAAAGAAAGGTGACTCGAATGTCAGCAGCAGCACTTTCTGGAAAAGAAGTCGCAGGAGTGG
Organism: uncultured Bacteriovorax sp.; assembly: GCA_964508305.1. GTDB lineage: Bacteria > Bdellovibrionota > UBA1018 > UBA1018 > UBA1018 > CAIOHW01. Next base: position 11,162 of record CAZDSX010000030.1, read on the forward strand.
TCGGGTTCTTCACGGATCCGACCGCCCTGATCAAGGCAACCGCCCAGGTGCGGGACGCCAACTACGAGAGCTTTGATGTGTTCACGCCGTATCCGGTCCACGGACTCGATGCCGCGCAGGGCCTCAAGCGCTCCCCGCTCCCGTACATCACCTTCATCTTCGGCGCGACGGGCTTCATGCTCGCCATGACGCTCCAGTACTGGACCTCGGCAGTGGACTGGCCGCTCAACGTGGGCGGGAAGCCCTTCTTTTCGTGGCCGGCCTTCGTGCCGATCCTGTTCGAACTGACCGTGCTTCTGGCCGGTCTTTCGACCGTGGCCGGGATGTTCGCCCTCAATGGCCTTCCCAATGTGACCAAGAAGTCGTTCGACCCTTCGATCACCTGCAATCGCTTTGCGATCTGCATCGAAGCCCCTGGCAAGCCCAAGGCCGATGACGAAGGCGGCGAGGAATCCAAGGCCAAATCCTCCATGCACAAGGCCTTCAGTGAGTCCGAGGCGGCGGATTTCCTCAAGAAGCTCGGTGCAACCGAAGTCCGTACTGTTTTCCAGGAAGGGTGGTTCTGATCATGAGTCTTCGCACTTCCATGCTCGTCGGACTGGGTGCGCTGCTTGCGCTTTCGGGTTGCAAGCACGAGAAGCCCAACTTCATCTACATGCCGGACATGTATTACAGCCCGGCCGTCAAGGCGCAGGAAGAAGGCGCGATGCGAATGCCCGTCAAGGGCACGGTTCCCCGCGGCTTTGTCTCCTATGACTTTGCGGTCGAGAACAATGAAGAGCTTGGCAAGAAGCTCATCAATCCGCTTCCCCGCACCAAGACGGCCCTACTCAAGGGCCAGAAAGTCTTCAATACCTACTGCATCGTTTGCCACGGCGCATACGGTGAGGGGGACGGATCGGTCGTTCCCAAGTATCCGCGTCCGCCCTCGCTCCAGAGCGAGAAGATCAACAAGTGGCCGGATGGCCGCATCTTCCACGTGATCTCTGCCGGACAGAATATCATGCCGAGCTACTCGACCCAGATCTCGCAGGAAGATCGCTGGGCGGTGGTTCATTACGTTCGTGCGCTCCAGAGGGCCAAGAACCCCACGAGTGAAGACATCGCAATTTCGGAGAAGCAATAATGGCCCACTCGATCCCCAATCCAGGCAAGTTTCAGGCTCCTTCGCAGCTCAAGGGCATCCTCGCCGCCGCGCTGGTGATCGGCCTCGCCGCCATCGGTGCAGCCTACTTCAAGGACCCCAAGAGCCTCTGGCCGGCAGTGGTCCACAACCACTTCTACTTCCTGAGCCTTGCGGTGGGTGGGTTGTTCTTTGCAGCGATCCAGTGGGTGACGGGTGCCATGTGGAGCGCACCGGTTCGCCGTATCGCCGAAAGCTTCACCTCGTTCATTCCGTTCCTGCTCGTGAGCTTCGTGCTGATCTACCTCGGCATGAAGGACACCTACAAGTGGACCAACCTGGACCTGGTCAAGGGCGACATCATGCTCTCGGGCAAGCAGGGGTACCTGAACACGACATTCTTCGTGATCCGCAACGTACTGGGAATCCTGATCTGGTGGGGTTTTGCCAGCACCATGATCGGCAATTCCCTCAAGCAGGATGAAACCAAGGACCCTGCCATCACCGGCCGCAACCGCGTGTTCGGTCCGATCTTCCTGATGCTTTTTGCGATCACTTTCACCCTGACCTCGTTTGACCTGCTCATGTCGCTGGATCCTTACTGGTTCAGCACCATGTTCGGGGTCTACTGCTTCGCGGGGTTGTTCTATTCGACCCTGGCATTGATCGCCGTGCTGACGGTCTACCTCAAGCGCAAGGGTGCGCTCGACGGGATCGTGAACGAGAACCATCTCCATGACCTCGGCAAGTTCATGTTCGCCTTCACCGTGTTCTGGGCGTACATCGGCTTTTCGCAGTACATGCTGATCTGGTACGCGAACCTGCCGGAAGAAACGGGCTACTTCATGCACCGCATGTCAGGTTCGTGGAAGTATGTCTCGACCTTCCTGCTCGCAGGTAAGTTCTTTGCCGTGTTCTTCATGCTGCTTCCTCGCGGCAACAAGCGTGACCACCGCGTCCTTTACGGGGTTGGCTGGTTCATGCTGGTCGCCCAGTGGATCGACATCCTCTGGCTCGTGCAGCCTGAGTTCTATTCAGGTCCCAAGGTGGGCTGGGTGGAAATCGGCACCACGCTGGCCTTCATCGGAGCCTTCGGCCTGGTGATCTTCCGCTTCCTTGCCCGCAACAACATTGTTGCGATCGGTGACCCGAAGCTCGAGGAGTCGGTGCTGCATCACCATCAGTGAGTGGATGGGCGTCAGCCCCAGATCAGGGGTACGAGGTACACGCTCCAAAGATCGGCTACGGCACCAAAGACGTAGAAGATCAGGCTGAAATTGATCCAAAGAAAAAACGGGAGCCAGTGCCGGCCATCAGCCGGGCTGGCTTCCGCCGCTTTGAGGTACTTGCGGAGCTCCCAGAGGACCTTGGCTCCCGTGAGTGCGGCGATCGCAAAGTAGATCCAGCCCGTATTGAGGAAGAAGTAGGCCGAAAGTCCCAGCGCCACGTAAGTGAGGCTCCAGGTCGCGATGTGGAATCGCGTGGGCGCCTCGCCCTTGGCCACCGGGAGCGTGGGGACGCCTCCCAGTTCATAGTCCCCGCGGAAGCGGATCGCGAGCGACCAGAAGTGGGGCATCTGCCAATAGAAAAGGACGAAAAACAGGAAGAGGCCTCCGCGCGAGAAGGCCTCACCCGAGGCTGCCGCATGACCCATCAGGATCGGAAGCGCTCCCGGGATGGCTCCAGGAATCGCAGCAAAAGCCCAGTGACGCTTCCACCAGGGAGTGTAGAGGCCGTTGTAGGAAACGACTGCGGCGACTCCCATCCAGAACACGCCTAGATCCAGGGTCCAGAGAAGGACCAGCCCTGCCCCCAGTGTCACGACACAGAAGGCGACGGCATGCGGCAGCGAAATTCTGCCGCTGGGGATCGGGCGCTTGGCCGTGCGGGGCATCGAGGCATCGATTGCAACTTCCTGGACCTGGTTGAGGGCCGATGAGCCCGCCGCCAGCAAGAAGATGCCCGCCAGGGTGTGCAGGAGCCTCAGCCATGACAAAGGTTGTTCAAAGGGCTGGCCGCACAGGTAGCCGCCCAGGACGCTGATCAGCACCAGTGCCACGATCCCGCTCTTGGCGAGCTCCTTGTAGATGGACAAAAGCTTGAAAGGCACGTGCGATTTCTCCCGAAGATCTTGCTGGTTCGGCAAGTATCAAAACTCTGGTAAAAGAGGTCCATGAAAATCCTCCTGACGGGTGCGACGGGTCTTGTGGGCCAGGAACTGGGGCTTTTATTGGTCCGGCAGGGACATTCGCTCCATGTGCTGACCCGGAATCCCGCCAGGCACCGTGGAATGTTGCCATTTCCCGCAAAGCTTTTTGCCTGGGACGCCTCCACTGCTTCTCCTCCACAAGAGGCGTTTTCGGGCGTTGAGGCAGTGATCCATCTTGCGGGAGAGAGCATTGCCTCCGGCCGCTGGACTGAGGAGCGTCGCAAGTCCATCCGCGATTCGCGTGTCACCGGTACGCGCCTCCTGGTGGAGGGCATCCGCGAGGCTGCGGCTCGTGGTGAGCGGATCTCGAGTTTCCTGAGTGCTTCAGCTGTCGGCATCTATGGTGACCGGGGCGACGAGGAGCTGGTCGAAGATTCACGCGTCGAGGAAGGGGCGGGCGAGGATCCTGTGAGCTTCCTGGCCACGGTCTGCAGGGACTGGGAACATGCAGCAACGGACGGCCTTCCGTCCACGGTTCGGGGTGCGCAGATCCGAATCGGAATCGTCTTGAGCTCGCAGGGCGCGGCGCTCGCGCAAATGCTTCCCATTTTCCGAAAGGGGATCGGAGGTCCGCTCGGAAGCGGGCGCCAATGGATGAGCTGGATCCATGTCGTGGATCTGGCGCGCCTGTTCGAGCACGTGCTGTCGCGCCCGGAGCTTTCGGGCCCGATCAACGCCGCCTCGCCGGGGCCTGTGAGCAATCGCGATTTCTCCAGGGCCCTGGGCTCTCGTCTTTCCAGACCTGCTGTCCTGCCTGCGCCCGGAGCCGCGCTTCGAGTGGCTTTGGGCGGCGTCGCGCAGGCCGTGCTTTCAAGCCAGCGGGTGCTCCCCGCCAAGGCGGGCGCTTCTGGATTCGTATTCCGATTTCCCAACCTCGATGGCGCGCTCGCAGATCTGATTCCGCAGCCCGCCAATGATCGATTGCTCGTACGGCAGTGGATTCCGGCGGGGATCGAGCCTGCGTTTGATTTCTTTTCGAACGCTCGAAACCTGGAACGCATCACGCCGCCTTTTTTGAACTTTGAAGTGGTGGGCATGTCCACCGCGCAGATCCAGCAGGGGTCGCTCATCGACTACCGGCTCAAGCTTCATGGAGTTCCCGTGAAGTGGCGGACCCTGATCGAGTCCTGGGAGCCTCGCAGGATGTTCGTCGATACCCAGCTCAAGGGTCCCTACCAGCTCTGGCACCATACGCATCGCTTTGAGGAACTCGCCGGCGGAGTCCTGATCGAAGACGAGGTCTTCTTCCGTCTTCCCATCGGCTGGCTCGGTGATCTGGTGGCTGGCTCTTTTGTCCGGAGTGATGTCGAAAAAATCTTCGATTACCGCCGCGAAGTCATCGCGGGGATTTTCTCACCCTCCGGGGCGTGATAGCGTGCCCCCATCGTGAAAGCTTCGAGCTCTTGGATTGCCCCCTTTTTTGCGGCAGCGCTGTGGATCACCGGCGTCAGTGATGCCCGAGGAGCGAGCCACAGCGCGCCGTCCCAGCCGCAGGGGATCCCTGCTGAACTTCAGGCTGCAGGGATCACCGAAAAGCTCGGTGCCCGGATTCCGATCGGGGAGGTGACCCTTCGGGATGAGGCCGGGCAGAGTGTTTTACTCAAGAAATACTTCACCCAGGGTCGCCCCGTCATCCTGGTGTTTATTTACTTCGAGTGTCCCAATCTCTGCAGTTTCGTTCTGAATGCCCTCGTCGACGTGCTCAAGGAGATGCCGAGTGAGGGAAAGTCCTGGCTTCCGGGACAGAATTTCGACGTCGTGACCGTCAGTATCGACCCCAAGGAGGGGCCAGAGCTCGCGTCCAAGAAGAAGCAAGCCTACCTGCAAAGTCTTGGCGAACTCGGGTCAAACCCGCAGCTTGGCAAAGGTTGGCACTTCCTCACCGGCGAAGAAAGCCAGATCAAAAGACTCGCCTCAGAGGTGGGCTTTGGCTACACTTGGGATGAAAAGGAAAAGCAATACGCCCATAGTGCCGGACTCTTCGTCCTCACACCCGAGGGGCAGCTTTCGCGGATCTTGTACGGAATCAGCTACAAGCCGCGTGACCTGCGACTCGCCGTAGTCGAGGCTGCCCAGGGAAAAATCGGGACTGTGGTCGACCGCTTCCTTCTTTTCTGCTATCGGTATGACCCAAACTCACGTTCTTACTCGGTTTATCTGTTCAACGTGATGCGGGTTGCCGCGGCAGTGACGGTTCTGGTGATGTTCCTGGCTTTTGGCGTGGTCTGGCTCAAACAGAGACGGGCGGATGCCGAGGGTCAAGCAGGTTGAGGGAAAAAGTCATGGAAAGTGTGACGATGAAGAAGATCGGTTCAGGTGGGATTGCGTTCCTTCTGGGACTTTTGGTTTCCGTACAGGCGCTGGCCTACGAAACCAAACCCATCCAGGGCAGTGATGTCGCTGTTGCCTGGGATGGTCTCTATGACTTCCTTGTTTACCTCAGCATTTTCTTCTTCATCCTGATCGTGGGCGCGGTCGTGCTCTTTGCGATCCGCTACAAGGCCAAGCCCGGCGTGAAGGCCAAATACATCACGGACAACCACCTGATCGAAGGGATCTGGACCTTTGTCCCGTTCGTGCTCCTCATGGTGATCTTCGTGTGGGGCTACGTGGTCTACAACAAGATGGTCAGCGCTCCCGCAGACGCCTACGAGATCCGCGTGGTGGGCAAGCAGTGGCTCTGGCAGTTCCAGTATGATGACGGCCGTTCCACCATCAACGAAGTGTTCGTCCCGACCCACCGCCCGGTGAAGTTCGTGATGACTTCGCAGGACGTGCTCCACAGCATGTTCATCCCCAACTTCCGCGTGAAGCAGGACGTGGTTCCCGGCATGTACTCGAGCGTCTGGTTCGAGGCCAACCTGCCTGGCAAGCACCAGATCTTCTGCACTGAGTACTGTGGTGCCGCACATTCCCAGATGCTCGCGCAGGTCGTTGCGCTCGATGAAGCCGACTGGAAGGCCTGGCAGAACGGCAAGAAGATCCTGTCCCAGGATATCCCCAAGGCTGGTTCAGTTGCGCAGGCAGACTCCTCCCAGATGACCGACAAGACCCAGATGACGGCTGCTGCCGCCCTTCCAAAGCTCACGCTGGTGGAGCAGGGCCGTGCCCACTTCAATGGAAAGGGCTGCGTGGCCTGCCACTCGGTCGACGGACCGGCGGGCGCAAAGAAGGGGACTGGCATGGGTCCGTCGCTCAAGGGTGTTTTTGGAGCGAAGGTGGATCTTGCAGCCGGCGGAACCACCACGGCGGATGAGAACTACCTCCGTGAATCGATCGAAAATCCGATGGCCAAGATCGTCAAGGGCTACAACCCGGTGATGCCGACCTTCAAGGGCCAGATTTCCGAAACCGACATGAACGCACTGATCGCGTACATCAAGTCACTTCAGTAAAGTTCGCAGAAAGACCAGTAGAGGAGCATGAACATGTCCGACTCCAGCTCGCACAACTACCTCAACCACGGCAAGGGACTCTGGTCCTGGCTCACCACTCTCGATCACAAGCGGATCGGGGTCATGTACCTGTACTCGGTGCTCTCATTCTTCCTGCTGGGAGGAATCTTCGCACTGGCGATCCGTGCAGAGCTCATGAATCCGGGCCAGCAGCTCATGGATCCGACGACCTACAATCGGTTCTTCACCTACCATGGTGCAATCATGGTCTTCATGGTGATCATCCCGGCGATTCCTGCAGCGCTGGGCAACTTCGTGCTTCCGATGATGCTGGGAGCCAAGGACGTCGCCTTTCCGCGCCTGAACCTGGCTTCTTATTACATCTACATGCTCGGTGCAGCGATCGCGGCCTCGGCACTCTTCCTGGGCGGTGCGGACACGGGCTGGACCTTCTACACACCCTATTCGATCAAGACCAGTGGCGCCGTGATCCTCGTGATCTTCGGTGCGTTCGTGATGGGTTTTTCATCCATCTTGACCGGCCTGAACTTCGTGGTCACCATCCACAAGCTCCGTGCACCGGGACTCACCTGGGCCAGGCTCCCGCTCTTCATCTGGGCGTCCTATGCGACCAGCATCATCCAGATCCTTGCGACTCCGGTGCTGGCCATCACGCTCCTGCTCCTGATTGCCGAGCGCGTTCTCAAGATCGGGATCTTTGATCCGGCCCTCGGTGGAGACCCCGTGCTGTTCCAGCACTTCTTCTGGTTCTATTCGCACCCGGCCGTGTACATCATGATCCTCCCGCCGATGGGCGTGATCTCGGAAGTGATGCCGGTCTTTTCGCGCAAGCCGATTTTTGGTTACAAGGCCATTGCGTACTCCTCGTTCGGGATCGCGCTCATTGCCTTCATCGTCTGGGGGCACCACCTGTTCGTCAGCGGCCAGTCGGAGCTTGCCAACTTCGTATTCTCGCTCCTGACCATGCTGGTTGCAGTTCCGACCGGCGTGAAGGTCTTCAGCTGGGTGGCGACGCTCTACAAGGGGTCGATCCGCTTCAACGCACCCATGCTCTATGCCTTGGGCTTCCTGCAGCTCTTCACGATCGGGGGGCTCACGGGCGTGTTCCTGGCGACGCTCGCCATCGACGTGCATCTGACCGACACTTACTTCGTCATCGCGCACTTCCACTACGTCATGGTCGGTGGCGCGCTCATGGGCCTGCTGGCGGGCATGCACTACTGGTTCCCCAAGATGACTGGCAAGATGTACTCCGAGGCCTCCGCACGCTGGGGCTTCACCTCGATCATCCTCGGGTTCAATATTGCCTTCTTCCCGCAGTTCATCGTTGGAGCGCAGGGGATGCCCCGTCGTTACCACGACTACCTTCCGGAGTTCGCGACCCTGAACACGATCTCCACCGTAGGGTCCTGGTTCCTGGCCGTCGGGTTCTTCTGGACTGCAATTTACCTCATCCAGGCCATGCGCAAGGGCGCGAAGGCCGTGGACAATCCGTGGGATTCGCTCACGCTCGAGTGGCAGTCGCCGTCGCCTCCTCCGCATGACAACTTCGTCGTCGAGCCGGTCGTCAAGACCTGGCCCTATGACTACAAGCCCGAGGCCGGCCTGATCCCGGTCCGCAACTAACAGGAGCTCGATCATGTCGACGCATCATCACGCACATCACTTTTCGAGCGCGCATGCCGAGTTCGAGGCCTCCAAGCAGGGCATGTGGCTGTTCATGGTCACCGAAGTCCTCATGTTCGGTGGACTTTTCGTGGCCTACGCCATGCTCCGTTCGATGTTCCCGGACATGTTCCACGCTGCGAGCCACCACCTGAACTGGCAGCTGGGCGCAACCAACACGGTCATCCTGCTCCTGAGCAGCTGGACGATGGTGCGCGCGGTCACGGCCGCCCAGCGGGGCAACAAGGAGTCGATCATCGGCTGGCTCGTCGCCACGTTCGTCTTCTCCTGCGGGTTCCTCGTCGTGAAGTACTTCGAGTATTCGGCCAAGATCCATCACGGGCTTCTGCCTGCCGGATTTTACACGGCTACGGATGCAGCGCTCTCGCACCCCAAGACGCCGCTCTTCTTCTCGCTCTACTTTGTCATGACCGGCCTTCACGCCTTCCACGTCATCGTGGGCATGGGCCTGATGATCTGGTTGATGAAGCGGGCTGCGAATGACGAGTTCTCCCCGGCGTTCTTCACGCCGGTGGAGCTCGTGGGCTTTTACTGGCACTTCGTCGACATGGTTTGGATCTTCCTCTTCCCGCTGATGTACCTGGTGGGCTGATTTTTAGCGGATCAATACAAGGACTACTCAAATGGCAGACCATCAGCACGGCAATCACGATCACGGACAGGGCGAACACCACGAACACCACGTTCTGGCTGACTCAACGGCCATGAAGGTGCTCGTCACCCTCCTTTTCCTCACGATCATCACGGTCGCAGTTTCCCGCGTGGACCTGGGACCCCTGAACTTCACGGTCGCGCTTTTGATCGCCATCGTGAAGGCGACGGTGGTCGGGCTCTGGTTCATGGGTCTCAAGTACGACAAGAAGGAGAATGCGCTGATCTTCGTCAGTTCCTTCCTCTTCCTCGCCATCTTCATCGTGTTGACCGGAACGGACCTTCTTTTCCGTGGCGACGTCTACGTCAAGAAGGGCGATCTCGAGGCCAAGGGCGGCAAGTCACGCTTCAAGAAGGCCTGGGTTTCCACTCCAGAGATCCTGGCCCACGGCAAGGCTCAGTTTGAACAGCAGTGTGCCTCGTGCCACGGCGCTGCGGGCAAGGGCGATGGCGCAGCCGCAGCCGGTCTGAACCCCAAGCCCCGTAATTTCACGGTGGGTGAGGGTTGGAAGAACGGCCGCAAGCCGACGGGTGTTTTCAAGACCCTGACTCAGGGATTGAATCAGATGCCCGTGTTCTCGAGCCTTCCGGCGGATGATCGCTGGGCCCTCTCTCACTACGTGCTCTCGCTCGGGCCCAAGGCGGAAGTCGATACGGCGGCTGACTTTGCTGCGCTCAAGATCGACCCTTCCAAGGACGAAGCGGGCGAAGAGGCCAAGAAGTCGATTTCGATCGATCTTGCCATCGAGCGTCTGGCCATCCCCGAAGCCAAGGCCCAGAACTAGCAATCCCTTGGCCTCATGGCCGGGTTGGATGGCGACACCGCGCGAGTGGTGGGCCAATTGCTCTTGATCGTACTGGTGGTGGGTCTTTTGTTTGTCGGTGGGGCGATCGTCCTGACCCTGGGCCTCGCTTCGCAGCGTGGCAAGCCGGCCCAAAGGCCCGGCGACCAGGCGGTACCCAAGGCGGCGAGAGACCCGAGCGAGTTCAGCCGGTTGAGCTGGGGCGAGCCTTCACTACCGACGACTGACGAGCCCCCAGGACTCCCAGCAGCGACGCCCCGACCAGAAACACCGCCCCCAGGAAAAAAGGCGAGCTAGCGCCCCAGTGATCAAAGAGCCAGCCTGCTGCGGGTGGTCCGACCACTCGGGCAAGGCTTCCTGCCGAATGGAAGACCCCCATGGTCGAGCCCTTGAGGTGGGCGGGCGCCCCTCTCGAAACCAGCGACGATAGGGAGGGCGAAACAAAGCCATGCGAGAAGGCGAGCAGCAGCAGGGCCGCCATGACCGTGGAAGGCGCCCCGGCGGAGCCAAAAAGGGCGAGTGCGAGTCCGGAGACCAGTGTTCCCAGCGCAATGATGCCGATTTCACGGAAACGCCGCGTGGCCACCCCCACCAGCCCGCCCTGGACGACGGCCATGGCAAGGCCCATCACCGCAAGGAGGATCCCGGCCTGCTGGGCGGTGTATCCAAAGCGGTCAGCCATGAAGATGGCGAAGATCGCTTCCATCTGGGTCACTGCCAGTGTGACGAGAAAAAAGATCTGCACCGGCCGGCGGACATCGCCCACCGCCAGCAGTTCGCGGGCAAGCTTCGGACCCCAGCTTCGCGCCGCCCGGCTGGCCTGGCGTTGGGCTTCGTCCTTCATGGGCTCCTCGAGCTTGAACCAGGCAAGCACCAGGTTGATGGCCGTAAGCACTGCAGCGGCGAACATGGGCATGTCATAGCCGATGGGTGAAAGCAGGCCGCCGATTGCAGGACCGATGATGAAGCCAAGCCCAAAGCCCGCGCCGATCATGCCCATGCCCTTGGCACGGTTTTCGGGCGTCGTGACGTCGGCGACGTAGGCGTAGGCAACCGACAGGTTGGCCGCACAGATCCCGGCAAAAATACGGCCAAAAAACAGCCAAAAAAGTGCGTTTTCGAAATGAGACGCAAATCCAAGCAGGATCTGTGAAAGGAGGGTCCCGGCCAGGCTCAGGAGCAGGACGGGGCGCCTGCCGATCCGGTCCGAAAGTTTTCCCCAGAGCGGAGCCACGACGAACTGCATGAGCGAGTAGACGGCCATCAGCCAGCCCAGGGAGGTCGCGGACGCCCCGAAGCTTCGTGCGTAGTACGGCAGGATAGGGATGACGATGCCAAACCCGATCAGGTCCACCAGCACCACGAGGAAAATCGATAGCAGCATGCCCGGATCTATCGCACAGCGTGGCCCTGCTGGGGAGGGCTTTGATGGAGGCGATTGACGGTCCACGCAATTGCGACACCGAATAGCGCTCCAGACAGGGTGTCGGTGATGAAGTGCCTCCCGGCCATCACCCGAAGTGCACCGGTCAGCGTGGCAAGGAGGAAGGCCAGCAGGAGGATGAGGCGGTGTGCAGTAGGGGAATCGTGCATCCTGCGGGAGGCGAAAAATGCGCAGGCTCCCGCCAGTGCGGCAAAGCTCGTATGCCCGCTATAAAAAGAAGTGTAATGGGCGGCGGCTCCGCCTTGTGCAACGGGATCCAGGTAGACGAAGGGCCTGGGCCGCTGGATCCAGAGCCTGAGGCACTCGTTGACCAGGCCGTTGGCGAATGTGGCCTGCAGCAGGATCCAAAACTCGATCCGGATGCGGGACCACCTCAGGCCCGGGAATGCCGGCACCAGGAGGGCAAGCGCTCCGGCCAGGTACTGGGTTCCAAAGGACCAGTAGTCCGCGCCTGCGTGGTAATTGACGAGCCACAGCCGATCCAGCGCGTTGAGCGCATGGGTCGAGCAGCTTTCGGGCGACTGTTGGCAGAGGGGCTGAATGACGCTTGTTCGCGCCAAGTAGGCGGCATACCATCCTGCCGCAGCCGCCAGGGTGGCGCAGGCGTCGATGGGACCCCTGAACGTGACGCCCCCGGTGTGTTGCTGACGGCCTGCCATGGGCACGATCATAGTCTTCAGCCGATTTTTTGAAAGAGGAGATGCCACCATGCCGCAACCTATTCGAGTTGGATCACTTGCCCCGGATTTCAGGGCGCCTGCCTATGTTGCCGGACAGATCCGGGACGCCGTCAGCCTCAAGGACTTCCAAGGCCGGTGGGTTTGCCTGTTCTTTTACCCGGCTGACTTCACCATCGTCTGCCCGACCGAGATCCATGGCTTTGCTTCCAGGGAATCCGAGTTCAAGGAGCAGGGTTGCCAGATCATCGGAGTGAGCACGGACAGCGCCTATTGCCATAAGGCCTGGTTTGAGCGGGATCTGCCGGAAGTGAAGTTTCCCGTCCTGGCCGACACCTCGCATTCCATCTCCAGGGACTACGGAGTGCTGCTCGAAGATTCGGGCCTGGCACTTCGCGGTACTTTCCTGATCGATCCCAAGGGCACGCTCCAGTGGATGACGGTCAACGCGCTGGGCGTGGGTCGATCTGTCGACGAGGTTCTCCGGACCCTCCAGGCGCTCCAGACAGGAGAGCTCTGCGGCGCGGACTGGCGACCGGGAAAGCCGACGATCAAGGCATAAGTGCCGGCTGGCGCGGGTGTTGCTCATGGGTCCGAGCCATGAGCGCTCCGTTTTTTGCCAGATTGGTTTTGCTGCTCCTCCTGCTTCCATCGGCCGGCGTATCTGCATCACCTGATCTCCAGTTGGCCCAGCGGTATTTCAAGCAACGGATCGATCGAGGACTCATCGAGCGCGAGGCTTCCGGCGGGCTGATCATGCGGGCCGCCAGCGGTGGCGATTTTTTTGATCCTTTTGAACTCCTTCCTCCCCCAGGGGCGGTTTGGACTGCCGAGGTCTCGCTGTCGCGGGCGCCCCGGGTGAGGAGCGTGCCTGGGCGCGCCGACCTGGTCCTCCTGTACCGGGTCCTGGAGCGAGTGCGAGGGCCCGTTCCTTATTGGCGTGTCCGCGCGGAGTCCGATGCCTGGGGACGGGGCGTGGCCTGGGAGCAGGAAATTTTCGGTGATGACTTTCGCGGACGCATCCGTATTTGCCAGCTGCTCCAATGCAGCCCATGGCGCGACTTTGACGCGGATGCGGCTGTCCCCACAGGTGGCATCGAGGCGGGGGGGGCGGCGACGGATCGTGGCCTCCAGGTCCCGATTTTTCTGCCGTCTCGATCCCTGGGGCAGGCCACTCGCGACGGGAGAGGGGCGCTGCGATGGGAGGGCGAAGATTTCTTCGGACGCACGCTCGGCTGGGAGTGGCCAGAGGGGAAACCATGGCCTGGTCGGCTATGGAGCGCGCAGGGAGAGGTGCGTCCATGAACAGCTCGCTTGCCCTGTTGTGGGTGCTGATTCTTGCGTTGATCTCCATTTCATGCGGACGGGAGGGCAGGCTCGATCCGTCGATCTTTGGAGTGAGCGGAGCGGCCCCTGGCGCCGTGTTCACGACCGGCGAACGCAACTTCCTTCGGCTCATGGGTGAGCATTCAGAGGGCCGTCCCACGCGGCAGCCGTGGGCAGGGTTTTGGTGGCCCTATACTGGAAATGGAATTGCGCGAAACCTCGGGGGTGCAAGTCCTGCAGGAAAATACGATGCAGCCCGGGGGGGACGCACCCGCGCCCAGTCCTGGGAGGCGATTCACCATGGGAGCGATGTGCCTGGAGTCCAGGGATGGTGGGGCCACTGCAATGGATGGTGTGTTGCTGCTGCCCTTTTTCCCGAGCCGCGTGAGCCGGTGGTCGTGAATGGGATCCGTTTTGGAGTTGCCGACATCAAGGGTCTGTTGACGGAGGCGGGCATGCTGGCCAGCGCCGACTACTTCGGCGAGCGCGTGGATCCCTGGGATCGGGACTACGCACGCAAGTTTGCCGATACGGTGCCCAACCAGTTCTTCCTCGTGCTGATGCATTACATGGGGAGAAACGGACGCACCGTCCTGATTGATCGCCACACGGGGAGCGAGGTGTGGAACCAGCCGCTGGCGGGCTATCGCTTCCAGCCTCCGCGTCCGGCGGATTATCTCGGTGCGCTGCCCGAGGCGCCCAATGTCCACCGACTTCGCCTCACCGGAACGATCTGGTGGATGGAGGACAATGTTGCTCCCGGCGTGCTTTCTCCGCCCTTTGATTTCCGCACCGGGCCCACGGTCACGGCGCGGACCCTGAGCATGGAGCTCTGGCTGGATGGTCCGGTGGTCTTTGATTCGGCAGGACGCATGGTCCAGAGCGGGGACGTGGTGGTTGCGCGCGAAGGAGGGTTTGTCGCAGGCGGAAAATGGCTTGGCCCTGCCACCTCCCAGGGACATCCTGACTACATGTGGGTGCCCTACTCGGTGATCCGTCCGGATCCCGAGGATCGTGATCCCGACTCCAACGTGCATGTGGATATCGACTGGATCCGGGATCACATCCTGGCTGGGAAAGATGACCCCTCGGTGACGCCCGGGCCTGTGATCGCACCACCTCCCGTCGTGGAGTCGCCCGCGCCGCCTCCGGGGGATTCAGGTTGATGCCCGTCCTCCAAGGGGAGAGAATGGGGGCATGCCCACCGCGATTGCCCCCTCGCCACTTTTAGTGTTCCTGGCGCTTCTTGCCGTCCAGGCACTGTTTGGTGCGGGATACGTGGTTTCCAAGGTGTTGGTTGGGGTTTTCCCGCCGCTGGTGTGGGCGAGTCTCCGAATCATCATCTCCATGGTGATCATGGTGGGAGTGGCTCTCCTTTCCAAAAGACCTGCGCCACGGGGGTGGAATGAGTTTTTCAAGCCGCTGATCGGTTTTTCGCTGCTGGGAATGATCATCAACCAGAGCTCCTTCCTGGTCGGGCTCAGGCACACGACCTCCACCAACAGTGCGATCCTCAACACGCTCATTCCCGTGTTCACCCTCGCCATCGTCACCCTTCGGGGACAGGAAAAGTTTACCCTTGCCCGCGGAGTGGGCTTCGTCCTCGCGCTGCTCGGCGTGCTGGGCTTGCGCAAGGTCGAGGATTTCACGCTCTCGGGCGGAACGATGCTGGGGGATGCGCTGACGGTGCTGAACTGCCTGAGCTATGCGCTATTCCTTTCCTACAGCAAGCCGTTCCTGGAAAAGAATGACCGGGTCTGGACCACGGCCTGGCTTTTTGTCTATGGCAGTGTCGGCATCAGCTTGCTGGCCATCCCGGACTACCTGAGCTTTGTGCCTCCCGTGATGACGGCAAATCTCTGGGCTTGTGCGTTCTTTGCAGTGGTCGGCACCACTTTGCTGACCTACTTCCTGAACTTTTGGGCGCTTTCGCACGCCAAGTCGAGCTCGGTGGCGCTTTTCATCTACCTGCAGCCTGCAATTGCGGCTGGAATTGCACACATCTGGATGGATGAGCCGATCACGGTGCGCTCGATGGTCTGTGCCGCACTGATCTTTTGCGGGATGCTCCTGGGGATCAATCGTCGATGAGCAGCGTGGTTTACGCGGGGTTTTGGCGTCGTTACGCCGCACTGATGGTGGATGGGCTCCTGGTGCTCGTGGCTTATTCAATCCTCATGCGGCTGGTGCTGCGATTTTATGGTGTGGATCCGGCGGAACTCTCAGCCGAGACGCGGCAGCTGATCGAGACATTGGCGCAGGCGGTGTTTGGCTTCGTTTACCATTGGCTGATGCTGCACGGACTTGGGGCCACCTTGGGAAAAAGGGCCCTCGGGATTCGAGTGGTGGATCGGGACACGCTGGGCAACTTGTCGCTCGGGCAGGCGGCTTTACGGACTTTTGGGACCTATTTTTCGCTGCTTTTGCTGGCGATCGGCTACCTGATGGCAGCCTTCGACCCTCAAAAGCGGACACTCCATGATCGACTGGCTCGGACCCTGGCGATTCGCGTGGTGAAGTGACGGGGAGCGGGGCTTACTTTTCGGTGAGCTGGCTGTCCCAGAGCTCGCGCGAAAAATCGCGGATCTGCTTGAGCTGCTCAAAGATCTCCGGCTGCCAGCCTTCGCGTCCCTCGAAGGTTTCGAATTCGATTCGTTCGATGTCCTTGTGGAGGGCAGTGAGTGCGGCGGGGAGCCCCTCAGCCTTGAGGATCATGAGGTACTTTTCGCGGTCAAATTGAGGCTGCATGGGGATCCTTTTTGTAGTTTAATCTCAAGTTATCAGCAGCTTATCGCACATCTTGGCCGGTTCCAAGGGAGGTGGTAAGTTGCGGCGCATCAGGCGGAGGAAACTATGTCTGACTCAATGACTCGGATTCAGCCCACATCTGCTGCCCTTCAGTCCCTCGTCAGGGAACTTCAAGGCAACCTCCAGCAGCAGTACCGGGGAGCCGAGTGGCAGGGCCTCTCTCAAAGCCTGACCTCACTTTCGAGGATGGCTGAGCATGGAGGCCAGCGAGCCCTTTGCCTGCAGGCGCAAGCCATCTCCGAACTTTTGGGGAACCGTGGGGGAGGCCGTGAGCTTGAAGCCGGACCCCGCGTCTCCCAGCTCATGGAAACCCTGTTCAGCCAGCTCTCGCATTGGTCCTGGACCCTCGATGAGTCCATGGGGGCAGTTCCCCGGGCCGGACAGGCGTTGGATTCTAAAAACGAATCCTCAGCACTCGCACACTAGGCAAAGAGCCGAGCCAGTGTTAGTCCTTCCCCTTGTCGGGGTGTAGCGCAGCCTGGCTAGCGCATCTGCTTTGGGAGCAGAGGGTCGCTGGTTCGAATCCAGTCACCCCGACCATTTTTTCTCTTATTTCTTAAAGTTATCAATCACTTAACGCGCCACTTCATAAGTTGACCAGAACGGTCTTTTATGATCTAAGCCTCGCCGAATGAAGTTCTCATCTCGAGCGATTTGCACCCTCCTGTTGCTGGCCTCCGCGACCACGGCCTGTGGCCGAGCACGAGACTGCCCGGTGGCGGCCGATCAAAAGTCTTCGTTTATGGCTTCCTCGAGCCAGTTTCCGATCACGCTCACGATCGACAGCCGCTGGGACCTGGCCGAGCGCGAAGCGCTGGTGAAGGCCGCGAATTCCTGGAACGAGATCGCCCGCGCTGCAGGACAGGTCGAGTTCTTCAAGATGGAAGTGGGCCAGGTGCAGGATCTGAGCAACGCACAGGACATCCAGGGCTGTGATCTCCCGGAGGGGTCCGAAGGCCGTTTCCCGGTCGTCAAAGTTGCAAGTGGTGATGCCTGGGGCGTGATGGGCTTTTCCCGCTCCACTCCCGCAGTCACGCTCCGCTGCCATCGCGGGGACGAACTCACGAAGCAGACGGTCGTCGTCAACGTCGACCTGATCGCGCCCGAGCAGCTCATGAGCGTGTTCATCCACGAACTCGGACATTCGCTCGGACTGGACCACAGCTGCCAGCTGGATTCGGATTCACCCGGCTTCAGGACCTGCAAAGGCCTCGCAGCCGATCATCCTTACCGTGAGGCGGTGATGTATCCCGCGCTTCGGATTGCATCTCCTGCGCAGACCAAGTACGGCAACTACGGTGGATATGGTTATTCTTCCTACAGCCCCAATGCGCTTGAGCTGAAGGAAGTCCTCAAGTCCAACGACATCGAGCGGGCAGCGTGCCTGTACACTGAATGATCTGGATCATGGCATCGGCAGCAACCGTGGGCTTCGTGCACTCCCTCGCGCCAGGGCACTGGCTGCCCGTGGTGCTGCTCGCCAAGGCCCGCGGCTGGCGTCCCCGTACTGCTGCGGTGGCGGCGTCGGTGACGGCCTCCGGACACATCGTGCTTTCGCTCCTGATCGCAGCCGTGGGGCTTGCCATCGGCGCCAAGCTCGTGGAGTCGCACGAGCATTTGATCGAGTCCTACGCGGGGCTCGGGCTTGCGGTCTTTGGCCTCGGCTATGCGGCTTACAGTTATCGCAGGCACTCGCACTGCCATGGACACACCCATCATGGCCCCGAGCCCAAGGGTGGGGTGCAGTCCATCAAGGATTCCCTCCTGTTCCTTTTTGCCGTCGGGCTCTCGCCCTGCATCGCCGTGTTCCCGGTCTTCGCAGCCTCGCTGCCCTGGGGGATTTCGGGGTGGCTCCTGACGGGGCTGGCTTTCTCGCTGGGAGTGCTCGCTGCCCTGAGCGGAGCGGTG
>CAZDSX010000030.1:29222-31658 GCA_964508305.1 uncultured Bacteriovorax sp.
TCAAGCTCGATCATCCGATCTTTGAGCACTTTGGGGATGTGCTGACGGGCCTCGGAATGGCTGTCCTGGGTCTTGGTCTCTTCCTGTTCTCGCATGGAGGGCACTCATGAAAGCGCCTCTGATCCTGCTCCTCTCCTTCCTGTTGGGCGCCGCCCACGTCATCTCGCCCGACCACTGGGTGCCGCTATCGCTCCAGAGCTGGCAGCGCGGTTGGAGCGCCATGCGCACCCGGGGCGTGGCCACCCAGCTCTACCTCCTGCACATCCTGACAGGTCTCCTGGCAGCGCTCATCCTGAGCGTCTGGGCTTCGGCCCTCGGCGATCGCACGCTCCTCGTCTTTTCGCTGGGGATGGTGGCGCTCTTCACGGCGATTCGTTTTTTCCGCTTCTCGCAGCTCCGCGAAGCCTTCCTGGCGGGGCCCCAGAGCAAGCGCGGGATCATGGCCTGCTGGTCGCTCCTGGGCCCGGCGGAATCCCTGATTCCGCTCGTGCTCAAGGCCAACCAGCTCGGGCACGGCTACATCGTGCCGGTGCTCTGTTATGCGGCGGGGACTCTGGTGGCCGGAATCAGCCTGGTCCAGTTCGGCAAGCGCGTCTGGAACCAGCCGGGAATGGTCACGCAGGGATGGATCTGGCTCAACCGCATCACTCCTTTTGCGTCCGTGCTGCTCATGATGGCGGCAGGCCTTGGGGCGGGTCTTGGCCTCTGGGTCAAGGCTTGATAAGAGGCTCGCCATGCCGCTTTACGAATACAAATGCGAAAAGTGCCAGAAGGTCCACGAAGTCATCCAGAAGTTCTCGGATGCGCCGCTCACCACCTGCCCGGATGAAGCCTGCAAGGGGGCTGTCCAGAAGCTCATGAGCATGAACTCCTTCGCCCTGCAGGGATCCGGCTGGTACACGACGGATTACAAGCGCAAGGGCGGGGGCGACTCCAAGTCGTCCTGAGTCCCGGCCTTAAAGCCTGCGGCCTGCCTTGGTGCACAGGGCGTGCAGGTTTTCAAAGTGATACATCCCCGTGGAATGGCGATCACTCCACTGGAACTGGATCGCGTAGCGTCCCACCGGATGCGCTCCCAGGACGCGGATATCGGCCGGGATGGATTCCCTTTTGATCACCCTGATCCCGGTCTTTTCGTCCACGCAGACGGCGCAGGGGCACTCAAAGCGAAGCTCCAGGTAGGGAAGGGCGAAGGCCTCGCCTGAGTTCCACTTGAGCTCGATTTCGGTGGCTGAAAGCGGGTTGATTGAGGTGGGTGCTATGTCGCTCATTTGGCCCGAAATATCTGCAAAATGGGCGTTTTAAGCAAGCGTCCTCGGGTGTAAGACCCCCGCATGTCCCAAAATCCTGCAAAGAACCTGCGTGGTGCTCTGATCGGTTACGGTTTTATCTCGGGCAAGGGTCATATCCCGGCCTACCTGGAGCGAAAGGACGTCGAGATCGTGGCCGTCGCTGACATCTGCGAAGCCCGCCGCAACCTCGCGCAGGAGGCACTTCCCAAGGCCCGGATTTACTCGGACTACGAAGCGCTCCTTCGTTCCGAAAAGCAGAACTTGGATTTTGTCGACATCTCCACTCCTCCCTGCGACCACGCCAAGATCGCGCACGCTGCGTTTGATGCAGGCCTGCACGTGCTCTGCGAGAAGCCGCTGACGACGACGCTTGAAGAAGCCAGGGCGCTTCTGGATCACGCAAAAAAGGCTCAAAAAGTGCTGTTTCCAGCGCACAACTACAAGCACGCTCCGGTCGTCAAGACGATCCAGGAGATCATCGCGAGCGGCAGGATCGGCAAGGTCCGGTCGCTCACCCTCAACACTTACCGAAACACCCACGCCAAGGGTGTGACCGAGTGGAAGACCCACTGGCGCCGCGAAAAGAAGTTCAGCGGCGGCGGCATCGCCATGGACCATGGCAGCCACACTTTTTACCTCACGTTTGACTGGCTGGGCGCGTATCCGACCGCAGTCACCGCCAAGATGACCAATCTTGAGCCCGGAAAGTACGACACGGAGGATAATTTCACGGCCGTTCTGACCTTCCCGACAGGGATTGCCCATGCCCACCTGACGTGGACCGCAGGCGTGCGCAAGGTGATCTATACGGTCCAGGGTGATCGCGGAGCGATCACGGTCGATGACGACGATCTCCAGCTAGCGGTGATGGAGGCCACGGGGGGCCCGGATGTCGCCCAGGGCGCCATCCAGTGGAATGTCGAAAAGCGCGTGATCCACTCCAACTGGATGGATGCGAGCCACGTGTCCTGGTTCAACTCCCTTTTTGACCAGTTCAAGACCGCGATTGCGCAGGGAGATTGGGTCTCCAAGGAGGCCCGCGAGGCCTACCGCTGCATCGAGATCATCACCCAGGCCTATCGGTCTGCAGGGGAGGGGTGTCGGGAGCTTCCTTTGACACCCGTTCTGCCTTGGGATCAGGCCT
>CAZDSX010000031.1:0-31182 GCA_964508305.1 uncultured Bacteriovorax sp.
TTCCATCTCGCGCGAGGTGACCGTGTTGGTCTTTTCGAGCAGGCGGTCGGCCAGTGTCGACTTGCCATGGTCGATGTGCGCGATTATGCAGAAATTACGGATATTCTTGGACATGTGCTTTTGGGGGATCTAAATCCTCGGGCAAGCTACCAGAGGGGCACCGTGGATAAAACACCAGAATTGATCATGGAGTTAACCATTCAGGATCTCTCCCGCGGGGGGGCTGGAGTCGGCCGGGACGCAGCCGGCCGGGCCGTTTTCGTGCATGGAACGGCCCCGGGCGACCGGGTCAGGGTCAGGATCATTGAGGAAAAGAAGCGCTACGCCCAGGGCGAGCTTCTGGAAGTCCTTGAGGCCTCCTCGGTCCGCGTTCAACCGCGCTGCGAGGTTTTTGGCCCGGGAGCTGGAAAGTGCGGGGGCTGCCAGTGGCAGCACCTTCCTTATGAACTTCAATGGAAAACCAAGGTCCAGGGCGCCCTCCATGCGCTCGCTCGTGTTGGCTTTGAGACCCCGGAGGGGCTCCCCCGCGAGGAGTTTTCTGCAAAAAGCCCATGGGGTTACCGCAATCGAATCCAACTCAGGGGTGGTGCCCATGGAGTGGGTTTTTATGCTCGTGGAAGCCATGAGATCGTTCCGGTCTCGCGCTGCGAGATTGCCCGGGAAGAAATCAACCAGGCCCTGCTGGGGCTTGCCTCGGAAGCCAGGGCTCTGCCTGCACCGAGCAAGGTCGAAATCGACGTCACCCCGGATGGCCTGACCCGGACGGCATGGAATGCCCGTCATGCGGCGCTTGGCTTCAGGCAAGTCAATGATGAGCAAAATGAGCAGCTCAAGACCTGGATCCGCGGGGCGCTTGCGCCGTCGCTCGATCAAGGTGGGTTGCTCCTGGATCTTTACGGAGGAGCGGGAAATCTCTCGCTTGGACTTGCTTCGCATTTTGCCAAGATCCAGTGCGTGGACACGGGGGCGGGCAAGGCGGGGGATCAGGAAGTGCCTCCTCATTTTGAATTCCTCGCGCGCGATGTGGGCAGGTGGGTCCAAAAGGAGCTCAAATCCGGAGCCAAGGGCCTGGGGCAGGGGGCGGTGATCCTGGATCCGCCTCGGGAGGGTGTGGGTGAGGCTCTTTCGGGTGTCGCTGAGCTCGTTCGGAAGTTCGAACTCCGTCAATGGATTGCCGTAGGATGCGATCCTGACTCGTGGGCGAAGGATCTTTGGCGCTTCCTTCAGTCTGAACACGGAAAGAAGTGGCGGATGGAGCGGCTCGCGTTCTTTGATTTCTTCCCGCAAACCATTCACTTGGAATCGGTCGCTTTGCTCGTTCGAAACTGAGGGCGAAATTGAAGCGAAGCCAAGTCGGGCCCAAGGCTTAATTGACACGGGGTGCAGACACTCTTAAACTTTTTTAAGAGATGAAAGTTGAATGGGGTTCTTTCCGTCGTGCCGCAACCGTACTGCTGGCTGCTTCCAGCCTGATGGCCTGCGCAACCTTGTCCAAGTCCAGTCGAAGCCAGCAGGCCTCGCAGTGGGTTGGGGTGGCTGCGACTGCCCTGGAGGAAGGGGATGTGAGCGGAGCGCTCCAGGCTCTTCAGACGGCGGAAGAGCTCAATGCGAATGATCCACAGATCCATCATGTCCGTGCGCTTGCTTTCCTGAAGCGAAACGATTTGCCCACGGCCTTGCAGTCCGCTCGACTGTCCTTCTCGCTTGCGCCATCCGACAGCACGATCCGCACGACCCTTGGAAAGCTCCTGATGGATGCAGGAAAGTACGATGAAGCTGAAAAGACGCTGCTTCCAGCGGCAAAGGATACGCTTTATCGAGACTCCTACCGTGCCAGGACCAACCTTGCGATCATCTACCAGCGCAGGGGGGAGATGACCCTTGCCCGCGAGCAGCTGGATCGCGCCGTGAACGAGGCTCCCACGCAGGCCTGCCATGCTTACTTTCTTCGCTCGCAGATCGAGCTCAAGGCGGGACGCATCCGCCAGGCTTTGAAGGATCTCGGGAACGCCACCAGCCGCATCTGCGCATCCTTTGCGGAAGCCCATCTGGCCGTGGGAGTCGCGCTGACGCGAGACCGCCAGTTTGATCGTGCGCGCAGCAAGTTCCTCGAAGTCAGCCAGCGGTTCAAGGGTACGGAGTTTGCCGACAAGGCGTTGGAAAACCTGAGGTACCTGCCCTAAGGGGCTCGGAGCGTAATGACCCCGGTCAATCCTGCATCCCTAGGTGAATTCCTACGGCACGAGCGAGAGAAGCGGGGATTCACCGTGGAGCAGGTTGCATCTGCAACCAAGATCAGCCTTCGGCTGCTGCATTCGCTCGAAAACGACCTCTACCAGGAACTGCCTGCCCGCCCCTTTATCCGCGGGTTCGTGATTGCCTACTGTCGATTCCTCGGGATCCATCCGCAGGAGGTGCTGACCCGCTTTTCGCACTTCATCGAGGAAAAGAGCGAGGAGCGCCCCAAGAAGGACGCCGGCCACAGTGGTTATGCTTTTGAGCGGAAAGAAGGAGATCAGGGCCGTACGGGTCTCTGGATTCTGATGGGCTCGATGCTTCTGATCGGGGTTCTGGTGCTGGTCGTTGCCAAGCCCAACCTCAAGCGCCATCACCGCGGCCAGGTGGAGAGGCTTCGCGCTGCAAACGAGCCTTCGAGTGATCCTTCTTCGGTTCCTTCTACCGTCCCTTCTGTGGGGCCATCGGCTTCGCCACAGCCGTCGCCTGCGCCGCAGCCAAGCGCGACACCTTCAAGTTCTCCCTCTCCGATTCGTTCGGCGGCTCCGGCCGTACCGTTGGTGCTGGCCCCCAGTCCGATGCCGACACCCAAGGCGGCTCCATCTCAGGCTCCCTCGCCGAGTCCTGCTCCCGCAGTAACGCCCACGCCGTCCGCTTCCCCCTCGGCAGGACCCAGTCGCAGGCCTGATCCATTGCTCTCGGGCAAGGATCTCCTCAAGGAGGAGATTCGTGTCCGTGTCGTGGTCAAGGCCAACAAGGACATGTGGGTCAAGTTCAAGGTCGACGGGAAGGATAAGAACCGAATTGTGCTCCGGGAGGGGATTACTCTGGTGCTCCTCGGCCAGGAGTCGGTCCTGGTTCAGAGCTCCAATCCAGACGACGCCCTGGTGACCCGTTCCGTGGGTGAGCCTAACGCCCTAAAGTCCCTCGGTGCAGGTCAGTCTCTCTCGGGTTTGCTTCAGGCCAAGAAAGGCGCAGCGCAGGATGGGCGCACCTTGGTGATTTCTGTGCAACCCGCTGAAACCATTAGTAATCCCTTCGCAGCCGATGCCCCATTGCCCCCGCCCCCGCCCAAGCCCGGAGGCGCCGCGTCAGATAACGCACCCCCTTCACCCTGACTTATCCACAGGAATGCGGGGAGTTATCCACAATAGATAACCATATGAATTTTATGGTTATTTTTCCTTAGAATCAGAGTTTTGCACAAAAAATAGGGAAGTTATCCCCAAAGCCGCTCTGGGAGCGGTTTTCGAGGGATCGCGTCATGTTTTTGTCTGGCGCGGGCCGCCACTGGAGCGGGTTTCGGGGGGGCTAGGTTCGGGCTGCCGAACGAAACGCCCAGATTCCCCAGAGGGCAGTGAGGATATTTCCCCCCTGAAGGGCGATCCAGGCCGGAAGCGTCCCCTGCTCCGAGAGGCTGCCGCCCCACGCGAGGAGCCCGTAATAGAGCAGCAGCACGGCAAAGGCGATGAGTGCGGAGCTGGAGCGGACCGAGCGGGTGGGCAGGCAGCCGCTCCCGATCCCAAGCAGGATGAAGCAGAGTGGGGCAAAGGCAACTGCGAGCCTGCGCCACCACTCGCCCAGCAGAACACGGTGGCCTTTTGGGTCCGCTTTTTCACTTTTCTCGATGGCCTCGAGGATCTGGGAGGCTGTGAGCATCTTGGGCTTGGAGGCGGGAGCCCCTGCCGCTCCCTCCATCTTGAGGAAGATCCGGTATTCGTCGAAGTCGATCTTCTGGTAGCTGCCCTCGCTGGCATCGCTGCGGTGGATGTTTCCTTCGTACAGCTTGAGCGTAGCGGTGCTTCCGCCCTGGGCAGTGCGCTGGGTGACCCATTGTCCGCGCCTGGCCACTACAGTGAGCGGGTTCTTGGGCTCGCGCTCATCAAAGATGAAGACCCCCTCCATCTGGTTGGACTTGGTGCTGACTTTGTCGGCGTAGACCAGCAGGTCGAAGAATCCGCTCGTGAAGGTTC
Organism: uncultured Bacteriovorax sp.; assembly: GCA_964508305.1. Classification (GTDB taxonomy): domain Bacteria; phylum Bdellovibrionota; class UBA1018; order UBA1018; family UBA1018; genus CAIOHW01. The sequence continues at coordinate 4,209 of CAZDSX010000031.1, forward strand.
CCGCCCGGATCGCGCTCACGATGCGGGTATTTCCGATCTCCACCAGCTGCGCCTTGAGTTCGCGTTCGGCCATCGGAACCCATTCAAGATTCAGGGCAAGCGAAAGAATCGAAACAACGACGCCCACGGCGGCAGGTGCGAGCGCCAGGCGCTTGAGAGAGTAGCCTCCCGCCTTGAGGGCGATCAGGTCGCTGTCCATGGATAGGCGCCCAAAGGCCAGGAGCAGTGCGATCAAGAAGGAGATGGGCAGCGCAAACGGTAGGAAGGAGAGGCTCAGGAGCGTGGTGAGCTTGAGCAGGCTCATGAAAGGCACGCCGTGGACGATGAAGAACTCGGCAAGGCGGAGCAGCTGGAACATGAGGAAGACGAACGAAAAGAAGGCCAGCCCGCCAAGCAGTGGCAGCGTGATCTCGGAAAGCAGGTAGCGATCGACCAGGCGGGGCTTAATAGGCATTCTTGTGGATGAACCCTCTCCAGAGAGTTAACCACAGAATCTTGCAGTCGAGCCAATAGGACCAGTGCCGGATGTAGTAGAGGTCGCACTCGATCCGGGCTGTCAGTGAAGTGTCACCGCGCCAGCCGTTCACTTGGGCCCAGCCGGTGATCCCTGCCTTGACCTTGTGCCGAAGCATGTAGCCCGGGATTTCAGTCCTGAACTTGTCCACGAAGAAAGGGCGCTCGGGGCGGGGTCCGACGAGCGACATGTCACCCTTGAGGACATTCCAGAGCTGCGGCAGCTCATCGAGGCTGGTGGACCTCAAGAAGGACCCCAGCCAGGTGCGGCGGTCGTCCCCTGATCTTGCCCATACCGGACCGCTGTCCTTTTCGGCATCCATCCGCATGGAGCGGAACTTGAGCATTCCAAAAGTGTGGCCGTCCAATCCCATGCGCTCCTGCCGGTAAAACACGGGGCCTGGCGAAGACATCTTTACGGCGATTGAGATCAGGGCGAACAGGGGACTGAGAATGATCAGTCCGATTGCGCAGAGAGTGAAGTCCGTGGCTCGCTTGAGGGCGCTTCCCCAGCCTTCCAGGGGGGAGTCATTCACGCTGACGATGGGTACGCCATCGAAATCCTCGATCTGGCAGCCAAGGCGAATGTACTCGTGGAGGTCGGGGATGACGCGGATGTCGATCGTTTCTTCGTGGACCTGCGAAAGCAGACGGTCCAGCTCCGCCCCTTGCGAGCGGGGAAGGGCAAAGATGACCTCCTGGATCGAGTCCTTCTTGAGGACCTCCGGGAGGCTTTGGATCGAACCGGGCAGCGTACCCACGAGGTAGCAGCCCAGCTCCGGGAACTTTTGAATCCGTTCGGCGACCATTGCGGCCGAAGGACCCTCGCCGATGATCAGGGTGCGCTGGGCGCCCACCCCGAACTCGCGGAGCGAGCGAACCGCATTTCGGATCGTGAGCCTGGAGGCGATGAGAAGGGTGCCGCCCAGGAGTCCAAAGACACCCAGTGCCCCACGTGAATACTTGTACTCACTGATCAGGCTCGTGAGGGCCAGCATCAGGATCCAGGCGAAAAAATGGGCCTGAAGGGTGAGCAGGGCTTCGTGGGTCCTGCGGTGGATTCGGGTCGAGCTGTACAGGCCCTGGGAAGAAAAGATGACCACCCAGAGGAAAACCACGAGTGGGAGAAGCGCCAGGTACTTCTCAAAAGGCTGGATGCCCCGGTTGTACTCGAGGACTCCCAGTTCAAATCGAAGCTTGTAGGCCATCAGCCATGATGCACCGATCCAAAAAGCATCCGAGATGCGGATCATCGAGCCGACTTTTGACTGATAGCGCTTGAGCATTTGCGGTTCAAAATCCAGTAATTCGTGTGTTAGATCCTTGCTACTTCTAAATCACATTTTCTCCATCTTTTTGAGAGGCTTTCCCATGGCTGCCAGCAAGAATCGCTCGTCCACCACCGACAATTGGATTTTTCCCGCCCTGGAGTGCAAGGCCACCGGGGGGGCGGTTGCTGCCGATGTGGTTTTTGTCTCCCAGGACGCTTCCAAGAAGCCCGTTCTTCCATCCAAGCACGCTTACGCAGCCACCCTGGACAAGCTCAAGTCCACGGAGGCTTTCTCTGCACGCGTGGGGGCGACCCAGCTGGTTCGTTTTGGCGGAGAGGGACAGGCCGAAAGCGTCGTTTTCGTGGGCCTCGGCCAGGCCTCGGATCTGACCGAAGACAAGATTCGCCAGGCTGGAGCAGCCCTCTGGGCCCGGCTGGGTGCCGAGAAGCTCGCTTCGGCGGCGCTTCATGTGGGGGATTTTGGACAGATCTCCAAAGTCCGTGCGCTTGCTGAAGGCATCATCCTGAGCTGCTACAGCTTTTCGAAGTACAAAAAGGTCGCAGATCCCATCCACGCCACCCGCAAGTTGACCTTCGTGGCCAAGGATCGCGCATTCGCGAGCCACATCGACGAGGAACTCGAGCGGGTGATTGCGGTGGGCGAAGCGGTCAACGTGACCCGCGACTGGTCCAATGAGCCGTCCAACTTCGGAACTCCTGAGTACTTCGCAGCCGAGTCCCAGCGCCTGGCGCGCAAGTATGGCATCAAGTGCAAAGTGCTCTCCGAGAGCGATGCCCGTCGCGAGAAGATGGGGCTGTTCCTGGCCGTCGGACAGGGATCCGAGCGCGAAGGCAAAATTGTCGTGCTTGAATACGCCCCCAAGAATGTCAAAAAGGCCCGCACTCTTGCTTTCGTCGGCAAGGGGATCACCTTTGACAGCGGTGGCATCTCGATCAAGCCGTCCCTTCGCATGGAAGAGATGAAGCATGACATGACCGGTGCCGCGACCCTGATGGGAGCCACCCTGCTTGCTGCAAAGCTCAAGGTCCCCAATCGCATCGTGACCATTCTTGCATTCACCGAGAACATGCCCGATGGCACTGCGATCCAGCCCGGCAACGTGGTCCGCGCCCGCAACGGCAAGACCGTCGAGATCATCAATACGGATGCCGAAGGTCGCCTGATCCTTGCCGATGTCCTGGACTACGCCCACGACTTCAAGCCCGATGCGATCATCGATGCTGCAACGCTGACCGGTGCAGTCCAAGTCGCACTTGGAAAACAGTGCTGCGCGGTCCTCGGAAACGACGATGCCCTGGCACAGGCCCTGATGGCCACCGGTGCGGCCAACCATGAGCGCATTTGGCAGCTTCCGATGTACGACGAGTACTTCGATGACCTTAAGTCCGACACTGCAGACATGAAGAACTCCGCAAACGACGGAAGCGGCGGCACCATTCGTGGCGCAATCTTCATGAACCAGTTCATCCGCAAGGGCATGAAGTGGGCACACCTCGACATTGCAGCCGTGGCCAATGGAATGGGCCATGTGCCGTACTATCCCAAGAAGGGCGCAAGCGGGATCTACGTCCGCACGCTCGCCCAGTTCGCGGCGGAGTTTTGATCGATGAGCACCCAGACTTTTCTGATCAAGGATGCAGGCCAGTTTGACGGCAAGGAAGTGACCGTCCGTGGATGGGTCTACAACCTCCGGAGCTCGGGCAAGATCAAGTTCCTGCTCATGCGCGATGGAAGTGGCCTCATGCAGGGGGTGCTCTTCAAGGGCGAATGTTCCGAAGAGGCTTTCGGGGAGTTCGAGAAGCTCACGCAGGAGTCTTCGGTCGAAGTGACCGGAGTCCTTCGAAAGGAACCCCGCTCGCCGGGGGGCTTTGAGATGGGAGTCCGCAATCTCAAGGTCGTGAATGTCGCCGAAGCCTACCCCATCAGCCCCAAGGAGCATGGGGTTGAGTTCCTGATGGAGAATCGCCACCTCTGGATCCGTTCGCAAAAGCAGTGGGCGGCCCTTCGTGTGCGTTCCGAGATCATCCGCTCGATCGAGGAATTTTTCTACCAGCGCGACTTCATTCGCTTTGATGCTCCGATCCTGACGCCGAGCGCCTGTGAAGGAACTTCGACTCTCTTTGGGACGAATTACTTCGATGAGAAGGCATTCCTTTCGCAGTCAGGTCAGCTCTATGGCGAGGCGGGCGCCATGGCCTTTGGCAAGGTGTTCGTGTTCGGTCCAACTTTCCGCGCTGAAAAATCCAAGACCCGCAAGCATCTGACCGAGTTCTGGATGGTCGAGCCCGAAGTGGCCTATGACGATCTGAACGACAACATGACTCTCGGTGAGCAGTTCATCGAGCACATCGTGCAGTCCGTGCTCGCCAGGCGAGCACCCGAACTCAAGATCCTTGAGCGCGACCTCTCGCAGCTCGAGTCGATCCGCGGACCCTTTCCTCGGATCTCCTACGACGAGGCGGTCAAGATCCTCGAGAAGCGCGGCGTTGCGATTCCGTGGGGCGAGGACTTTGGTGCGCCCCATGAAACGGCCCTCGGTGAAGAGTTCGGAAAGCCCGTCTTCGTTCATCACATGCCGTCCCAGATCAAGGCCTTCTACTTCAAGCAGTCCGATACGGTGGGCGGCCCCGGAGTCGAGGGAACCGGAAAGTACGCACTCGGTTGCGACCTGATCGCGCCTTTTGGTTATGGCGAAATCATTGGCGGCGGCCAGCGCGAGGAGAAGGTCTCTGTCCTGCAGCGCCGCATTGCGGAGCATGGGCTCGCAGAGTCGGACTACAAATGGTACCTCGATCTGCGCCGTTACGGGTCGGTCCCCCACAGTGGGTTTGGCCTCGGGGTCGAGCGCACGGTGGCGTGGCTCACCGGAGTGGAGCATGTGCGCGAGACCATTCCGTTCCCGCGCATGCTCAATACGCTTCGTCCCTGATTGGGGAAGTCTGGGAGCCAAGATTGGATTCAGGCCTCCATGTCGTTCTAGTCGAGCCCGAGATCCCGCAAAACACGGGGTCCATCGGGAGGCTTTGCCTGGGGACAGGATGCACGCTCCATTTGGTGGAGCCGCTCGGATTTGAGATCACGGATTCACAACTCAAGCGGGCTGGCTTGGATTACTGGGAACACCTCAAGGTGGTTCGCCACAAGAGCCTCGAGGAGTTCCTGAAGTTCCTGCCACCGGAGGCCCCGCGGGCCTATCTTTCAAAAAAAGCCGGTCACACGCTGTTTGATCATAAGTTCGAACCGGGCACCTATCTGATCTTCGGCAAGGAGACGATGGGGCTTCCGGACGAGTTGCTGGCGCGTAATCCGCTCACGTCTTTTCGAATTCCGATCCTCGATGCCCGAGTGCGTTCGTTCAACCTGTCGCAAGCCGTCGCAGTGACCGTTTACGAAGCCCTCAGGCAACTGCGTCAGGTCTGATCGCCCGAACCTTGGTCAAAGGCGGTTGAGGCCGCTGCCAGTGCCGTGGCGGCATCGAGATCCTCGGTGGTCGCGGCCTGTACTCCGTCACCCTCTGATACGGTGTTCTTCTGGAGTCGCTTGATGATCTCGTTGGCCTTCCTGAGTCGATCGGCCATCGCAGCGATCATGGCCTTGAGGTAAGGCGGCGTGGTTCCAAAGAGTTTGTCGAGCGCCTCGAAGGGGATCTCCGTCACCTCTACGTCCGTGAGGGCAAATGCCGAAGCGCTCCTCGGTTGCCGATCAAAGAATGAAAGCTCTCCCACGACCTCATTGGAATTGAGCTTGGCGATCTCGACAAAGGCGCTACCCTTGGATTTACGGATCGCAACCGTTCCCTTGGTGATCAGGAACATGCTGCGTGGACTCTCTCCTTCGATGAAGAGACTTTGTCCGGGCCTGAGTGTGCGGTTCTGTGCGTTTGCCATGTTCAGGGAGAAATGATGAGCGTGGATGAGTTGGAGAATCGCCCCACGGCTTTTTGGCCCTGCCTGTCCACTGGAATCACGCGGATCTGGTAGGTGCCCCAGCCGGGGAGATTCTGGGCAGGAAGGACGCTGATGCGGCCACGGGTTCCTGCCTTGAGGAATCCGGCAGAGTGGACGGAGTCAGGCAATTCGCCATTGGGCTTCGAAAACGGCCGGTTTGGGCTGGAGATCTCGAAGTAGACTCCTCCCGACTGCTTGAAGCCCGAGACATCATAGTCCACGGGAATGGCCGCATAGGGATTGCGGGTGAAGAGCTGGGTTTTTCCAGCTAGCAGGGGAGCGGCCGCGATATCGCCCGGCGAGGGCGCAGGTGTCGGGCTTGGTGTGGGATTAGGGTCGGGGTTCCCGCTGGATTCGGGCTTGTACCAGCAGCGGGGACGGACTCCGATCTTGAAGTTTCGCTCCTCGGAGCAGGTTCCCACCGTGGCATCCGTATCGCTCAAAGCCTCGTCCTTGGAGACCTGGCAGACTGCTCCGCTAAAGTAGGTGTCGAGGCGGCACTGGGCAGCCGGGTGCGCATCCGAGGTGGAGGAGACCTGTGCTGGATCCGGAGTCGTGAAGTCGATCTTGCTTGCGTTATTGAGCACCCGCATGAGTTCGGCCGTCGAGCGGCCTGCCATTGCCGAGCGCTCGCAAAGCGCGATGGAGGCCGAGTCACCGTAGCTCGCCTCGCAGGACCGGATGACGGCTCGAGGTACGTTCAGTCCCTTCACGATCGAGACATTGTCGTCGTTCAAGAAGATGTTTCGCAGGCACTTCAGCGTGCCAAAGTAGTCAGCCTGTCCTTCGTTTGCAGCCCACTGGCCGCGGTACTTGGGTGCCCCACCCAAATGGTGTCCCACCTCGTGGCAGGCTACGAGCGCAAATCCATCCTCCGTGATGGCTTCGTGGCGCGCGAGTCCGCCGTACATCGAGATGATCCATTGGTTGCCATTTCGCGAGGCGTAGGCATTGACGGTATCGTCCGTCCATTCGCGTTCAAAAGTCAGGCTGGCGCCCTGCTTGGCCGCGATCGGCTGGTAGAAGGATTCCACCCGGGAAATGATTTCGTTGAAGCGTTTCTCGTTCATGCTGTTGCGTCGATTCATGACCGAGATCTTCATGGAGTTTTTCGGGAGGAAGCCGTCCCTGAGGCAATCCGAAGTGGCTGCCGCCCAGGATGCCTGGGCAAGTGGGAGCTGCGAGAGCAGGGTGGTGGCCAGAACAAGAAGGTTTGAAGACTTCATGTCCAACTGATCGGCATCAGTGGACAAAGGCTGGAAAAAAAACGGGGCCCGGCAAAAGCTGCCGAGCCCTGTTCAGTTCATCTGGATTTTATGCTTTTTGAGCCTGAATCAGCTGATTTTTTCGGCAATTTTTGCCGCCGAGAATCCATGCTTCTCGAACAGCTCGACCGGCTCGCCGCTTTCGCCGAACTGGTCCTGGCAGCCAAAGCGGGTGAGCTTCACGGCCGCACCATTTTCAGAAAGTACCTCGGCCACACAGGATCCAAGCCCGCCGATGACCGAATGGTCTTCGACGGTGAAGATCTGCGAGGGCTTGAGCGAACCCACGAGTTCCATCAGACCCTTGGAGTCAAAGGGCTTGAGCGTGTGGCAGTTCACGACATGCGTAGTGTATCCCCTGGCGGTCAGGCGTTCGGCAGCACCCATGGCTTCGGCAACCCCTGCGCCGCTGGCAACCGCGAGCAGGGTCTTTGCGCCTGAGCCCAGGGTCGCAACCTTGCGGAGCTTTCCCGGGACAAAGGGAGCCGCCTTGTCCGAGTAATCCGGCATCGTCTGGCGGGTGAGCCTGAGGTAGGCCGGGCCTTTGTACTGCTTGACGAGGTAGTCCATGATCGCATGGGTTTCGGCGTCATCCATGGGCTGGAAAACTCCCATCGTAGGAAGCACGCGCATGAGGGTGACGTCCTCAAGCCCCATCTGGCTGTGGCCGTCGTCGCCGATGCCGAGGCCTGCGTGGGTTCCGATGATGCGGACGTTGGCGCCCGAGTAAACTGCGCTCAGGCGAACCTGGTCGTAGCGGCCCGTGAGGAAGGCTCCAAAGCTGCAGAGAAATGGCAGCTTTCCGGCAAACGCCATCCCGGATGCGGCGCCGATCATGTGGGCTTCTTGGATGCCCATTTCAAAAAAGCGCTCCGGGAACTTCTTGGCAAAAAGATCCGACTTCGTCGACTTCGAGAGGTCGGCGTCGAGCACGACGATCTCGCTGTGTTCTGCACCGAGGCGAGCGAGAGCTTCACCAAAGGACTGACGGGTTGCCTTAGCCATTTTTACGGACCTCCTCGATGGCGCGCTTGGCGTCTTCGGCCTTGGGGGCTGCGCCATGCCATTCGATCTTGTTTTCCATGAACGAGACGCCCTTGCCCTTGACGGTATTGGCGATGATGAAGACAGGCTTCTTGGATCCCTTGGCTTCCAGTTCGCGGGCCTTCTGGTAGGCGCCGAGGATCTGCTCAAGGTTGTGGCCGTCGATCTCGATCACTTCCCAATTGAAAGCGCGCCACTTCTCCGCAATCGGCTTGAGAGAGAGGACTTCGTCGGTGGGGCCGTCGATCTGGCCGCCATTGTTGTCGAGGATCACGCAGAGGTTGGAGAGCCCGAACTTGGGGGCCGAGAGGGCTGCTTCCCAGATCTGGCCTTCCTGGATCTCGCCGTCACCGACCATGCAGTAGATGCGGGACTTGGATCCCGAAAGCTTGTGGGCCATGGCCATGCCGCAGGCAACTGAAAGGCCCTGGCCAAGTGAGCCGGTCGAGGCCTCGACAATGGGGAGCCTGACGCGGTCGGGGTGGCCCTGGAGGCGGGCACCCGTGCGGCGCAGGGTCTTGAGCTCTTCAAACGGAATGTAACCCTTCTGGGCGAGGATCGCGTAGAGGGCGGGTACGGCGTGGCCCTTGGAAAGGATGAAGTGGTCGCGCGAAGCCTCGGGCTTGCCCTGGGGGACGCCGTTCATTTCGGCGAACCAAAGGGCTGTCAGGGCGTCAATGGCCGAAAGGCTTCCTCCCGGGTGGCCGGACTTGGCTTCGGTGATCATTTCGAGGATGTGGACCCTCAGGTCATTGGAGAGCTTCTTGAGCTCCGGAGCGTTCAGTTTGGACATAGGGGAGTGACCATAAACCAACCCACCACCTGAAAAAAGCGTCCTTTTATGGGGCTCTTGGCTCAGCTATGCTCTGGGTCCATGTCGCACAAATGGTGGGCTCTTGCTGCGGTGGCCTGTGGGACTTTCATGGCCACCCTGGACTCGAGCATCGTCAATATCGCGCTCCCGACGCTGACGCAGGAGTTCAATGCGGACCTGGCCTCCGTCAAATGGGTGGTCGTGGTCTACCTGGTTGCGATCTCCTGCCTCATCCTTCCCGCGGGAAGGCTCTCGGACCAGTTGGGCCGGAGCAAGACGCTGGTGCTGGGCTTTGCGATCTTCACCCTGGGCTCGCTGCTTTGCGGCATGTCTCCCCACCTGGGCGCCCTGATAGCCTTCCGAATCATCCAGGGAATGGGGGCTTCTCTCCTGATGGCCAACGGTCCTGCCGTGATCACGGCGGCCTTTCCACGGGAAGAGCGTGGAACCGCGCTTGGCACGATGGGGATGGTCGTCAGTGCCGGGCTCGTGAGTGGTCCGGCCCTGGGTGGGCTGCTCATTGGGAACATGGGTTGGAGGAGCATCTTCTGGGTCAATCTCCCCGTGGGGATTGCCGGGCTCATCCTCTCGGCAAGGTACGTGGAAGACGCACTCAGCGAGTCCTCCAAGTTCCGCTTTGATTGGAAGGGAGCGATCCTTCAGGCACTCGTGCTCATGCTTTTCCTTGCTGCCTTCGATCCGCCGCAGGTGCATTGGATCCAGGTTTTTCCGATCCTCAACGAGCTCCGCTGGATCACAGGGTTCGTGGCGCTGGTTCTTTTCCTGCTCTTCCTACGGGTGGAGTCCCGCGCCGAGGCGCCACTGTTTGATATCTCGCTCCTCAAGATCCGCAGCTTCTGGATGTCGAACCTCTCCAGCTTCCTGCTCTTCGTCGCCTATTCATCGGTCTCGGTGCTCATGCCCTTCTTCCTGCAGCGCGTGCTCAAGTACGCCCCCGAGCATTCCGGGTTCATGATGACGGCCATCCCGCTCACGATCTTTGTCGTGGCACCCATCAGTGGAAGGCTTTCGGATCGACTGGGGACTCGCGGACTGAGCGCTCTAGGGGCGTTCATTGGTGGAGTGACACTGATGGCGATGGCCGGTTTTTTTGGCAGGGGAATCCATCCTGAGACCGAGCCGGGGATGCTGGCAGCCGGTCTTTGCCTGGTGGGGATGGCCACTGGTCTCTTCCAGTCACCGAACAACAGCGCCATCATGAGTGCCGTCCCGATCGATCGGCTGGGGGTGGCATCAGCGCTCCTGGCCACCATCCGCAATCTCGGCATGGTGATCGGCACGGGCATGGCAACGGCGCTTTTTGGCTGGCGACTCCATGCCACATCCCAAGTTGCCGATTTAAGCACGGCCATGCAGTTCACCTTCTCGGTGTGCGCCGCGATCGCATTCCTCGCCGCTTTTGTCGCCTTCATGAGAAGGAACTGAGATGGCCTGGACTCCGCCCAAGAAAAAGATCTCACCCGAAAAAGCCCTGTCGCTGGCGCGCCAGCGGGCCACTCCACTTTGGGTCCGGGGAAAGGCCCTGTTCTGGCCAGAGCAGGACACTCCCGAGTCGGCCGTTCAGCTCCGAGTGCTCGAGCCGGAGTTTTCCAAGGGCATCCATGCTTTTGCCTTCTTTGAGCCGGGTCATGATGCCGGCGCCGGGCTGGGACGAAGGTTCAAGGAGCTTTTTGATCGCTATTCGGATTTGGGGATCGAATTCTACTGCGTGATCCAGGCCCCGGCCTCCCAGCAGGAGTTTCCTGCCGAGGCCAAGTCGTGGTTCCAGCATGAACACTGGAGCATCGCCGCACTGGCGGATGCAGGAGGTTTGCTTTCGAGGTGCTGGGGATTGCAGGCCCATGGCAAAGGGCTCGTCATCTTCAAGGGAGGCCAGTTGGAGCAACTCTGGAATCCTGATGTTGAGGAGCTCAAGGCCTTTGAGCTCCGGTTCCAGGCCTGGCTCAGGGTCGAGGATCCCGGGCTTCCGCTCATTGATCCGAATTTTTGAAGGCAATCTCGAGATTGCGCCTCCTCATGGCGGGCTTGACGCGCTCAAGCGCTGATCCTCGGGTGCGATCAAGATATTCCGCTTCGGTCTCGGTGAGGAGCTGCCCCCAGGTGAGGGAGTACGGGTCCCGTGTCGGCCGATCGACCCCGGGGTCAGGCCCAGGGTCAGGAAGAAGTCGGGTGGGCTTGGCATTGAAAGGGCAAACATCCTGGCAGGTGTCGCAGCCCGCGACCCAGGTGCCCATTGCGCGGGATTGCTCGGGAGTGAGGTCCAGCTCGCCGCGTTTTTCGAGGGTCCAGTACGAGATGCAGCGCCTGGAGTCGAGCAGATGGGGTTGGTCAAACGCCTGGGTCGGGCACCCCTCGAGGCAGCGAGAGCAGTTGCCACAGTAGTCGGGGAGTTTCTGGACCCCTGTGCCGAGCTCCTCGCTGAGGAACGCAACACCGATAAAAAATCGGCTTCCCCATTTCGGATGGATGAGCAGGGTGTTCTTTCCAATCCAGCCGAGTCCCGTGAGTGATCCCCAGGTGCGTTCAAGGACCGCGCTCGTATCGACGCAGACTTTCCAGGCGAGGGTTGAGAACTCCGGGCGCGCCCTTACCCGCTCGAGAGTCCGGGTCAGTTTGTGGGAGATCCGGTCATGATAATCCGGGCCATCGAGATAGCGCGCATAGCGTGGGCCCTGGGATGGATCGAGGTGGCCAAGCGGACTCTGCCGATAGGGAAGGGTGACGCAAAAGATGGACTTGAGGCCCGGAAAAACCAGCTCTGGGTTTTTTCGGCGATCCAGGCCCCGCACGAGGTACTGCATTTCCCCTGCAAAACCACGAGAGATCCATTCTTCGTAACGATCCGAGTGGATGGTGTACTCGGATCGGGCGTGCGACCAGTCGACGCCCGAGGCCTGCGAGAATCCCTGAGAGAGCGCCTCCTCGCGGAGGGCGCTTAGTAGCCCTGCTCCTGCCATTCGCAGATCCCGCCGTCGAGCGAACGCAGCTTTTCAAATCCCATCTGCTGGAGAGCCATGAGGGCGTGCAGGCTCCTCACACCGTGGGCGCAGTAAAGCACGATGTTGTCCTCGGGGTTGAGCTCGCGCAGCGCACGCGACGTGATCTCTCCCAACGGGATCAGCTTGCATCCTTCGATGCGCGACTCCGCGTATTCTTCCTGCTCGCGGACATCCACGAGTACGAGCCTTGGGCCTCCGGCCCTGGCGGCCTCGAGTTCCTGCTTGAGCTGGGAAGCCGTGATGTTCCAGTCCATATGACGGGTCCCTTAGTGGCTGGCGCGCCACTCGTTGAGGAGTCCCGGCATGGAGGTCGCAGCATCCGTCGCAAGCCCCGGACGCACCGACTCCGGGAGCTCCATGCGGCGAAGGATCCTGGTCACCTTGCCCACGAGGTCATGCGGCATGGCCTCGGTGATGGTGACTTCGATCAAGTCGCCCGCGATGAGCGGGCGTGCGGTGAGTTCCTCTTCGAGGTCGCCGAGATCATTGATCAGGACGTGGCCATCGATCTCCTGCGCCTGCGTGGGGAGGCGACCCTGGAGCAGGAGTTCGGTTTCTTCGCTTTGTCCTTCGACCATCAGCGGGAACGTCTTGCCCACGAGCTTTTCGTTCCGACCGAGTGACTGCTTTTGGAGGATCTCGGTGAGGACCTTGGAGCGCCTGCGCTTGATGTTGGCGTGGATCTGGCCGTCCATCTCGGCAGCCTTGGTTCCTTCTTCCTTGGAGTAGCGGAAGACGCCCACGTGATCGAGGGCCAGGGCCTCGATGTCGCGGCAAAGTTCCTGGAATTCTTCTTCGGTTTCGCCGGGGAATCCGACGATGAGCGAGGTGCGGAACACGAGTCCCGGGATCTTGGCCCTGAGCTTTGAAACCAGGTCAAAGAGCTTGGCCTTGGTGAGCCTGCGGTTCATCGAAGCCAGCACGCGGTCGTTGGTGTGCTGGATCGGCATGTCGAGGTACTTCACGATCTTGGGTTCGCGGGCGATGATCTCAACCAGTTCATCGGAGAACTGGTCAGGATAGACGTAGTGGAGTCGGATCCACTCGATCCCTTCGACCTTGACGAGTTCAGGAAGCAGCGTCTCGAGGCGCTCCTTGTACTTCCACTCCATGCCGTATTCGGTCAGGTCCTGTGCGACGAGGTTGAGCTCGCGAACGCCCCGTGCAGCGAGCTGCTTGGCTTCTGCCACGAGCGATTCGATGGTGCGGGAGCGCACGTTGCCACGCAGCTTGGGAATGATGCAGAAGGCGCAGCGACGATTGCAGCCCTCGGAAAGCTTGAGGTAGGCCGTATGGAGCGGGCCCGTGTGCATGCGGGGATCGCGCTCCGTGTGGATGAACGCCGGCTGGTCGATGTAAGAGCGCTTGGGAAGAGGAGCTCCCTGTTCAAGGGCCTTGCCATGCGCATCGAGGAGCTCGGTGATGCGGTGGTACTGGCCTGTTCCGATGAAGAGATCCACCTCGGGCATCTCGTTTTCGAGTTCCTTGGAGTAGCGCTGCGGAAGACAGCCAGACGCGACGAGCACCTTGCAGTTGCCTTCCTGCTTGTGGTTGGCCATCTCGAGGATCGTTTCGATCGACTCTTCCTTGGATGCCTGGATGAAGGAGCAGGTGTTGACGATGATCACTTCGGCCTGCTCGGGCTCGGGCACTACCTGGTAGCGGCCCTTTTCGAGCATTCCGAGCATGACTTGTGAGTCGACGAGGTTCTTGGGGCAGCCGAGGCTGACGAAGTAGACGCTGTTCTTGGTGTTTTCCTGGTCCATGATTTAGTCCCTGAAGTTTGCGAACTGCATGGGCACCTTGAGGGTGTCCTGCTGGCCCTTGAGCAGGGCGATTGCCGATTGAAGGTCATCGCGGCTTTTGCCGGTGACGCGAACTTGTTCGTCTTGGATCTGTGCCTGCACCTTGAGCTTGCTCTCCTTGAGTGCGGCAATGATCTCCTTGCCCTTTTCCTTGGAGATGCCGGCCTGCACGACGATCACCTGGCGCACGCTGCCGCCAAAGGCAGACTCCTTGTCCTTGTATTCCAGCGACAGGATCGAAACGCCGCGCTTGATGAGCTTGCTTTGGAGGATATCGACGACAGCCTCGAGCTTTCCTTCTTCGGAGCACCAGAGGGTGATGGTCTTGGCTTTCAAGTCGAGTTTGATCTCGGACTTCACGCCCTTGAAATCAAAGCGCTGCCCCAGTTCCTTGGTGGCCTGGTTGATGGCGTTGTCGACTTCCTGCCAATTGACGTCAGACGAGATATCGAAGGATGGCATAGTGCGGCAATCCTTACGAAATAAGTCAGATTAAGGCAAGGGCCTAAAATCCTTATTCTTTTAAGACCTCTGTGCGGGGCGGGACCTTGAAGGTGAAGGTCTCGGTCGGGATGGGCCTGCCCAGTTCGATGGCCGAGAGGTTGATCGAGGAGCGGTTACCATCGCGATATTCCAAGGAAACTTGGACGATCTGGTGCTTTTCGGGCTCGATTTTGACTTGGGCCACCTTGAGGCTTCCGACCGTCCCCTTGCGGGGAAGGAGCTTAAAGGTGTTGTCGGGGAGGGCCTCAATCCGGAGCCCCTGTTTGACTGCCGAGCTGAAGCGTCCGGCCAGCAGGGCATCGATCAGGCGATTTTTCATCTGGGCAGCCTTGCGGATGATGACCTGGCCCTTTTCGCTTTCATCAAAGGGAGGCGTGTAAAACCACATGGTCTTGCCATCACTCACGAGCAGATTGGGATCCGGTGTCTCGGTCTCCCACTTGAGACGGTCGGGAGCCTTCCAGGCAATTTTGCCCTGGCTCTTCTTCGTGTCACCGAGCGCCTTGGAGACTTCTTCCTGCTCGAACGAAGCCTGAAGCGTGCCAGCCTCCTTGTAGCGGGATTCCACCTTTTGGAGCGCCTCGGGAACCTCACGCACGGCCTTGGCCGCGGCCATCTGCGGGACCAATACGGAGGCTGCGATCAGGCCGAAGGCAAGGCGCATCAGTTCATCCGGACAGAGACCATCTTGGAGACACCCGGTTCTTCCATGGTGACGCCGTAGAGCGTGTCATTGAGCTCCATGGTCTTCTTGTTGTGCGTGATGATGATGAACTGGCTCTTGGCCGACATCTCACGCAGGAGCGCATTGAATTTGCCCACGTTTGCGTCGTCGAGCGGCGCGTCCACTTCGTCGAGCAGACAGAAGGGCGAGGGCTTGACCATGAAGATCGCAAAGATCATCGACACGGCCGTGAGGGCCTTTTCGCCGCCCGAGAGGGCCTGCATGTTGACGATCTTCTTGCCGGGAGGCTGGGCCAGGATGTCCACGCCAGCCTCGAGGATGTCGTTCGATCCCTCGGGGTAGATGAGCGAGAGCTTGGCCTGGCCGCCACCGAAGATGATCGGGAAGAGCTTCTCGAAACGATCGGCGATCGCCTCGAAGGCCTTCTGGAAGCGCTCTTCGGAGGTCTTGTTGATGTGCTCGATGGCTTCCTGGAGGTTCTGCATCGAGTGCTCGAGGTCGCGCTTTTCGGTGCAGAGGTGCTCGTAGCGGCCCTGGAGTTCCTGGAACTCGTGGACAGCATTCGGGTTCACATCACCCAGCCGGCGGATCTTTTCGCGGAGCTGTTCGACCTGCTCGTTGAGGGCGGCTTCTTCTTCTGCCGACATCTCGGCAGTCACCACCGGCTCCTGCATTTCTTCCTGGATCGGAGAGGTCGGAGTCGGGTTTTCGAGGCAGCCCACACCGTACTTCTCTTCGAGGTTCTGGATGAGGTGGCCGAGGTCCGAGCCGAGCTTTTCGAGCTCGATGGCCATCTGATGGCTCTGGTTGTTGCGCGAGTCGCCCTGCTTGTGGAGCTGCTTGATGCGCTCGAGGCCCTCGTTCACGCGGGCAGTCACGATCTCGAGCTGGTTGCGGGTCTCGGCGAGCTTGGTGCCAACTTCCGAGATCTGGAGCGTGAGCTCATGGATCCGGGCCTCGCACTTGGAGTCGCCACCGCTATGCTCGTCGCGCTCGTTGAGGGCGCGATCGAGCAGGCGAGTGATCTCGTCGATGCGACGCTCACGGCCGGCCACCACGCCCTGGAGGGACTGGAACTCACGCTTGAGGCTCTGTGCGCGTTCGGCGACCGAGGCTTCCTCGATCTTGAGCGACTGCAGTGCTGCTTCGAGTTCACGGAGGGAGGCATCGAGTGCCTGGACCTCAGTTTCTTGTGCCTTGAGCGAGCCTTCGAGATCCGCGCGCGAGGCGAGGATCGTTTCGAGCTGGGTATTGACCGAGTCGAGGTCCTGGCGGACCGAAGCCTGGTCGTCGGCGTTGCGCTCGCGATTGGAATTCAGGCGCTGGGCCTGGTTGGCCTGGTCCTGTGCTGCGCGATCGCCTTGGCGGATCTCGCGCTCAAGTGAGCCGCAGTCGATTTCGAGCTGGCGGAGTTCGGCTTCGAGTCCCTGCATGGATTCGCGCTCGGATTCGAGCTCCGCGCGGGTTTCGTCCGACTTGGCAGAAAGTGCAGCGTGGTTTGCGTCAGCGGCTTCGACCTGGGTCGTGAGCTCGGCAATGGCCTTCTTGCGTCCGAGGACGCTCGATGCCTTGTCCGAGTTGAGGCTCCCACCACGAAGCGAGAGGCCTGCTCCACCGGTAGCCATGGAGACTTCGACCGAGATGCCGTCGAGCGAGACGATCGACCAGCCAGAAGCCATGAGCCTCTCGCCGCCGCCGTTTGCGAGGAATGCATCGAGGCCTTGTGAGGACTCGATGACGGCGACCTGGTTGCATGCCGAAAGCGCGTTCTTGGCCAGCTCGGCATCGGAGCCTGTAGCAGCCCTCAGGTGCGAACGGAGGCTTCCCATGAACTTGAGGCCAGCCTGCGTGAGCAGGCCTTCAATCGAAGAAAGGTTGCCATCCTTAGCACTCTGCTCTGCATACTGTCCCGCATCCTGAGATGCGAGGCGAATACAGGCACGGCCCTGATCCTGGGCCTGGATTTCGGTGAGGGCCTCGATCGCAAGCGAGGAGTCGCGCGACAGGAGGCTTTCGAGCTGGCCTTCAAGCCAGCTCTCGAGCGCCATTTCAAAACCTGAGTCGACATCGATCAGGTCGGCAAGTGCCAGCACGGAGCCGGGCTTGCGCGAAGCTGCGAATTCGAGGACGGACTTGGGTCCATCGCCAAATCCTTCGTGGGATTCGGCCAGCTCTTCAAGGCTCTGCAGCTTTGAGCGAAGCTGGGTGAGCTCCCTGAGACCCTGGTCGCGAGCCTTTTCGGCGTCACGCAGGGCGGATTCGAGTGAGCGGATGTTCTGGGTCTTGCCGTCGCGGGCAGAGCGGAGCTCGTCGCGGCGGGCATTGAGGGTGGCCGACTGCTCCTTCATTGATGAAAGGGCAGTGGCCAGTTCCTGGGCCTTGGCTTCGGCATCGGCGATCTCAAGGCCGATGGTAGCCGACTGCTCTTCGAGCCACTGGATGCGGCTCTCGAGAGAAGCGCGCTTGGCGTTGAGCGAGTTGGCCTTTTCGACTCCCTGCAGGAGTTCGCGCTGGGCCTGGTCCAGGGCACGGCGCGCCTGATCCGTAGCAGAGCGCTTTTCGCGCACGAGCGAGTCCTGAGCACGAGCCTTTTCCTGAGCGGCTTCCAGGATCGAAGCGCCGTTGGTGAGCTCGGCTTCTTGAGAGGCGAGATTCACACGGTCGATTTCGACAGCGGCAGTGAGCTCGGTCTTTTCGCGCTCGAGGTTTTCGAGTTGCTGGGCAAGGTCTCCCTGGCGGCGGCGCGAAAGGTCGAGGGCGCTCTGCTCACGGGTGAGCTCGCGCTGGGCGTTTTGGTAGATCGACTGCATCTCCTCGACCGCCTTGCTGTCGGTGAGCTGGGCCGTGCGATCCGTTTCGATGCTGTTTTCGACCGTCTGGAGCTCGGTACGCAGTGCGAGGAGCTCGGTGTCGGTGTCAGACTTCTGGGTCGTGAGCGCCGAGATCTTCTGGCGAAGCACGAGCGCCTTGCGGCGGCCCCAGGTCATTTCCTTATCGGTGAGTTCGGTGCGGAACTCCTCGTACTTGCGGGCCTTGGCAGCCTGGCGCTCGAGTGAACCGAGGCTGCGCTCGATTTCCTGAACGACGTCGTTGAGGCGTGAGAGGTTGCCCTGGGTCGCTTCCATCTTGCGGAGCGATTCTTTTTTGCGGGCCTTGTACTTGGCGATGCCTGCAGCTTCTTCGATCAGGAGGCGGCGTTCCTCGGGCTTGGCGTTGACGATCTTGCCGATCTGTCCCTGCTCGATGACCGAGTAGCCCTTGGCACCGACACCGGTGTCCATGAAGAGCTCTTGAATATCCTTGAGGCGTGCGGGCACGCCATTGATGAAGTATTCGCCCTCGCCCGAGCGGTAGACGCGGCGGGTGACCGAGACTTCCTTGGAACGAAGGTGGACGGGGATGTCCTTGGAGGATGCGCCTGCGGCGGCATCGGGACCGGCAGCAGCGGCCGGATCGTACCCAAAATCCATGACGAGCGTGGCTTCGGCCATGCCCAGGGGGGAGTACTTGGAAGAGCCATTAAAGATGAGGTCCTCACTGCCGCTTCCGCGCATGTGCTTGTAGGACTGCTCACCCATCACCCAGAAGAAGGCGTCGACAATGTTTGACTTGCCGCATCCATTGGGGCCGACGATCCCGGTGATCCCGTCGTCGAAGTGGATGACCGTCTTGTCCTTGAAGGACTTAAACCCCTGTACTTCCAAGCGTTTAATCTGCATTAAACCCCTCCCCAATGCGAATGACGCCACTCTAACAACGGGGGGGTAAAAAACAAGTCAGGTTTTTGGCGGTGCAAAAAAGAACAGGGCCCGCGTCGGGGAGCTACCCCAGCGCGGGCCCAAGATTCAGAGTCACTGTGGGACCTTTTCAGGCCACCTAATATTCCTCGCCTTGACACCCATTCAGCCCCCGGATGTTGCTTCCGGGCGTGGGCCTCATCGCAGTACGGCTCTCACCGACTGGTCAGACTGAGGTTGTGAGAATCATTAAATTTTTAGGAATCTTGGCTGTCGCGGTCGCCCCCGGCCAGAGGCGATCCAAGCAGTCCGCGGGCTCCGCACACGTGAATGCGGTTTAGCTCGCGCTACCTTAACTTCGGGGGGCCGGTCTCAGGGAATTCGATCATTGCCCTGACTGTGTAAGGGACGCTCTCTTCTTGAGCGGCTCTGGTTTTCATCTTACGTCCTCCGTTGTTGAACCTGAAATCAGACTATCTTAGTCGGTTTTTTTATAAAATTGTGTCTGTTGGGACATTTTGAAAAGTTCAATTATTTCAGATGTTTGGGCGCGAAAATAGTTGAAACGAGTTCCCTTGAGGGGCTTTTCCTGGGGGCAAAAATCAGAGTGTCGAACCTCTGGGCGGGGTGGGGATTCTTGGTCAGTTTTGGGTCACAGACCCGAGGTAAAGTCCTTTAAATTCAGTGGGTTGAATTCCGTTCGGGGTGGCATGAGGGCTGCTTTATTGCTCCTTCACGAGGGACTCCGATGACCAAGTTCACGCGCCACCAGTACTCCGCACTCGCCGCCATCCTCATTGCATCGTTTGCGGCCACGGGATGCACCCAGATCCGTGAAGCGAAGTTCCCCGAAGGAGCCGGAGAGAACATCTTCGAGCGCGCTCTCTTTACTTCGTCATCCATGAGCCTCGCCACCGATGCCGCGCCCAAGCGCATCCAGAAGCACTCGCGCAAGGTTCGCGCATCCGAGCAGAATGAGTCCGTAGCAGTCCGCGAAGTAGCGGCTCCGGAGTCCATTCGTCCGATGTTCAAGTCGCTGGAGATCGCAGCTGCCGGTGAAAAGCAGTACGCCATCAAGTTCCGCCTCGACCGCCAGTTCCTGACTTCCTATCGCGTGGCGAAGTCGGCTGAAGAGCTCTCGATCCAGGACCTCCAGCTTGCCGCCAAGGTTTCTGATTCCGAATACTGGGTGCCGCTCTTCCAGTACCGCATCCAGGCCTACGGCCAGGTGGTTCGCGCCAAGAACGATCTCGGCGAAGACACGAGCACGCTCCGCCTGAAGCCCTCGGAGTGGAAGGATGCAACCCACATTCAAGTCTCGACTCTTCCCGAAGACCGGCTCGCAGTGGCCACGTCCTCGCCTGACGACGCTGAGCGAGTGTTCGTCCGCGGCAAGCTTGATGGTTCGGTATTCTCCCGTGAGGAGCTTGCTTCCGAGCTCGACATCCGCGTGGATCGTGCAGGCCAGTTCGAAACCGTGATTGATGGCGGCGAGATGGTGCTCCAGGAGCTTGTCTCCCTCGAAAGTGAATCAGTCACCCCCGCCCAGCGTGAGCTCGTGGCTGCCCAGGATCGCGGCGCTCCGGCCTCGGCCGAGATCTCGCGCTGCTCCAAGGCGGTTGAGTCCCGCCTGCAGTCGCCCGTGTCCAACTGCGTGCGCGTGGCGCGCTACCGCGTACCGCTCACCCATGTCGAAGCCCGTCGCCGCCAGGTGGATGCCGATGGCACCCTCTCGGCCGAAATCGAGTTCCGCCCGGTCGCCCGCACGCATGAGTCGAGGCTCGTCCAGATTGCCAAGGATCCGCTCGTTGCCGAAATGGGCGTGAGCTCACTTGATCCGCGCCGCTCCCTCAAGGTCGCTGAACTCAAGGGTCAGGAGTTCTTGTTCCGTCGCACGATGGAAGACAGCCCCAACTCCTTTGACTACACGTTCGCCGGTTCGAGCGGGCCGCTCGAGCTTGTTCGTATCCTGTTTGAAAAGGACCGTGTGCGCCTCGTTCGCGCCGATGCGATGATCAAGACCGGTGGCAATAACCGCATTGACCTGGCTGACCTCATGTCGCTTCCGGTCCAGTATGTGCGCGAAGTGTCGACCGACGCCCAGGGCAACCTTCTCGCTCGTCCGCGCGTGATCCCGGCCGACCACACCCACCCGGATGCAGTGGCTTACGTGTCGTGGGAGGGGAACTCCGTTCCCCCGATTTCTTCGCCACTCAACTACTATGAGCTCGGGCAGTGCTTTGTCGGTCCGACTGACGTCACGGTCTCCGAAGTGGATCACCGTCTTTCGCAGGCTGCAGGCGTGCTGAGCTTCAGCCTCAACATGACTTACGCCAACAACCCTGGCGCTGACTGCGCAGGCGTGTTCCAGGCGGGTTACTTTGACCGCGTACAGGCTTCGTTCACCTTTAAAGAGCGCATTTCGCTCAAGAAGTACGTCAAGGGTGACGAGGCTCCCTTGCTTGAGCTGCCCTATGATGCCCAGAAGAAGCTTGGCTTCGGGATTTTCACCTACAAGAAGAACTCGCCCAACCGCTACGGCAACATCGGTTCCGATGGAACCGAGACTGCGCTTCCGGCGATCTTTGATGTCCGCGCAGGAAAAAAGATCCGCTATGTGCTCGCAGGCCTTCCGGCTGAAGGCGAAATGCGCGAAGCCATCGTCAAGGCAACGCGTGAAGTAGTTGCCGACTGGAACGAGGCCTTCCGGAAGGCGTTCAAGGGAACCACGCTCGACCGCAGTGACGATGTGATTGAACTTGCAGTGGAGGGGGAAGAGGGCGTGGCAGCGAGCGCGCTGGGCGATCTCGACACCAACCACATTTACTTCATCCCCAAGCGAACGAGCTCGGGCGTGATCGGCCTGGGTGGAGCGCACTCCAATCCACGTTCGGGCAAGGTGGAGGCGGCCAGCGTCTTCATCTATGGCGGAAATATCCTCTCGTTCGTCGACCAGATGCGCAAGCTCGAGGCCTCCAAGCAGGAGTACCTCAAGCAGGTGGCTTCTCCTCTCGTCAAGGCAGGGGCACCGTCCGAGACGGGAGTCCGCTCCTCGGGTGGTGCTTCGGGCTCTGCGCCTCGTGCTTCCGGTCGCGTTTCCCGGGAAAAGGCCGTACTGGCCCAGTCCCGACTCGGCCTGTCTTCTGCCGAGAAGATGGAATCGCTTTCCAAGCTCCCGCGCAAGCCCTCGGAGCTCGCATTTTACGAGGCAATGCAGGAGGCAGTCCGTGCAGGTCGCCTCGGTGACGCCCGCTTCGGAGAGAAGGTCTTCAGCCAGAAACTCCTCCAGGTGATGTCTGGTCGCGTGGGTGGGGCACAGCTTGCCGCACTCAAGTCCGAAGTCCGCCGTGCGGAGTCCGTCTCGGGACTCATCGAGCGCATGGAAAAGGCCAATCTCTGCGTGCATGAGGCTGCCCAGCTGACTGGATCCACGCTCCCCGAGGGTCTTGCCGAAAAGTCCGACATGGAACTCGTCGTGGGAGTTTACAAGCCCACTCTCGCGCACGAGCTCGGCCACAACCTCGGTCTTCGCCACAACTTCATCGGCTCTTTTGACCAGGCCAACTGGAAGTTCGGTCCATCGGACGCATCCAAGCGGGATTACTCGTCCATCATGGACTACCTCGCCAGCGACCACGAGACCTACGACGGACTGGGTCCCTACGACGTCGCGGCAATCCGTGCGGCCTATGCCGGCATGCTCGAAGGCCAGGATGGTCGTCTCGTGAGCCTCGGGCAGGTCAAGTCGGCGCTCAAGCTTGGCTCCTGGCTGCAGCTTTCCAGTGAGCAGGTGGCCCAGCTTCCGATCCGCCACTTCCAGTTCTGCTCGGATGAAGAGGCAGGCGAGACGCCGGTCTGCAACCGCTTTGATCGCGGTGCGACCCCATCAGAGATCGTCAAGGCCAATATCGACGACTATCGCTCCCTCTACACGCTGACGAACTTCGCAGGCGATCGGCTGCGCTTCAGCCAGTCGCAGACAGGTGGTTATGTCGGTCGTCTCTTCTCCAAGTTCCTGGCGATCCGCCAGTTCCTGGAAGAGACCATGTACCAGGCAATCAACGGAGCCGAAGGCGAAGTGATCAACGAGTACGCCAAGGCGGCGCTCGCTGGGATGCAATTCTTCGACTCTGTCGTCCGCACGCCGGATGCTCCTTCTTCCGCAACCGAAGCTGAGCGCGTCATGGAGCTGACCCTCCAGGACGGTCGCACCATCAAGGTGGAGCGTCGCTGGCTCAAGGATGTCGGATTTGAACAGGGATCCGACCGCCTGCGCATCCGCGGAATTGAGTTCGACAAGGTCGTGGCTCTCATGATGCTCACGGATCGCCAGCTTGGATTCCCGCGCTACGAAGCGGCAAGCCTGCGCTTCTCGTATCCTGAGTTCGAGCGGATGGTGTTCACGGATGCCAAGTCCCCCCTTGAGTTGCCCACGATGGCCCTCCTGCAGGAAGTCCTCTCCAACCAGGTGCGCCCGAACGGCATCGTCCTGAATGAAAAGGGCGAATCCGTCGGTGCGATCCCGCTCGACGGCCGCTTCAAGGCTGATACGACCGAGATGATCCGCTTCTACGCAATGATGGGTTCCCTGGTGAGCCAGGATGTGGATGGGCTCGAGGCCAAGGACAACGGATCCCGCATGTTCCGCGTGATGAGTGGATTTGTGCAGTCTTCCAAGGCGGTGACCACGGTCCGTCCGGGCACATCTCGGGATGATGCCGACCAGCTCAAGTACTGGGCTCCGGCTGAGGCACTGGTAGCCCAGACCCTGGTGGATCGCCTGGTGGCGCTCGAGATGGTCTCTGCGCAGTCCAAGTCCATCGGTGCAGAGTTTGTCGCCCTGCTGGCCCAGGTCAAGTCACTGGCCTCGGCCGAAGCAGAAGGCAAGGCGGATGCAGCGGCACTGGATAAGATGAAGGCTGACGTGACCGCAGCACAGCGGGCACTGGATGTCCGGCTTGCAACTCTTCCGGAGGCGGTGGGATCTCGCCAGTCAGAAGAGATGATGGGAGTGCTCACCCAGATCGAGGCCGTGTCGACGGCTCTCGCGCAGGCCCAGGCCAAGCTCCCGGCGCGCGACTTTGCGATGATCCTGGATCTTCGCAGGACCCAGGTTGCAAGCATCCTCAAGGGCAACCCGGCTCTGGCCGTAGCCATCCAGGCCGTGGCTTCTCAGGAAGGTGCTTCCAGTGTCCTCAAGATGCTTGCCTTCAGCTCATCCAATGAGTCGGAGCAGGGTGTCGTGTTTGGCAACATCGAGACGCTCAATCGTCTCACGGTGACGCTGCATCCCGAGCTCAGGCGCTGAGCCAACGTCTACTGGGAAGTGAAATTGCAGAGGCCCTCCCGGGTTCAACCCCAGGAGGGCTTTTGCATGAATAGATGGCTTTTGTTTCTTTTGATCACCCAGGCTTCCCTTTTTTCGCACGCATCACATGCGGCAAACACCGTATCGGGGCGCGTCTACCAGGATCTGAACGGCAACGGGAGCGACTCTTCCGAGCCCGGACTTTCGGGCGCCAGGGTGACCCTGGATGGCAGGCTGGGAACGGTCTTCCATTCAGAGTCGATCGTCGGTTCCAGTGGAGCCTTTGTGTTCTCACCCGTATCTGATGGCTACTTCAGGCTATGTGCCGAGGCTCCAGCTGCCACACCGAGCTGGACGGCAACGACGCCTTCGTGCGTCGATTTTGCGCTCTGGGGTGGAAAGCAGGGGACTTCTTTCGCCGCTTCCTTTGGCTTCAAGCAGGAGAACGGGACCGAAGGATGCACGCGGACGCAAGGGTACTGGGGGAGCTCCCCGGGGGGGCAGGCGCTCCTTCAATCCCTCGTCGCAGCCCAAGCGGGGAGTATGATGCTGCTGGGTTCGGTGGGCTACACTTACGCGGAGCTCGATGCGATCCTGGATTCCAGTGTCTCGACCCCGGGACCGGGGTCCAACGCCCTCATCAACTTGGCCCATCAGTTGATCGCAGCCAAAGCCAATCTCCTCAATGGTGCGAGTGCACCCTCGGCAGTCAGCAATGCCATTGCGGCGGCTGATGCCCTGATCGGGAGCCTCGACATGGCACCCGTCGGATCCAGTCCTCAAGTGGACCCCGCGTCGGTCCAGGGGCAGTCGATGCTGGCCCAGAAGGACATTTTGGATGTGTACAATAATGGCAACGCACCCGGAGGGCCCGCCCACTGTGATCGGGGCGGGCGCTGACCGCCTGTGTGTCCCTGCTGACCCGGCCGCGCAGGATTTTTGCGCGGCCGGGTCTCACTTCGTTTAAGCTCAGGAGTATGAAGCGCGGTACGTATGCTGTCGGCCTTCGGGCCAGGGTCTATCTTTGTCTATCCATTCTGGTTTTGCCCGGAATCTCCTGGGGGGCCGAGTCCAAGTGTCCCGCCAAAGTGATGGTGGACGGCGAATTCAATTTCACGGAGTTGAGTTCTGGTGAGCCGGCGGTCATGGATCGCCAGCGAAACTTTTTTGCCAAGGACTTCAAACCCTCCACCTTTGTTCGTGCAGACCACAGTTGTGGTGAAAAGCGGGAGCGCCTCAAGAAGGGTTCCAATGTTGCCAAGGCGGGAGCGCCCTGCTCGGTCGAAGGCGGCAAGGTCCAGCTCAGCTGCGTGTACGAAGACACCAAGGGCCAGAGCTGGTTTGTGGTGAACGCGAAGGTTGCGGCTTCCAAGTGCGCGCAGACGGACCAGGGGATCAAGTGTGACTAAACACTCTCCAGGGTTCTCACTGCTGGAGGCGATGATTGGTCTTGCGGTCCTTGCCATCGGGAGCCTCGTGTTCAGCAACATGATGGTGCTTCAGTCGCAGCGACAGAAGACTGCGGACAGCAAGGCCAACTACAATCAGCTCCAGCTCAGCGTGCAGTCTGCTGCCAG
This sequence comes from uncultured Bacteriovorax sp., assembly GCA_964508305.1. Taxonomy (GTDB): domain Bacteria; phylum Bdellovibrionota; class UBA1018; order UBA1018; family UBA1018; genus CAIOHW01. The sequence goes on from CAZDSX010000031.1 coordinate 29,720, forward strand.
CAGTGCCTTCGCGATCTCGGCGAGTTCAAAAAAGTAGAGGGTATTCGTGTCGACTCGCCATCCTGATCTGATCTGGATCTTTGCGGTCCTGGCCCTTGCCGAGCCTGTGGCGTGGGGAATTCAAGGGACTACTCCTTCTGACCTGACATTGGTGGCCCTCAACCCCAAGCTCACCAAGGCGGTCACGGCCAACGACAGCACCCCGGGGACCACGGACGGGTTCATCACCCCCGGGGGAGATAACGGCGCTCCGGATCCTACCTGGACTGACGACAGGCTTCCGGGCACGGAGATGAGGCTTTTCGTGACCGAAGATTTTGGGAGCGAGGTGACGGGTCGTTACAAGTTATCGGGGGGGCGCTGCGGGCAAATCAGCCCCACCAACACGGCATCGGTAGAGTGCCCCATCGAAGTGGTGGCGAGCTTTGTTCCCTATTGTGGAACAGCACCTGTGAGTTCCTCTACTCCGTGTGATCAGGCTTCACGATTTGATATCCACTTTAGGATCCGGCAGGCACCCGGCATCACGATCCCGGGGCAACCTCCACTCAAGACGATCCAGACCTGGAGTGCGGGTGGGATTCAGGGGATTGCGCCCACCCGACTCACGCTCCAGCAGATCCTGGATGCCGCTCCCCTGGCGAGTCCGTCACCGGGTGCGAGTGCGGCGCCTGCACTGACCCTAGAGGCACTCCGCTGCGAGAATGAGAAGCTGAGAGTGGAGATGAATGGGGGCACGACCCAAAATTGCAGCCCCAATGTGACGGTCGTGAAGCTTGCAGGAAATCAGCACACTGCAGCGGAGTGCGTTTCTGCCAGAGTTGGGGGCAAACTGATCTCTACCGAGAATTTTCAAAGCTTGAATGACTCGGATGCGACTGTGGCGAGTCTCAATCAAAGAATGTTCTGTGCCTTCAATAAGCCTGCCTGGGACAATCCCCAGCCTGGGGACTCCGTTCGTGATCTGAGTGGTGGGTGCCCACTGGGTTGGAATCGCTATGGGAAGATGGTGAGGTACTCAGGTGAGACAACGTGTGAGCACCGGGTAAGTACTTTGCGCACGGGCTGCAGCAGGTTGCGCCCTCTCAACGGGACGGTTGGAGATAGCGCGGGAACCTGGGAAGACTTGCAGAGCTACAGTTATCTGACGAACGATCGCTTCATGCAAAGATTCGTGTCGGCGAGCGGTACATGTGCAGAACCGGTGGACGAAGTCCGTTATTGCCATGCTCCCATTGACAAAGTCGGCTGCTATTAACGTCGCGCCTTACGCTTGGCGCCCTGTGCCCCGACACTGCGAGCCTTGAGCGCCGCCTGCGCGGCTGCCAGGCGCGCAATCGGCACGCGGTAAGGCGAGCAGCTTACGTAATCGAGGCCCATCTCGTGGCAGAGTGCGACTGACGAAGGTTCGCCGCCATGCTCACCACAGATCCCGATCTTGAGCTCGGGGCGCGTGCGACGAC
>CAZDSX010000032.1:0-30697 GCA_964508305.1 uncultured Bacteriovorax sp.
CGTCGCACGGGCCGCGCGGCGGCCGAAACGATGGCAGCGTGGAGGAGGGGCTCCTTGATGTACTGATTGCCCACTTGGAGCCGGGTCCTGGCGCTATTGATGAACGCGACCAGCGGCTGGAGCGAGAGCGGGCTGATGGTGACCTCGTTGGCTGCGCCCGAGGCGGCCACCATCGAGGAGAGGTCATAGGGCTTTTGAGTGAGATCCGCCTCGAACACTCGCCTGAGGAGCTGGATGACTGCGGGCGTGCGCACGACCATGGTGAAGTCACGATTGCAGCGCGAAGGGTTGTGGGCCAGGTTGCACAGGTTGGTACTATTGAAGTTTCCCGTGCTGAGCAGTGCTGCGCGCTGGTCTGCAATGAGCAGTTTTCCGTGCTGCACGCAGGAGGCACTCGGATTGGGGCAGAGCGCGGCCTTGTTGAAAGGCGCGTAAGCTCCGCCATGAGCGAGGATCTCGGCCTTGAGCTGGCGCTGGGCTGAGCAGCTGGTGTCGCTGGCGATTTCGCCCGCGCCCTCTTCGCGTGGCTCGAAGACTTTGCAGGAGTCTCCCACTGGAGAGGGCTCCTTGATCACCCGGACGCGCACGCCCCGTCGTACCGCTTCGGAGATGGCCTGGATCACGTCGGGATCGGTCATCTGGTAAAATTCGATCTCCAGCGTTTGTCGTGAGCCACGAATGAGCTCGAGCACGGGGGAGCCTTCGGCGTTATCGTAAAAACCATCGAGCGGGAGCGAGTCTTTTTCGGAGGCAGGTGGAGGGCCAGCCTTGTCGCCCGGCCCGGCAGCTGGCGGCGCCCCCACGGGAGAGCGAGAGCACTGCGCAAGCGCAATACCCAGAACCATGAGGGCGCACGCGCGCGCCCAGTTCCTGAAAGGCCCCCACCCCGGATGCATGTGGCCCAAGCGGTACCCTCGGTTGCGCAGTCGGTCAACTCGACAAACGTCCCGTCTGTCGGTACTCGTGACACGGTGCAGCCCTCCGCTCCATCAGCTCGTCCCTACTGCTTTTCCTGCCGCAAGGCCCGGGTCTCCTGCTACTGCGCCGAGCTCAGGCCCGTGGCAAGCCGGCCCCGCGTCGTGATCCTCATGCACCCGCTCGAGGCTCGTCATCCCGTGGGTCCCGGGCGCATGGCCCACCGAAGCCTCTCGAACTCCCGACTCTGGGTGGGTACGGAGTTTGGTCCCGGCTCCGAGCTGGCCCAGCTCCTGGGGCGCCCCGGCTGCAGGCCAATCCTCCTCTACCCGGGGCCACAGAGCATCGCGCTCGATGCGCTCACACCCGAGCAACGACTCGAACTCCTCCCGCCTCACGAAGACCCGGTGCTGATCGTGCTTGATGCTACTTGGGATCTTGCCCAGAAGATGCTCCACCATTCACCCATCCTCCATGGCATCCCGAGGGTGAGCTTTGAGAGTCGCGAGAGCTCTCGCTTTCTCATTCGAAAACAGCCCCGGCCCGAGTGCCTTTCCTCGCTCGAGGCGATCCACCGGGTGCTCACGCTCCTCCAAGATCCGGCCGATCATTCGGGGATGCTTCGGGTTTTTGACCAAATGGTGCAGCGCCAGCTCGGCTATTCCAAAAAGTAGGCGGAGCCCTTAGGCTCACGCCATGCAACTGCGCGAAATCCTCCAGTCACGCTTCGGCTTTTCGGAGTTTCGCGCCTCACAGGAAAAAGTCTGCCAGGCCATTGCTTCCGGCAGCGATGCTCTCGTCGTGATGCCCACGGGTGCGGGCAAATCCCTTTGCTACCAGCTCCCGGGTCTTGCGCGCGCCGGAACCACGCTTGTCATCAGCCCGCTGCTTGCCCTGATCGATGACCAGGCGGGTAAGCTTGCCTCCCGTGGGCTTCGTGTTGAACAAATCCACTCGGGGCGCACGCGCGAAGCACAGCGCGCAGCCTGCGTGCGCTACCTGCAGGGAGATCTCGATTTTCTGTTCATCGCGCCCGAGCGGCTTGCGGTTCCCGGGTTTCCGGAGATGCTGCAAAAGCGCAAGCCCGCGCTCATTGCCATCGATGAGGCCCACTGCATCTCGCAGTGGGGGCATGACTTCCGGCCCGAGTACCGCAGGCTTGGCGAGCGCCTTGCCGGACTCAGGCCGGCCCCCGTGGTGGCGCTCACGGCAACCGCCACCGGGATGGTCCAGGACGACATCATCCGGCAACTCGGAATTTCGAGTGCAAGCCGTTTCATTCAGGGATTTCGGCGCACCAACATTGCCATTCGCATCCATGAAGTCCCGGTCCCGGATCGAGCGGAGGCGGCCTACCAGCTTTTGTCGGCGCCAGAGGGCGAGGCCCGAGCAAGGCTTCCCTCCATCATCTACGCCACCACCCGAAAAAGCGCCGAAGAGATCACCTCCGAGTTCAAGCGCCTGGCGGGTCGTAAAAAAGACCGCATCCGCGCCGCCTGCTACCACGCGGGCCTGGATTCAGAGACACGCGAGCAGGTCCAGCAGGCCTTCCTCTCGGGTGAGTGTGACGTGATCGTTGCGACGGTTGCCTTTGGAATGGGAATCGACAAGCCCGATGTGCGCACGGTGATCCACGCAGGTCTCTCAGGAAGTGTCGAGGGCTACTACCAGGAAATCGGGCGTGCGGGCCGCGACGGGCTTCCCTCCGAGGCGATCCTCATGCACTCGTTTGCCGATCAAAGGACGCACGACTTCTTTTTCGATCGCGACTACCCCGAGACGTCGGTGCTCAAGCAGGCGATGAGGGCCGTGGCCGCGAGGGGACGCAAAGGCCCGCTCACGCTCGACGATGCCTTTGAACAGGCTTCCAAGCTCAAGCGAGAGAGCTTTGATAAGGCAATCGAAAAGCTCCGGATCCATGGGGCGCTCACCATTGATCATCAGGGCTTGATTGCGTTGACCGGGACGACGAGCTGGGAGCGCACCTACGAGGCGCAGCGCAATCACCGGCAAAAATCCCTCCAGCAGATGCTCGATTTTGTTCAGCACCCGGGCTGCCGCATGCAGTACTTTTTAAAGTATTTTGGGGATGCGGATGCGCGGGGGGCCTGCGGGGTTTGCGATCGCTGCAAGCGCGGAAGCGAAGGCCATGGGCGCGAGCTTTCTGCCACCGAAAAGACCACGGCCAAGCTCATCCTTGCAGCGCTCTCGCAGGCAGATGGTGTGTCGGCGGGCAGGCTTTTTGACCGAGTGTGTGAGCTCAAGCCGCGCACCGAGCGAAAGAGCTACGAGGCAGTGCTTGAGCTCCTCGGGCAGGAAGGCTGGATTGCCATCCGCAAGGAGTCCTTCACCAACGAGTCCAACCGCGAGATCACCTATCGAAAGATCCAGATCACTCCGGATGGCGAGACGGCCGGAGAAGTGGAGATCGAAGCGCTCAGGATCTCGGACCTGGGCATTTCGGCACCCTCAAAATCCTCGCGGCCCCTTCAAAAAAAGCGTCGCCGCAGGTAAGCCTCACGAATGGACCTCAAGCACGCCCCGGAGCTAGCAAAATTTCTTTCCACCGTGATCTTTGATTCGGATCTCGAGACCGAGGAGCAGGCGATTCAAAACTTTATTGCCAATGCTTCGCCCGAGCTTGTGCAAAAAATTGCAGGCCAGCTCAAGGGCGTGATCGAGCTCACCGAGCTTTCAGTCGAAGAGCTCGGCTCCACGGCCAATCGGTGGTTTGGCGAAGAGCATGAGGCGCAGGAGTGGTTCAAGTCGGTGGTGTCCCACTTTGCACTGACGGGCGCCCAGTCCGGCGGCCCAGCAGACGCAGGTGTGGTCGTGAAGGACTCCAATGGAGCAGTCCTCTCCGAAGGGGACACCGTCACCGTCATCAAGGACCTCAAGGTCAAGGGTGGCTCAAGCGACCTCAAGCGAGGCACGACGATCCGGAAAATCCACCTCATTGGCGACCCGGATGTGATCGAGTGCCGCGTGGATGGCAGCACATTGGTGCTCAAAACCTGCTTCCTCAAAAAGGCCTGAGCACCCGAGCATTTTGCTTGCCAGCCGCTGGGCTGACGAATATGCCGGGGCCATGAAAAATCTTATCCGCCTGGTCGGACTTCTCGTTGCCCTCATTCCTGCTGTTGCCGGGGCAACCGATTCGATCCCGCATTGCTACTTCAAGGGAGCCGACCTTCCGGTGGACAATGCCCGGGTGGTGGATCTCGAGCGCAACACCCCCAATCAGTACAAGACCCAGGGCCATGTGCGGGGGCTCCTGACCGAGGTGTATGCCGATCACACCAACCACAAGCACTTTGCCATCGAGTTCGAGGGGATTCCCGGCGCCGGTATCGAAGTGGTCTACAACGAAACCTTCGGCCGCCTTCCCCGTCTCAGCCCCGGAATGCTCGTCGAGGCTTGCGGTGAGTACATCACGGCCAACAAGCCCGCAGGACATTATCCGGCCTCGCCCATGGGAGCGATCATCCACTGGGTGCACATCAACCCCAACCAGGGTTTCGATGCCCACCCCTCAGGGTTCGTGATGCTCGACGGTGTGCTCTACGGACAGGATGCCACCCGCGCCGACCATAGCCGCGGACGGGGCAACGGCGGTCGTCACCCCGGTGGGCGTCGCCAGGGAGGCCGCAATCATGGCGGCCGGCACCACCGCCACGGCTAAGCGTCTTGCTCGAGCTGCGTTGCGTTCACCAGGAGTCGACCGCGCCCTCCCCAAGAGTGTCGGCGCGCTTTTCGCTCTGGGGCTCCCTTCTGACGGCAAAGTTTCAAGTCACTGGAAGCACCCATCCTCATGTCCTGCATCACCTCCGGGGTGAGGGTCCGCACTGGGGACTCTGGGAAGGGGACGTGGTTGAGCTCTTTGTCAGGGCCACGGCACCCGGGGCATGCTCAGACTACTTCGAGTTTCAGGTGAGTCCGCTGGGCCAGACCTTCGAGCTTCGGATTATCGAGCCTCGCAAGAAGGTCGACCCAGGTTTTCGCTCGGGCTTTACGGCAATGGCCGAGGCAATCTCACCCAGCGAGTGGCACGCCTGGATGCAGGTCGATCTTGGGCGCATCGGCTGGAGTGGAAACCTGAAGGACCTGGAGGGGGGGGCCTTTTCGATTCTAGGAAAGCCCGGGGCGCGGAGCTACCACGCACTTTTCCTGCCCGAGCAGGCGGTGCCGGACTTTCACCTTCCTCAGCACTTCCAGGCGATCATTCGCTGAAAATCAGTCCCTGAAAATCAGGAGCTCAAGGAGCCGGCCCACCGCTTCGGTAAGCCCTTGGGGTGAGGCGGATTCCCCTGCGCCGAGCTTGGGCCTAAGTTCGCGCAGGAATTCGGGATCGCGTGATTTTTGTTCCCAGTGCTCATGGATCATCTGGATTCGCTCAAGCTCCCCGCGATCAAACCAAAGTCCATGTTCGGTGCAGCGATCGACGATGACTCCGGAGTTTGCTCCAAAGTTCATCGCAAGCATGGGCTTTCCGCACTTGGGGCAGGCTTCCACCGACTCCTTTTCAGCCGCGGGCATGTCGAGATTCTGCGTGGCAATGGCCGAAGCCACCGCCCCCTCACTGAACTCCAATTCGCGGGTGGCGAGGATGGGGGCAAGTTCGCTCTCATCAAGCCAAATGCCAGAGCACTTGGGGCATTGATCCACCTCCACGCCTTCATAGGTTGTTGAGCGGAGGAGCTGGGAGCAGCGCGGGCATTTCATGGAACTCAAGGGATGGGCCTCCAGTTTTAGGGTAACGGGTCGGGGCGGTGTTCGCCCAAAGGGTCGAAAATGCTCGTTTATTTTGAACGACCCCGGGCGTGAAAGGCACCAGAAAAGTTGGAGAAAAGTGTCTTTGAGCGTCTTGGGGCAATCTCTCCTTCGTGAAAAACACCGGGATCAGGATCCTTCTCGCACACCAGGCACTTCTCTGGGCGCTCTCCAGCCCGGCCGCAGCGGGCACCGCAACCCCCAATCGGTTGACGCTTTACTTTATGCCCACCACACCCGCGAAGCTTCGCTGGGAGACGCCCAGGAGCCTGCTCAAGAGTGCGATCCTGGGGGCTGGCTTCAATCGGAATCACCCCATCGGACATGCGGTGGTGGAGGGCTCCTGTGAGGCGCTTGAGCCCGGGGGCAGGCCCATTCATTTTCTTACGGCGGCGACCAGCGAATCGGGATCGGGCTCCACCGAGCTCCTCATCCGGGAGCGGGTGGGCTTTGGTATCCTCACCCGGGGCTGGGCAGGAAGGCTTGAGCACGCACTCGAAATCATCCCGGATCTCAAAAAAAGGTCCGAGCGCCCGAGTGATCTCTCGGCTGTGACCTTCCTGCTCTCACGCGAGGCCTGCCACCGGATCGCCGACTACCACCATTGGATCGAGCACTCCCCATACCCGCGGTACTACGGTTTTGCAGCCCGACCCAGGCACCTGGAGGGAGGGGGCTGCTCGGCCTTTGCGGCGAGTTTTGCCGAAGTGGCCGGAGTGCTCTCTGACAAGATGAGGTCCCAGTGGAGCCGGACGCTTCGGATCCCTCGGGCTCTCATCGCCCGGCCCGAACGGGGCGAGCGCCTTGGCGTGGGTGCAGCCCTGGTGTCTCGTTCGGCTTCGCGCTGGGCGCATGAGCACGAGCCGCATGTCTTGCTCAAACTTTTTGACCCCGACCTGATGCATGAGTGGGTGGGCCGAGTTTGGAATAACCCCAAGGAATTTGGAGCCGAGCGCGACGAAGCCCTCCTCGGCTGGTTCCAACAAAAGTTCGGTCCTACTCCAAGGATTGAAGCCCCTCACACGCCCATTTTGCTCCCTGCCGCAAAACGGCGATTTTCGGCGGTGATCCTTGATCTCAGGGGGGCGCCCGTTCCCAGAGATCCAGTGATTCTCGGAGATCCCGATCCTTCCAGGATGGATGGCAGCCTGGAGGAGGTGCCATGAGGCTGATGATGCTGGCCTGTGTTTCACTCCTCGGCGCTTCCCTCTCCCATGCCGAACCCCTGCGTTCGGATTGGATCGCACTCAAGGTGGGAGGCCAGATCGTCACGGCAGGAGAGATCCGGCGCTACATTGATTCGGTCGTGCTCTCTTCGGATATTCCAAGCGAGCTCCGCGGGGGGCTGATCGACGAGCTTTTTGAGCCCACGCTCCGCCGGGTGGCCATCACGCGCCTCCTCGAAGAAGAAGCCAAGCGCGGCCCGAATCGCCGCTACTTTGCCCTCACCCGAAAGCAAATGCGCGAAGCCCTCGAGGCGCAGGCGCGCACCATTCCTGAGCCGGGTCGTCCGCGCCAGGCCTTGAGGCTTCGCGAACAGTATCGCCAGCAGGAGGTCTCGAGATTCCTCTGCCGAATGGGCAACTGCGAGCGCCAGCCGCACGCCTCGATCGTGAGGCAAAACCGCTCGCGCCTGCTCTCACATCATTATTTTGAGATCCAGCTCGAATCGGGCCGCGAGCTTCGGGGGCCTGAGGCCTTTGAGTTCAGCCTGGCACAATCTCCAGTTGAGCCCCAGACGGATTCTCCTCGTCAAATCTGGCTAGGAAAACTAAGTCCCGAAAAATCCAGCCAACTGCCGGGCCCGCTTCGCGAGCGGTTTGAGCTCCTTCATATCAATGATTGGAACCTGCTCGGCTCGCTGGGCACGGCGCTGGGCTATCCCAAGACCGATGACATGGGCCGGACTTCCGGGTTCATGCTCAAGTACCGCCGCGAGGAGGCGGGCGGGAGCCTCACCGTGGATCTCGAGAACTGGCTCTTTAGCGAGAGGCTTCCCACCCTCAACGGCCAGAACCGCCAGCATGTGGAGGAGGAAAACACCCTTCGCATCACTTCACGCCAGTTCCTGGATGAAGAGGGCTCGCGCTGGGTTGTCGTGGGACTTTCCGGCACCCACCGGGCACAGCAGGAGGGAGTGGGCGCGTGGATCCAGGCCAACTTCCACAAACTCAACCCGACCAGTACCCAGCGCCTCAATGTTGCGCGCGACGGGACCGAGACCTTTGTGCAGGGACTGCTTGGAGTGGGGGGCCGCTACTCGATTTTTGAATTCTCCCATGTCGATCTTGTTCTTTCGGGCGAGGCGATTCTTGTGCCCGCATTGGGGGAGTCCTCGCAAAACAGCATCCAGGTGAGGAATGCACTGGATCTCAATATTTATGCAACCAGCCGGGAGCTTCCGGTGTTTCGGCTTGGAGCATTCACGGATTTCAGGGCAAGGGTCGACGGCTCGATTGAGACGACGATTGGCGTTCGCGCCACCGTCGGCTGGATCATCCGTCGAATCCAGCTTGAGGCGGGACTGTTCGTGGTTCGCTGGGACGGCGAACTCGATCGCCGCTACGAGCAGGGAGCCTCGTGGACCACCGGGATCATGCTGGCTGTGACCCCCACACGCCCGCATGTCCCGGTGGAGTACGAGTTTTAACGCTCAGGACGAAGCACGTCCCGCAGGACCGTGTCTGAGCAGATTTCGCAGCGGAACTGGTTGAAGATGGTCGGTGCGTAGGTGCACGACGCACCTCCCGAAATGCCGGGGCCGCCATAGCTCTGCTTTTGCCAGGCAAAATTCTCGCGCTTCAGCACGCTCTTGCCATCACGCCCCGAGATGTGGGCCACGCGGACAAACTCGTTGCCTCCGTTCAGTTGGCGGGTCTCCCGGATGTAGCTCTCACAAGCCCGCTGGCGTTCGGAGAGGATCGCGCCCAGCTCCGACAAGATCCGGGCCTCGACTCTTGCGCGGACGGCGGCATCGCGCGGCGGGCAGACAAACTGGCTTCCCCCGAGGCCCCCAATGATGGTCTTTGCGTCTGCCGTGAGGCTTGCCCGATCAGCGTCCGAGAGCGAGACCAGGCGCGAGGCTTGGTAGCGTCGTTCGGTTGAGCGTCCGGAGAGATCGAGCTCCCCGAGGCGACCCACGCTAAAGAGAGTGGTTTGATCGTTGGTTTCAACTTGTATGACCGCAGAAGCACCGTAAGTGAACTTGATGTCACTCGGCCAGCGAGCGCCCTCATACCCGCGCCAGGCCGCACCATAGACGCTGATCGGCGCTGCTGGAATTTGAAAGGAACCCTTGGTCACCTGTGCCGGGTACTTGATCGTCCTGCAGGAGAGCACTTGCAGGTTGTCGGCCTGGAAGATGTCCTGCCCCTGCGCAACCGATGGTCCCGCTGCAATCAGTGCAGAGACTCCTGCCAATAAACGACCCGAATAGGCGCGAAGTGATCCCATAGGCGTTCCCCTTTTTGTTTCGAGTTGAGGAAAGGACGGCTCAGCGGTTGAACTCAAAGACCCACTTGTCAGCGGCTTCTTCGTAGCTCTGCTGGAACGGCTGGACCTGGTCGCAGACCACTTTTCCGCGCGAGCAGCGGCAGCCGGACCGTACCCAGTGGAAGACCCCATCATGATCGCAGTCCCGGCAGCTTGCCCCAAGTGCGGGGGCGTCCGAGCGATCCTTGATCGAGCAGCGCGTGTAGCCCGTGTTGTCGGGCATTCCGCCCACGGCGCCATTTGCTGCAGAGACCCCACGCTGTGCGCCGGTCAGCAGATCGCGGACATTCCGGAAAGGAAGCTTTGCGACCTTCCCGCCGAGGCCCGTGAGTGGCATGTGGCAGCTGAAGGGGCCCATGCTTCCATACTGCCGGCTCTTGCAGCTGTACTCACAGGTCGTCGCAGAGGCTCCCGCTGCCGGCAGCTCACAAACCGAGACCTGACATCCCATTCCGGCTGGAAGGTGGTCGCACTGGACGGTAGCAAAGGAGGACTCGGGTGCCAGAGCTGCGAACGCGAGTGACAACCCCATCACCCATGCACCCAGTACAGAAATGCGCGCGATCTTGATCATGAGATTTTCCCCCGTTTTCCCGACCCGCAGGACAGTAAAGCAATCGCCGTACCGAGCCATTACGCGCTTTATCGGTGTCTGAGGCTTTGTCAGCTGTCCAAGAGTTTTGCACTGTCGAGTTCATTGCCGGCTTTAGGGCCGGGGTTGCTCCTGCTAAGGTCCCGGCCATGGGTGTTTCGCTTCTGGCATTTTCGGCCTTCCTGCATGCGCTTTGGAACTCCTGGATCAAGCGCGAAGGGGACAAGGAGGCTTTCCTTTCTTCCGTCATCGCGCTGGGCTGCATCCTGGCCTGGGTCGGCGTGGCCACGATGGCCAGGCCCAACTCCTTTATGGCGCTCGAGTGGTCGCTCGCAGCCGGAGTGTTTGAGGGCCTCTATCTCGTCTCGCTCACGCGCACGCTCAGTCTTGCTCCACTGGCGTGGGCTTACGCGCTGATGAGGGGCGGGGCAATGGCGCTGGTCTGGCTCCTTTCGGCCATCCTGATGGGAGAGCGAACCGGGCCCGCCGGGATCGCAGGCGTCTTCTCGATCTTTATGGGCCTCTGGGTTCCGGTCCTGGGCTGGCGTCGCGGGGGTATCGTTTCAACCGGAATCAGTGCGCGGGGCTTTCGTGCCGCACTTCTCAGTGCAGGTTTCATCGCAGGCTATCACTTTTGTTACGACCGCGCGCTCGAGGGCGGGGCGGAGCCCTTCAGGCTTTTTGCCGTGAGCCTGAGCGTGTCGGTGCCCCTGCTTGCGGCAAACCTCTTGAGGGCCGGCAAGCTCGGTGCAGCCGTCTCGGTGTGGACTCGCAGGCCCGTCTTCCTGCTCATTGCGGCCACGGTCGTTTATTGGAGCTTCATCCTGTTTTTAATGGGGCTCGAGTCTACGGGGGCAGGCTTTGCCATCTCGCTTCGCAACACTTCGATCTTTTATGCCCTCGTGCTTGCCCACTTTTCCGGCGAGAGAATCCAAAAGATCCAGATCGCAAGCTGCGTACTCATCTTCGCAGGCGCGATTCTCCTTGGATTTGCAAAGTAGAGTGTCACTCCCGACTCATGGCGTGAACCCCGGGGTTGGGAGATCCTAAGGTCATGACGAAGTCGTGGATCCGTTGGGGTGGGGTTCTGGGAATGGCTTTGGGTGCGGGAGTGGTTCCCCGACCCGGATTGGCCGGGGGAGAGCTTGATCCCGACGTCTTTGTTGCCTCCTACTACCGCGCAAACAACCCATCCCTTGGCCTCGCGAGCGACCAGGCGGCGCAATCCCATTGGATCAGCACGGGGATCGCCGCAGGGCTCAGGGGCTCATCCAACTTTTCTGCCACCGAATATCGCTCCACCCACCCGACCCTCACGAGCAACCAGGCGGCAATCGATGACTGGGTCGCTCGCGGAAGAAAGGCGGGTGAGCCTGGACGAGTGGAGTCGGCATGGAGTGAGTTTCATGCCTCCACCATTGGTGGTGCCGAGTCTCCAGCAGCCGTGGCGACGGGGGATCGCGTGGAGTCCCTGGCGCTCCCCAACCAGCGCACGGGTAAGATCGTGGTCAAGGTGCCGGCACCTGCTGATACCAGCGGGACCCTCCAGCTGTCTCCGCCGGCAGCGGGGGCAAGCGTCTATGATTGGCTCAAGTCCGCGGTCACGCAGGCCATCAGTCAGGGCGCCCGCGAGATTCGCATTCCCCTGGGGACATATACAGTCCAGATTCCCGCCGGGGTTTCGGGTGCCCACTGGAATCTTGCGGGGCTCAGGGATGTCGTGATTGATGGCGATGGTTCGACTCTCGTCTTCACGCAGTCCGGGCGGGTCGGCCTCTCGCTGACGAACAACGAGAGGGTGCTCGTTCGCAACCTCAAGCTCGACTCATCGCTCAGGATCGCGACGGCTGGAGTCATCGAGCATGACACGGCCTCGGGACAAAAAGTCCTGCGGTATGTTTCGGGGTCGGTGATCAATGCGGAGACCACGGTGATCCGTGCGGTTTCTCCGTATACGATTTCTTCCAAGAGATTTGCGAAGTCGCCCACCGTCGAAGTTTATTACGACACGAGCAACCGCCCGACCTATGACGCCCAGGCGGGAGTGTTCCGCTCGGCGCAGTTTTCGGGCTTCTTTGCGGGCCAGCAGGTGCTGGCGCGACACTATCTCTACGATGGACATGCCATCTATGTCTCGGGTGCGACCACGAACGACATTTCGTTTGATAACGTCACGATCCACTCCGGACCTTCGATGGGTTTCGTGTTTTTCCAGGCAGGGCGTGGCTTCCGGGTCTCCAACTGCAAGGTGATCGGCGCCTTCGCGACGGCGGGCCGATACATTTCGACGGCAGCCGATGCGCTCCATGTTTCGAGCATCGAGGGTGACTTGATTGTCGAGAACAGTGAGTTTGCCCACATGGGGGATGATGGAATCAATATCGAGAGCAAGACTGCGCGCGTCTCGCAGGTGAGCCCGGGCCCCAGGGGCGGGCTTACAGTCGTGTTTCCCGGCAATAACGTGCGGGTCGCTTCCGGAAACCAGCTCTCCTTCTACCACGACGGAATGGGGGCGATAGGGTCTGCGACGGTCTCCTCGGTCAGCACTGCATCGGGAACGGTGACGGCTGTGCTCGATCGCGTGGTGCCGGGCCTCGCTCCGGGATCGCTTGTCAGGAATCCTGCCTTCGTCTCGGGCCGGTACCTCATCCAGTCCAACAACATCCACGACCATCGGGCCCGCGGGATGCTCCTGCAGGCCCCCAACGGAGTGGTGCGATCCAACACGCTTTCCAACCAAACCCTCAACGCCATCAACCTGACCTCCGATGGCCGCTCCTGGTTTGAGGGTGCCGGTGCGCAGGGCGTTGTTCTTTCCTCCAATACGATTTCGGCTCCCGGCTGGGCACCCACGACCCCGCAAATCGGAGCGTTGAGCATTTACAGTGAGGGGGCTTCGGGCCTTGCGGTATCGCCCCAGCACGGATCCATCCTCATCTCGGGAAACACCATCTCCCAGTCCAACGGTCCGGCGATTTTCATTTCCTCGGCCCGCGGAGTGGAGGTCCAGGGAAACACGATCCAGTCGGCAAACCGTCTTTGGCTCGGCAATAAATATGGCGTAAGCGGGCAGGCGAGCCTTGCCGTTACCCGTTCGCGCACCGTGCGCTTCTCGGGCAACACCCGTACCGGCGGTGGAGGGGCCATCTCCGTGGATGCGACGAGCACCGGAGACCTCGTGCTCCAGGCGGGCTACTAATAGGTCAAAGGATTCAACGAGATAGTGTCCCCCTTGATCCCGGCTTTCCCCCGGGATAAAGACCGACCGATTTAATCGGAATAGGGGACTTTCGTGATCAAAACCCTCGCGCTCCTTGCCCTCGTGTCTTGCTCCTGGCTGATGCCGGCGACTTCGCTTGCCGAGGAGACCGCCCCACGGCTTCGAGTCCTGACCCAGAATCTCTGGGGGCTTCCTGCACCTTTTTCAAAAAACCCGGAACTCAGGCTTCGCCGCTTTTGCATGGCGCTCCGAAACCAAAATCCGGCCCACCGCTATGATGTCGTTCTGCTCCAAGAAGTTTGGAAGCAGTGGATGGGTGAGCTGATTGCCAGCCGATGTGGTTACCCGCACGTGATCCGGCTCGAAGAAGGAAATTACGAAACGGGTCTGATGATCCTGAGCGACCACCCGTATTCGGATGCGCGTCGCAAGATTTTCGAAAACAAACCCTCCGGGCTAGCCGCCTTCTTTAAAGGCGAGTCGATTTCGACCAAGGGCATTTTGACTGCAATCATCCACCACCCTGCCATGGGCCCGATCCAGGTGGCCGATCTTCATGTGGTGGCCAACTATGGTGGTGATCTCGCCTTCGAAGACATTCGACGCCTCCAGCTCGAAGAAGCCGCCGAAGTGCTCCGTGAGCAGGCCGCCAAGCTCCCTCCTGATCTTCCCGTGGTCATGGGAGGGGATCTCAATGTTGCTCCAGAGGGAAGGAGCTACACCCCGCTCTGGGATGAGATCGTCCGGATTTTTTCGGGCTTTGAGCGCTTCATACCCCTTCATGCCGTCAGCACGCGCTCGAGTGCAAACCCGGACTCCTCTGAGGACGAAGGCCAGCTCGATCATCTCTTTTCAAATGGCCGCCTCAAGCCCGTCTCGGGTTTTGTCACGAACAACACACCCGGCATGATTTTTTCGGATCACTACGGCTGGGAGACGACCTTCATTCTCCAGTAGCCACAAGGGACCGGCAAACTTTGCCGAGGTCCACCACGCTGCGACTGCTATAATGAGGCGTCGGAGGAGTCGATGCCCAAGCACAAGATCGCCATCACCAGCGCCTCGGTTTTCGTGGCACTCCTGTTCCCGGCGGGAGCAGTTGCTGCAAACCCGTGCGCAGGAAAGCCTGACAGCGAAGTTCGCCTCGACCGTGCGGGAGGTTCGCTTGAGGGCGCCGAAATCGTCGACCAGGATTCGGTGGGGGTCTGTTACGCGGCAACCATGGCTACCGTGCTCCAGAGCGCGATCCCCGGCCATCCCGATGTGTCCTACATCGACTACGCCATCCAATATAAAAAGGCCCAGTACTCGGGTCGCGATCAAAAAATCATGCAGTCCCCGGCCAAGGGCGACACCCTGCTCGATGGGGGCTCCAACTTCTGCAACTACCTTTCGAGCATCAAAAAAGGCGGCCTCTGCTCCCGGGACCGGGTTGCGCTTGAGGCGGCTTCGCTCACCAGTCCCGATCTCCAGATCGGAGCGTTACGCGATATCGGAGGATACTTCGACCTGCAGCGAAAGCAGTCCAAGGGCGATCGCCAAAAGCTGACGGGCGCCGTCATCCAGGGTCTCGATGCAGTACGTGAGGGGGCAAGGGCGGAGTGCGCAAATTTCCCAAGCCACTTTCGAAAGTTCCTTTCCGACATCTATTTTGGACTCAAGTCCGAAAACGAGGCTGCACGCGAGCGCGTGGGTCAGCAGGCGGCAGAGCGCACGCGGCTCCCTGGCGAAATCGCCGAGGCGCGAACCAAGATAGATTCCCTCAAGGCCCGCAAGACGGAGCTTGGGCGCGAACGCGAGGCCCTCAAGCAGGCCCACCAGGCAAAGGTCCAGGAAAAAACCGACAAGCCCGGGATCATTGGGCGCATCTCCCCCGGCGTGACGAGGAACCAGATCGAGAGGCTCGGTGATGAGTTTCGCCTGGCCGACCTCAGGCTTGAGTCCGAGTTGCTCTCGATGGAGCGCCAGGCTCGTGATGCAAGCTGGGAGCTGGAGAACAGCCAGAGGCGACTCAAGGACCTCGAATCCCAGGTGCAGTCCGAGGCATCCTCGCGGGCTCGAATGGCAGCCATTGGAACTGAAGTTCCCGACCCGAATGCGGCAGTGGCGGGTGCCACGCGCCTCCAGTTCTCGCCGGACCTCGAGCGCAAGCTCACCGAGCAGTACCGCGCGAAGCTTGCTGCCACGCGCGCCAACCCCTATCAGTTTGATCACTACTCCAAGATTGCGGAGGGATTCCTCGCCGAACTTGGAGTCCCAATGGATTTCAATCTCCAGCGAAAACTCTGGGATGCAAATGCAGAGCTCGGAAAAGACCTTGGCCAGTCCACCCCTGAGCGCTGCCTCTCCAACTACGTCGCAAATAATCGTGAGGCCATCAAATCCAAGATGGCTGCTGATGCCGGAATCTGTGCCTCGCCCGCGCTCATGGACGCATCCTTGCAGCTTCTCACGGAGCTTGCCGAGCAGATCGACCACGAGGTCAACGGAACTGAGCTGTTGGGTCAGATGGGTGCCAGCTCCTGGCAATTCATGGATGAGCTTGTGGGCTCAAATTGCGACGAATTGGGACGGATCAAGGTTCCCCAAACCCTCACGTGCAACTCGACCAATGTGGGCTGGGAGGCGCTGAGCAGTCCCGGAAAAGATTCCCTCACATCCCCTTCGGTCACCGCCCGCATGGCCGATAAGTTCCGCACGGCAGCCCTGGGCAGCCTGCGCCGCGGAGTAGCGATTCCCATTGGGGTGTGCGCTGATTTTTTTGATCATGCTGGTGCGGATTCCGCCTACGGCCACGGCTGTGACGGAGGCTTTCATGCGGTGACGGTCGCGGGCTACCGCTGCAAGGGTGGGCAGCCCGGATACCTGATCCAAAACTCGTGGGGGTCCTCCAAGGTGCCCTCGGCCGGCCCCGGGGTGGAGTGGGACGGCAGTCGGGTGTGGCTCAGCGAAAAAACCATTGTGCGCAACCTCTCCGATTACGCAATCGTGGGAGGAGTGGGCAAATGAGGGCGCTGCTGGGTTTCGTGGCACTGTTCTGCCAAGCCAGCGCAGTGGCGGCCGACTGGCGGATCGGTACAACCTACTTCAAGAGTGTTGAGGACCCGTCGACGGGCTGGGGCCTGTCGCCTGGATGCAACTCAAGGTGCGAGGCCTGGGTGGCGGCAAAAAGTGCCGCGAAATTCGCGCTCTCCAAGGAGAAGCGAGCCGGCGGAAAGAACCCGGGCTCCGTCCTCTGCCATGAATTCAAGGGCGCAAGCGTGATCGTGGCGGTGGATGCGGCAGGGAACCAGCAGAGTTTCTGTGTATTCCCCGACAAGTCCTTCATCAGCACGGCCTCGCTGATCGAAGCTAGACAGCCAGGTGGGGTCGGCCGATGACTGCGGCAGAAAAGTGTTTTGTTATCAACCGGGTTTGCGCAGGCAGAAGTACTGTCGGAAACTCATAAAAAAGGAGTCTCTTCCATGTTCTTGAAACTCATCCCAAAGCTCGCCGCTCTGGCAACCGCGCTGGTGTCCCTCCATTCATTTGCCGCAGGCAGTGCCGACGGGGGTCCGGGAGGCGGCGGACGGGTGGGATGTGCAGACCCCACGGTCGGCTACAATGTTTCGAGCACGAGCAGCAACAACGTGCCGGTTGGACAATGCTACCTCAATACCGTGGGTGAGTGCCTGTACAACACCCAGAATCCGGCCACCGCAAACGGCCAGGCTTGGAACACGGGATGTCCAGCAAATATTGCCGGGCCTGATTGCTGTCGCTGGAAGGCAGAGCGCGATCCCTGCAAGGAGCGCGGACTTCAGCTCGTCAACGGTGCAGTGATGAATCTCCAGCCCGGGCAGGGCAAGCTCTGCTGCAACTCGGCCCGCCCCAAGGAAGAGATGCTGTCTGGCAAGAAAGTCTGCTGCGAAATCGTGAAGTGAGCTCCGGGCTGCCGCGAGTCCTGGTCACCGGGGCCGGCGGCTACGTCGGGGGCCTGGTCACGCGAGCGCTTGCGGGCTCTGGAGAGGTGACGGGTGTGGACGTCCGCGACTGCCCGCGCGATCTCCAGGGACTGGCCGGGGTGACCTACATCCGTGCGGACGTGCGCTCTCCCGAACTTGCACGGATCATCCAGGAGAGAAAGCCACAGGTCGTCTGCCACCTCGCTTCGATCGTGACTCCCGGAAAAAACAGCACGCGCGAGTTCGAGTACTCGGTGGATGTGCTGGGAACGCGCAATGTGCTCGATGCCTGCGTTGCGGCGGGAGTAAAAAAAGTCATCATCAGCAGCTCGGGCGCGGCCTATGGCTATCATGCAGACAATCCGGCTTGGATCTCCGAGGATGCGCCCCTGCGCGGGAACGTCGAGTTTGCCTATTCGGACCACAAGCGCCAAGTCGAAGAGATTCTGGCTGAGTACCGCGTCCGGCACCCATCGCTCCAGCAACTCATTTTAAGGCTCGGCACGGTGATCGGCGCGAACACCCAAAACCAGATCACGGCGCTTTTTGAAAAACCCTTCATACTTGGAATTGGGGGTTCGGACTCCGCCTTCACTTTCATCTGGGACCAAGATGTCGTGAATGTTTTCGTGCAGGGCATCCGCACGGAGGTGACCGGAGCGTTCAACCTGGCGGGCGACGGCAGCCTCAGCATGCGCGAGATCGCCGGGATCCTTAAAAAACCTTACCTCTCCATCCCGCCAGCGGTACTGGGAGGGGCGCTTTCGGCTCTCAAGCGTCTGGGCCTGACTCGCTATGGGCCCGAGCAGATCCGGTTTTTACAGTACCGTCCGGTGCTCTCCAACGCCCGGCTCAAGGCCCAGTTTGCGTACCAGCCGCAAAAGACGAGCCGTGAGGCGTTCCTACTCTATGTGTCGGGCAGGACACATTCCAAAACCTGATGGGGCAGGCGATCCTTGTAAAAGGATCAAATGGGGTTCTCAATCCGTCTCCAACACCTTTGGCTGGCTTCACTTCTTGCGGGGTTGCTCGCAGGCGAGGGTGGGGCTGTGGCCGCGATCACAGGCTCGGTAGACTTCTGCAACTGGCACAGCAACGACTTCGTGCGTGCGCCCCTTCCGCGGATCACCAGTTACTCGATGAAGAAGGACAAGGACCTCGATTGGCCTTCGATCGAGCCGATCCAGCTTCCCACCACGACGAGCGCCGAGATCCTTGCCGCCCAGCAGGCACCGATCCGCAACCTGAGCTTCACGCATGCCATGGGCAAGCCCAGCGTGTTCTACGTCAACCAGCCAGCGGAGTTCTCCGTCCGGATGGACGGGCAGTTTTTTGAAAACGCCTACTCAGATGATCTCGTGATCCAGGCGACCTTCACCAACACCAGCAATTCCAGTTCACCCACCATCACCCGCAGGGCGTTTTACTACCAGGATTACGAAGTGGTCAGCTGCGGCAACCGCAACGTTTTCGTTTTCAGGGATGAGGCTGGCACGCCTCGGCCGCTCAATGAAGTGGATGCACGAGGCGTTTACCGGAGCGTCAATGGCTATGGCGGCTGGCGGGTTCGGATGACGCCGCTTGAACCCGGCAATTACCGCGTGGATGTGCGGGTGCTCAAGCGCAACCATGCAAACCCCTACGAGTTTCAAAACGTCTACTCGATGAATGTCGGCGCAGCCAGGCCACAGGCCGTGGCATTTACCAAGCCCAAGGGCGGCTTTTTCGTCAAGGTGTCACCCTCCGAAAACCTCAAGGACGAGGGTGCGCGGCTGCAGGACAAGACGATCCTGTTTACGGGCTCCATGGCCCTGGGAGAGCGCGAGGAGCTCGAGCGTCGCTATCCCGGAGCGCAGGCGCGGGATTTTGGAATTGGAGCTTCGGGGCTCAATTTCATGCGTGTGTGGCCACGCGGGATCCCCAAGCTCTTTAACGGCGTGATCAACATGTACCTCGACTGGGGCAGGCTTGAGACCGATAAAAATGGCAAGTCTCGGTTGCATCACGTGGAAGCCCCGGCGACGAGCATGATCCGGGTCCTCACGGTGGATGCCAATTACTCGGAGGCCGAGGCCGTCAAGGCTGCAAGTCCGGAGGAGTACAAGACCGCAGATTGCTGCGATGTCCAAAACACGCCCGAAAAAGTGCATCAGTACGCGCGCTACGGTTCCGGCAAGATCGACCAGGTGAGGCTCCATGAGCTCGATGAGCTTTTTGCCTGGGCCTCGGCCAATGGCGTCTACCTTAACTTCACCCTCAGCACCTTCCATGAGTTCCTGCGGGGCGCACCCCACAATGCCGATTACGTGAGCCGGGATGTCTTCACGGGGGGCACCCTCAAGCGAGGGCGCACTCCCGGCGAGTCCAATCTTTCGCTCGCGTGGCGGGATCCGGCAACCGCCCAGCGGTTCAAATGGTTCGTGGAGTATATCGAGGCGCGCTACGGATCCCATCCGGCTCTTGCCCAGTTTGAGGTTCGAAACGAGATCAACGGGAGCATGGGCTTTGACTCCATGACCAACGAGGTCAAGGCCTGGTACTCGGGCCTGATTCAGTTCTTGAGCCAGGCCAATGCCCCCTATGCGCGCCCCATCAGCACGAGTTTTTCAGTCGATGACGACAGTGAGCTCCACAAGGCCATCAACGCCGGCAACCGCTACCTCGATGTGCACCAGTACTTCCCGATTTTCCCGCTCAATGGCTTTGACCACATCGAGCGCCACCTCCAGGCCAAGCTCCACCTCAAGTCGTCACTGAATGGGAACATCCCACGCGGAGGCTCCCCATTTGCGACGCACACTTTCAAGAAGCCCGTTTTTTTCGGTGAGTTTGGTGACGAGGGCGCCTACGAGCACTTTGGCTTCCTCGCCAAGACCTCCTATGACCTGGTCCACGTGATGTACACCCTGATCTTTGGCGGAGCTGCGGGCGCCAACACCTGGTACGGCTCAGCCCCACACCGTGCCGCCCAGGCGCTCGGCAATCAAAAAGTCGTGGGTTTTCGCCCCCTCGCAGCCCTGCAAAAAATCCTCGCCCCCCATGACTTCCAGAGGGATGGGTTTGAGCGCTATTCCTCTGCGATCAAGGATGTGCCCTCGGAGCACCGATTCAAGGTCCACCAGGACGGCAAGCCGGTCGGCTCACCCTGGTTTGACGACTACCAGGACTTTGATGTCAGGTCGGATGCTGCGCCCAACTCAATCCGCAAGGTCAACGTTTATGGATTCAGGACCGGGGGCACGACGTCCTACTTTTGGGCCTCCAACCTGCTTTGGCCTTATCGATTCTATTTCGGCGAAGGGGGGGAGGATCCCTCCACCGAGCTCATCCAAAAAGGGTGCTTCCTCGAAGGCAGGAGCGAGGACAATTGCAAGACGGCTGCTACTCAGGTCTCTGAACTTGTCCTCAAGGAGCTGCGGTCACTCCGCCACGCTTCGGTTCGTTTCGGGCCGTATCCCGATGCGAGCTTTGCCATCACGCCCTTGGTTCTCGAAGTGGAGCGCGCAAGGCGGATCGCAGAAGGTCTAAACACGCTCGAGAGCTGGGCTGAGTTTGGGCTTACGCTGACGCGAATTCCGGATTACCGCACCCCACTGCTCCGGGGCAGGAAGACCCCGAACCTCGGCATCGAGTTCATGCCTGAGCGCGCGGGCATGAACTGCTTCAAGGCATCACAGATTGACCCCTGGAGCGGAAACCTCATTCGAGAGCTTCCGGTGACTCCGGTTCCAGCACTCAGCTGGGACAAGACCCGGCGCGGAGTTCGGGTCACCATTCCTGAGCTCGTGGGCGATGCGGTGATCAAGGTTCAAACCACGCGTTGTTATTGGGCTTCTCCCGCACGCTAGCGCGGGCGTCACTTTCTCGTCGTCAGTTTTCCGCCGGCACAAAGTGCCGATTGAAGCCATCCGCAAAGCCTTTAACCTATTAGAACGCAGTTTGATTTCAATTCACTCTTCGCATGGAGGCGATTCCAGTGACTTCTTCTCTCCGCTCGTTCCGCAGCTCTCTTGTTGTTGGCGTGTTTGCAGTCTCGGCTCTTCTTGGGGGCGCGCAGGCGGCGCCAGTGAGCGGCCTCATCGTGGGTGGCGAAGACGCACAGCCCGGTGAATTTCCCTTCATCGTGTCGATTCAGCGCAAGAGCGGATTTCATTTTTGCGGAGGCTCGCTGATTGATAAGCGCTGGGTGCTCACCGCGGCCCACTGCGTGAATCGCGGTGACGAAAAGCGCATCCAGATCGTGGCAGGCCTGCATGAGCAGGGCGTGCTCAAGGGCACCCAGACGATCGCAGTCTCGGCCATCACGCGCCATCCGCTCTACCAGACGGGTGGAAACTCCTCGGACTACGATTACGCGCTGATTGAGCTCAAGCAGGACGCAGCATTTGATTCGGTCGTGCTCAACGACCAGGAAATCGTGATTCCTGAGAGCGAAGAGACAGCTCCAAGTTCCATCACCGCAGGCTGGGGAGCGCTCAGCGAAGGCGGCTCGGCAGCGCAGATCCTACAAAAGGTCACCGTTCCGCTCGTGAACGAAAAGCTCTGCTCGGCAGCCTATCCCAACGAGATCACCGACCGGATGATCTGCGCAGGCCTCAAGTCCGGTGGCAAGGATTCCTGCCAGGGCGATAGCGGAGGTCCGCTGCTTGTGCTCGACACTGTGGGCCGTGCCCGTCTTGCGGGTGTGGTGAGCTGGGGTGCGGGCTGCGCTCGTCCGGATGCCTACGGCGTTTATTCCAAGGTCAACACCGTCACGGGCTGGATCCAAAAGACCCTCACGGCCAGACGTTAACGACCTGTCTAAAGCTTGGACACTTCTTGAGCCCGGGCTGCGTTGAGGCGCACTCCGGGCTCAACTCATTTGGGTACGACAATTGAAATCCCCAGTCCCATGGTGCGTGGGGCAAGCTCGGTTTTACCCTTTTTTCTAGCGCTAGCGGCAATCCTTCCGCAGCCTTCACGCGCAGCCGCTACCCGCTCCCAGAACCCCGAACTGCACCTGCGCGTCGACGCAAGCCTTGTTCAAAAGCTGCTCAACCAGGCCCTCTCCACCCTGTCGGATGGGCAGGGGACGCTCCGTCGCACGCTTCCTGATTTCAACCGGGACATCCCCTTCAGCATTCCTGAGCTGGGTCTTGAGCCCGTAGTGGCCGAGGCGCTCCGGGATCTCGCCAAGATCGACCTCAAGGGACAGGGATCCGTCCACGTCCTGCTGGAGCAGCCGCAGATCGAGGGCAGCCCCTTCGTGGGCGCGCCCAGGTTCTTTCGCCGTGAGGACGGCACCTACGACGTGCAGCTCAAGCTCGAGGTCCGCAATTTCGGGGTCCGCTTTGCGCGCGCCTGGTTCACGTCCTCGGGGATCGTCGAGCTCGACCCGCTCTCGCCCAAGAGCTGCCACGCGCTGATCACCTCCCAGGATGCGACCGAGGGAAGAGATTTCCTGCTCGACTCCAACCTGACTCGCGCCCAGCTTCGCGAAAGGCTCACGGGCTTTTACCGCGACCTCAACCGCCAGAAGTTCAAGGACCACGACGGAAAGCTCTGGGCGAGGATCGACGGGCTTCGCATCGGCTGGCGCTCCAGCGATGGGTACAGAAAGGACCGCGCCAACGTCTACGTTGCCAAGGTCCAGCTCCACGTGGATCCCCGCAAGGGCGGCACCGATGTCAAGATCGTGCGCTTCCAGCACAACCTCTACAAAAAGAAGGGTGCGTGGGTTCCGGTTCGCATCCCCAAGGCCGGTGTCGTGCTGCCTCCTTCGTTCGTGAGGACGCAGGCCCGCCGAATCGAGGGAGATGTCTTGACGGATGCCGAGCTGCCCCGCTGCACGTGGGTGGACGCATCGCCGATCCAAAAGGCCGTGAGCGGACTTTCTGGAGAAGTCTCGCGTCAGATCGCCGAGCAGCTGAGCGGTGAGAATCTTGATTTCCTGGTCAAGAGCGCAAACGCACTCATCTCACAGGTCGCCATCCCCGAGCTTCCTGATGCGCTCGTGATCCAGGGAGAGGACAAGCGTGAGGTGGTTTCGAGCGCGCGCGTGGGTGGGCAGGACTACACGGTTTACCGCGACTTTGATTTTGATTTCGACAAGGACCTCAGGGGCATCCTCAGGGACTTCACGACCTACCGCGCGGCGCTCGGGTTTGGCGACATCCTGGCCTCGGAGGGGGGTGAGTACCTCGAGATGCCCATGGATTCGGACCTGTGGCTCGACGGCACGCGCCTGCATTACCGCGAGCGCCGTACGAACAAAAGTCAGGCCCCATCCGCCCGTTTCAAGTGGTCCAACACCCATGTAGGGGATGCGAGTGTTGCCGTGCACGGAAGCCTGCTCAACAAGCTCCTCAAGCCCATCAAGGACCATCTGCTCAAGACCAAGGTTCCTTATGGTTTCCAGGTCCACGTGCAGGACGATCTTTTCAAGGTGGACTCCTCAGGACGGATCGATGTCAGCCCGCGGATCCTCATTGATTGGAAGGGAATTGATCTCCTTCGCGTGACATTCTCGGTCAAGGCCCGTCCCGAGATCGTGCATGGCCACGATGGACGAAGCTCGCTCAAGCTCAAGCTCGAAGTGCCCGACGCCGCCACGATCCTTTCCAACATCAGGCCCAGCCAGACGGTGAGCAGCGTCGAGTTCTTTGTCGACTTGCTTTCGTATGGCCTTTACAGCAGCGCCATCAAGCCGGAGATCGTCTCGGCCCTGCGCCGCGAGATGCAGGCCTACATCAACGCGCTGACCTCCAACGTCAAGGACGTGGATCTGACTCCGTTCATCAAGAGCACGGGCGTGCTCCCGTATGCCCTGAACTTCAACAAGCACAGTTATTCGGACGGTGCGATGGACCTGAGGATCTCGCTCAGGCGGCTTCCCGTGCTCGATGAAATGGTGAGGGGCCTTGAATGAAGAACCAACGCCTGATCACAAGATTCACTGCGGCAGCCCTCCTGCTCCTCGCCGCTCCTGGCCTCGCCGCTGCTGGCCTCGCTGATGACCATCTGCTTCGCTTTCGGCAGGACAATCCCGACCTCGTGGTTCAACTTGGGGCATCGCCTTCGCAGGCGGGCTACTTGTTTAGCCGCGTTCGCGACCAGCTGATTGCCTCCCGGGGTCTTGATCCGCTGGCAAGGCCCGTGGATCTCCCGCTCATGGAGATCAAGAGCGGCATGACGCTGGACACGTATCTTGATGCGCGACTCGCGCGCATGATCCGTGACACGCTTCGGATCCGGCTTTCGGAGATCCGCACGACGATCGATGCCTACCGCCTGGGCTATCGCCTGGGCCAGCCCGTGCTCGGGCTCAAGTCCGCCCAGCAGGCGGGGGATGCGCTGGATCTCACGCTGAGTTTTCGCTTCCACAAGGTCGAGATCGACGTCGACAACATCCTCGTTTCCAACCAGTCTCCCGGCGTCAAGATCACCCGTCAGGCCGACGATGAGGGAAGGA
This sequence comes from uncultured Bacteriovorax sp., assembly GCA_964508305.1. GTDB lineage: Bacteria > Bdellovibrionota > UBA1018 > UBA1018 > UBA1018 > CAIOHW01. The sequence continues at coordinate 24,384 of CAZDSX010000032.1, forward strand.
TCCATGTATCGGGTGCCGACAAGATGACTTTTGTCGACGACATCTACCTCAGGCTCAGGCCCGAGGACGGCCAGCCGATCCTGGCCATTGAGACTGCCGAGACCGAGCCGAGCGTCGTGTCCGGTGAGATCGGCATTCGTGTCCACCGCAGCGCAGATGGCGTGATCCGGCTCTCGCACCGCTCCAATGCGTTTGATTTTTTCGAGGGCGCGTCCTCCGCCCCGTATGCCGACAAGATCCGGGTCTCCATCGGCTCGAGCTCCAAGGTGGGCGGGCTTGATGCCATTGAGATCGGGCGATCCGAGCTCCGGATGCAGTTTGATGTGGCCGCGTTTGCTGCAAAAAAGCGGGCTTTCCTCTCCGACGTGGTCGGAAGCCACCTGGCCGAGGCCATTCGTGGGCTGGATCTCACGGACAAGCTCGTGGATGAGTTTTCAAGGCTGAGCCTCCAGAGCACGGACCTGCGGCCCGTGGGGCAGGCCATCGCCAAAAAAACCGGCGACTCACGCTTTGCCTCCCTCGGGCTTCGAAGCGAGCTCAACACCGTGGGCGTCCTTGGCGCAGAGAATCCCGATCGCCAGCAGATCCACCTCTCCAGCAACCATTCTCTTTTGTGGCTGGATAACGCCTTCACTCCGGCCGACACCCTGCCGTTTCCGCTCACAAGCCCCCTCAATCACGGGCTGTCGCTGTCCACGATCACCGAGGAAATCCGCAGCGGCCGCGCCGACCTAGTCGTGAGCCTCGGACAGGATTACCTCAACCACTCGGTCCATGTCGCCACTCGCGGGCACCTCGAGCTTCCCAACGACCCCACGACCCGGAGCGATGACATCATCAGCAACGGTCGCAAGGGAGTGTTCCTCATGCTTGACGGGCCGGAGCAGCAGGGGCGCCTGGTCGTCGACATCATGGTCAAGCCGCGGTTTTTCCAGGCCGTCGGACTGGCGGTGGCGACCTTCAGGACCAAGCTCTACTTTCCGCTGGTCATCGTTCCTGAGCTCAAGGTCGAGGAGGTGGCCGGCGTCCCCAATCTGGTGGTGCGCGTGGCCGATATCGATCTCAGCGAGGAGACGCTTCGCCGCGGGATCGATGGGGTGGCAAGCAACCTCAACCGCGGGATCAGTCGAAAGCTGGTCCTAAAAAAAGTCAGGAAGATCCTCTCACCCATGATCGGCCGGACCATCCAAACCCTTCCACTCCAGGGGCTCGAAGGCGTCAGTCCCGAGTCGGTCATTCGCCTCGAATCCGACCATCTGGGAAGGCTCAACCTCATGCTGCGTTATGATTCGCGTGAGCTGCCTCGAGTGATGGAGGCAATAGTCAGCCGAAAGAGGATTTAGATATGTAATATCAAGCACTTGGAGTCCTGACAAAATCCGTCAATTTTGTCAGCTCCCCAACTCCGAGCTTTTCGCTCGGGGAAGTACGAAGGCCTTAAAAGAAAAGCAATTATAAGGAGTAAGCCCAATGAAATTCTTCGCACTGATCCTTGCCCCCGTGATGAGCATCCTCGCCTCGCTTCCCGCCGAAGCCGGCAACCGCATCGAAGCCTGGAAGAACGGCAAAGAGATCGTTTTTGTTGAGCGCGATGCGCAGGGCCGCTTCGAGCGCTCGGGCGAACTCAAGCTCGAGAACTGGCGTGGCACTGATGACCGCTCCGAGTGGGTGGCGCGCTACTCCGACGGCACGCTCGTGACCGGCTACAAGGGTTACCTCGAAAAGTTCAAGCTCGATGGCAAGCGCCGCGAAGCGCTCCGCCTCGTCATCCGTAACGCCGACGGACAGTTTGTCACCTGGCTTGCGGTGGATGACCTGATCAGCGCTGGATTTGAGCGCATCGACCTCAACCACGACAAGAGCCGCAAAGAGACGGTCTATGTCATCCGTTACAACGGAAAGCTCATCAACTGGGCAAAGGCCAAGCTCGAAAACTGGGCAAACTTCGAACACCCCGTGCTCGTCGTTCGCGACTCCGAAGACTCGATCAACAACGGCAAGCTCCTGGCCTGGATCGCGCCCGAAGAAACCCGCGACGGCCGCGTGATCTACCGTGATCCGGAATCAGGCGAGTTCGTCTCGGACAACCGCTGAGCCGATCCAATCGAGAGCGAATTCAACGCAAAGGGGCCCGGGAGTAGATTCTCCCGGGCCCCTTTATCATGGAATGACTGTGATCAGCGAGCGGCGCGGTAAGTGCCGCCACCGCCCGTACAGTCGTTGGTGGCCTGCGTGTTGGTTCCAAACGAGGTTCCGTAAAGGACCGAGACGGTGGCGCCCTGGTTATTGTAGGGCGTGCCCGGAACGTCGCAGTAGCCTCGCACGGTCTGCGAGTTTGCGGAGTAAGCATCGTTGCAGGTGCCCCGACCCGACACCATCGTCCGGCTGGTTGAGGTTCCAAAGGCAGTGCAGTCACTCGCCAGTCCGGAAGCCACGGTGTCCGGACTCGAGGTCGTGGCGCTGAACTGCAGGCAAATTTCAAACCCGCTGCTGTAGCAGGCATAGGTCAGCACACTCGACTCGTCTTCCTTTCCGAGGCAGCCTGCTAGCAGGGTTGACGCCATCAGGGCGAGAATGCTGGTGTTTTGAAGGGCGCGCTTCATGGGGACTGGTCCTTTCGAAAAAGTGTAAAATCTCAATATTTTGGGATTGTTTGCCAGCCTTGGGGGCAAGTCAAAAAAAATACTCCAAACGTGACAAAACCCGAACGGACTTGCGCCCGTTTCGAAGTCGCGTTTTGTGGGGTTTCGAATTTAAAGTGGGCCTCAGATGAATCTCGTTTGGCGGATCACCCGACATGACAGCTAGTTCTGAGGGCGTTTTAGCCCATTGGTTTCGCCGCGACCTGCGCCTATCGGATCATCCGATTTGGATGGGCTCCGAGCAGCCACAGGTTGCCGTTGTCTTTGAGCCCGCGAGTCCCTTTGCCCCGGTCCAAAAGTTTTGGCGCGAGTCGGTCGAAGACCTCCAAAAACGAACCCCTCACATTCGCTGGTGCGTGCTTTCGGGTGATCCTGTCTCGGCCTGGCAGGGTCTTGTAAAAGAGCTTTCGATCACTCGGATCTCAACCGCACACGGGTGGAATTTTGAAGAGCAGGCTCTGCTGACTTCAGTCAAAGACGCTCTCCCCCAGGTGGAGTGGAGGTATTTTTGGGATCAGTGCCTGCACGATCCCGAGCAGGCCAAGCGGATCCGGATTCGAAGCTTCACGCCCTTTTATCATGAGCTGAGGAGGCAGCCCCGGATCAGCCAGCCACTGAGCGCCGCTCTGCCGAGCTCACAGGGAGAGGAGGCGCTCGCGCCCGGCCCATTTCGGGGAGGAGAGCTTGCGGGACTTACGCAGCTTTTGAGTTACCTCGATCACCCCGAGGGGGTTCAAAAGTACCACGAGCGGCGAAACGGCATGCTTGAGTTTTTAGACTCATCCAAGCTCTCGCCCTGGCTTGCCTGGGGTTGCCTGTCGCCGCTTCGAGTGGCGCATGAGCTCTCTCGCAAACTTGCAGATTCATCCGAGAGCGAAGGGGCCGAAAAGCTTTTGTATGAGCTCTACTGGAGGGAGTTTTTTAAACACACGAGTCTTGCCCGCGGGCGCGAGCTCTTTTCGCTCTCAGGCGGAAAGGGTCGTGAGCCCGAGATCTCGGCAACCAAGGAACTCTTTGAGCGCTGGCGGCTTGGCCAGACCGGCAACACTTTCAATGACGCCAACATGCGCGAGCTCCTCCACACGGGGTGGATGTCCAATCGAGGGCGGCAAAATGTGGCAAGCTTCTGGGCCAAGACCTTGCGCGGTGACTGGCGCTGGGGAGCGCGCTGGTTTGCAGAGCAGCTCATTGACCATGATCCGGAGAGCAACTGGGGCAATTGGCAGTACCTGGCCGGAGTGGGCTACGATCCTCGCGACCGAGTTTTTAATCTGGAGCGCCAAGCAGAACAGTACGATCCGACGGGCGCCTACCGGCGGCGGTGGCTCTCTGGGTGACTCGGTGAGCTAGCGCACGTCCATCTCGAGCGCCTGACCAAAGCGCACTTCAAAAGAGGGCTCAAGCACTTCGCCTGGTGTCTGCGAGGTCACGCACATCTTTTTGATGCTCTTGGATTGAAGCGCCTTCTGGAGTTCGATCGCTTCGTCGAGCTTTCCAGCAAACGCAGGCAAATAGGCTTCAATCGTGGTGGTGTTGGCTGCCGACATCTGGGCTGGCTTTGCGGCGAGCGAAATCTCAGCCCGCACGAGGTACACGATCTGGTCGGCGCGAAGCTCGGTGATGCTCGTTCGGATCAGGCGCGCGCGGGAGTAGACCTGGGCCAGGCTTGCTTCGCTGAAGGCGGGCTCGCAGCCTGACTGGGGTTCAACCTCGGCACCAACCCGCTCTGCCGCCTGCACGAGGGCATCGACCAACTCCGCAGCGCTTGCTTGCGAGAGCTCTGGGTTAAGCTCGCGCATCCGGGCTACGGCTGCGGGAAGGGTTCCGCGAAGTTCTCCGCTAGCAAAAAAGTACGCCGCATCCTCGAGTGTGGAGTTTGCCAGCACTTTCCGATCCGCCGCACTTGAGGTGTAAACGGAAGTTGCGGCAGTGGCCGCAGCCTCGCTTGGATCCAATGTCATCGATGCCCCAAAAAGTACCGAAGAGGCTAGGGCCACGGTCGCGCTGAAGGGGCCCGAGGCCCGGGCAGGGGATGAGCTAAGGAGGATGGCTGCGGTTAGGACTGCGGTCAAAAGGGTGCTGCGCGACTTCATGGTAAAACTCCTAGTTTTTTGGGGCCTGGCTACACCTCCGGACATGGGGGGGCACGGAGTGAAGCCGACACAACCGCCGGTTTTTGTCAGGGATAAAGCCCAATAAAGTCATGGGCTTGACCGGGCTCGTGTGCGGGTGACAGCCGAAACGGCCGCTCAGAGGAGGAGCTCTGGAAGTACGTGGCCTCCCGTCCTGCGAAGCGCGGCATCCACATATCAGCGCGGGCACCTGCTTGAGCTGATCTGAGGTGATCTATTTGCAGTACCCGCGCTTGACGAGTCGCCCGTCGAAATAGAGATAGCCCCCCGCCCCTGAAGGACCGAGGCCATACCAGTCGAAGTAAAAGTAGCAAGTGCTCTTCCGAGTTGCGCTACCGGAGCAACTTGGAGAGTCATCAACCTGCACTTTTGAGGGGTCGAATTTTGGGAATCCGTTGCCCTCTGAAAAATACCTTCTTAGAAGTTCCTCGGCCTGGCCTCTTGAGGTCACCTTCGCCCCGAAATCTCGAAGAAGAGTCTCAGGGCAGTCAATCGCCGCAGCCTGAAGACCGAACGCAGTCGTAAATAGGCAGACCAACACCTTCATGATGAACCCCACTCTTAAATAATGGGGCATGCTTCACAAGAAATCGAGCAGTTCGTTCCACGAAGCCTTCTGTCCTGGGCTTCGATCTCTGCCTTGTGTTTCTTGTTGACTACCCACGGTTCGCCACAAGTCCGACAGGCATCGCCCGCGAAGGCTGGAGTGAAGTCACGCCCCTGGGGCGCAATGAGTGGATCTGCTGGGTGACCTCGGCCAAGCTTGCAGCCACTCGACAAAAGCGCATCGGTCGTGCGCTCGAGGATCTCTCCAAAGGCAAGAAGCGGCCGTGCTGCTGGCCGGGATGCCCGCACCGAAGGCCCAGCGCCAAGAAGTGGTTCTGAAAAAAGCCTTCCTGAGATCGGCCTACTTCCCGCCAACGGGCGCAGGCGGGGTCACTCCGGCGCCCGTTGAGGCCGCCGGGACCTTCAACTTTACAGTAACGGTCTTGGCTTTCTTGGACTCGCCGGCTCCGCCGGTCACAGATGGACCGGATGGAGTGACAGGAACGGTGGGGCTTCCGCGGGTCTCCTGGGTTCCATCAGGGGTGCAGCCCGACTTTCCGGCAGGAGAAGTGATGACGGCACCTGTAGATCCTCGAGAGCCAGACTCGGAGTTGGTGCAGCCGCCTTGATTGGCATTTGGGGAGAATGGGCCGGCCGTTCCTCCGCCCGAGGACTGACGGCCCTGGCCGTCACCGCCCACTTGGCTCCCCCTCGAGCCGGGGGCGAAGGCGGAGTTTTGTGAACCGCCCCCGCGCGAGCTGCTGGGATCATCCGGATTTCTGGGCGAGGAATTGTCAGCGCCAAAGCACTCAATGGTCCCGTCCGGGTTGCTGATCCCCATTCCGCCCGGACATGGGGTGTTGTTCCGCTGACTATTGCAGTTGTCCGTCTGCTTCTTCTTTCGCTCTTCTCGTTCGCGCTTTCTTTGCTGTTGCTGCCGCTGTTGCTGCTGTTGCTGCTGTTGCTGCTGTTGCTGCTGTTGCTGCTGTTGCTG
>CAZDSX010000033.1:0-5714 GCA_964508305.1 uncultured Bacteriovorax sp.
CAGCTCCTCAAGGAGGCAAAGGATCTCGCGATCGTGCTTCGTGCGGGCGCGCTTCCTGCGCAGCTCGATTTCCTCGAGCAGCGTGTGATCGGTCCTTCGCTCGGACAGGACTCGATCCGTGCGGGAGCAACGGCAGCCCTGATCGGCAGCCTTTTGGTCTTCGTCTTCATCCTTTGGTATTACCGCATGAGCGGCGCCATTGCCGTCTTCTCGCTCGTGCTCAACGTGCTATTCGTGCTGGCCTTCCTGGTCGGACTCGAAGCCACTCTGACTCTTCCAGGTATCGCGGGTATCGCGCTCACCGTGGGGATCGCCGTGGACTCGAACGTCGTGATCTACGAGCGCATCCGTGAGGAACTGCGCGCAGGAAAGAACCTCTTTGGGGCCGTCGAGCACGGCTTCGGCAAGGCTTTCCGCACGATCCTTGACGCCAACGTGACCAACGCAGCGGCAGCCATCGTGCTGATGATGTACGGAACGGGACCGATCAAGGGGTTTGCCGTCACGCTCCTGATCGGGATCGTGACCACGCTCTTCACCGCGGTCTTTGTCTGCCGCGTGATGTTTGATGCCTACCTCAACCGTCTTGAAGGCTCCGGCCGCAAGACCCTCAGCATCTAAGGGGAGAACGCAATGATCGAACTCATTCGTCCAGGGACCCGAATCGACTTCGCCGGAAAGCGGCATATCTTCATCGCCCTCTCCATCCTGATGGTGGTGGCCAGCCTCGTGGGTCTTGCGACCAAGGGGCTCAACTACGGCATCGACTTCACGGGAGGCGCCGAGGTGCAGATCCAGGCACCCGAGGGGTGGGATATCGGCAAGGTTCGCGATGAAATGGAGAAGGGCCAGATCAAGGGCCTCAAGGTCGTCCAGCTCGGCGAGCAGGCTTCGCGCGAGTTCCTCGTCAAGGCCCAGGGCGCCGAGAGCGAGCTCAACCAGGTTTCAGCGCAGGTTGAAGGCGTACTGAAGAGCGCTGCTGGCTCGGGCAAGTACGAGATCAAGCGAGTCGACGTGGTTGGTCCGGCAGCGGGGAGTTCGCTTCGCCAGAGCGGGTTCCTTTCCATGTTCTATGCGCTGGTCTGCATCCTGATCTACGTCGCAGTCCGCTTCGACGTTCGCTATGCCCCGGGTGCGGTGCTGGCGCTTTTCCATGACACGGTACTGACCATCGGAGTGTTCGTCATCACGCAGAAGCAGTTTGATCTGCTGACGCTCGCGGCTCTCCTGGCCCTGATCGGTTACTCCAACAACGACACGATCATCGTCTATGACCGTGTACGCGAGACCTTGCAGGCGCATCCCAAGCTTTCGATCGAGGAGGCGGTCAATCGTGCGACCAATGAGACGCTCGGTCGCACCATCCTGACTTCCCTCACGACTTTCTTCACGGCTGCCTCGCTGTACTTCTTCGGCGGCCCAGTGATCCATGACTTCGCCTTCACGTTCAGCATCGGGATCATCATCGGATCCTACAGCTCGATCTTCGTGGCCAGCGCCATCGTGATCTACATCACCAAGTATCGGGAGCGGCAGGCCGCTTATCCCAACTCGGGCAAGGCCAAGAAGAAGATCACGGTCAGGCCCGAACCCAAGTTCGAAGCCTGAGGCGGCTGAAAGAGATGACTTCCAAGGGTTATGAACCCCGTGAGTGGCGATTCCGAGAGGAATCGCCGCTTTCGTTTCAAGGGTCTTCCATGCTGGAAGACCTCCAGTCCCGGACCGGGCTTGAGCGGATCACGCTCGATCTTTGCCTGAGTCGCGGGCTCGAGACCCCCGAGAAGATCCATGAATTCCTGAATCCAAGGCTCGAGGCCCTGACCCCCAGCTCGCGGATTGCCGGCATGGAGGCGGCAGTCTCCCGTCTCATTCGGGCCAGGGAATCAGGCGAGCGGGTGCGCATCTTCGGGGATTACGACGTCGACGGGACGACAGGTGCCGCCCTCCTCGGATGGTTCTTCAGGGAAATCGGTGTCGCACATGAGATCCGCCAGCCCGATCGCTTCAAGGACGGGTACGGGCTCAATATTGGAGCCGTGGAGCAGGCCGTGGCCGACGGAGCGACCCTCATGGTCACCGTCGATTGCGGGATCACCTCTTTTGCAGCAATTGACCGCGCGCGTGAACTGGGCCTCGACGTCATCGTAGTGGACCACCACCAGCTGGATCCTGTGAAGGGCTTGCCCGCTGCCCTTGCAGTGATCAATCCGCAGCGTCCGGACTGCGAAAGCGAGCTCCGTCAGCTTTGCGGTTGCGGCCTGGCATTCTACCTGTGCGTTGCCCTCCGGGGCGCGGGCCGCGAGAGGGGCTGGTGGAAGGATCGCCCGGTTCCCAATCTCAAGCAGCATCTGGATCTGGTCGTCATGGCTACCGCCGCCGACATGGTCCCTCTGACCGGCGACAACCACGTCCTGGTCCGGCATGGCATGGAGGTCCTCAAACAGACGCGCAAGCCCGGTGTGAGGGCCCTGCTCGTGGCTGCAGGCGTAGGTGACCGAGACCTGAGTCCCGGGCACCTCGGTTTCGTGATCGGGCCGCGGATCAACGCTTCGGGAAGGCTCGCTTCGGCATCCCACGCGCTGGAACTGTTGCTTACCGAAGATGAAGCGCGTGCACGTGAGCTTGCCCAAATGCTCGAGGGACTGAACTCCGAGCGGGCTGAGATCCAGAACCGCATCTGGGATGAGGTCAAACTCAAGGTGGAGGAGGGGATCGCCTCCGGTCGATTCCAGCATGGCATCGTCGTCGGTGACCCGGGTTGGCATGAAGGTGTCGTGGGAATCGTCGCCTCCCGCGTGGTGGAGACCTTTCGCAGGCCCGCCATCGTCCTCTCCATGCGTGAGAATGACGCCAAGGGGAGCGTCAGGAGTTTTGCCGGCAAGAACGTCCTCGAGGCGCTCCATGGGTCCAAGCAACACCTCAAGACGTTTGGCGGCCATGCTCACGCCGCGGGCGTGAGTCTGGAGCTCGATTCCATTGGCGCATTTGCTGCGGCATTTGACGAGGTGCTGGCCGGGCTTCCCGAGGACTCGGAAAAGCGCGCGCTCCAGTTGGAGCGTCAGGCCGCACTCGAAGAGCTCTCCATCAAGGCCCTGGAAGAGCTCGAGCGCCTGGGGCCCTTTGGTCCGGGAAATCCCGAGCCCGTGTTTTCGATTGCTGCAGGCATTCGCGAGCACCGCCTACTCAAGGATCGCCACCTCAAGCTGGACCTCCAGTCCGGGGCGCTGCGGGTCGACGCAGTGTGGTTCAACGCGGTGGATCAGCTGGAGTGGCTCCTCGGTGAGAGAACTGCTGCCAAGCCGCTCTGGGAGTGGGCCGGCGTGCCCGAGCTCAATCGCTTTAGGGGTCGTGTGACGCCTACGTTCAGAATTCGTGACGTCCGTCGCTTGACGGAATCCACCGCCAAATCCTAAACTCACGTCACCAGCATGACGTTGGGTGTGTGTGAATCGTATGCCAATGGAGGGCGTCGATAATGGGTGTGTTCAGGGGGATCCTTGTCTCTGTTGCAGTGACCATGGCTTGGGTTGCCGGGAGCGCTGCAGTGGCAGCACCCGTTTCGATCCAGGAGCAGCTTTCGGCATCCCGCGTTCCGGCGGAGCTGATCGTCAAGTTCCGCAAGTCCTTCAGCCTGATGTCCCAGGACCAGCAGCTGGCCATCCTGCAAAAGAACACGGGCTCTGCGCGCGTCGTCCAGCTCGAGCAGTTCAAGACCGATCGCACGATCGCCAAGATCCGCCTGTCCTCGGATGAGGGGATGGATGTGGCCATTCGGTCCCTCACGGGCAACTCCGAAGTGGAGTATGCCGAGCCCAACTACCGCTACACGACGCTCGATGCCGGCGTCCCGAATGATCCGCAGTTCTCGAAGCTCTGGCACCTCTCCAACCAGGGACAGCCTGACTCGACGGGCGCCGCTGGAAAGCCCGGCATGGACATCAACGTCCTTCCTGTCTGGGCAACGGGTTCCACGGGCTCCAAATCGGTGCTCGTCGCCGTGATCGACACGGGAATCGAGTGGGATCATCCCGATCTCGTGGCGAATCTCTACACCAACCCCGGTGAGGCGGGGGACAAGGCGACCAATGGCGTCGATGATGATGGCAACGGGTTCATCGATGACGTGCATGGATGGAACTTTGCGGCCAAGACTCGTGTTTCCAACGACGACCAGGGCCACGGGACCCACTGTGCGGGAAGCATCGGTGCCAAGGGCAACGACGGAGCCGGCGTGGTCGGAGTCAACTGGGACGTGACCCTGTTGCCCGTCAAGTTCCTGGACGCAAATGGCGGCGGCACCCTGCAGGGTGCGATCGAGTCGATCAACTACGCCACCCAGATGAAGGTCCAGGTGATGAGCAACAGCTGGGGCGGAGGAGGTTTCTCGCAGGCCCTCATGGACGCGATCCAGAAGGCCTCGGACGCGGGAATCCTCTTCGTTGCGGCTGCCGGCAATGACGGCTCCAACAACGACACCCGGCCGACCTATCCTGCCTCCTACAAGGTGGATAACATCGTCTCGGTGGCCGCCATCGACAACCGCGAAAACATCGCGGGCTTCTCCAACTATGGAAAGTCATCGGTCCACGTGGCAGCTCCGGGCGTCAATGTCTACAGCACCTACAAGGGTGGCAGCTACAAGTCTGCAAGCGGGACCTCCATGGCCTGTCCGCAGGTCTCTGGAATCGCGGCCCTCATGCTGTCGATCGATTCCTCGTTGAGCTACGCACAGATCAAGGAGCGCCTGATCAAGACGAGCACTCCGGTTGGAAGCCTTCGCAAGAAGGTCCTCGCCCGAGGCCGTGTGGACGCCTACCAGGCGGTCAACAACATCGTCCCTCCGTCGACCGATCCGGATCCTACGGCATGGCAGGATGTTGCGTCTTCCGTGCAGTCCAAGCATCCCTATGCGGACAACTCCAACGTGACCTTTGACATCAATGTTCCGGGCGCAAAGTTCATCCGCGTGATCTTTACCCGCATCGAAACCGAGGAAAAGTACGACGTCGTCCAGCTGGAGGACGCCTCGGGTACCGTGGTCGACAGCTACACTGGCAAGCACGCCAATGTGGAGAGCGAGGCTGCGAGCGGTGAGTCCGTCCGGATCCGCCTGAAATCGGACTCGAGCACCACGGGCTATGGTTTCGCCGTAGCCAAGGTCCAAGTCATTCGTTGAAGAGAAAGAGGCGAGGATGAAGGCAGTCATTCGTTTTTACTTCATCCTCGCCGCACTCTGCTGTGCCCCTGCGTGGGCTGCATCGCCGTCCCCGACGGCGCTTCCGTCCGACCAGCCGTCAGTCGTTCCTCTCGATCCAGTGCGGTTGAGGGCTGCCTTTGTCTCCGCGCTCCAGAGCGAGGCCCAGGGCCTCAGGCAGCGCATCCGTGTGGAATCGAGCGACCTCAGGGCTTCGCAGAAGGCTCGCCGCAAGGAGTTTGAGGTTCGTGAGCGGGATGCACGAAAGTTGTTCTTCAAGGAAAATGCGCAGCCTGCCAAGCGCAGGGAGTACGTGAAGGACTTCATTTCCCGGCGTAAGGCGCTCGCACAGCTCCTGTCCGACGAGCTCAAGACCCGCAAGCTGGAACACAAGGCATCGGAAGACTCCCTTCGAGCGGACCAGAAGCGGCGCCTGGCGGAGTTTGATGCGGAGATTGCCGCCGGCCGGCGGCCAAGCGACCTGCTCTGGCCCCAGTCGGGACGCTGAGCTTACGACCGC
>CAZDSX010000033.1:5814-28685 GCA_964508305.1 uncultured Bacteriovorax sp.
CCGGCGGCCAAGCGACCTGCTCTGGCCCCAGTCGGGACGCTGAGCTTACGACCGCGAAAGCGGTCTTAGGACCGCACGCGCCGTTTATCACTGCGAGCGCGAAAGCGGTCTTAGGACCGCACGCGCTCGACTAAAATCACGCCTTGTTTGCCTTCGAGGGCGGAAAGCACCTTCTGGAGCTGTCCGGTGTCGGGTACCTGGACTTCGAACAGGGCGATGGCCTTCTTGTCCTTCGTCGTGCGGATGTTGGCCGAGGCGATGTTCACATTACAAGCCGAGATCGTCTGGGACATGAGGGCAAGGAGCCCCGGCTGGTCGATCGAGACCACTCGGATCCGTACGATGCGGACGATGTTGCCCTTTTCCTGGATGTTCCAGCGGACATCCACGCGGCGGTCCTGGTCGTTGTCCAATCCCTTGGCGCAGGTGGCAGTGTGGACCGTGACGCCGCGGCCACGGGTGATGAACCCCACGACGCTGTCGCCAGGAAGCGGATTGCAGCAGCGTCCAAAGCGGATCAGGACATCCGATAGATTGGAGACGATGATCGCGTTCTTGGAGGGACTGCGCTTTTGCGCGGAGGCAAAGACCTTCTTGAGGAAGCTCGGGGATTCTTCCTTGTTCTCCTCGCGGCGAGCCTTGCGGATGGCCTCGCGCTCCTCCTTGGGAACCACCTGGTCGATGATCTGCTCGGGCAGGATGCGGCCGTAACCGACCGCGACGTAGAGCTCTTCGAGATTGCGGACGTGGTGGTCCTGTCCGGCGCGGAGGAGGTCGCCACTCTTTTCGGCCTTGGCGAGGCTGCGCTCAAAGCCCTTGAGGGAGCGTTCGAGGAGCTCCTTGCCCAGCTCGTGCGCGCGGTCCCGTTCCTGCGCCTTGATGTAGGCCCGGATCTTGGCCTTGGCCCTCGACGTCTTGACGATCTTGAGCCAGTCCTTGGAAGGAGTCTGGGTGGGTGAGGTGATGATCTCGACCGTGTCCCCGGATTTGAGCCTCTGCTTGAGCGGGATGATCTTGCCATTGAGCTTGGCGCCGACGCACTTGTTGCCCACATCCGTATGGATTGCGTAGGCAAAATCAAGCGGAGTGGCTCCGTGCGGGAGTTCCCGCACTTCACCCTTGGGGGTGAAGACAAAGACGTCCTCGGCAAAGAGGTCGATCTTGACGGTCTCCATGAACTCGTTTGGGTCGAGCAGGTCCTTGTTCCACTCCAAAAGTCGGTTGACCCATTCGACGTTCTCGCGCGAGGACGAGTCAAACTTGCCTTCCTTGTACTTCCAGTGCGCAGCGATGCCTGCCTCGGCGACGTTGTGCATTTCCTGCGTGCGGATCTGGATCTCAATTCTGTCGCCATGGGGCCCGATCACCGTCGTGTGCAGCGACTGGTAGCCGTTTGCCTTGGGCATGGCGATGTAGTCCTTGAACCGTCCGGGCACGGGCTTGTAGGTCGCATGGATCACGCCCAGCGCCTTGTAGCACTCGGTGATGTTCTCCGTGACGATGCGGAAGGCGATCATGTCGTGGATCTGGTCGAAGTCCACGCTCCGGCGTTCCATCTTCTTGTAGATCGAATAGAAGTGCTTGGCCCGACCCATGACCGTCGCGCGCATGTCGTATTCGCCGAGCTTTTCGATGAGCATGGCCGCGACTTCGTCGGTGTAGTCTTCGCGCTCCTTCTTCTTCTTGGAAACGCGGCTTGCGAGCTTGTAGTACGCGTCCGGATGAAGGTAGCGGAGGCACAGGTCCTCGAGCTCGATCTTGACCCAGCTGATCCCCAGTCGGTTGGCGATCGGTGCGTAGATGTCGAGGGTCTCCTGGGCAATGGCCTTTTGCTTGTGGGGGGCCAGGTGCTCCAGCGTCTGCATGTTGTTGAGGCGGTCGCAGAGCTTGATCAGGATCACACGGATGTCCTTGGACATCGCCAGCACCATCTTGCGGAAGTTCTCGGCCTGCTTTTCCTCGCTGGTCTTGAAGGTGATCTTGTTGAGCTTGGTCACTCCATCGACGAGTTCGGCGACATCCTTGCCAAACAGCTTTTCGACCTCCTCGAGGGTGGCAGGGGTGTCCTCGACGGTGTCATGGAGGAGGCCCGTGATGATGCTCGGGATGTCGAGCTTGAGCTCGGCGAGTGTCTGGGCGACTTCGGTGGGGTGGATGATGTAGGGATCGCCGCTCGAACGCTTTTGCGGCTTGTGCGCCGCATCCGCAAACTCATAGGCTTTGCGCACGATATCGAGCTTGGCGTCAGGGTAGTAGCTCTGGATCGTGTTGCAGATCGTATCGATCGTGGCTTCGGCTCTCTTTGCCATGGTCAGGGTGCTCCAATAAGGCCTGCGACCAGGCGGTTGAGGCGAAGGTAGGTTCCATCCAGGTCATCGTTGGTGAGCTGGTGGTCGAACTCGGAGGCACGCGCCATCTCCTCGCGCGAGTTCTTCATGCGGCGCTGGATGCTCTCCTCGGAGTCGGTCCCGCGGGCACGCAGCCTCGCCTCAAGGATTTCAATGCTGGGGGGCGCGATGAAGATGGTCGAGCAGCGGGCGCCATAGGACTTCTTGAGGCTGTCGGCACCCTGGACATCGATGTCCAGCAACGCGGAGAAGCCCATGGAAAGGAAACCGTCGAGGATCCTCTTGGAGGTGCCGTAGTAGTTGCCGTGGACCTGGGCCCACTCGGCAAAGTGGCCTTCCCGGATCTCGCGCTCGAAAGTGCCCCTGTCGACGAAGTAATACTCGCGTCCGTCCTGCTCCTGGCCGCGTGGCGCGCGCGTGGTCGTCGAGATCGAGAGCTTGAGCGAGCTGAAGTCCGCCAGCAGCCTTGCGCAAAGCGTGGTCTTTCCGGCGCCCGAAGGTGCCGAGATCACGATGAGACGGGGAGTGGCTGGGTGGGAGAGGTTCGCCATGTCGATTATTCTAGGTTGAGGACCTGTTCCCTGAGCTGCTCGAGCTTCACTTTTACGGCCACGACCTGTTCGCTGATGCCCAGGTCCTGTGCCTTGTTGCCCAGAGTATTGATCTCACGGCCCAGCTCCTGGAGGATGAATTCTAGCTTGCGTCCAAGCTGCTGGCCTTCAGCAAGGGTCTTGCGGAAGTGCTGGATGTGGCCCTGGAAGCGGTGGAGCTCTTCCTGGATGTCGGTGCGGTCCAGGACCAGCGCCAGCTCCTGCGAGATCCGTGACTCGAGCACGGCCTGGACGTTGGCGGTGGCAAGGGGATGGGCCTCGAACACGCGCTTGATCTTCTCCTCGATGCGCGCGCGCATCTCGTTCTCGCTCCGGGTTCGGCGGGCCTGGATGTCGAGGATCTGCGTTTCGATCTCGGTCATTCCCTGCAGGAGGATTGCGGCAAGCGCAGCACCTTCGTGGGCCCTCATTGCAGAGAGATGGGCGACGGCCTGTTCCACCAGCGGCTCAAACTGGCCCTTCCAGAACTGCTGGAACTTTTCGACGTCATCCTGGCTAGGGACGGCAAGTCCTTCCTGCAGCGAGATCACGTCGGGGAACTGCGAGACGTCCCGGAGGGTGACGGGTTCGCCGATCTTGAGGTTGGAGCGCAGGAGCTCGAGCGCCTCGAGTGCCTCGCGCGCACGCGGAAGGTTGACCTGGATCCGTCCTGCACCCGAGGCTCCGTCCTGTGCGGGGCGTTCGAGCTTGAGTTCGATCGCACCCCGCGAAAAGCGGCCCTGCACGGTGGCCTTGACCAGTGAGTCAAAGGCCTGGAGTTCGCGCGGCAGGCGGACCTTGAGGTCAAGAAATCGGTGGTTCACCGACTTGATCTCGAGACGGTGCTTCTGGCCCAGGAGCTGGGCCTCGGCGGTTCCGTAACCGGTCATCGAATAGACTCGTGATTGCACGGCTGCGCTCACTTCGACTTGGCCTTTGTCTTGGAAGGGGCCTTGGCGGCTGCTGGCGCGCCGTCGGCCTGGCCGATGGCAAGATCCCCCATGTGGCGGAACTTCTCGAGACGTTCGTCCATGAGCTTTTCAGGGTGTTTTTCGAGGGTCTTGAGCAGGGATCCGAAGTTCTCGTCGAGCGCCTTGCGAACGTTCTCAAAGGTGACGTTCCAGTCCCGATGCGCTCCGCCCTTGGGTTCTGCGATCACTCCATCGATCACGCCGAGCTTGAGCAGGTCGGGGGGAGTCATCTTGAGTTTTTCGGCGGCCCGTTCAGCCAGCGTGGAGTCGCTCCAGAGGATTGAAGCGCAGCTTTCGGGCGAGATCACCGAATAGACGCCGTATTCCTGCATGAGCACACGATTGGCGATGCCGATGGCCAATGCGCCGCCCGAGCCGCCCTCGCCAATCACGAGTGACACCACGGGAACGGTGAGTCCGAACATGAGCCGGATGCTTTCGGCGATGGCCTGGGACTGCCCGCGCTCCTCGGCGTCGAGGCCAGGGTAAGCTCCCGGTGTATCGATCAGGGTCAGGATCGGCATGCGGGAACGTTCGGCAAGCTCCATCAGGCGCATGGCCTTGCGGTATCCTTCCGGGCGGGCCATCCCGAAGTTGCGCTCCATCTTTTGCTTGGTGGAGCGGCCCTTCTGGTGGCCGAGGATCAGGATCGGGCGGCCTTTCCACGTGGCCACCCCCCCGAGGATGGCCTGGTCATCTCCAAAGGCGCGGTCACCTTGCAGTTCCATGAAGTCTGGAAAAAGCGCGTCGATATAATCGCGCGTGTAGGGACGGTTGGGATGTCGCGAGAGCTGGACGCGCTGCCAGGGGGTGAGCTTGGCGTAGGTTTGGTCGATGAGCTGGCTGACCTTTTTTTCGAGGATCTCGATCTCATGGCTGAAGTCGACCCCTTCCTGCCTGGAGAGCTCGCGGAGGTCCTGGAGCTTCTTCTCAAGGTTGACGATCGGCTTCTCAAACTCAAAAAAGGCGTCCATCGGTGCACCGAGGCTAACACGGCCCGGGATCGAGTTAAAGGCGGGAAGTCCTTGGGAAATTTTTGCAATTTGAGGTTAAAATAAGGCCATGAGCCACTCCGCGCATGACGCACCGGCTGCTGCACCAGCCGCCGAAGCCAAGGTCGAAAAACCGAGCCAGCCCTCGGCTCTCAAGATGGCCCTGCTGGAGTTCAAGACGGCTCTGATCGTGGGTCCCGCTCCCCGCCGACGAATGGCCATCCTTCTGGTGGTGGGTCTATTGGGCAGCCTGGGTGTGATCGGGGTTGGAACGGCGCGCTATATTCGATTCGCCCGGGTCGCCGCGGAAAAGGCCAGGCGCCACGCCCAGGGTGCGGATGACTGCAAGGAACTCAAGTGCACTTTCAATAAGCTCGAGGACCTCGCCAAGCAAAAGGCCGCGCTGGCCGAGATCCGCGATGCGACGGTTGCCTTGGGTGACTTCGAGGTCACGCTCGTGGGGCTGGGCAACGGCCAGAAGGAAGTGAAGCTCGAGCTCGACGTTGCAGTGGAGTTTGACTCGGCTGAGACGGGGCGCTGGGTGGCGGCCAACAAGAGCCCGGTCCGAAGCGAGGTCCTTGGAGCTGCAGCCACGCTGACTGGCTTCACGCGCGAGGATCTTCTGACCCCCGAAGGGAAGGCACGGGTCCGTGAGCGGATTCGTGACCGCCTGGACCAGTGGCTTCCCTCCGGCAAGGTCAAAGGCATCTACTTCAGCCGATTCCTGCTCCCATAGTCCTTGGTCCTTCCACTCGATGCCGCTTGAGCATCTCAAAGAGGGTGCTTCGCGCGACGCCGAGCAGCTTTGCCGCCTCGGTTCGATTGCCGTGGGTGACCCTGAGAGACTTGAGCAGGAGATGCCTTTCCATCTCATAGAGGTTCAAGATGGCTGGGGCCGTGGAGCAGGCGCCCAGTGCAGGCTTTCCAGCTGGATCAATCAGGAAGTCGAAGTTTTCCTCACCGATGACTTGCGAGAATTCGCCCACCATCGCGCATGCACGTTCGACGGTGTGCCTGAGTTCGCGGACATTGCCGGGCCACTCGTAGGCCTTGAGTCGAATGATCGCTCCGGGTGAGAGCGTTTTTCCGAATTCGTGGGCGTAGGAGTGGGCAAGGAATTCGATGTCCTCGAGCCGATCGCGGAGCGCAGGGATCGTGAGCGTCACCGAGGCCAGGCGGTAGTAAAGATCTCGACGGAACTGTCCTGACTCCACGAGCTGCAGGAGCGGCTTGTGGGTCGCGCAGATCACCCTCACCGAAGCTCGCGAAGTGGTGTCGCTTCCCACGGGGCGGATTTCGCCATTTTCGAGGAATCGGAGCAGCTTGACTTGGATGTCCATCGGAAGATCGCCGATCTCATCGAGGAAGAGGGTTCCATTGTGGGCCTGGAGCAGGGCTCCCGGGCGCTGCTGGTGGGCTCCCGTGTAGGCTCCCTTGACGTGGCCAAAGAGCTCGCTTTCGACCAGTGAAAGGCTCAGCGCCGCGCAGTTGATCGGAACAAAAGGTCCTGATGCGCGGTCGCTCCAGGCGTGGAGCAGGCTTG
Organism: uncultured Bacteriovorax sp.; assembly: GCA_964508305.1. Lineage (GTDB taxonomy): Bacteria > Bdellovibrionota > UBA1018 > UBA1018 > UBA1018 > CAIOHW01. Next base: position 12,259 of record CAZDSX010000033.1, read on the forward strand.
CGATCACTTCCTTTCCGGTGCCGGTTTCGCCATGGATGAAGATTGAAAGCGGGGTGCGCGCAGCCTTGCGGGAGTTCCAGAGCAGGGTGCGGCCACTGACCGATCGGGTCAGCCAGGGTTTGCAGCCGCCGGGAAATTCGGGGAGCAGGTGTTTTTCGGTTCGGGACTGGACCAATCGAATTTCGGTATCGCCCCAGCGGACTCCCACGCCTTCGAGGAGCCGGGCCTCCCGGGATTCCAGGGATCCCAGCGTGAACGAGGGGGCCTCCTTTTCGGCCCGCAGCCAGAGCTGGGACTCATCCAGCCACACGAGCTCACCTGCGCGAGGAGGAAGCCTGGGGTCCCGAAGCGGGGCGGGCGCCTCAGGATCCCTTCCGAGCCAGAGGTTTTCCTGTGTTTGGGAGCGGAGCGGAATCTGTCGAATGTGTCCGCCTGGGTCTTGGATGGCGAGTGCGAGCTTGTTCATGGTGTCTCTCCTAAGGGGTTGTCGTGCCGGGTTTGGGAACCGCCACTGGCAAGGGTCGTGCCCGAGGTGCTAGACTGGGACTCCATGGCCGGAGAATGGATCGCAACAGTGGGGGAGCCCTCACAGCTGAAGCCGCTTTTGAACGGTGAGTTCCTCAAGGGAAAGCGCGAACCGCGCGTCGCCATGGTGGGAAGATCCAACGTCGGCAAGAGTTCACTGATCAACGCCATCCTGGGTGCGAGGCTTGCGCAAGTGAGCGCCGAGCCGGGCAAGACCCGATTGATCCATTTTTACTCCTGGAAGGAAGGCTCCAAGATCATTGCCGACCTCCCTGGATATGGGTTTGCCCGGGTCTCGCAGGCCGAGCGCGAAAAATGGGCAAAGCTCATCAATGCCTACCTCGAAGCCGACGAGAACCTGGTCCTTGCCCTGCTGCTCGTGGATGCCCGCAATGGTCCCTCGGACCTGGACCGTGAGGCTTGCCGCTTCCTGGTGGATGCAGGGATGAACGTGCAGGTCGTCTTCACCAAGTGGGATGCCGTCAAAACGCAGAAGGAACGCGCCGAGCGCAAGCGGGAGGCCTCGGCAGCACTCGAGGAGATGGGACTGGATCCCGCAACTGCAGTCTGGGTTTCATCGAGGACGGGAGACTCCGTCAATTACCTGCTCAAGCTCGTGAGGGAATCGGGGGTTCAGTCGTGAAGCCAGTGGTTAAGATCGTAGCCCCGTCGTCGGTTGTTCCCATGGCCGAACTCTCGCTTGGAGTGGCGGAGCTCAAGGCGGCTGGATTCGACGTCAAAGTCGACCCCCAGGTCAAAAAGAAGGATCTGTTCTTTGCCGGCTCGCACTCCGATCGTGCAGCTGCACTGATTGCCGCCGCCTACTCGGAGGATTGCGACATCATCTGGTGTGCGCGCGGCGGTTATGGATCCAACCAACTCCTTCGATACCTGGACGCAGCCTTTGCGGAGAAGGGGACTCCCTCGTGCTCCAAGCTCATCATTGGTTCATCGGATGCGACCTCGCTGTTGGAGTTTGCCCGGACGCGCTGGGGATTCACGGCGCTTCACTCGGCCATGCCGGGGCTCAGGAGCTTTTACCTGCTCGCGCCCGATCAAAAGGCCGCGACCCTGTCGTGGGCCCAGGGCATCCACCCCGCAAAGCCGTGGGGTTCATTCAAGAAGCTCAAGCTCTGGGGAGCAAAGCCCGCTTCGCCGATTCGCGGCACGGTGGTCGGAGGGAACCTGACGGTCTGGAACACGATGCTGGGCACACCCCGGCATCCCCGGCTTGCGAGTCCCTCGATCCTGTTTTTGGAGGATGTGACCGAGACCCTGCTCAGGCTCGATCGCTCATTCAGGCACCTGGCTGATGCCGGGGGGCTCGATGGCGTGAAAGCGATCGTGCTGGGGAATTTCCTCCATTGTGAGGATGCGGTGCCCTCGGTGATCGGAAAGCTTCCGGCCAAGTTCCGGCCCGAGCAGATCCGTAAGCCACCCGCCAAGTGGGTGGTTCCGCTTCGCAAGAAGTATAATCAAATCGAAGGCTTAAAGAAGATTCTTGAACCCATCTCTCATGAGTTTGGCATCCCTTTGGCCTGGGGCCTCCCCGTGGGCCATGGGCCTGAGCAGTTCGCACTCCCCATCGGGGCTCAGGCGGAGCTCGGCACGGATGGAGCGTTCAAGATCACGAGTTGGGACTGGAAAGGCCCGGCCCGCTAAGTTAGTCGATAACAGTCCCTATCACTGGAGTGGCTCTGTGGCGGAATTGGCAGACGCGCACGACTCAAAATCGTGTGTCCTCACGGGCATCTCGGTTCGACCCCGAGCAGAGCCACCACTTCAAATCTTTCTCAGCATCCTCGTCGGCATTCTTTCGGGACTTTCGTCTGCGGCGTTCTTGCATGCGCTGGACGCGATCCCGAGACTCCGTGGCCAGCTTCCCTGGCTCTGGGCAAGCCTCCCGGTTTTTGGTTTTTGGATCGGCTGGTTCTATTCGCGCCATGGCGCAGGTTCGGAGGGCGGCACCTCGCGCATTCTTGCCGAGGTGAACCAGCCGCGCGAGCCACTTCCCGCACGGATGGCTCCACTTGTTTTTGCCGCCTCGGTGTTGACCCATCTGGGGGGAGGTTCGGCAGGCCGTGAGGGTGCCGCCGTGCAGATGGCGGCTGGACTTTCGGATTCGCTCACTTCGTTCTTCAAGATGGACGGTCAGCGCAGGCGTCGTCTCCTGATTGCAGCCATGGCGGGAGGTTTTGGTTCGGCGCTGGGTGCCCCGTGGGCGGGAGCTGTTTTCGGGCTCGAGGTTTCCTCGAGGTCTTGGGCCGGCAAGTGGGTGCCGGCCAGGATGCCCACGCTTCTGGCGACTGCGATAGATGCGGCGGTGGCCTCGTTCGTCGGTTGCTGGGTTGCCCATCTGCTTCGGGCACCCCACTCGATTTTCAGGGTTTCGACCCTTCCTGAGCTGCACGAAGGATGGATCTGGAAGTTTGCGCTCGCGGCCCTGGCCATCGGAGCAGTGTCGGGTGTGCTGGGAGTCGCGTTCGTACGACTCACCCACAAAGTAGAGGGGGTTTACTCCCGACTGGGACTGGGAGCGCCCCTGCGTGGCCTGCTTGGGGGAGTTCTGGTCGCTGGTGCCGGTGCAGTTCCTGGAATGAAGCTTTACTCCGGCCTCGGAATCGAGGCGATCCAGTCAGCACTCACTTCGCCTGCGCGCGCCTGGGATCCACTCCTCAAGTTGGCGCTCACGGCGCTCACGCTGGGATCCGGCTTCAAGGGCGGAGAGTTCGTACCGCTGGTCTTCATGGGAACTGCGGGCGCGAGCGCGCTCTCGGTGTGGCTGCCGGGAGGCACCGGCTTTTTGGCCGTGCTGGGATTTGCTTCGGGCTTTGCGGGAGTTTCGCGCACGCCGATGGCTTGTACCGTGATGGCCATGGAGCTCTTCGGCCCGGGCTACGGGCCGTGGGCGCTCATTGCCTGCCTGTTTGCGCAGGTGATTGCGCGGAGGGATCCGTTGTTCCGCGAGCATCCCTGAGGATTGCTTCGAACTCTTTTGAGATTTCAGGATCTGCGCTGCAAGCCGGATGTCGAAGCACGTTTTCCAGAAAGGCTAGCTTTTCCTTCCGGGTGGCTTCGGTCGTCTTCCAGGCGGCGAAGCGGACCTTGAAGGTATCGGCAAGGTCGGCCCCGCGCTTGGAGACTTCCCTCCGGATGCATCGCTCGGCTTTTTCCAATCGTTCCGGATCCGGAACGCGCGCAATCACTGCGGATCCGGGGGCTGAGCTTCCGGTCAGGACCTTGTGGTAGAAGTCGAGCACCGGTTTCTTTTTCGTGGCGTTGTAGGTCAGGTCTGCCGGGTCGTACTGGTTTTGATCCAGCGCCTTGCCGCTGGCGTCGTAAAGTACGCCCATCGCTCCGGCGATGTTGCCCACAAAATAATAGGACTGATCCCCGATCCTGAGCCTGAACTGAGTGGGTTCCATGCCACCCTTGTAGTCGCGGTGGGTCTTGAGCAGGAAGTGGTACACGCCCGAAGGGGTGTACACATAGTGGTCCTGCCCGAGCGCGTAGTTGTCATCGCAATTGATGAAAAGAATGCCCTGGTCTCCCGGCTGCGACCATCCGTAGGGGATCTGCCGACCATCCATCGTCACAGCGAGGCTTCGCTGGCATTCGCGAAGCGACAGCCAAGAAGGCGGGGACGGGGCTCCCTCCAGGGAGCAGGACTGCGCAGGGGGCTGCAGCAGTTGAAGCGCCTGATCCAGCTGCTGCATGGGCGCAGCCAGCGGAAGCAGCGGAAGGACGAAAGCCGGAAGATTCAGTCGAGTGGACCCCATTCAACCTCCCAGTGTATCGAAAAAGCTCGAGTCCAGGCGAGATGTGTCAGGCCTGACCGGAGCCATTTTCTTGCACTTCGGCAATGAGCTCCACGATCTTGCGCGTTTCGCCAACGACCCAGAGAGTGTCGCCAGGCTCGATCTTGAGCTCGGAGTCGGGGTTCATCAGGCGCCTTCCTTCTCGCTCAAGCCCCACGACCAGCGCCTGATAGCGATCGCGAACTCCGCTTTCGCGGATGCTCTTGTGCGCGCAAGGGGAGTGTTCGCTTACGCTGATGGCGCGAAGCTCATAGCTCTCGATTGCGTGGCTCTCGGCCGTATCCGTGGTGCCCAATTCGATGACCGTGCGCGCTCGTTCGACGGCCTCCTCTTCGCCCAGCACAAGGATCTCGTCCTTCGGAAAGAGCTGCTGCGATGGTGGAGGTGCCACGATGAGGCGGGAACCGCGCTGGATGGCGACGATATTGAGGTTGAATCGGTTTCGGAGTGCCGCCTCTTGTATGGTCTTTCCGGAGACTTCCGAGTCGGCGTGGATCTTGAGCCGCACGAGCTGGCCTTCCCAGGGAGCAAGCTGCCGGGCGAGGGGCTTTTTTCGGCTCGACTTGGTTTTTCCTGACTTGAGCGTCTGCACGAATGTGGATTCGAACCATCTGAAGGCAGTGCCCAGCTGGCCGACAAACTGTGCAAGCAGGACAAACGACGCAAGCGCCACGGCCCAGGCGATGGGGGTTCCCCTGAAGAACGGCCAGGCCAGGAGCCCGCAGATCAGGAGCGCCAGAGCGCGGCTGGCGGTCGTGATCACGCGTCTCCGAAGCGTGGGTTCTCCCGTCGTAAAGCGGATTCCCCGCAGGAATGCCCAGAGGAACGGGAGCATGAGGAGTGCGGCACCGATCCCCATCTCGGGCGTCGCAAATCGAATGGCAAGCCTGCTGACCAGAGTGACCACGAAACCCGAGATCGCCCAGCGTGCCAGGGTCGCACGCAGCGCCGGATCGTGCTCGCGCCTCGCTTGTCGGAGTTCGCTCCAGGTCGAGTAAAATTCGATCAGGTTAAGCAGTCCGCGCGGGCCCCGCCTTTCGGCAAGATCCGACATCCATGGCGCAAGTCGGATGCTGTAGGGAGTGGCCAGCGTGGTGAGGACCGAGACGGCGACGATCACCGGGTGGAGTACGGGGTCGAGCGAGCCGTTTGCCACTCCGAGTCCTGCGATGATGAATGAGAATTCGCCGATTTGTCCAAAGCTTCCGCCCACGAGGATGGAAGTCTTGAGCGATCGTCCGGAGAGGATGGATCCCAGGGTGACCAGCACTGACTTGGCCAGGATCACGAACAGGCTCAAGAGCAGCACGAGTCCGCGGTTCTCCCAGATGGCGCGCGGATCGATGAGCATTCCCACTGAAACGAAAAAGATGGCGACAAAGAGGTCCCGGAGCGGATGGACGAGTTTTTCGATCCGGTGGGATTCTGCGCTTTCGGCAAGGATGGAGCCCATGATGAAGGCTCCCAGTCCGGGCGAATAGCCCAGGCGAGCTGCCGCCACGCACAGGCTCAGGCAAAGGGCGACGGACACGACCATGAGCATCTCTTCGGACTGCGTGTGACCCACACGCCTCAGGAGGTGGGGGAGCACAAAGGTCCCGACCAGCAGCCATCCGCCCACAAAAAGGATCAAGGTCCCGAGCGAGGAGCCCAAGCCGCCCACGCCGGGGGTCTGCACGGAGTGAACGCCTACGCCCCCAAGCACGATCATGATGAGGATTGCGATCAGATCTTCGAAAACAAGCACACCGAGAACGAGTTGGGCAAAACGACGGGTCTTGAGCCCCAACTCATCGAGTGCTTTGACGATGATCGTGGTGGAGGAGATCGACGCCATTGCCCCGATGAAGAGCGAGTGCTGGGTGGACCAGCCTAGTCCACGCGCCAGCGCGTAACCGGCTCCAAAAAGGGCTCCGACTTCAAAGAGTGCAATGAAGGCAACCGACGGTCCGAGTCGGGCGACCTTCCGGAAGCTGAACTCGAGACCCAGGCTGAACATGAGGAAGATCACCCCGAGCTCGGCGAGCGTCCTGAGGTCGGGGCTGAATGGGCCGGAGGTGAGGTTGGCGGCCAGGCCCGCGCAAATGTATCCCAGCACGACCGGCTGGCGGATCCGATGGAAGACGAGCGACACCGCGCCTGCGATGGCGAGGATGATGGCCAGGTCTCGGATCAGTTCGGGAAGGTGCATCTGAGGCGTTTGCTCTGGTCAACTCTTCGGCATGCAATGCGGCAACCGTGAGTGGAAATCTCAGGCATCTCGATTGCTTGGGTGATGCCCATGCCCCAATCCAAAACTGATTCCAGTCGTCTGCCCGTCCTCTCCCCGTCGCCCTCTTCGCTTGAGCCCTTCATCCATCGTCGGGTGACGGTGCTGCACACTGATTCACCGCTTTCAGAGGCGGCTCTCGCCTTGCGCGAAAAGTCGATTGGGTGCGTGCTCGTGAGCGACCACGAGGGATATATCGTGGGGGTGGTCACTGATCGCGACCTTGCGTGCCGCGGCTACGGGGAGGGGCTCAAGGCCACCGATCCCCTGATCCGGGTAATGACACCCCAGCCGATTTTTGTGGAGCCCACTGCCACGCTCGATGAAGTGGTCTGGCAGATGGAGGCCAACGGCATCCGCCGCATCCCGGTCCTGCAGCCCGCCGGAAAAGGGCGGATGCGCGCCTACGGAATGCTGACCCTCGATGACCTGATCGCCGCCCAGAAGATCGACGAGTACCGGATGACCCGGATTGTCCAGGCGCAGGTGCTCAGGCGCATGGGAGAGTTCGCCCATGAGCGGGGTCGTGTGATGCATGTGATCGATCGCAAGGGTCGCGCCGTGACTGAGACCGAAGCGCTCTCCAAGTTCTATGACCAGGTCTTCGAAAAAGCCCGGATCGACCATCTGGGGCTGCCCCGCGCACAAGCCATCACGGGACTCACGGAACTTTGGGAAACACTGGTGGGCAGGCTCCATCATACGGGAGCGATGCACCTGATCTCGCAGCTCCCTCCCGGGGTCCATGAGCGGATGCTCAACCTGCCATTTGGCCCCGATCGAAGGAACACCGAGGCCCGCCTCATCGGGCAGGTGTCCCGCGAGTGGGGGTGGCCTGAGCAGAGGACCCGCGAGGCCCTGCTTGCCCTCTCGAGGTGCTGGGCACTCGGGGTCGACGACCAGGAGCTGTCCCGGGTCAGGCACCAGCTGCCGCCCGAGCTGGCACTGTATTGCGAACCCGTCGAGCCGGACTTGAAGCGGGAGCGTGCGGCCTGATATGACCGGGGCATGGAATTTTTTGAAGCCGTCCGTGCCCGCCGAAGCATCCGCAAGTTCAAGCCCGAGCCAGTGCCTGCCCAAGTCATCCAAAAGGCACTTGAAGCGGCCGTCCTGGCTCCCAATTCCTCGAACATGCAGACTTGGGACTTTTACTGGGTCAAATCTCCAGAAAAAAAGGCCCGGCTCGTCGAGTATTGCCTCAGTCAGTCAGCTGCCCGCACTGCGGCCGAGCTTGTTGTGGTGACGGCCGACCCAAAGCTCTGGCGTCGCTCCAATCCGGAGATGATCCGGTTTGTCGAATCAGTCAATGCACCCAAGCCGGTGATTTTTTATTACCAAAAGCTCATTCCTGCGACTTACCGCTGGGGAGTCTTCAATCTGATGGCGCCCATCAAGTGGCTCATGATGACCATCCCGGGACTGTTTCGTCCGATGACCCGCGGGCCTCATACCCGGCGTGATCTTCAAGAGATCTCCATCAAGTCGGCTGCCCTGGCGTCCGAGAATTTCGTGCTCGCGTGTGCAGCCCAGGGCTATGCGACCTGCATGATGGAAGGCTTTGACGAATGGCGAGTCAAAAGCCTGCTCGGCTTGGGCTCCTCTGCTCGCGTGGTGATGGTGATTGCCGTGGGTGTCGAAGGGGAGCGGGGGACCTGGGGTCCACAGTTCCGCATCCCGATTGAGAAGGTCGTCCACCCAGTCTAGCTGGGAAGTCTAGCTGAACAGCACGGCAGCGCCAAAAGCTGCAAACAGCAAAGCCGCTCCGCGCCTGATCCAGTCCATGGGGAGCCGGTCGGCAAAGCGGTGTCCTGCAAACACGGCGATCCCGTCGGCAGCCATCATGCCCAGGGTCGTCCCGAGCGTCACCTCCATCACCGATGGAAAGCGTGCGCCCAAGGCCACCGTTGCAAGCTGGGTCTTGTCGCCCATCTCGGCGAGGAAGAAAACCACCAGTGTGGTCAGGAAGGCTCCTCGGCTTGAAGTGGTGGATGCTTCGTCTTCGTCGAGTGTGTCGGGCTTGAGGGTCCAGAGGGCAAAGCCAAAAAAAAGAGCTGACAGGCTCCACTTCAAATATTGGGGATCGATCTGGGATGCCACCCAGTTGCCCAGGGCTGCCGAAAGACCGTGATTGAGGAGCGTGGCCGCAAGGATACCCGCAAGGATGGGGACGGGCTTTTTGAATCTGGCTGCAAGGGAGAAGGCGAGGAGCTGGGTCTTGTCACCCATTTCGCTCGCAGCAACGAGCCCAAAGCTGCTGGCAATGGTATTGAGCATGTTGTGGGGATAGCACGCCCTCAGCGGGCAAGCCAGCCGCCGTCAACCACCAGCGCGTGGCCGGTAACGAAAGAGGCGGCTTCCGAGCACAGATAAAGGACGCTTGCTGCGATCTCCGTTGGCCTGCCTGCCCGGTGCATGGGTTCCCCGGATACGAGGCTTGAGTAGGCAGCCGAGCTTCCGCCCGTGAAGCGCTCGATCATGGGAGTGTCGATCACTCCGGGGCAGATCGCATTGACCCGGATTCCGGAAGTGGCAAGTTCGAGGGCCGCCACTCGGGTGAGGCCGATCACGCCGTGCTTGGAGGCGACATAGGCAGGCATGGATTCGAACCCCACCTGGCCTGCGATGGAGGAGCAGTTGACGATTGCTCCGCCGCCCGTCTCACGGAGGAGGGGAATCTCCTCCCTCATGCAGAGCCATACTCCCTTGAGATTGATGTCGATCGTCCGGTCCCAGTTCTCGACCGTACAATGCTCGGTGTTGGCCGGCGTGCCCTCGATGCCGGCGTTGTTGAATGCGTAGTGCAGCTGTCCGTGGAGGGTACGGATGCGGTCCATCAGGCGGTGGACATCCGTCGGGCTCGAGACATCGCAGGGGACAAAAGTGGTGGCGCACCCCCGGGCTGAGAGTTCTCGGGCCAGTGACTCACCCGCCTGCAGTTGCAAATCGGCGAGAACCACCGTTGCTCCGACCTGTGCGAAGGCCTGCGCCGTCGACCTGCCGATCCCGGAAGCTGCTCCTGTTACCAGGGCAACTTTGCCCTCCCACTCTCGAGAGTGCGCCATGCCTTCAAAGAGGTGCAAAGAGTGGGCAAGTCCTGCATCGGGCAGCTTTTGCCGGGCCCGAAATCAATCAGCTTTTTCCAGAGCAGCCGACCGTGCTGCAACGTCAAAAGATACTATTAAAACCGAGCCCCCGGGCGGTCGAAACGTCTCATGAGTGAAGACCACGGAATGGGTTTATCTCAGCATGGCAGCTGTACTCGCGACCGGCGCAAACGCCTGGTGCGCTGATGGGGCATCAAGCGCCATCGACCTTTCTTCCACTTCCTTTTTCAAGCAGTCCCCGGATCGTGCCACCAATGGGGCCAGCATCCAGGGCCGCTCTGTTTTCAAGAGCCAGTGGTCTGCAATCGATGCAGTCGCGCAAGTGCAGGCCAATGCCTTCCTGAATGACCGCAGCTCGATCACCCCTGAGGCGACCGAAGCGTACTTTTCCACCAACTCCGGATTCTCGACGCTCCACCGGTTTACCCTCGGTCGCCGCAAGTTTGATTGGAGCGTGGGGGATGATCATTGGGGCCTTGGCAACTGGAACTCCCGCTTTGTCTGGAATCCGCTTCGTCCTCAGGCCGTGGGCCTCACGGGCCTGACCTACGAGTACCAGTCCCGCATGATCTCCATCCGTGTGATGGGATCGAATTTCCACATTCCGGAGCGCGGCTCTCCGCTCAAGATCGTGGACGGAAAGCTTTACTACAGCAATCCCGATGCCGCCGTTCCACTCGAGAGCGTCAGCATGATGAACCAGAATGTTCCTTTGTATTACTCGCTGAACATGCCGACCCTCCGCGAGCTGACCGTTCATTCGAGCCTGCTTGCCCAGGTTCGAGTGGGTGAGGCGGGTCGCGGCCCCTGGGCTTCGTTCTCCATGGGCACCAAGCCGATGAATGCCGCCGACCTCACGGCCGAAGCATCGCTGAACATCCTGCCGCAGCCAGTGATCAGGGCCGAGCTTTACCCGCGCATCCTGAGCCACGATCTGATGACCATCGAAGGCGGGATGATCCATGAAGACCTCAAGCTTTGGGGCTCGGTGACCCGCGAAACCCCCATCCTCGCACCCACCCCTTCGGGACGAAGCACGGCGCCCGTCGGACCGGCCACCATCGGATCGATGGGTACGGATATCCGGCTCACGGGCCGCCTCCAGCTCTCGGCAAGCCTGCTCTCGATCCTTGAGGATCTGCCCGCCCCCGTCGCTGGAAGTGTGCAGATCGCGCTTCCGAGTCGCTATCGCTTCAAACGCGCCACCCAGTTCTCGCTCGATTGGCAGGCCAACTCGCGTCTTTCGACGCGGGCTTCGTGGGTCCGTGATTATGAGCAGGCCTCGGGCTGGATCTCGGCCCAGGCCCGCTACCAGATGGGAAGCGGCCACCGCTTCGAGGCGTGGTCTCTTGGGATGGGAGCGGACTTCTTCCAGATCGGCTCGAGCCAGGGATTCCTGGCAGCCTACCAGGACAATGGACGCCTGCAGGGGATGGTGAGCTATGCGTTCTAACGCAATCGTGCTGCTCAGCATTATTGCCTCGGCCCTGTCGGGCTGTGGTGTTTTTGGCCAAAAGGCTGCAGCCCTCAGGAACCTCGCCTATCAGTCCGACCAGATGGGCTGCCTCAACGGCTTTGCCGAGAAGCTCAAGCAGTACACCGACGGTTCGATCCCGCCCACCGAGTGGAAGGGCTCGATGGAGTGCGTGAGCAGCAATATTGAACTCTTCCAGAAGTTCGTCCAGCCCTCGAGCCCAGAAGGCTACTCGATCGAGGAGATGCAGGTTTTTGTCTCGCGTTTCCTGCTCACAACACAGCCCGTTTCCGAAGACCTCATCAAGGCAGCATTTGAGTTCAAGGCGGCGCTGCTGGGCGGGAGTACCGATCATATCAGCCCGGTCGAGCTCCAGACTTTCCTTTCCAATCTTTCTGCCATCAAGCAGATCTCGCTCGACCTCCTGCCCGAGCTCAAGTCGATCCACGGGTCACCCTCCGATGCGGAGTGGGCACGATTCTTCGCATTTGCGCAGGCATCGGGCGAGAAGCTCGCCGAGCTCCTGCCCGTGACCGCCAAGGCTTCCTTCTCGCTGGCTTCGATCGAGGCCTTCATCTCCGAGGCTCGACGTTTCGGGGTGGATCTGGATCCCGCGCTTCCGGGTGCGATCATGGCTGCCAAGGTCCTGCTCGTGGGCGGAAGCGAGACGGAGATCGAGCCTGATTCGTGGCGTGAGTTTGCCCGCCTTGGTGGCCGGTTTGCAGGCCCCATCATGGTGGCCATGGACCCGGTTGCTGCGGGAGAAAAGCCCTTCTATGAGCGAAGGGGAGTCTTCTTTGAGTTTTTGGCCTCCGTCAAGGCGGCCATCCTGCGCTCCATGTCCCACCATGGTGGGAAGTGGCCGCTGGCCCGCATCGATCGTTTGATCGACGCCGTCCCTTCTGTCTGGATCAGTTATGACCGGGCCGTGCTCAAGAAGACGCTTCGTCCGATCGCACGCAAGATCCTTGGAAGCCAGGCTGCAGACTCGCTCGATGCCGTGGGCGTGAATACGGTCATCAAGCTGGCCGATGACTGGAGCCGGGGGGCAGGCCACATCAATACGCTCTTCAGGCGCCTCGGTCGTGACCATGCTCCCTGGCAGGAGCTCATCGATTTTGCCCGCTCGTACGAGGCAACGATCCTGGATCCTGTGGCCAAGACTGACGTGCAGAGGATCATTTCGCTGATCCAGCGTTTCAAGCCCGTGCTGGAGCAGGGGGAGAAGGAAATCGTCTTCAGGGATTTTGTCGAGTACTCCAAGGACCAGCTCACTTCGATCCACTGGATGAACATCGCGGCCAAGCGCCTGGGTGGAACCTACTCCTCCAGTGGCACCGGTCTTTCCGAGGACGATCTCCGTGCCTTCTTTGATGACTTCCTCCCCATCGCAGCCGAGCTCAGGCTCCTCGATCCGACGAGCCCGGACGTGGGTGGCAAGCGCTTCCGCGACATGGATCTTTTCATGCAGGTGAGCGATGGGAACGGCAGCATCAGCGAAGAGGAGCTGACCTCGTTCATCCTCTTTGCCGGATCCATCGGCGGCCTTTCCAAGCGCATCGCCGATTCAGTCATGCCTGGCTGCCCGGCGGTTTCACCTGATCCGTTTGGCACCGTGTTTGTGGCGATCAGCTGCTTTGAGCCCGCATACTTCAGCCGTCATGCCCAGCTCTGGGACCACCTGCCGCTCATGTCGCAGTTCTATGCGGGAATCGATGCCGGCAAGAAGGCAGAAGTCCAGGAAGCCATGGCCGTCGCCGGTCGTCGCTATGGCGACAGCGCCCAGCCTGTTGGCGCATTCGATATCCAGGGCTATGCAGGCCTGAATCACTACATTGAGTCGCTGTTTTACCGCTTTGACCGCGACCAGAACTGGGTGCTCGACAAGGACGAAGTGCTGCTTGCGTATCCACTTTTCAAGAAGATGCTCATCAAGGTGGGGAACCTCGAGGGCAAGCCCGAGTTCATCGTCGAAGCCGTGTTCACCTACATCGCCAAGTACCAGGAGATCCCCAAGCAGGACCTCAAGTTCTTTGGCTGGATCGCCCAAAAGCCGTTCTGGAAGATCAGCGCTGATCGTCTTGCGCTCCTCAAGCTCGTCTCGCAGCTCTCCAAGCCCGAGCCGCTTCCACCGCAGCTCTAGGAGTGGCATGCCATCGCTGACGAGACCTGGCATCACCCGTTTCAAATCCAGGAAAAGTTGGGCATTGGAACACCGCTTCTATGACTTTGGTGGACAGATCAAGGTTCACTTCAATCCGAGCCGAAAGATTGCCGTGAACGAGGGTTGCATGGTCCTTGAGGCAGGTGTCCTGGACCTGAGTGGGCAGGTGGATGTGTCCATCAAACACTGGTTTATTCAAGCGCTTGAGGCCATCGCAGACTCCGGCAGTTTGGAGTCGGCACGGATCTGGGACTTGTCCGGCACGTGCGGACTCTTTGCAATTCTCGCGGAGCGTCTCGGGGCGGGCTCCTGCAAGGCTGTCTCTCCCGATCCAAAATTGGTGGATAGAAACTTCCTTCGCAATGGGTCGAATGCCCGCTGTGTTCCGGCCTCCAGGCCCTCTCTTGAGGGCGAGGTCGATCTCGTGTTGTTTGATTTGACGATGTACCCATCCAAGTCGCTGCTCGTTCGTTGCGCGAAGGGTCTTTCTCGTTCGGGTTCACTTTTCGTGAGCGGAATGATCGGTCAGCAGGCTGAAGTGGTTGCGCGTTGGATGCTGGGTCTCGGGCTTTATCCGGCTCGAAGGATCTGGGTGGATGAGGATCATGGGATTCTTTTCAAGAACAGGGACCGGGATGGCGCCTAGGACTTCGTCAAAGCTGAGCGTCGAGGAATCCCGGCAAGCGCGAATCCTCCAGAAGAGAGAAGCCGATTGGTCGGCGATCTGTCCGGTTTTTAGGGTCTCCCCGGGTTGGGTGATCGCTCCCCCCGAGCGTACGGTTCGTGCGCGGTCTTCCGAGCGCGTGCTCCGAATCCGGCCAACCATGACCTATGGATCAGGCGGGAATACACTGACAGCTGCAGCACTCCAGGCCATCCCGGATCTTTGCAAAGGGATGGATCCAAAGAGAGCACGCATCCTCGACCTCGGCTGCGGATCGGGAGTCCTTGCGATTGCCTGTGCAAAACTTGGATTCGTGCAGGTGGATGGAATGGATATCTCTCGACAGGCCCTGCAGGAAGCGACCGAAAATGCAGCCGCAACCCGCGTATCGATCAGGTGGATGGAGCGACTTCGGGCGGGGAGGCGCTACGACCTCATCCTTGCCAACCTGTACGGAGTATTGTTCATGCATTATCTTCCACGGTTCGCAGGCCTTCTCACGCCGGGAGGGCGCATCTGCGCCGCAGGGTTTGATGCCGAACAGGCGCTGGAGATCCTTCCTGCCTATGCTGCGGCAGGTTTTGAACTGATCGAATCCACCAGCCACGAGGGCTGGCAGCGAGTGATTTGGCAAAAGCCTGATCGTTCCTAAACGGAAGTGCCCGTCTGCCCGAAGCAGGCCTTGATCCGGGCCTCGCCCCTCCGGATGCTCTCAAGGAACGCCTCGGGTTCCTGCTGTGCTTCCAGCTCTGCGATGATGTCTGAGAAAAGTTGGTGCCTTGGGCCCTTGATCCGGCTCGCATGATCGGGATCGATCCATCCAGGATAGCTGAGCCTGGAGTTTCGCCCCAGCTCGAGAGCGTAGCTCGTTTCGGTGAACCTGCATTCAGAATGCGACCGGATCTCGGCCGTTCCGTGGAGCCGAAGGTGAAGGTCATCCTGGATGGCTTTGGCCATCTTTTCTTTCAGGCGATTTCCATGCACGGCCGTATAGTAGTCTCTCACCGTGTCCATCCAGTACTGATCCGAGAACAGGGGCGACTCCTGCCGAAAAACGCGGTCCAGCTCCTCGGCGATGCCAAGCATGAGATCCCGGGCTTTGCGGAGTCCAGTGGCTTGGGACTGCTCAAGCGACATGGCACGAGTGCGGCACCAGCCAAGGAGCTCCAGCACCCAGGATCTGATCTGCCTGAGAATCCCAAAGACCTCGACGCGAAAGAAATGGGTTCCAGCGTGGTCTTCGTCCTGTTGGCGAATATCGAGGATGACTCCTGGCTCGGTGACCAGTGGAACCTCGAGATCCAGGAATCGGATCCCGGCCGTGAAGTTATTATTGAGGCTTCCCCAGAGGATTCCCTCTTTCTGGAACTCAAAGAACCTCAGGCATGCGCTCAATGTGGCCTTTTCGATTTCAGTGAGCAGCAGGGAGATGTCGTCGATGTTCTGGAGGGGGGATGAGAGCCCGCAGGCCTCCTGGTGCCAGTCTGCCAGGATCCCCTCCAGCGGAAGAAAGCTCTGGTCCATCCGCGCGTGCAATCTCCACTTGAGGTTGCTGAGTCTGAGGAAGGACCCGGGCTTGACGGAGAGCGCGCGCAGGGCCTGGTCACAGCTGGGCATTGCACCGTTTCCATCTTCCGTGGCGCCCCGATAGATGAGGGTGCTGATCTTGGAGAGCTCGTCGCCCATCCGAGCCACCAGCAGTCCCTCGCAGGGCACGAGCTGCGCTCCAAGTCCGATACATCGAGCCCATACCGTGATGAGGTACTCCCTCGCAGCAGCCGATGGGAGGAGGTGACCCGAGCCATGGTAGTACGAGAGGGCCATGGATGGATAAAGCGGAGTGAGCCCGACACCCTTGATGAAATAATCTGCAAAATGCACGGCTCTCGCCGATCCGAGGTGTGCCATGGGGTGGTCATGCTGGAGTTGGAAATCAGCCAAGCCGACAGCCTCCCAGCCTGAAAAATCAGTCGTGGTCCGGAATGTCGGGTGAGAGGGGGTTCGCACGACTTCCATGGCAAGCGGCGTATGACGAGGGTCCAGCGACAGGTAGTCGTTTGATCGTCGGAGCTGGACGGGCCAAGAGTAAGGGTGCAGCCTGGGTTCGGGTTTCATGTGAGGACACCTGATTCGAGCTTGTAAGCACGATCTGCGATCCTGAGGAGGGCTGGGCTGTGCGATGAGATGGCGAAGATCCTCTGCTCACGCTCGCTCAGGATCAGGTCCACGCGTTTCATCGGTCAGCCGGCGGCGGGAAGAAGTTTGTTGACGAGGGCCATGTACAGCGGAATGCCCACGATGATGTTGAACGGGAAGGTGACACCCAGCGCCGTTGAGATGTAGAGGCCGGGGTTGGCTTCCGGCAGCGTCATGCGCATGGCCGCCGGCACAGCGATGTACGAGGCGCTC
>CAZDSX010000034.1:0-28339 GCA_964508305.1 uncultured Bacteriovorax sp.
GAGGAGCTGCTCGCCGCCACCGGCGCCGAGGGTGATCTGTCCCCTGCCGCCGCCAATGCGGCTCTGGATGACCGGAGCGGAGTGCACGATGCTGTCGAGTACGATCGCAAGGCGGTCACCAATATGGTCGGCCGTGAGCTTGTCAAAGGTCGTGGCACCCCGCGGATTGAGGGAGAAGCCGACGTTGGGACGCTGGGTCTCCTGGTCCATCTGCACCTGGGCGTCCTGGAGGTCATCGCCCGTGACTTCGACCTTCGAGAACAAGAGATAAGGAATCTTGCTCTCTGCCGTGGTCTCGCCGGTGATGGACTTGGGCCTCTCAAACGCGATCTCACTGCCTTCCGGGATCTTGCCCTTGGCCGCTTCGTTGATCTGGCGGACGTACTCCGAGAATTTCTGGGTTCCACCCTTGAAAGCGATGCCCTTTTCCTTCTCGATGGATTCGATCAACGAAGCCAGCTCGGCCGGGCTCTTGGCCTTGTCATTGACAATGCGGAACTCAAGCTTTGCCGTGCGACCGATCAGGTCCTTGGCGCGATCCACTTCCTTAACGCCCGGAAGCTCGACCACCACGCGGTCGGCACCCTGGCTGTTGATCACGGGTTCGGCGACGCCAAACTCGTCGATACGGTTGCGGATGACTTCGATGCTCTGGCTAAGGGTGCGCTCACGGACTTCGCCGCGATACTCACGCGAAAGGCCGAACTCAAAGCGTCCGGGCTTTTCCTCGACCAGACGCAGGGTCCAGAACTCCTTCTTGATCAGCTCATAGAGCGCGTCGCGCTGGGCGGCACCAAACTCCACGACCAGGTGCGGATCGTCTGCGGCGAGCCCTTCCTTCACGCTCTTGATCGAGCTGATGGGGACCTGCTTCTCGCGGACGCGCTCCTGGAGGCTCGAGAGCTGGCGATCGATGATGTCCTTGTAGACCTTCTGGAAATCCACACCGAGCACCATGTAAAGGCCGCCCTGGAGATCGAGACCCAGGTTCATCTTCTGCTTGAACGGGAACTTGGTCTTTTCGAGATCCAGCTGCGCGACGGTCGGCACGATGTAAACGACGGCCATCACGGTACAGAAAACCAGAACCCAGAACTTACCCCACCAGCTGCGATTCATAGCCAATTCCCCCTGAGCGGATGCCGTTAGGCGATGTCCTGGACGCCGTTCTTGAGCTTCTGGGAGATCTGGCTCCGAAGCACCTTGATCTGGACGTTGTTGGCGATCTCGAGACCGACCACCTTGTCACTGAGCTCGCGGACCGTGCCCAGGATCCCCGAGGTGGTGATCACGGCATCTCCTGCGACCAGCGCGGAAAGCATCGCCTGCTGTTCCTTCATCTTCTTCTGCTGCGGGCGGAGGATCAAAAAGTACATCACGCCGAACATGAGCAGGAAGGGCATGATCGTTTCGATCATGCTGGGACGTGCACCCGGAACCGCACCTGCGGCAGGAGCACCCGTTGCAGGAAGCGCAGTTGCGGCTTCCTCGGCAAAGGACTGAACACTCAAAAGAAGCAGCTGGGCGGCGCCAGCCAAGAAGGCCAACTTATTGATAATTTTGTGCATTTGATTGGGTATAAAAAGATTCCACCCAATCGTCAAACCGATTCTCCCGAATCGCAGTACGCATTTTCTCCATCAGGCGGAGATAAAAAGTCAGGTTATGAAGCGTGTTGAGCCGCGCTGAGAGCGCCTCTCCAGCCACGAAGAGGTGCCTCAGGTAGGCCCTGGAGTACTGGGTGCAGGTCTCGCACGGACATTCCGGATCCAAGGGTCCCGCATCATCGGTGTAGCGGGCGTTCTTGATGTTGACCTTGCCCCGGCTGGTAAAGAGCTGCCCATTTCGGGCATTTCGGGTCGGCATGACGCAGTCAAACATGTCGACGCCGGCGCGGACCCCTTCAACCAGGTCTTCAGGCCTTCCCACCCCCATCAGGTAGCGCGGCCGGTCAACGGGAAGAAGCGGCGCCGTGTGGCGGGTCATCTTCTGCATGAGATCGGGCGACTCGCCGATCGAGAGCCCCCCGATCGCAAACGCATCAAAGGGCATCGAGCAAATGTCACGGGCCGATTCCACGCGGAGATCTTCGTAGAGACCGCCCTGCACGATTCCAAACCTCATCTGATGGGGCTTGAGCGGGACTTTGAGCCCGCGTTCCGCCCATCGAACGGTGCGGGCCATCGCCTGCCTCACCTGCTCCGGTGTGGCCGGGTATGGAGGACACTGGTCAAATGCCATGACGATGTCGCTGCCGAGTCCGCGCTGGATCTGCATCGAAAGTTCGGGGGTGAAGCGATGCCGGCTCCCGTCGATGTGCGACTGAAAGGTCACCCCTTCGTCGTCGATCTGGTTGAGACCTGCCAGGGAGAATACTTGGAACCCCCCGCTGTCGGTCAGGATCGGGCCCTTCCAGTTCATGAATTTGTGCAGCTCTCCCAGCCGCTCCACGCGATCGTGTCCCGGGCGAAGGTACAGGTGGTAAGTATTTCCAAGGATGATCCGGGCCTTCATCCCTTCGAGATCCGAAGGACTCATCGCCTTGACCGTGCCCTGCGTGCCTACTGGCATGAAGATTGGCGTTTCGATCACGTGCTCGTAGCCCAGCGATCCGGGAAGGGTGAGCTTGCCCACTCGAGCGCGCGGAGTGCCGCTCGCATCGTAGGTCTGCTTCTCGACTTCGAACTTGAGACGTGAATCCAGAGTCATTGTCGTGTCAGGCCTCAGACCAGGAAGGGGTTGCTGCGCTTTTCGAGGCCGACCCGGGTATCGGGTCCGTGACCGGGGCAAACCATCGTGTCGTCATCGAGCGTCAGGATGCGCCCCTTGATGCTCGAGAACATCTGTTCTTGATCGGCCCCCCAGAGGTCCGTGCGGCCCACGCTGCCCTGGAAGAGCGTGTCTCCCGAGAAAAGCGTCTCCGTCGTGCCGGCCGTGCTGTCTTCATGGAGCCTCAGGCACACGCTTCCCGGACTGTGGCCGGGAGTATGGATGACCGAAAGCTTGATGCCCCCGACTTGGAGATTTTGGCCGTCTTCGAGGTACCCATCGACCGGAAGCGGTTCATCGTACCTCATGCCAAAGAGCTGCCCCTGCTGGACGAGGTTCTGGTAGAGGGGCTCATCCGCCCGATGGAGCAGGATCCGAGGCGACTCCCCCTGGAGGGGCGCGCGTCCCTGCTTCACTCCGCGTGCGGCACCCACGTGATCGAGGTGTCCATGGGTATGAAGGAGGTATTTGACCTGGACAGGAGCGCCGGCGGTCGTCTTCACGCCTTCGAGTTTTTTAAGGATCTTGGCAGCCTCGTCGCCCGGATCCACGAGCGCGGCTTCGCCCGTCTGCTGGCAGAGGATCAGGCGACAGTTGCACTGAAAAGGGCCGACCACCCACGTTTGGCCAAAGTATTCCACGGCCTAGGCCTTACCACACCCGGCGCAGGCGCGAGTCCGGATAATAGTGCGAAAGGATGGCGGCAAAGGCCTCCCCGCGCTCTCCCATCTCTTTTGCGCCCCACTGGCACATGCCCACGCCATGGCCGTTTCCACGGCCACTGAAGACGAAATCTCCGTTCTCTTCGCGGACGACATCAAAGGCCGTGCTCCGCATTCGCTCTGCACCGAGCTTCGAGCGAAGCTCGGTGGCCGGAAGGACCCGCGCGCGGGAGTCCGAAATGATCTTGAGGTTGCGGACCCTGCCCGAGTCCCATCTCGAATCCACGCTGATCCGCTGTGCGGAGAAACCCATCAGCTGCCTGAACTCACGCGCAGAAAGCCTGAGCGACCACTTGAATCGCGGCGACGAGCGGCAGAAGGCGCACTCCACTCCCCTTTTCAGGCCAGGCTGGCGTTCACCAAAGATGCGATCCGGAGAGTCGGTCGTCCCGCCACAGGTGGAATGATAGAAGGCCTTGATCGGGGCGCCCAGCTCCCCCCGTCCGTCCGTGGCACTGACGGGAACCAGGATCTGTCCCCGGGTCCGTGCGACGATGGCTCGAGCCTTGTGATCCTCGGAATCCGCACCGGCATAAACCTGGTCACGGGTATCGGACTCCACGTCGTAATGGGCCAGCCGCTTTTGGGCGACTCGCATCTGGTGGAGCGCATAGGTCCGGGCAGCAACGACTTGAGCAGCGATCGACTCCTCATTCCAGCTCGAGGAGAACTCACCGTTGACCACGCCCACCAGGTACGACTCAAGATCCATCACGTTGACGATCTGGCAGTACCCCCGACGAGCGGCAGAGAACACTTTGAGCCCCTGGTTCACGGCGCGCTGTTCCCAAGTGAGCCTTCCCTGCGCACTGGTGAGCGTCACCGGCTCCGGCAGGACGAACTCATGGGCAGAGGCGCCTCCCATGCGCACCCGTACCTTGCCCGAATCACAACGGAGATCCCAGACGGCCTGGCCCTGGAACTGGACTTCGCGCCGCGTGGAGCGAAGCGCGAGATCAGTCCCTGAAACCCTGACCCACGGAGTCGACTCCTTGAGGAGGACCCGGATCTTGGGGGTTTCTGTCTGAGAGGTGTTGGTCGGGATACTGGCTCTTGCCGCCTCATCCCATGCGGTTGAGGCGGCGATTGCGGCCAGTGCGGCTGAAAAAAAAACGGGGAGAATCCTTCTCCCCTTGGAACCCGGCTTCATGCCCACTCCAATCTTGGGGTGGGCATGAGCCGGATGCAAAACTATTTTTATCAGCTTTAACTTTTCTGCCTACCTATGCGCGCGGAGCGCCAGTGAACTGACGAATCAGATCCAGCGGCAGAGGAATGACGGTCGCCTTTCCGTTCGTGGAAATCTCCGAAAGTGTCTGCAAATAACGCAATTGCAGGGACATCGGGTTGTCAGCCAGGACAGCCGAAGCTTCCGAAAGTTTCTGGGAAGCCTGGAGCTCACCTTCAGCAGCAATGATTTTCGCACGGCGTTCGCGCTCCGCTTCAGCCTGGCGCGCCATCGCCCTCTGCATCTCGACGGGAAGGTCGATCTGCTTCACTTCGACGTTGGAGACCTTCACGCCCCACGGCTCAGTCTGGGTATCGAGGATCTTTTGGAGGCGGTGGTTGATGGCGTCACGCTCCGAAAGCAGCTCATCGAGCTCCCCTTGGCCGAGCACCGAACGCAGCGTGGTTTGCGCAAGCTTGGAAGTCGCCAGCAGGTAGTTCTCGACCTCGACCACGGCGCGATTGGGATCCACGACTCGGAAGTACACCACGGCGTTGACCTTGATGGTCACGTTGTCCTTGGTGATGACGTCCTGGGGCGGGACATCGAGGGTGATCACGCGGGTATCCACGGTGATCATCCGATCGATGATCGGAAGCAGGATGATCAGCCCCGGACCCTTGGCGCCGATGATGCGACCCAGACGGAAGATGACTCCCCTCTCGTACTCGTTGAGGACCTTGACGGTCATCACGAAGAAAACAATGCCGACCAGCAGCATGAAACCGGTGCTAAACATTCTCGATCTCCTTTACACGGACAGTTAATCCATCGACTGCAACCACTTCAACTTTTTCCCCGGTCCTGAGAGCACCCGAATCGCAACGGGCAGTCCAGACCTCGCCACGAATCAGGATCCTTCCCACGGATCGATCCGCAGGATCCACCCACTCGACTTCTCCCACGTAGCCTTGGAGACCCGACTGGGCTCCACCCTTCATGGTCCTGAGGGTCTGCTCGAGCAGGCGCCGGGTACGGGCTGCCGCCAGGGTCATGATGGCCACCAGTCCCGCCAGGCTCGCCACCACTGGAATCCACACGGACGGATCGATGTGAAGCGTACCGCCTGCAGGATCCATGACCCAGAGGATGCCGAGCACGAGCGAAAGGATTCCTCCCACTGCCAGCGCACCGTGCGCGGGAGTGATTGCCTCGATGATGAGCATCACCACGCCCAGCACGAAAAGCAGGAGCCCTCCTGTACGGATGGGAAGAAGCTGGAAGGACATGAAGCCCGTGATCAGGCAGATGCCGCCCAGGACGCCTGCAATCGTGATTCCGGGATTGGCGACCTCGACATAGATCAGAAGCCCTCCCAGCGACATGAGCAGCGTGGCCACGTTGGGATCGGCAAGGAAGTGCAGAAGCCTCTGGCCCAAGCTCATTTCATGGGCTTGGATCCGTGCTCCACGGGTCCGCAACTTGACGACCTTGTGGCTTTCCTCCACTTTGACTTCACGGCCATCCACTGCGTCGAGGAACGCTTCACGTGTATCGGCAACGACCTGGACGACGTGTTCCTTGAATGCATCCTGTGCAGTCAGGCTCCGGCTGTTGCGGACCATGTCCTCGGCAATCGCGGTAGGACGCCCCCGCTCCTCGGCAAGGCTGCGAATCAGCGCTACCGTGTCGTTGGTCGCCTTTTCCTTCATCGTACCGCTGATGTCCTCGCCCGAGGAACCCACCGGATGGGCTGCGCCCACGTTGGTTCCGGGCGACATCCCTGCGGCATGCGATGCCACGAGCAGGATGGCACCGGCCGAAGTCGCGGAAGCGCCCGAAGGACCCACATAAAAAAGCACAGGAACCTTGGATCGGGAGATGGCCTGGACCATTTCGCGCGTGCTGGCGAGAAGCCCACCCGGAGTATTGAGCTCGACCAGCACCGCACTGGCAGCCGGATCCTTGCCTGCCAGGTCGATGACCTGCTCAAGGTACGCGGCGGCTCCAGGGTTGATCGAACCCCGAATCGAGGCGGAGTGAACCACTGGTCCTTCAGCAAAAGAGAGTGCCGGTACCAGCAGAAAGACGAGGGAAGCCAATCTAACGTTCAAAACGACACCTTCATTCGGCCCTGGAGCTGTTGGAGGATCTCCCAGGCGGATTTTTTTTGTGCCGGGTCCATCCGGATCTCATTGAGTGAGGGAATCAGCACTGCATCCGGACGAAGCGCGGAGAGCCGTCCCTGCTTGCGGGCCGAAAGCCCCACTCCGAGCACGAAGTCCGATGAAGCCTTGGGGAAATCACCGGACTCAACCACATAGTCGCGGTCGGTGAGCTGGATGGCCGTCATCATCCTGGAGAGGAGCTGCTGCTCGCCCTCAGCAAGCGGGTTTTCGAGGAAGACCATCAGACGATGCCGGGAAGCCGCCGGTTCTGGAGGGGTTTCAGTGGCAGGCGTTTCAGTGGGAGGCGCTTCGGCTGCAGGAGCCTGCAGCACTCGCCTCCTCGCCATCACGATCGCATTCTTGGGAAGGAAACCTTTCCACCGGGACATGCGCCTCGTTTTGGCACAACTCCCGGCCGAACGCTATTGAAGGCGATGCATGAGCTTGTGCGACTGGAGGTTGCACTCCGGGCAGCGTGCTGTTTCCTGCGTCAGGTTGCGGCTGAAGTCCGTCACATAGCTGAAGTGCAGGCGAGCCTGGCAGGCCGAGCAGTGGGTGTACTGCAGCACGACTTCGCGGGAGGTTCCGAGGATCTTGTTGCCCTGGCTCTGCTGGCTTGCTGCATTCTGGTCGGACATCGACTGCTCTCCCGTGGTCTGCACGATCATGGTTCCGTGGGCAGTCCCATCGACTGCCTTCACAGAGCCTTTCGGCAGGGTTTGGGGAGCCCTGAACGGGAAAGATTTGCCCCGAAAACCCTGCGTTTTCGGGAACTCCAGAGGCAAGAACTGGGCAAAATTGACCGACTAATCCTGCCCGAGCGAGCGTTTGGAGCGGAGCAGCCGGTGGTAGCTCACTGCAAAGCGGTGCGCCTCATCGCGCACATGGGTCAGGAGCTTGTAGGCGGGCTGGTGGGGCAGCAGATTGACCGGGTTTTTACGGTTGGGAATGAAGATGCGCTCCAGCGAAGACTTCACTTCCTTGGCGCGGAAGTCGCTCTCGGTGCGGGCCTTGGCCAGACCCACCACGGCAACTCCCTGCACGTGCAGCTCTTCGAGGATCGTGACGGCCTGCGAGAGCTGGCCCTTGCCTCCGTCGACCACCACGAGGTCGGGCATTTCATTTCCCTCGGCTGAATCGGGAGAAGACATGGCCTCGAAGCGGCGGCCCAGGACTTCCTTCATCATGGCAAAGTCGTTGGAGCCCTCGACCGTGCGGATCTTGTACCGACGGTAGAGGTTCTTGTCGGGTGCGCCGTCGATGAAAACCACTCGCGAAGCGACCGAGTCCTGCCCGTGGATATTGGAGATGTCGTAGCACTCAATCCGGTGCGGAAGCCTCGGAAGGCCGAGCTTTTCCTGAACCTCCTCGAGGGCCGCAATTCCATGCCCCGCCGTGCGCCTGGCGTGTTGCTCGACGGCGTAACGCGCGTTCTGGTGTGCGACGCCGAGCACCTTCTCGTCGACCGGGTTCTCGGCCACGCGGATCTTGAGCCCAAGGCTCCGCTCGAGGGTCTCGAGATCGGCAAGATTTTCGGGAGCAACGGGAAGCAGGACTTCGGACGGCCTGGCGAGCCCCTCCCCTCCCGGAAACGCGCGCTCATCACCCGCTTCCGCCTTTTCGAGCGAAACGTAATACTGCGAAAGGATCTGATCGAGGATCTCGCCATCACCTTGGGTGGAATCCGCGTTTTGGAGGTCGAAATGCCGGACGGAAAGCAGCTTGCCACCGCGAATCTGGAGCAGGACGGCATGAGCGACCTGGCCGTTGCGGGCGATCCCCACGACGTCACGATCGCGCTCGACTCCTGCTTCCTGGACGCCTTGGATCGAAGTCACGCCTTCGAGTGCCTGGAGCTGGTCACGGAGTTCGGCGGCCTTTTCAAAATCCTCCCCCTCCGCCGCCTCCTCCATCGCACTGCGGAGCTCGCGGACGAGCAGGTCGGAGCGGCCCTCGAGCACGGCGACCGCATTGCCGATCGTTTCGCGATACCCTGCCTCGTCGATCACTCGCACGCACGGGGCAGAGCACTTGCCGATCTGATGCAGGAGGCATGGCCTCGCACGGTGCCTGAACGTGTTGTCCGAGCAGTCCCGGAGCTGAAAAGTCTCGTTGAGGAGCTGAAGCGTCTGTCGAGCCGCCCAGGACGAGGGAAACGGACCGAAATAACGCGCGCCGTCTTTCCTGACCTTTCTAGTCCACTCAATCCGAGGAAAGGCCTCTCCCACGGCGATCTTGAGGTAGGGATACGCCTTGTCATCCTTGAGCCGGATGTTGAACTTGGGCTTGTGCTTCTTGATCAGGGTGCACTCAAGGATGAGCGCTTCGTCCTCGGTTTCGGTCAGAATGAGATCGAAATGGTCGACCAGGCCCACCATGAGGTCCGTCCTGGCGCGCTCATGCCTTCCAGCCTGGAAATAGCTCGAAACACGGTTCCGGAGGTTCTTGGCCTTCCCGACGTAAAGGATCACCCCTTCGGCGTCCTTCATCAGGTAGCACCCGGGAGAGGTCGAGATCTCCCGCGCCTTGACCAGGAGCAGGGCCCGCAACTCGGCCGGGTTTGGAGCTTGATTTTCCATCCCGGTTATCTATAAGTAATTCCGACAAATTCCTCAATTTTTGGTTCCTTTTTGGAGGGAAACCCAATGGCAACAGCCGGCAAGGCCGCAGTCGCACAAGAAACCCTGTCCTACTGCACGAGCTGCAAGATCGACCTCGCGCACCTCATCGTCTCGATGAAGGGCGACAAGATCGCCAAGGTCGAATGCAAGACCTGCAAGAAGACCCACGCCTACAAGGCGCCCAAGGGCATCACCGAGGTGGCTCCCAAGAAGAAGCGCGCCTCCAAGAAGTCCGAAGACGGCTCACCGAGCGCCACCACGATCGAAGCTGAATGGGCAAAGCTCATGGCCTCGCACAAGGACGCTCCCTTCAAGAACTACGCAATGAAGGGCAAGTTCATCCTCGGCGACAAGATCAAGCACGCCAACTTCGGTGACGGCATCGTCGGCAAGCTCATCTATCCCAACAAGATCGAAGTCATCTTCCAGACCGACATCAAGGTCCTCATCCACGGCGGAGCATAAGTTCCGAAGTAGATGTTCTGAACTCAAGAAGGGGCCGTCGCTTCCATGCGACGGCCCCTTCTTCTTTCGAGTCGCGAGAATTCGAGGACCGGCCGCTCTCAGCCGATCTCGCTCACGTCGAGCTTTGAATTGAGGCTCCTCGTCTTTTCGAGTGCCGTCATGATTCGCTTTTCGAGCTGGTCGAGGTCGGCGGTGACCTTGGGAGTGTCATTCCAGTAACCGCGATTGGCGGCCTGCTTGTCCCACTGCTGGTTGATCTTTTCGAGCTCGTTGATGGCGGGATTCATCGCCTTGTACTGCTCGCTGCGGGCGATGGACGGAAAGCGCGTGGCACGCTCCTTAAGCTCCCCCTCATGCGTGCGCACGGACTTCACCGAATCGGTGATTTCGCGGCGGTGAAGACGGAAGTGCTCCATGAACTCAGGAGTCGGCTGGGCCTGCGCAGTGCGGACCTGGGCCTTGAGTCCGCGGACCTGGTCGAGTGCGGAGAGCAGCTGGGTTTCCACCATCAGGGTGTGGGGTGCAAGCGACATCCGGGCCGCTTCATCCTTGATTTCCTTCTCCCCCACCATGCCTTCAGTGGCGGGACCTTCGGCGAGTACAAAACTGGTTTGCAGGGCGATGACGGCGCAGAGCGCGAGGGCTCGGCGCATGAATGCGGTATCCATGTTCATTTCCTCCAATGGAATGCTGTTTGGAGGACGACTACTGCAAACCCGGAACCAGACGCTTGCGCAGCACTTGAGCCGCAACCGCATGGCCGCCCGGCTCGAGAGTGCAGCTCCGATCCTGGCAGATCTGCAAAACTGGCCGCTCCGAAGAACCAAGGCTGCCCTGGTCCTGCATCACGCAGAAGTGCCCTTGAAGCACCAGCGAACCAGCACCCTTCAAGACGACAGGACCCAGCGCCTGTTTAAGGAGAACGGAAGCCGCCTCGGCAAGGCCGAAGGGATTTTTCTGTACCTCATCCAGCCACGAGGCAATGAAGTCATCCGCTCCAGTGACGCCATCCATGGAGCACCCGAGCTCCGATAGTTCCAACACGCAGTCCATCAAGACGGAGACGCCAGCCGGGATGGCCTGGTCATGGAAGCTCCGCGGGCGATGCACGAGATCGACATTGCCCGCCTCCGTGAGGTAGGCCCGTCCCGACTCAGCATCCACAAAGCGCTTCCAGGCAGACTCCACCCACTCAGCCGCTGCCTTCTTGAGCAAAGGCCCACGATGCGAAAGCGACTCCTCGGGGAGGAAACGGAGGAGATCGAGTGCCGCACGGGCCATGTACGCGGAGTCATCCAGCCTTCCCGCAATCCTCGCATCGCCCTCTGCGGTCAGCACGGAACGCAGTTCTCCGGGATTTGCACCGACGGCGTGCGCCTGGATCCAATCCAGCGCACGATGCCCCGCAATCGCAGCGCGATGGGCAAGTGATGCATGGGCGGACCCAGCGCTGTCGAGTGCGCGACTGGCCCAGGCGAGGCCCGAGATCATGAGTCCGTTCCACGCGACGAGGATCTTGTCATCGAGCCCGGGCCAGACACGTCGATCCCGGATGGACTTGAGCTTGGCACAGGCAAAGGCGAGGTTCTCGCGGACCTGGGCCTCGGCAAGACCGGTTGCCTCGGAAATCTCCTCGAGTGAGGCACCGATCGCGAGCACGCTTGCACCGTGCTCAAAATTGCCCGTCTCATTCACGCCATAGCGGAGCGAAAACACGCGGGCTTCGTCCGGGTCCAGGACTTTGGACAGCTCGGCCGGGGTCCAGACAAAGAACTTCCCCTCCTCGCCCTCCGAGTCCGCGTCCTGCGCACTGTAGAAGGCTCCCTGGGCAGTGGTCATCTCGCGGAGCACGTAGGCTACCGTCTCGGCCACGACTTGTGAAAAAAGCGTGCGAACCTCGGGCGCGAGCTCATCCCCCGCCGTCAGCAGCACTTCGCTGTAGAGCCGGAGCAGGAGCGCGTTATCGTAAAGCATCTTCTCGAAATGCGGAACCGCCCATGCCTCGTCGACCGAATACCGATGGAAGCCGCCTCCGAGCTGGTCAAAAATCCCCCCCTCGGCCATGCGGACCAGTGCGAGAATCGCGGCTTGCCTCGAAGGAGCGAGATCCAGCGCAAGTCCAGAGCGCCAGAGGAACGAAATCGCCATGACGTTGGGAAACTTGGGAGCACTTCCCACCCCGCCGTTTTGCCAGTCCACGATCCCGACCAGGCGCTCGGCAGCGATCTTGAGGCGTGAAAAAGTTTCTTCGCGAGTGGTGGCGCGCAGCCCCGGAGTGCCTTCATCGTCCTGCATCGCTTCGAGGAGGCGACGGGCGTTCTCCTCGACATCCGCTCGTTGTTCGCGGTAGGCGCGCGACATGGACTCCAACACGCGTGGAAAGCCAGGACGACCATATCGATCCTCCGGCGGGTAGTAGGTCCCGCCAAAGTAGGGCTTGAGCTCGGGCGTCAGGAACACAGTGAGGGGCCAGCCACCACCCCGGGTGATCATCTGGGCCACCTGCTGGTAGACTTGGTCCACGTCGGGATGCTCCTCGCGGTCGACCTTGATGTTGATGAAGCCAGCGTTCATCTGCTCGGCGATCGCAGGACTCTCGAAACTTTCGTGGGCCATCACGTGGCACCAGTGGCAGGCCGAATAGCCCACGCTGAGCAGGATGGGCTTGTCTTCGCGGCGGGCACGTTCAAATGCTTCGGGACCCCAGGGATACCAGTCAACCGGGTTCTCGGCATGCTGCCTCAGGTACGGACTTTTTTCCGAGGCCAGTCGATTCTTGTTCATGAAAGTCCCAGGCTGAGTGCACGCAGGCGCCTGAGCCGATCACGAAGCTGGGCTGCCTGTTCGAACTGGAGGTCACGTGCGGCATTCTTCATGGCCGTTTCCATCTTGGAAATGCACTTGGGCAATTCCTCAAGCGTCGTGAAAAACTCACCGCCAGTCTGTGCGATTGCCTCGGCAGTGGCAGTCGCATCAAGCAGGTCGAGTCCTGCCATGCGGGCATTGGCCCCATCCTCGGCTGCCGACCAGAGGCTCTTGCCGTGGCCCGATCCGGATCCTGTGCGAAGGGCACGCTTGGCTGCGGCTGCAGAATCATATTTTCCGCTGCTTTCCTCGCCCTGCGAGGCGACGATCGGAGCAGGAATGGCTTTTTGGATCGTTCGCGGAGTGATGCCGTGCCGAGCATTGTGCTCTTCCTGGATCTTGCGCCTGCGAGCCGTCTCGTCGATGGCGATGCGCATGCTCTCGGTGATCTTGTCGGCATACAGCACGACAAAGCCTTCTTCGTTACGGGCGGCACGGCCAATGGTCTGGATGAGCGAGCGCTGGCTCCTCAAGAAGCCTTCCTTGTCGGCATCCAAGATGCCCACCATCGAGACCTCCGGAAGGTCGAGACCCTCTCGAAGCAGGTTGATCCCCACCAGGACATCAAAAAGTCCCAGTCGAAGGTCCCGAAGGATTTCGATTCGCTCCAGGGTATCGATGTCCGAGTGGAGGTACTTCACCTTGATCCCCTGCTCCGTGTAGTAGCGGGTCAGGTCCTCGGCGAGCTTCTTGGTGAGCGTGGTGACGAGCACGCGCTGCTTTTTTTCGACGCGGATCCGGATCTCCTTGAGCAGGTCATCCACCTGCGTCGTCGCCGGACGGACCTCGACGATCGGATCGAGCAGGCCCGTGGGACGGATCACCTGCTCCACCACTTCGCCGCCCGACTTCTGGAGTTCATACTCGCCGGGGGTTGCCGAGACAAAGACGGTCTGGTTGAGGCACCCCTCCCACTCCTCGAAGTTGAGGGGTCGGTTGTCGAGCGCCGAAGGGAGCCGGAACCCGTGCTCGACGAGCGTGCTCTTTCGAGCCCGGTCTCCGCGATACATTCCGCCGATCTGCGGAACGGTGACATGGCTCTCGTCCACGATGAGGAGCCAATCCTTCGGAAAATACTCAAGCAAGGTAGGTGGCGCCGCTCCCGGCGGCCGCTGGGTCAGGTGCCTGGAGTAGTTCTCGATCCCTTGGCAAAACCCGATTTCCTCGATCATTTCGAGGTCGAACATGGTCCGCTGCTCCAGCCGCTGTTTTTCGAGGAGCCTTTGGTTGGCCTCGAGCTCCTGGAGGCGTGACCGGAGCTCCAGTCGGATCGACTCGATTGCTGCACTTCGATTTTCGAGCGTCGTCACATAATGACTGCCCGGATAGATGGTGACCTTGGGGATCTTTTGCAGCCTCACGCCGCGAAGCGGATCGATCTCGGAGAGGGACTCGATCTCGTCGCCGAAAAACTCGACACGGATCGCGCGATCCTCCTCGTAGGCCGGAAAAATCTCGACCACATCGCCCCTGACCCGGAAGGTCCCGCGGTGGAAGTCGACATCGTTGCGCTTGTACTGGATCTCGACGAGCTTGCGCAACATCTCCTGCCGCTTGATCTCGCGACCCACCTCCAAGTACAGCAGCATGCCTTCGTAGGCTTCCGGCGAACCGAGGCCGTAGATGCACGAAATGGACGAAACGATGATCACGTCATTGCGATCCAGGAGCGAGCGCGTGGCCGAGTGCCGGAGCTTGTCGATCTCGTCGTTGATGGACGAGTCCTTCTCGATGTAGGTGTCCGTCGACGGGATATACGCTTCGGGCTGGTAGTAGTCGTAGTAGCTGACAAAGTACTCGACTGCATTATTGGGGAAGAACTCGCGAAACTCGGCAAAGAGCTGCGCCGCAAGCGTCTTGTTGTGGCAGAGGATGAGCGTCGGCTTGCCGGTATTGGCAATGACATTGGCCATCGTGAAGGTCTTGCCCGACCCCGTGACCCCGAGGAGCACCTGGCTCTTCCGGCCCTCGAGCACGCCCTGGGTCAGGCTCTTGATCGCAGCCGGCTGGTCACCCGTGGGTTCAAACCCGGTCTTGAGCTCGAACTTGCGATCACCAAAAACCGGCGCCACTGTGCTGGGCCTTTAGCGGAACGCCCAGGTCGTCCCCTGGGGTCCGTCCTTGATCGTCACACCCTTCGCGTCGAGCTCCTTGCGGATCTCGTCGGCCCGGGCAAAGTTCTTGTCCTTGCGAGCCTGCAGGCGCTCGGCGATGAGCTTTTCGATCTCCTCGGGAGTGATGCCTCCCCCACCCGATGCGGCAGCAGCACGCGCTCCGCGGATCTGGGAGAGCTGAGCGAGCATCTGGGCTGCTTCGCGCCGGCCAATGCCCAGCACTTCGCCGAGATCCTTTTCCAGGACATCGATCAACGCCTGGGCACCCAGCGTGGCAGCCGGAGTGGCTGCCGCAAGAGGTTCGGCCGAGACGCGGTTGAACTCGCGGATCAAGCCAAAGACTGCCGCAAAAACTTCGGGTGTATTGAAGTCGTTGCACATCGCCTCAACCAACGACTTCCTTGCCTTCTCGCAGTCCTGCACGAACTCACCCCAGAGCGACTCGGCCCGCATGTCGGGAACTGCGCGACGGGCCTTGAGGAGCTCGGAGGCCTTGGCCTTGGCTTCGTAGATGCGCTGGAGCGCAGTCAGGGCCTGGTCGATCGAGTCCTCGCCAAAATCAAGGATCGAACGGTAGTGCGCGGAGAGCAGCAGGGCCCTGGCCACTTCGCCGCCGTATTGCGAAAGGAAGTCGCGCGCGAGGAACACATTGCCCACGCTCTTGGACATCTTTTCTTTTGAAATGGTGAGGAAGGCCGAGTGAAGCCAGTACTTCACGAACGGCTTGGCACCCGATGCACACTCGCTCTGGGCAATTTCATTCTCGTGGTGCGGAAAGATCAGGTCCTCTCCGCCATGGTGGACATCGATCTTGTCGCCAAGCCACTTGGAGGCCATGGCGGAACACTCGATGTGCCAACCGGGCCTGCCCTTGCCCCACGGAGAATCCCAGGACGGCTCACCGGGCTTGGCGGGCTTCCAGAGCGAAAAATCGAGCCCGCTCTTCTTTCGCTCGTTGATCTCGACTCGGGCTCCCACTTCGAGCTCTTCGATGTTCTTCTTGGAGAGCTTTCCGTAATCGGGAAAGCTCGAGACCGAGAAGAACACTTCGCCGTCCACGACGTAGCCATGGCCCGAGGCGATGATCTTTTGGATCATCTCGATGATCTCGACCATGTGGGTCGTGACCAGCGTCTTGTGGTCGGGCTCAAGGCAGCCCGAAACGGCGTAGTCCTTTTCGACTTCCTGGATGTATTTTTGCGCGACCGCCTCGGAGGAGATCCCCTCCTGGCGGGCGCGATTGATGATCTTGTCGTCCACGTCCGTGTAATTGCGGACGAAGGTCACGTCGTAGCCGGCGCGCCTGAAGAATCGAAAAAAGAGGTCGGCCACCATCGCCGCGCGAAGGTTCCCGATGTGGATGAAGTTGTAGACCGTGGGTCCGCAGGAATAGAGCGTGAGCTTGCCCGGCTCGAGGGTTTCGAGGGGTTCTTTCTTGCCCGTGAGGGAGTTGGTGACGCGAATCGGGAGGAGTGCCTGGGTGCCCATAAAGAATGGGCCTCAGGATAGTCCAACCGGGAGCGTGTCAGGAAGCGAAAATCGTCTGGATTTCCTGCTCGATGACGGCTTCCTGGGCCTGCTTGGCGAGCGAAATTTCGCGCACCAGCAACTGCTTGGCCTGATCGAGCATCTTGCGCTCACCGAACGAAAGGTCCTTGCTGTGGCGCAGGAGGAAGAGGTTGCGCAAAACTTCGGCGATTTCGAACACGGAGCCGGTCTTGATCTTCTCCATGTACTCGCGGTAGCGACGATTCCACGTCGTCTGGTCAATCTTGACGTTGCGCTGCTTGAGGATCTTGTAAACGGCCTGGACGTCCTTGGGCGAGATGATCTCGCGCAGACCCACCGAGTCGGCGTTGTCCGTGGGGACCATGATCGTCATCTGGTTCTCGACGACCTGGAGGACATAGAAGGTCTTCTTCTTGCCACCCACATCGCGTTCATCGATGCGCTTCACGACGGTTACGCCGTGTGCGGGATAAACTGCATTGTCGCCGACTTTGAACATCTGATTGGCCATCGGTACTACCTCTCAAAACGGACTGCCGGACCTTAGCACTTCTTATGGGCTGAGTCAAACCTGACACAGATTGTAGGAAATTTTAAGTGCCTGAATTAATAGGGAAATTTACTGAGTCTTTAAAACCACGCAAAAAATACCACGCCGCATTACTCATGATGACCACCCATAGAGCAAGGGGGGTGCCCAAGCGGACTGGTTGAGCCAAATTTATTCAGCCCGTTCCAACCCTCCGAATCTATTGGCCGGAACGCCAGGCGACCACCCACCTCCTCCACCAGAAGCAGGAGCGCCCCGAAGGCGGCAAGCCTCCGGGGCGCTACAGGTGTTCAGTCATTAGACAGACCGGGAGCCTGAAAACTCAGGCGTCCGTCAGGATATCGAAGGGAGCCTTGCCGAGCTCATAGGACTTCTCGGCAATGTACTTCATGAGTTCGTCGTCATTATTATCCATGGCTCGGAAGTTTGCCCGGATCCGGCGCCCGGCCCGATTGAAGAAGTTCTTCACCAGGGCGATCTCGAACTCACACTCCGCCTCACCCCGCTTTTCGATCTGGCTGGTGATGCGCGAAAGCGTGCTCATCATGGCATACATGTCGATGGCGATCTCGGCGATGCGCTTCTGGGCAAACTGCATCAGGTGGATGTTCCTGCCGTGGCGACGCAGGAGCACCTGCACCTGGCTTGAGAATTCTACGGCGTAGTCCTCGATCATCGCGGCCTGCTTCTTGAGGGAAGGATGCGACTTCTGGATATTCTGCCCGAACACGCGCTGGCGGACATTGCGGGAGGCAAAATTGCCGACCACGCCCAATCCCTTGAGCGGATGCTTGATCGCGTCGGCAAGTCCTGCCAGTTCCTGTCCAGGCCCCTGCATCCCCGAGAGAGCGACGAAAGCCCGGAGGATCTCGTTCGTGCCCTCGAAGATGCGATTGATGCGGGCATCACGAAGCGCCCTCTCAAAGGGATACTCCTTCATGAAGCCGAGCCCCGCCCAGACCTGGAGGTTCTCGTCCACCGCCTCCCAGAGCATCTCGGTGGCAAAAACCTTGGCCGCGGCACTTTCGATCGAATAGTCCACGTCTCCGCGGTCGATCAGGCTCGTGGTCATGAAGACCATGCTCTCGGCCGCGTAGATGTTGGACATGATGCGGGCGATCTTTTCCTTGATCAGGCCGAACTCGCCGATCTTCTTCTTGAACTGCACGCGCTCATTGGCGTGCTCGATGGCGTGGGCGACCATCTTCTTGGCCCCACCGACACTGCCGGCGGCAAGCCCCATGCGTCCGTGGTTGAGCACACCCATGGCGACCTTAAAGCCCTGCCCCACCCCGCCGATCACGTTGGCGACCGGAACCCTGACCTGGTCGTAGTGGACGGCGTTGGTCCAGGAGGCGCGGATCCCGAGCTTATGCTCAGGAGGGCCCACGGTGACTCCCTGGGCGGGAAGCTCGAGACCAAAGGCGGTCACCTTCTCTGAAACTTCTCCGGTCTTGGGATCCTTGACTTCGGTCTTGGCAAAGACGGTCATGAAGTCCGCAATGCCGCCGTTGGTGATCCAAAGCTTGTTACCCGTGATGATGTAGTGCGAGCCGTCATCAGAGAGGACGGCCTTGGTCTTGATCGAGGCCGCATCCGAGCCGCTTCCCGGCTCGGTCAGGCAGTAACAGGCCACCCACTGGCCGGAGGCAAGCTTGGGAAGCCAGCGAGCCTTTTGTTCGTCATTTCCGAAAAGCAGGACCGCCTTGTAGCCAATGCTCTGGTGCGCACCGAGCGTGACGGCCAGCGATGCATCAATCTGCGAGAAGGTCTGGAAGATTCGGGCGTAGGCCATCTGCTGGAAACCGAGCCCGCCGAACTCCTCGGGAACGCCAAGCCCCATGAGGCCGAGCTCCGCCGCCATGCTCAGCACTTCGCGCGGCATCTTGCCTTCCTCGTCCCACTTGGTGGAGTTCACGTGCTCCTTGGCGAACTTGTCGAGCGAGTCGAGAACCATCGAGACCGTCTCGCTCGTCTCCTTGGACATCTTTGGATAGGGAAAAAGAAGATCTTCGCGAATTTCCCCGAAAAACAGGGATTTCATGAGCGAGTTCTGCGTGGAGGCGGGACTTTGCTGCGACATGGTGGATCTCCTGAAAGCATTGATTATGAACGCAGTTTGCCGCTTTCCACAAATTGACAAAATGTCGCACTCGCTTTTTAGCCGGCAGGCTGTTTGCCAAATTGTCGCGCGAGTCATTCAGGGAACGAAAAAAGTGCAGTCAAAATTTGAACAAGCCTGCTCAAGCGTGCCGCTCAACGCAGCTCGAGCCGTCTTGAGCGTCAATCGATTTTCGCTCCAGTTGGCATCGCGCTTGCGTTTCAACGCCGTGAACCATGAGCGAACTTCCGGAAGATCCGACACCGAACACTGATTCGAAGCCCCTCAAGCAGCGCCTTCTGGCGCTGGTTGCCGCCATCGCCACTGCCGCGAGGGAGCGCAAGGGATTCGATGCCCATGGCCTCGAGCGCCTGCTCCAGCCGCTCAAAAGCCAGGGACTCAGCTTCTACTCGACCCTCGCCTCGATCCTCCTCTCCACCTATTTTATCTCGGATCTCATCTCGATCGGGATCCAGTCCAAGCTCCCAGCGCCGATGGCACGCAACGGATCGGCAGCCGTGAGGAACAAGCGCCAGCCCGGCGCGGACGACTACCTATCGATCTCCCAGCGAAACCTTTTCAGCAGCGAAGGCAAGATGCCGGGCGAGGAAGATGCGGGGGGAAGCCTGGTCCAGGACCAGGGTGGCACGCCAGTCCGGACCTCGCTTCCCTTCAACCTGATCGGAACCATCATCCTGAGGGACGAGCTACGCTCGATAGCGACCATCGAGGACAAGTCGGCCTCCCTCGTTTACCCGGTTCGCGCCGAGGATGAGATCCCCAGCAAGGCAAGGATCATCAAGATCGAGCCGCGCAAGGTCACCTTTGTCAATACGGCAACGGGAAGACGCGAGTTCGTGGACATGCCCGAGGAGGCAGATACCGGTGGTCCACGGGTCACCATCTCCTCGGGAATCAAGGGACCCGCAGCTTCGATCGAGCGCACCGGAAACAACTTCAATATTCCCCGACTCGAGCTGGATCGCGCATTCAACGACCTCAACACGATCCTCACCCAGGCCAGGGCAGTCCCCCACTACGAGAACGGGGTGCCGGCTGGATACAAGCTCTTCCAGGTCGTGCCCGATGGCTTCTTTGGGAAGCTCGGACTCAAGGACCAGGATGTGCTTTGCGGGATTGACGGCCAGCCCGTCAATGATCCCGCCAAGGCGCTTGAGCTGCTGGGGCAGCTCAAGACCGCCAACCATGTTGAACTTTGCGTGAAACGCGACGGAAGGACGCAGAACTTTGCCTATGACGTCCGCTAAGGAGAACCAGGAAATGGGATACACCAACAACACGCTTCGCACCGGAGATCCCGAGTTCCCCATCGGAGCCCTCAAGTGGATGGCGGTCGTCTCGACGCTCTTTGGCGCCGCAGCACTCCTGGGAATCCTGGGCGGGGACGCATGGGCGGCCGGAGGCGAGACCACCGGATTTGAGGGAAGCGGCAAGACCTTCGACAATCCGTTCGCACCGAGGCCGGGGACACAACCAGGTGGATCCAACTTCTTTGATGACGAGGATTTTGGCGACGAAGGCGGCGACACGGAGGACTTCGGAAGTGCATCGCGTCCTCCACGCGGCTCCGTGACTTCCGGTGCAGCAAACTCTGCCCCTACCGTCCGCAAGGACTCCAAGGCTGGAATCTCCCTGGGAGGCACGACCCCGGGAGGCGTGATCGAACGCGCAGCCCCGGCTCCCATCAAGATCGAGGACGAAACCGGACTCGGTGCCGGCGGCAAGGAAATGGTGACGGATTTCAACTTCCCGGATGCCGACATCCTCGACATCGCCAAGAGCCTGGGCAAGCTCACCGGCAAGAACTTCATCCTCGACAAGGACGTGAAGGGCCGCGTGACGATCATCTCCAATTCGGCGATCACCGTCTCGGACGCCTGGAAGGCCTTCCTCACGGCCCTCGACATGACGGGCTTTGCACTGATTCCCTCGGGGAACTATATCCGCATCGCCCGCCAGAGGGATGCCCGCGACAAGCAGCTCAAGACCTACACGGGTGAATACTCCCCCGACAGCGATGCACTCATCACTCGCGTGTTCCCGCTCAAGTACATCGACGCCGAGAACGTCACCCGCGTCCTGCGCAGTTTCATGCCCTCGAGCTCCCGAATCATCCCCCATGACCAGACCAACACGGTCATCGTGACCGACACGGGTGCCAACATCTCCAAGATCAACCGCATGCTCGAGATCCTCGACATTGAAGGCTACGACGCAGGCATTGAAGTCATCCCGGTGAAGTTCGCTTCCGCGGGCGAGCTCTCCAAGCTCATCGACACCCTGATCCCCGGCACGGGCGCCGCAGGCGCAGCCGGGGCCCCCCGTCCGGGCGGTTTCGCGGGCGGTTCACGCTTTGCCGCTCGCCGCACCAAGGAAGGCGGCATCATCAATACGATCATCGCCGATGAGCGCACGAACACGCTGATCGTCCACGCCAATACCAAGGGCGCCGACCAGGTACGTGAGCTCGTGGCCAAGCTCGACCAGAAGATCCCCGCCCAGACAGGCGGCGGCAAGGTCCATGTGGTCTACCTCCAGTTTGCCGAGGCCGAGGCGATCTCCAACACATTGAACAACCTCTCCCAGACCGCAGGGCGTGCGGCCACTCCGGCCATCCCCGGTGGAACGGGGGTCAATCCGGTGAGCTCGAGCCTGTTCGAAGGATCCATCAAGGTCTCGCCCGACAAGGCGACCAACTCGCTCGTCATCACTGCGAGCCCGGGCGACTTTGTCACTATCCAGCGAGTGATCGCAAAGCTCGACATCCCGCGTGACGAAGTCTACGTGGAGGTCGTCATCATGGAGATGCTGATCTCGCGTGAGTTCCAGCTCTCCACCAACGTGATCAATCCGGTCTCGGGAGTGGGCTCCACTCCGAACACGGACCTGTTCAGCTTCCTGCAGAATCCGATTGCACAGAAGGGATTGGTGCTCGGCTTTGCACAGGGCAAGAGCCGGACCCTGACCATCGGTGGCCAGAGCTTCACGCTTTCGAGCGTGCAGGGCCTGATCAAGGCGCTCCAGACCAACAACTATGGCAACGTGCTTGCCACCCCGCAGATCCTCACGCTGGACAACACAGAGGCCACGTTCGAGAGCGCCGAGAAGATCCCGATCCCGACCGTGACGGCGATCCAGGGCTCGACCAGCACGTCGATCACCAAGGAGGCGGTCTCGCTCTCCATCAAGATCAAGCCCCAGATCAACAAGCTCTCCAACTTCGTCAAGCTGGACGTGACCACCAAGCTTGCCGACATCAGCAATCGCGAGCTGCCGGCCCAGGTCCAGCAGCTTGCATTTGCCACCACGGAGCGCAATGCGCAGACCAGCGTGGTCGTGGCAGACAGCGACACCGTGGTGCTGGGCGGCCTGATCCGCGACAAGCAGTCCGAGATCGTCTCCAAGGTCCCGCTGCTCGGCGACATCCCCCTCCTGGGCTGGCTTTTCCGGTCCAAATCGACGACCGCCGAGAAGACCAACCTCCTGATCTTCATGACCCCGCACATCGTACGCCAGTACGAAAAGGTCCGTGCACTGCTTGACCGCAAGCTCAAGGAGCGTGACGACTTCATCGAGCGCCAGGCCGGTGGCCGCGACGTCATGCGGGAGTACCGTGATGATCTCATCCGCAGGCTTCCCAACGTGAGCGACATCACCTCGTACCGTCCCAAGACGGCTGAGACGATCGAGACGGACTCGGAATCCCCTGCCAAGGAAGTCTCGCAGGACAATCCGTTCACCGGTGGGAACAAGGCTCCGCAGCAGCAGGGAGCGGGCTCACCATGAGCGAGACCCTCACGCCAAAAGCGCCTCCTCCCCCTCCACAGCCGCCCTCGCGCGAGCCGGTGAAACTCGGGCAGATCCTGCTCAAGTACACTTCGCTCACGCAGGACCAGCTGGATGAGGCGCTGTCCATCCAGCAAAAGGAGGGTGGACTGCTCGGGGAGATCCTCGTCCGCAAGAACCTCATCCTCCCCCATGAGCTGATGCGCGCGCTCTGCACGCAGCTGGACCTGCGCTTCGTGGATGACCTCAAGCCTAATGACATCGACACCAGGCTGATCGCCGAAATTCCGATCAATTACGCGAAAACCAAGGAAGTCATCCCGCTCAGCCTTGAAACAGGACCGAGGGGCGAGAGCCTGCTGATCGCCGTGAGTGATCCATTCAACGAGGCCATCCAGGAGGACCTCCAGGTCCTTTGTGGAAAGCCCGTTTCAATCGTGGTCAGTACCTCCATGAGGATCCAGGAAGCGATCAACCGGGTCTACGAACGAAGCACGTCTTCAATGGTCGAGAAGCTCGAGGACGAGTTCGACGAAGCCATGGACTTCGAAGGTCCGATGGACATCCTGGAGGCAACCGAGGACGACGCGCCGGTCATCAAGTTCGTCAACTCACTGCTCTTCCAGGCGGTGAAGGAAAAAGCCTCCGACATCCACATTGAACCCTTCGAAAAGGAGTTCGTCGTCCGCTTCCGCGTCGACGGGGTCCTCAAGGACAAGATTCGACAGCCCAAGCGCGCGCACGCGGCAATCGCATCGCGCATCAAGGTCATGGGAAGCCTCGACATCGCAGAAAAGCGCCTCCCACAGGACGGTCGCATCAAGATCAAGATGGCAGGAAAAGACGTCGATCTGCGTCTTTCGACCGTTCCAACCAACCATGGCGAGCGCCTCGTCATGCGTATCCTCGAGCAGGCCAGCACCGTGCTGGAACTTGAACAGCTTGGTTTTTCCGAAAAAAGCACTGCTGCGATCGAAAAGCTGATTTTCCGCAAGTACGGCATCATCCTCGTCACCGGGCCCACCGGCAGCGGCAAATCCACCACCCTCTCCTCCTGCCTGGTCAAGCTCAACAACCCCGAGCGCAACATCATGACCGTGGAGGACCCGATCGAGTACCAGATCGCGGGCATCAACCAGGTCCAGGTGAATGCCAAGATCGAACTCACCTTTGCCAAGGCGCTTCGAGCCTTCCTCCGCCAGAACCCGGACATCATCATGGTCGGGGAAATCCGCGACAAGGAGACCGCCGAGATTGCCATCAACGCATCCCTCACGGGCCACCTGGTCCTCTCCACCCTCCATACCAATGACGCAGCTGGCGCGGCCACCCGACTCATCGACATGGGAGTGGAGCCCTTCCTCGTGGCGAGCTCCGTGCTCGGCATCGTGGCACAAAGGCTGATTCGCAAGGTGTGCGTCAAATGCCGTCAACCCCACGTTCCCACTGATTTTGAGATGCAGGAACTCGGACTCACCGAGATCCCTCCCGGTTCGACCATCTTCAAGGCCACGGGCTGCCCGAGCTGCTCCCAGACCGGGTACTCGGGACGGACGGTCATCCATGAGCTCATGGTGGTCGACGACAAGATCCGGAGCCTGATCATCCGAAACAGTGACTCCAATTCAATCAAAAAGGCGTCGATCGATGGCGGCATGACGACGCTCCGCGAAGATGGAATCCGGAAGGTCTTGACGGGCGCCACCACGATCGATGAACTCATGCGCGCGACGCATGCAGAATCCTGAGGCAGGCTGATCCACGATGGCACCGATCTTCGATTACAAGGCGTTCAGCGCAGACGGCAAGACCCAGAAGGGCATTGTCGAGGCGGAGCACGCCAAGGCCGCAAGGCAGAAGCTCAAGAAGCAGGGGCTGATGGTGACCGAGGTCACCGAGAAAAGCGCGGCCAAGCCCGGCTCCTCGGGTGGCATACCCTTCTTCGCGGGCCGCGTGTCGGTAAAGGATACGGCCATGATGACGCGCCAGCTGGCCAGCCTCATCAAGGCCAACATCCCGCTGGTCGAGGCGCTGAACGCTCTCGTGGAACAAATCGAGCATGATGTGCTCAAGGTGGTCCTCGAGAAGGTCCGGCAGGATGTGAACGAGGGCTCGAGCCTGGCCAAGGCGCTGGGTGCCCACCCAAAGGTTTTCGATACGATTTTCGTCAACATGGTCGAAGCGGGCGAAAGCTCGGGGACACTCGGCCTCGTCCTCCTCCGCCTCGCCGACCTGAAGGAGGCGCAGATGCGCCTCCGCAACAAGGTTGTCAGCGGGATGACCTACCCCGTGCTCATGATGGTGGTCGCGGCCGTGCTCATGATCGCGATCTTCACCTTCGTGATCCCGAAGCTCACAAAAGTGTTTGAATCGATGAACAAGCCGATTCCCCCGATGACCAAGGTGCTCATGTGGGTCAGCGGATTCGTCACTGACTGGTGGTACCTGATTGGCGCGGCCTTCGTTGTCGGGCTCCTGAGCTTCCTCAACTACATCAGGTCCTCGGGCGGCAGGCCGAAGTGGGATGCCTTCAAGCTCAAGGCTCCGGTCTTTGGGCCCCTCGTCCGGATGATCGCGATGACTCGCTTCGCAAGCACGATGGGCACCCTGCTGGGAAGCGGCGTCCCCATCCTGACCGCAATGGCCATCGCCCGAAACCTGGTTGACAACATTCCGATCGCTGACGCCATCTCCAAGGCTCGCGAGAACATCACCGAGGGCCAGTCCATCGCCGACCCGCTCAAGCGCAGCGGCGAATTCCCGCCCATGGTGATCCACATGATCTCGATCGGAGAAAAGACCGGCGAGCTCCCGGACATGCTCCGCAATATTTCCGAGAACTACGAGGAACAGGTCACCGCAAGGATCGAGGGCATGACCGCGCTCATCGAGCCCGCGATGATCATTGGGATGGGCCTCGTGGTCGGATTCATCGTCATGGCGGTCTTCGTGCCGCTCCTCGACATCAGCAACATCAAGTAGAAAGGGAAGGATATGGAAAATACAAGAAAGACGGCAGGCTTCACGCTCACCGAAATGCTCATCGTCATCGCCCTGATCGGCCTGATCATGACCTTCGTCAGCGGCAACATCATCGGCAAGTTCAACAGCGCCAAGGTCGATTCGACCAAGATCCAGATGAAGCAGCTCGGCGTGATCCTCGATGACTTCAACCGTGTGTGCGGCTTCTACCCCACCACCGACCAGGGACTCGATGCGTTGATCAAGGCTCCCTCCGGTCGCGAGTGCAAGAACTACGATCCGGCAGGGTTCATCAAGGGTTCCAAGGTGCCCAAGGACGGCTGGGGCAACGACTTCATCTATGAATCCGACGGTTCCAAGTTCAAGATCACTTCGCTGGGCGGCGACAACAAGGCCGGCGGCGACGGAAACGACAAGGACATCACCTCGGACGACCTCTAGGTCGATCCGGTCCGGACATGGAGGGCCCGATGAGCCAGCACACGCGCAGCCGAAAGGGGGGATTCACCCTCATCGAGCTGCTCGTCGTGATCGCGCTCATCGGGCTCATCACCTTCATCTCCCTCCCCTCGATTTCAAATGTCTTCCAGATCTCGCTCCAGTCGGCCACGCGAGAGCTCGCCTCAACGATCAAGGAAGCCTACAATTCCGCGATGATCACGGGTCGCGTCCATCGCATCGCCTATGATCTCAAGGAAAGCCAGTTCTGGGTTGAATCAGGGCCGACCACCGCACTG
Source organism: uncultured Bacteriovorax sp. (assembly GCA_964508305.1). Taxonomy (GTDB): domain Bacteria; phylum Bdellovibrionota; class UBA1018; order UBA1018; family UBA1018; genus CAIOHW01. Next base: position 26,579 of record CAZDSX010000034.1, read on the forward strand.
CTTGAGACTGCCGAGAGCCTCGAAAAGAAAAAGCGCAGGGAGCGTTTCAGCTTCTTCAAGAAGAAGGAAGCCCAGGCCCCGGGCGCTGACTTCGCCTTGGATCCCTCGATCACCAAGAAGAAGAAGGACCTCCCTCGCGGCGTCAAGTTCAGTGACCTCCTCACGGAACGCAGCAAGGAGCTGGTCACCGAGGGGATCGGCTACACCCATATTTTTCCAAGCGGCATCACCGAGCGCACGCTGATCCACCTGGAGGACAGCCAGAAGCACGCACTTTCACTGGTCGTGGAGACCCTCACGGGAAGGACCCGGCTGATCAACGGACGGATCAGCGAGCAGGAGGCCTTCGATGAGGCGCGCTAGCCCGGGCTTTACGCTGCTCGAAGTCCTGATCGCCATGTCCATCATGGTCGTTTCATTTGGCGCGATCCTGTCGATCGAGTCATCGGCCATCAACGTGACCAACCGGGCGCGCCAGACCAATACGGTCGCAATGCTGCTCAAGAATGCCCTCCACCAGACGGAGATGGAGATCGAGGGCAAGTCGTTCGAGGAGGTCCAAAAGGAGAAGTCATCCGCCTTTGATGCCCCTTTTGCAGATTACAGCTGGAGCTGGAAGGTCAAGGAGGTCGAGTTCCCCAACCTCGTCCCCAGCTCCGATGATGGCAACGGCGACAAGGGCCAGGACCAGTCCTCGGAGCAGTTTGGCAGGATCGTGACCAAATTCCTCTCCAAGGCGATCCGGGAGGTCGAGGTTTCGGTCAGCTGGAAGAAGTCGGAAAAAACACAGAGCGTCTCGGCGACAACCTACTGGGTGGACCTGAATCATGAGATGGCGCTCACGGAATAAGCAGGACGGATTCACCGTCCTCGAGGTCCTGATCTCGATCTTCCTGCTGGTGATCATCAGCTTTGCGATCTATCAATCCACGACCGAGACCTACAAGTTGCGCGACGTGCTCTCCCATGAGGGAGAGTTCTACAATACGGTCAGGCTCTCCATGAGCGTATTCCAGCGCGACCTCGAAAATGCATACTCCCCCCTCACTCTCTCGCCGGAGCCGACATCGAGCGCATCACCCTCCCCTCTAGGTGGGGGTGGAGGCGGCTCCGTGGATACCGAACCTCAGGAAAACACCCCGAACGAGTACTACGCATCGAGCAGGGATCGCCACGGGATCAGGCCATCCCGGCTGCATGGCACGGAGAGCGTGCTGACTTGGATTTCCTCGTCGAACCTCCGGATGTACCGTGACAGCCGGGAGTCGGAGTTCCTCAAGGTCAAGTACGAGCTGGTGGGAGAAAAGGACCCTGATTACCCCACGGGCCTGAAGATGCTGGTACGCACGGTCAGTCCTGATGCCTTCGAATATGACGAGGACAAGGACCAGTCCCGCAAGCGCTACACACTGCTCCATGGGATCAAGAGCTGGAAGTACCGCTACTATTCCAGGGAAAAGAAGCAGTGGCTCGGGAGCTGGGACAGTGACTCATCCGATTACAAGAACCTGCTTCCCGACCTCGTGGAAATCCAGCTCGAAGTCGAGGCGCCCAAGGGCCTGAACTTTTCGGGCGCCTATCAATTCAGACCGGAGACGCCGCTCAATGGCCTGCCATCCACGCTCTAAACAGCAGGACGGACGCCAGGCCGGCGTCGCCCTTTTCATGGTGGTTGCCGCCATGACCCTGCTCGCCGTGCTGGTGACGGAGTTTACCTATGTGGCACAGGTCAACTCTCGGATGGCCTTTGACAGCCTTGAC
>CAZDSX010000035.1:0-268 GCA_964508305.1 uncultured Bacteriovorax sp.
GTCATTGCGATCGCGAACCACTTCGAGCTCGTACTCCTTCCAACCGAGCAGGCTCTCTTCGATCAGGAGCGTGGATGTGGGACTGATCCTGAAACCGTTCTCGCAGATCGCCAGGAACTGGGCATGCGTTTCGGCTACCCCACCACCCTGCCCCCCCAACGTAAAGGAAGGCCGGATGATGACCGGAAAGCCGATCTTTTCGAGCGCCGCCTCGGCTTCCTTCATGTTGGTGACATACGCGCTTTTCGGGCTCGGTGCGCCGATCCGG
>CAZDSX010000035.1:278-26795 GCA_964508305.1 uncultured Bacteriovorax sp.
TGGCGGAAGAGCAGGCGGTCTTCAGCCTTCTCGATCGCCTCGAGTGAGGCGCCGATGAGGCGCACATTGTACTTTTGAAGGACTCCCGCCTCGGCCAGCGCCTTGGCAAGATTCAGCGCCGTCTGCCCCCCCATCGTGGGAAGAAGCGAGTCGGGTCGTTCACGCGCGATGATGCTCTCGGCCATCTCAACCGTGATGGGCTCAACATAGGTGCGGTCGGCGCGCTCTGGATCCGTCATGACCGTTGCAGGATTGGCATTGAGCAGCACTGTCTCAATGCCCTCGGCCTTGAGTGCCGCCACGGCCTGGGTCCCCGAGTAATCAAACTCGCAGGCCTGGCCGATCACAATCGGACCCGAGCCGATCACCATCACTTTTTTGATCTGTGGATCGCGTGGCATGGTCTTACTCCCTAAAATTCAGGACAGAAGCAATTTTTCGAGCAGCGCCTTTTGGACGTGCATGCGGTTTTCGGCCTCATCAAAGATCACCGATTGTGGCCCTTCCATCACGTCATCGGAGATCTCCTCGCCCCGATGTGCAGGCAGGCAGTGAAGGACAATGGCCCCGGGGTCCGCTCGTTTCATGAGCGCCGAGTCGACGCAGTAGCCGGCAAACGCCTTGAGGCGTGCAGCCTTCTCACTCTCCTGCCCCATGCTGGTCCAGACATCGGTCGTGACCACATCGGCACCCTCAACAGCAGCCTCAGGCGTCGGAGCGAGCCTGATATTCGTAGCGCCCTGGGTGATCGCCTCCGGCGGCCGGTAGCCCTCCGGCGCACATATCGTGAGGTGGAAGCCAAAAATCAATGCAGCCTCGATCCATGACAGTGCCATGTTCGTGGCACCATCACCGATCCAGGCCACACGACGGCCGGCAAGCCCGCCTTTATGCTCAATGATCGTCATCAAATCGGCCAAAAGCTGGACCGGATGGGCGCCATCCGAGAGACCGTTGATCACAGGCACCGACGAATAACGTGCAAACTCCTCGAGCCGGTCATCGCCAAATGTCCGGTACATCAGGACATCGACGTAGCTCGAAGCCACACGCGCGGTATCGCGAACAGGCTCTCCACGGGCAATCTGGCTCTCTGCCGCCTGGAGCGTGATCGTGCTTCCACCGAGCCCCTTCATGGCCGCTTCAAAACTAAGCTTCGTACGGGTGGAGGCCTTCTCGAACACCAGGCCCAGCGTCCTGCCCCGGAGCGTCGAGTGCTGTATGCCGGCACGCCGATCCTTCTTGAGCTGGATGGAGCGCGAAAAAAGCGCTTCCAGTTCCGTCTTCGACAGGTCGCCGAGCTTCAGAAAGTGCCGCTGATTGGGGTTCGCCATCTCAGGACCTCCGACGGATCCGGGTCACGGTATCCGATTCAATGATCCCAAACTTCTCTTCAAGCATCTGCTTGAGGCGTGCAGGACGCACTCCCTTGCGTGGCGCAACGAAGATCGTATCATCGCCGGCAATCGTCCCCAGGATCTCATGCATCTTGGATCGATCCACTCCGAGCGCCACGGCAGAGGCGGCGCCAATGCGGGTCTGGATCACAATCATTGCATCGCCCTCGGCCACCTCAAGCACGAGGTCCCCGAGCTCCCTCAGTTCGTCCGATTCAGAAACCCCAAGGCTGTCCCCAAGCTCGTAAACGGAACCTCCTTCGGGCAGGGTCACCCGGCGCGCCTTGAGTCGAGCCAGGTCGCGCGAGAGCGTGGCCTGCGTCACTTCAAAACCCACTTTGCTCAGGAGTTCGCGGAGCTCTTCTTGAGTGCCGATCCGCTGCTTGCGAATCAGCTCCTGCACGGCCTCACGCCGGGCCACGGTGCCGTCCTCTTCGCGATCCATCATCTTACGCATTTCGCACCACCGTTCCAACGCCGCGGTCGGTAAATAGCTCGGCAATGACTGAGTGCGGAGTCCGCCCGTCGATGACGTGCACGGCCTCGACCCCAGTACTGAGCGCACGGAGGATGGACTCGGACTTGACGGCCATTCCGCCCGAGATCGCTCCAGACGAAATCTTGTCACGGAGACCCTGGGCCGTGAGTTCGGAGAGCACTTCCTCTCCATCCATGATTCCGGGGATATCGGAAAGATAGATGAGCTTTTGGGCATTGAGCGCGGCAGAAACGCCCGATGCCACGATATCGGCATTGAGATTATAGCTCTGGCCGTCAGCACCCATGCCAATCGGCGAAATCACCGGCACGTAGCCCTGGTTGATCATGAGCTGGATGAGCGGGGCGTTGACTTCGGTGAGCTCCCCCACCTGCCCCAGGTCCCGGCCATCTTCGCGGATGAACTTGCGAGCCTTGAGGAGCGCCCCGTCTTTTCCAGAAAGCCCCACGGCGTTTGCCCCCGAACGATTGAGCAGGGTCACAAGCTCCGTATTGATGGAACCGGTAAGCACCATCTCCACGACCTTGAGATCGGCCGCATGGGTCACGCGCTGTCCATCGATGAACTCAGGCTTGCTTCCGAGGCGCTCAAGAGTCTTGGAGATCTCAGGGCCGCCTCCGTGGACGACGATGGGCTTGAGGCCCACGGACTTGAGCAGGATGATGTCTTCGCAAAAGGAGTGCTTGAGCGACTCCTTGGTCATCGCTGCACCACCGTACTTGACCACGCAGAGCTTGCCCTCGAACTTCGAGATGTACGAGAGCGCCTCGGTCAGGAGCGAGACCTTGAAGGCAGGACTGTAGTTGGAGAGGCGGTCATCCTTGGCCACGCCGCCGCTTGGAGTATCGACAATGAGCGAAGTGTAGTCGGCATTGATCTTGACGTAGTCATAGCCCAGATCACAGCCCCAGGCCGTTGACCGCGCAGTACCGGACCGAAGATCCACACGGATCACGACTTCCGGCTCGCGCATCTTCTTTCGGAGCGCAGACTTGTCATGGCTCGTCGGACCACCGTCATAAACATCGATGCCCTGGATGCTCACAAACGACTTATAAGGATTGATCTCAAACCCCTGCGAACCGGCACGGGCACCCACGGTAGCCAGCACGCGACCCCAGTTCGGATCAGCTCCAAAAATCGCGGCCTTGACGAGGCTTGAGCCTGCGATGCTGCGCGCGATATCCGATGCCATCTCGACCGTCGGAGCATTTTCGACATGGATGTCGAGGCGCTTGGTCGCTCCCTCGCCGTCAGCTGCGATTTCCTTGGCAAGTTCCTCACAAAGGCTCGTGAGCTTGGCCTGGAATTCGCGTGCATCGTCTGATCCTTCGAGGATCTCGCGGCTGCCAGACGCCCCGTTGGCAAGGGCGAACACGACGTCATTGGTGCTCATGTCATTATCGACGGTGAGCTGGTTGAAGGTCCCTGAGTTGGCACCGCGGAGCATCTTCTGGAGGAGCTCTGGCGCGATCGCAGCATCCGTGGTGATCACTGCGATCATGGTCGCCATTTGCGGGGCGATCATGCCCGAGCCCTTGCAGATCGAAGCAATCGTGACCGGAACGCCGCCAATCTCAAGGTAACGGCTGGCCATCTTGACGCGCGTATCGGTCGTCATGATTGCTTCAGCAGCCGATTCCGGCTCCATGCGGAGGTTGGCAATGAGGGCCGGCATCGCATCCACGACCTTGTCGGTCGGAAGCTTGACGCCGATCACGCCAGTCGACGCCGAGAGCACGGCGGATGCCGGAATATTGAGGCGCGATGCGAGCTGATCGTGGATCTGCTGGACGGCTTCAAGTCCCGCCGGACCGGTGAGGGCATTGGCATTGCCTGCGTTGATGATGATGGCCTGCGCACCCTTCATGGGAAGCCTTGCTTCCGCATCAAGAGCAGGCGCGGCCTTGGCCTTGTTGACGGTGACGACACCAGCGGCAGCTGCAGGGCGCTCGCTCCAGACCATGGCGAGGTCCTTGCGCTTGGGCTTGATGCCGGCTGCGATGCCTGAGTACTTGAAACCGCGGGGAAGGAGCATCATGACTGGAATCTCCTGAGGGAGGATAGTGCAGCGGTCTCTTCAAAACCGTGCATGAGGTTGAAATTTTGGATCGCCTGGCCAGCAGCGCCCTTGATGAGATTATCGATGGCAGAGGTGACCACCACTCGTCCCTTGGCTGCATCCACGCTAAATCCGATGCGGATGCGGTTCGTTCCCACCACGTCGGCAAGCCTAACGTCCGAGGCACTTGCACCCAGATCCACCATGGGCTCTGAGCCATAGGCTGAGATGAACGCTTCGCGGATCTGGGCCTCGGTGACACCTGCACGAAGGACCGCATTCGAGGTAGCCAGAATTCCCCGCTCGATCGGAACCAGATGCGGCGTAAACGTCAGCGAAACGGCCGCGCCTGCATAAGCGGCAACCGTCTGGGCAATCTCAGGCTCATGCTGGTGCGCCATCACGCGGTAGGCGCGAACATCGTTTGCAATCGAAACAAAACTGAACTCTTCGGTGGCCTTGCGCCCAGCGCCCGAGATGCCGCTCACGGCACTCACAAAAAGAAGCCCTGGATCCACCAGCTCCGCCTTCACCACGGGCGCAAGCGCAAGCGCCACTGCCGTGGCGTAACATCCGGGATTGGAGATCATTCGAGCCCCCCGGATCTGCTCCCTAAAAAGCTCGGGAAGTCCGTAAGTCTCGGCTCCATCAAAGCGGGCATAGTGATGGATGGCTTCGGCCTGATCGCGGAGGCGGTAGGCACCCGAAAGGTCCACCACGCGAAGCCCCAGCTCGCGCGCCATCCCCATCCACTCACGCGACACATCGGCGGGTGTAGCCAGAAAGAGAGTGCTGTCTGGTGATTTGGCAAGTTCCGGAAGCAGTGCCCGAGCCTGGTCACGAGTGCAAAAAGCCTGGCTGCCTGCCGAACCGATCACGTCCCTCAGGGTCTGCCCCGCACGTTGGTCGCTGGCCGCGAAGGCAAGCTCCACCCCCGGATGCCGCTCCAACAGATAAAGGAGCTCAATCCCTGAATAACCCGTGGCGCCAATGACGCCCACCCTGACTGGTCCGACCTGATGCATGTGACGCATGAATATGCGCATCCTATGCATCGGTCAATGCATAAACATTCTCTTTTAAAGATTGATCCGCTCTTCCCATTTGGCCAGCTGGGAACATGCCGCTTTTAGAGCTTGAGCCACCATTTCTGGGTGGGTTGAACCCAGGGTTTTCTTCCGGGAGACCGAGGACTCGAGGGAAAGGGCAGCATATACCGTCTCCCCCACCAGAGGACTCACGGCCCTGAAGTCCTCAAGGCTCAGATCCCCCAGCTCCACCCCCTTGGTCATGGCACGTCTGACCAGCACACCCGACATCTCGTGAGCGTCCCTGAAGGCGATCCCGAGGCCCACGAGGTAGTCGGCCAGATCCGTGGCATTGAGATAACCCGAACTTGCGGCCGCCCTCATGGCAGCCTTTTCGATCGTCAGGTTGTCCAAAAACACGCTCATGACCCCCAGGCACTGGCCAAAAGTGTCAGTTGCGGCAAAGGTTGCCGCCTTATCCTCCTGGAGGTCCTTGTTGTAGGCCAGCGGGAGCCCCTTGCTCATCACGAGCAGGGTCTGGAGCTGCCCAAACACGGAGGCTGACTTGCCCCGGATGAGCTCAGGGACATCGGGGTTCTTTTTCTGGGGCATGAGGCTTGAGCCCGTCGAGACGACATCACTCATCTGGAGGAAGCCAAACTCGCGCGAGCAGTACAAGATCAGGTCCTCGGAAAGGCGCGAAAGGTGCACCATTCCGATGGAGCATGCCGAGGCAACCTCCATGCAAAAATCGCGATCTGACACGGCATCGAGGCTGTTTTTGCACGGTTCTTCAAAGCCAAGCTCCCGGGCGACGGCTGCCCGATCAATGGCGTAAGGCGAGCCGGCAAGCGCTGCCGATCCCAGAGGGAGGCGGTTCAGCCTGGGGAGCAGGCCCTCGAGCCGCTCCAGATCCCTCAGGCACATCTCAATATAGGCATGGCACCAGTGCGAGAACAGCACCGGCTGACCGCGCTGAAGGTGGGTGTAGCCCGGCAGGATTGAGTCTCCGCTCCGTTCGGCAAGTTTGAGGAGCGAGCTCGTCAGCCGAGCGAGAGCCTTCTGAATGGACCGCACTTCCCAGCGAAGTGTCAGTCTAAAAGCGGTCGCCACCTGGTCGTTGCGGCTACGCCCCGTATGCACGCGCTTACCCACATCTCCCAGGGCCCGGCAGAGGGCCGTCTCCAGGACCGAATGCACATCTTCAAAGGAAGCCCACTCCCCGGATTCAAAAAGCGGGTGCAGCTTTCCCTGCTCGGCATCCGCAATCCAAGCCTCGAGCACCTGCGAGAGACCCAAAAAATCCTTTGAATTCAGGACTCCGAGGCGGGCCAGCTCCCGGGCATGAGCCAGAGTTCCATGAAGGTCGGCCTTCCAGAGCCTGCGGTCCACGGCCACGGACTGGTTAAAGGCGAAAACTTCGGGGTGGAGCGAGCCCTCAAAACGGCCGCCCCAGAGGGCCTTGGATTCGGGAGTGTGTTTATTCATGCATATCCTCTTTCGCTAAAAATGCATGAATATGCAAATAAGGAGTTTGTATCCGGGTCGTTTGCGGCTATACGAAAACCTCAAAAGGAACCCATACGCGTATGAAAAAGCTCGTCCTCGCCTACTCAGGCGGCCTCGATACCTCGGCCATGCTCCACTGGATCAAGCAGACTTACGGCTGCGAAGTCATTACCTTCTGCGCCGATCTCGGCCAGGCTGAGGAACTCGACGGACTCGAAGAGAAAGCCCTGAAGACGGGCGCCTCGAAGCTTTACGTGCGTGACCTCCGCAAGGAGTTCATCGAGGACTACGTATGGACGGCCCTCAAGGCCAACGCCACCTACGAAGGCATCTACCTCATGGGCACCTCGCTTGCCCGCCCGATCATCGCCAAGCATCAGGTCGAGATCGCCCGCCTCGAGGGCGCCGATGCCGTTGGCCACGGCGCAACCGGCAAGGGCAACGACCAGGTTCGCTTTGAACTCACTTTCTCGGCACTTGCTCCCGACCTCAAGATCGTGGCGCCCTGGCGCGACTGGGAATTCAAGGGTCGCTCCGACCTCATTGCCTACTCGCGCAAGCACGACATCCCGGTCACGGTCACGGCCGAAAAGCCCTACTCCATGGACCGCAACATCGTGCACATTTCTTATGAGGGCGGAATCCTCGAGGATCCCTGGGCAGCCGCTCCGGAAGAAATCTTTAAGCTCACGCGCTCACCCAAGAACTCCAAGCCCCAGGCCGACGAGCTCACGATCCGCTTCGATCGCGGCATTCCGGTAGCGATCAACGGCAAGGAAATGGGCTCGGTCGAGCTCCTCACCGAGCTCAACCTGCTTGGCGGCGAGCATGGCATTGGCCGTGTGGATCTGGTCGAAAACCGCTTTGTCGGCATGAAGTCGCGCGGCGTGTACGAGACCCCGGGCCTCACGATCCTCATGCACGCACACCGTGCTCTTGAGTCCATCACGATGGACCGCGAAGTCATGCGTGTTCGCGATACTCTCGGGACCAAGATCGCAGAGCTCATCTATAACGGATTCTGGTTCTCGCCCGAGTTCTCGCTCCTTCAAAAGACGATCGACGAAACCCAGAAGCACGTCACCGGGGATGTCAGGCTTGAGCTTTACCGTGGAAACATCACGACCCTGGGTCGCCGCTCGGAGTACAGCTTGTATCAGTCCAAGCTGGCAAGCTTTGAGGCCGAGAACGTCTACCGCCAGAAGGACGCCGAAGGCTTCATCCGCCTGAACGGCCTCAGGCTCCGGAGCTACTCGGCGCTGCATCCTTGGAAGAGCTGATCACGAGGCTTTCGGCAACGCACTCGCGGGATTCCTCAGAGGCAAGTTGACCGTAAAAAGTGTACCTTGGGCCTGGTTGCTCTCCACCCGGATGGTGCCCCCAAATGCATCCGCGATCCCCTTCACAAACGGCAATCCAAGCCCCCAGCCGTGGCCCACGCCTGCAGGCTTGGCCCTGCGCATGGGATTAAAGAGCTGTAGCTGATCGGCCTCTGAGATCGGCTCCCCCAGATTTTGGACCTGCAAAAGCGCACTCTGCCCCCTGTCACTCAGCGTGATCGTCACGCGAGATCCTGGTTGTCGGTACTTGGCGGCATTATTCAGCAGATTCTCGACCAACCGGCGCAAGTACTGCGGATTCCAGGAGCCCACGACTGGACCTCCGGACCGGATGTCAAAACAGTTGCCGAAAACCAGTCTGAGGTCGAAAACCGCATCGCTTACGATCCCACTTAAGTCGCACTCAGAAAGAGGAATCGAGAGCCCATGCCCCGATTTGAGGCGGCTCGTGTCATGAAGCTCCTCAAGCATCTCCGACATCCTCTCGACAGCGGCATGCATTCGATCAGCAAGGGGAACCGAGACCTCGGAGCGAGGATCGGTGCTGATGATCTCCGCGCCCATCTTGATCGCGGCCATGGGGCTCTTGAGGTCATGGGCGATCGAAAGCATGAACTGATCCTGAACCTCGCTCAAAGCAAGTGAGAATTCGGTTGCAGCGACACCAATGGCCTCCTCAATCACTGAAGTGATCAATTCACGATCGGCCAAACTCATGATCCCGCGCCGGTGCTTCACGACCTGCTCCAAGACTTGAATGATCACCTCGCGTAGGATGACATACTCCTTGATCACTTGGCTGAGGACATAAGCGGGGATGTTTGCGCGGCTCCTGCCATGCTCCTTGCTGCTTCTCATCAGATCCGCAGCATCCAATCCAATCTGGACATCGGTCCTCCCACGCCTGGAGAGCAAAATCCCCAGCGACTGGATGAGCTGGGGCAGGGAATTCCTCAAAATCAGGGAACGATGTCCATGGGTCGAAGGCACTTCCTCCAAAGCCCTCAGCTCCCAGCGCCTCATGATCTCGGGGATGCTCTGAACCAGCAGCTCATCGAGGCCGACCTTAGGCTGCATGGCCCGTTCTCCTGCATGACGGATAGACGCTGATCTCGCTCACACTCCCTGAAGCGGGGGTACAGGAGAGCCCCCAACCAACCGGCATGAAGTGCATGGATAAAGAAGTGATGCTCCGCCGGAGCCTCCCAGTCGACATGCACACACGGCAATGCAATTTGACCGTGAGTGTTAGATCTTCCGGAAGCCAGAACTACCGATACCTGAGCACTTTGGTGCTGTTGTAGGGTCGCGCCCGATCCGGATCACATCGACTCGAACACAGGAGGCAACCCCAATGAAACTCGCCACGCTCGCCCGCGCCACTCTCACCGTCATCGTCAGTTCACTGTCGGTGGTGGCCATTTCGACTTCGTCTCAAGCCAACGAAGATCTCCGCTGCGCCATCCCGATGGAGCTTCACTACGAAGCCAAGGCGCTCTGGGCGCCGTTTTTCGAAACCGAGCTCACGGGAGACGTCCTCTTCACTCGAACCCAGCCCGAGCAGCAGCGCATCCGCTGGTACTCCGACAACAGCCAACGCGAGAACGGAAAGCGCGTGGAATTCACGGTCACGCTGATCAAGCAGCTGGGCTGTGCAGACGCGGCAGTCGTCCGGGTGGATCGCTCCGACTATCTGTCTGCATCAGAAGCCCCAGTCCACCGCGCGAGCATGACGCTTCTCCTTCAAAAAGAGGAACCTCTCCAGTTCGGGGAGCTTAAGGGATCCAACTCTGGATTTCCCGTCGACATCCAGTTTGGCCTTCAACTCTAACCCGTTTCCCCCCCCCAAAAGACCTTCCGGGCGGACAGACCCGGAGCTATTCTCTAGTGTATGCCTGCTCGGAAGGTCTCCCCACAGTCGGCCAAATGGACCCAGAAGCGCATCGAGTCCTTCATTCGACTGCGAAGCCGCAAGTCTCAGGACGCCATCCTCGGGACGGCGCTTGCCTGCAACGAGCAGGGCTGGTTCTACCTGACGCTCAGACTTCTCGAGGCCCCAAAGGCACTCAAAAAATCGACATCGCTCTCTTTCGAATGGTGCTGGCTTGCCGCGCAGGCTTCGGCAGCAATCGGCGACTTCAAATCCGCGCGCGAGTGGATGAATCGCGCACCAAGCCCTGACGAGACCAGTGCCAGACGTAAGGCATCCTTCCAGATGATCGTTGCCCTCTCGGTTTCGGACTGGAAGGAAGCCGAGAGCGTCGGTAGGACACTGCTAAAAAGCTCCGAAGGGACCTCCCACGATATCACCACGATCCGCGCACGGATCCTTCTAGGAGTGGCTCTCCTCCATGGAAAGAGGGCCTTTGGAGAGGCCAGGAGCCATTTCGAGGAGGCCACCACTGCCATACGCTCTGCAGATGGCGCAACCCCCATCGATCGACAGCAGCTTCCGGCACTCACTCGGCAGATCGAATTTTTTTCGGGTCAATCCTACTTCCTCGAAGGCGAATTCAGTCAGGCCTGCCAGATCTGGAATGCAGCACTTGCCCGGCTCCATGGGTTGCGAAATCCCGGTAGCGACACGAATCTTTTTATCCACCAGCTCGAGCTCCTCATCGCCCTTGCTGAAATCCACGAAGGCAAGCCCTCCCACGGAAAGTACGCGCGCGCCTTTGCGGAGGCCTCGCGCCTGAGTCACCACACTGCTGACCAATTCGAGCTCTACCTTGCCCACGCCACAGGCGACGTGGATCTCGCGCGGCGCCTCTGGCTCGGCACTCGGCTTCCAGAATTCAGGCGCTACATCGAAAGATTCTTTGCCCACGATCTTTTTGGAGCTGCAACCGAGCTTTTTGCCACTGTTCCCACGAGCAAGGTCATTCAATCGCAAGCAGCTCAATTTGCGCACGAGCCATCCGTGATTGTCGATGGATGGACAGGCGAGGCCGACTCTGGAAGTGGCGGACTGAAACTCCGGCCCGGACAAGCCACCCAGAGGCTTTTTGAAGCACTGACGCTGTCACCCTATGGCGGGCTCACCTTGTACGAGCTGCACGGACGGATCTTTGCCGATGAAAAGTTCAACCCCCGCAGCACCCCGCTCAAGCTCCGAAATGTCATCTTGCGACTTCGAGCTCTCCTTGCAGGGAGCGACTTGGGACTCAGCATCGAAGAAAATCAATTTCGCTACCGACTGGTTGCCCGCCAACCGGTCCGGATCCGGCTGCGATGGCTTGCCGACGGCAGGACCCACACCGAGCTTGATCCTGCAAAGCAGCAGGCCTATCGGCAGGTCGCCCTGCTGGCCCGCCACTTCGGAGACCGTCCATTTCAGCTTAAAGAAGCCCTCACCCTGCTCCGCCTCAATCGCTCCCGCGCCTCCGAGCTCATCTCGCTGGCTGTGGCCCAGGGCTGGATCACCAAACGGGTGGGCCACCGGATCACGGAATACCGCTGGAATCCGGGCCAGAGGCCCTAGTCTCTCACCCGGTGTCTAACCGGGCCTAACCGGTGTCTCAAATGACCCATGGTCAAGAATCCGGCGATCACTGACGATATATAAAAGATGCTTCTGCGGCTCCTCAGCCTGATATTGGTCTCCTCCTGGATCCCTGCGCATGCGGGAACCAGCAAGGACACCTGCGCCCTTCCTGACTGGATGCAGGATCCCGATGTCCCGGCCTGCCCGACTTCAGGAAGCCAGCTGGTCACTGAGATGGCACCCGCGCTTGCGGTCGTCGTCTCGAGGCTCAACGGGTGGAGCAAGGATCCCGCAACGGGCAATCCCGTATTGACCAAGCGGCCCCTCCAGCAATTCGTGATCGATGCACTCGAGGCGGCGGGAGAACGCACCCCCAAAGTGATCCTGCCGGGCGCGACGGCAGCCGAAATTGAAGAGCTCAAGCGCCAGATCGATGCCCACTGCGTTGCCGGTTCCAAATGTTCCCATCTCGCAGGTTCATGGAAAGCTTCCCTGGTGGGCATCCCGGGAGAGGATTTCCAGTGGCAACAGGATTACTTTCAACCGACCGTGGATCCTGCAACTGGGATCCCGGTGATCCGCCCCGTACGCGACTACCGAAACGGTGTGAGCGGCGAGCTCGTCGCAGGCCAGATCGCCCAAGCCAGCAGCCAATCAGGAGTGTGCGCAAGCCTGGGTGAAACCATTCCGCCAAAGACTCAGGCGAACTATGATTTCGGAAACTTCGCGATGGGTGGAAACATCGAGGCTCTGCCGGGAGGGCTTTGCCTCCACGGAAACAACCAGCCCTGGGAAAGTTTTGGAACTCATTACTGCGGCGACAAATCCAACAGCGTTGAGCTCGATGTCAAATGGCTCAGTGTCGGCCACGTGGACGAGGTGGTGGGCCTGCTACCCGATCCCTCCGGCAAATCACCCTGTGATTTTTCAATCTCGTGGGCAAGTCCCAAGAAGGCCTTGGAGCTCATGAAGGATCCCGCGAACCGCGACCAGCCTTTCCTCGAATTCTTCAAAGACCCCATCTTTGCCGAGCAGCTCAAGACCCCTGCCATCCGCAATCTCTGCAACTCGGTCCGCGAGTATCGCAAGTCGCAGCCCGCACCTTCACAGTCTCCCTCACAGCCTCCATCCAATTCGAGAGGGTCAAAGGCGGGTTCGGCCGCATCGCTTCCTTCAAACTGGCTCGGGTTCTTCATCCCCGAAGCCCAAGCTGGCGAGATCCTCAATCTCAAGGGCTCGGATGGCTGGGGCTGCGGCGGTCTACCTCCCCCCACCAACGGCGAAGTTGCCGCCGTGCTCGAAAAGGCGGGCTACAATCTCCTCATCCAGGAGACCATGGAGGGCAATCGCAAGATCCTTGAAGAGAAGATCAAGGCACGCACCGGCTGCACGAATATTAAATTCATGCCGGTTCCGAACTTGTTTTTTGGAGGCGAGCCGCTCGATCCACGTCCGGATGCCAAGGTGGTGCTGGATGGCAAGGAGCGACTTTTTGGCGATCTCTCTGATGAAGAGCGCTCCCGACTGCCGATCAAATCGCGATACGCCGGCATCACCGAGAAGCGGGCATTGGGTCTCCTTCCCAACCCCACCAACGCCGTGCTGATGGGAAAGACCCTGATCGGGCCCAAGCCATGGAACGAAGCCTTCAGGAAAAATCTCCAGTCCTCCTACAAGTCGGTTGGCCTCGAATTTCGTGAAGCTGACACCTGGGAAGCCAACACGAATCAGGGTAATCTCCACTGCTCCACCAATGTCATCCGTGCATGCAGGGGTGCAAAATGAGGTTTCGCCATCTTCTTCCCGCCCTGCTGCTTGCGACTCTCTCCTGGAGCCATGCCTGGGCGAGCTCGATCTTTGAATGCTCCACGCAGGCTGAAAACTACTCGGGTCGCTTTGTCCTCGATGAGAACGGTGCCTTCAAGCTGATCGGAGCGAAGGACAAGAAGGGCTTTGAATGCGAGCTCAAACTCCAGGACTACCAGTACCAGCCCAAGGCTGAGTCCCCGAACTTCACCCTCAGGATGTCCCTCGGAAAGTGCACCCGATCCTCCGGCTCAAGTTATGAGGACCGTGCCCTCGCACGACGCATGAGCCTGGTGGTCACCAAGGGCAAGGTCAACGATGGACAGGCCGACGTCCACTGGGTGGGCTACCTACAGCCCAGTGAGTGCCGGATCACCCGGTACGAAAAAGAAAGCATCATCCGGAACGCCCAGAAGTTCGAAAAAGGCCTCCTCCGCTGAGGCGCCCTACCCGTGTAATATCGCGGGTTTAGACCCCAAAATTGACACATCCCATCATGATGTTTAGGTTGCGCACCTGACTACTTTAGTCAAGAAGGAGCGCTTTTATGGGATTCCGCAAACACTTCCCGAGCATGGCCGCCGCGGCCCTTGCGTTGGCCTCGACCCTTCCCACTTCGGCCCACGCCCATGGCGGTGAGGGCAAGCTCTTGCTCACCTCGGTCGCCTACACCGTCTACGCGGCGCTCCTCAATCCCGGAGGTTCAGCACTCACCGCAAGCACGGTCGCTGGAGCCGTTACGGCCACGGTAGCAGGGGCATCGAACGCGGCAAGGAAGCAGATGCTCGTCGCCACGCTTGAAGATGCCGCGGAGTATTTTGAAACGGGCAAACTGACCGGAATCTTGCCCGAAGCGATCCGGCAGGTCCGTGAATCGAGCCCCGAGATCGCCAAAGCCGCTGACGCAGAGATCGTCAACGCGATTGTCGATGCAGCCTACCAGTCCATCGGCGAGGACCACGTCCAGTGAGGCTCACGACTTTCCTTCTGATCGCGCTGGCAGCCCAGGCCTTTTGGCAGGAGTCGCGTGCAGGCTCGTTCGACTGCCAGCCGGCGAGTGAGCCGGTGTGGAATCGCCTGGCGGATGGAGTGGAATGGACGCAGTTTGACCTCGCGTTCAGCCCTTACTTCAGGGAACAGCAGACCTTTGATGAAGGCCGCTCGCGCTCGGTCACCGTGCGTGCGCTTCGCGTCGACCTGAAGCAGGCGAAACTCGCCTTTCACCACCAGCCGGCTCGCCTCGCCTGCGATCCGACCCGGGATCGCTACGCAGCGGGGCTGGTTGCAGACCTGAACCAGGAGCTTCCGCAGGACAAGCAGGTCATCGCAGCCATCAATGCAAGCTTCTTCACCATGCCCGGTGGCAACATCCTGGGAGTGGCGCTCGACGAGCGTCGCACCTGGTCGCTCGAGCTTGCAGCACTGGCAAAGGACTCTTCCGGCATTTTCGGATTTGAAGACGGGACTCCATTCCTCGCAAAAAAGGCGGATTGGATCAGCCGATTCGGTTCCACGATGACTCCCGCAGATGCCGGTCGGTACACGTTTGCAGTCCAGGCCTATCCTCGACTCCTGCTTGAGGGAGCCCTTCAAGTCACCGACCAGGTCAAGATCGACAAGCGCTCCAGAACCTCCATTGGCGTCGCCGAAAAGCCAAACGAAGTCTTGCTCGTCACGATTGATGCACGAGGAGAGTCGGCAAGGACCGGGATGTCACTTTTTGAATACGCACATTTTCTCAGGACGCCCAAGTGCGGCGTCGCCCAGAAGATGGCGCTCAACCTGGACGGTGGCGGAAGCACCGCGTTCGTGGTCCCGGGAGCCGGAATTTCAGAGCAAGTGGATCGTTGCCGCCAGCTCGGCAACATCCTCGCCGTGATTCCACGATAGCACTTGGAAGTAGTCCCAGGTACACCGCGTCGTCGGCGACTGGATCAGCACGCCTCTCGAACCGGCAAGCCTGAGAGGGTCGGTCTTGGACATGCCCACATAGGCAACCATCCGTGCTGTGCCAAAAGTAACAGTCTTAGGCGCCGGCTAGGCCCCGGCAAGATGGTGCGACTCGGACACAGCTTCGGGCCTCGTCGGGGATCAGGAGTACTCCACAGGCTCCACGAACTGGAGATCAGGCAGGATCCCCTTGCAGTCTTTTGCAGTGAACGGCTTGCGAAGACGGAGCTTGGCGCGCTTCTCGATCCGCTGATCGAGGCGCCCAGCCGAAGCCACCCGAGCATATTCCTTTCGCGCTTCCTCGCGCTCTCCCAGCAGATCCAGGCAAACACCCTTGAAGTACCGCGCAAGACCCTCATGATGCGCACTCAGCTTTTCAGCCAGAGCGCGATCGAAACATTCGAGCGCGGTACGGTGGTCCGCACCTCCACCAGATAGCATCAGTTCAAAATAGCCCCGCTGCATCAACAGATGGGGATCACGGGCCGCCAGACCCGTCGCATGGACAAGGTGCTCGCGCGCACGCTCTGCAGGCTCCCAAGCCATGTGCCAGGCGCAATAGGCCTCGTGGTAGTGATGGACGGCCTCGACAAAATCCGCCGACAGCCGAATGGGCGGCCGGGTCCAACGAGGAGACTCCATCGCAGAAGCGACCCTGGACCAGTCCGTCGGTACTGTGAGGTAGGGTCCGAGGCCGGTGGGAGATTCCGTCCTCGAGGAGACATGGATCTCGCCGTCCGTGAGGTTGAACGCAGTACTCTGGATCGTCGTCACGACACTCACTGCATTGCCAAAGACGCGTTCTTCGCCCGCCTCCGGATCCATGTGACTGCCGAGGATGGCCAACGCCTCATCGACGCTCGGAAACGGCTTTCCACCCGTCGTGAGGTGGCGCTCCAGATAACCTTTCCTTGCCTGCACGTCTTCGGCGAACGACCCGCTTACGTGCAGCTCGGTTTCCCTAAACTCCCGTGCCTGGTGCCCGTTGGTGTGGGCATGCACGGGACCGTCCAGGGGACTCTCCCTCACATGGGTCCGGCCCCCTACGAGCTCGACCGTCACGGCACGATTCTCACGCTCACTGATGAGGTTCACTGCCCACGCGCCGATCGTCCTGAAGCGCCTGCAGATGGCTATGCCCTCGTCGATGGTGCGGGCGCGCTCGAGGATTTCCTGCCCAAGGAAAAAAATCGGCGTCCCCTTGAGGGAAAACTTTTTCGAAAAATGAGCATGGAGCGTGAATACAATCCCACTCTCGTTGACACCCGTCAGGCCCGGGAGATGGATCCCAAGCGAGCCCACCGCGACATGTTTTTGCACCTGGGGCTCGGATGGCTCATGGAAGAATACCGTCGGCCACTTCTCCCAATGCCCGGCTGCCGAGTAGTCGAGGTTTCGGAGCACCAACAGCGCGCCCTGGTCCCCTGTGCGAACCGTTGCGGTCGAACATCCCGGTAGCGCACTGAGGAAGTGCTGGCGCACCTTTTCGCGCGTGATGCCGGCGAGCATCATGAGGAAGTCAGGCTGGTAGAGCGCGAACACGAGCTCCCGGTGGGGGATGGAAGCATGGCGCGCGAAGTTCTCAAGTCGATCAGCCAACTCACTCGGGAGCCTCCGATGGTGGGCAAGGACGAGCTTTTCATAGGCGGCAATCACCAGTTTCGAAATTCGACCGCGGGCCGCATTGGGAATTCCGGCCTGGTTGAACACTGCCTGCTCGAGCATGCGCTGGTTCTTGGACGCCAGTGGATGGATGGCCAGCGTCTTTCGCTCCTCGGCAGTAAGCTTGGAGATCACTTCACCGTGAATTCGCGCTCGCTCCGAGTCCGTGCCCGTGAGTCGAATCATCCGGACGCCGCCGACGCAAAAAGAAGCCTGTGTGGACATGAGGCGCAGCATAGGTCGTGAAACCCGTAATTTCCAATAGCAGCCGCTGAATTTTACGGGTGGATTGCGCCGGGTGCGTAGTCAGCTTCGCACTTTAGATTCACACGTCACTGGGGTAGCGCGAACCTGGGATCCTCCAGCAGACGTTGGACCGACTCCGCCTGCTCCCGAGTCAATGAGGGCATCCGGGTCAGTCCCTCGGGGCGCGAGCGAAGTTCGAGGCGGCGATACGCCTCACGCGCCAGCTCCATGCCTCGGGAGCCCGAATCGGAAAGGGCGCTGATTCGTTCGGCCACTCGTGAGTGGAATTCCTCCTGTGTGAAGTCTGGCTGGGAGGAATCAGTCCTTCGGATCACAAGATCCACTTCAGCAGCCCTGGGCGTGCCCTGCTCGCGGACTTCGATCCTTGCCGCTTCAAATCCTTTTTCGTTCACCCGCCGGGCCCTTGCCTCAAACCTGCGACCCCCTGCCGTCCATGAGACAAGTCGACCTTCCTGTTCGAGCAAGCCAGCTTCGATCGCCTCGCGCATCCGGGCCGCTACGGCCTGGGTCTTCTCCCCGAGCGCAAGCACCAGGTACACCTTCCAATCCACCTCCTCGGGGTCGACCTCGGCCTCGAGGCCGCGAGACAGACGACTGAGCAGGACGCGCAGATCTTTTCCGTGGTTTGAAACCTCCTCGAAACTCATGAACTCTGCGTAGGCGATGTCGTCATCGAAGAGCGACACCGCTCCCTTGCGGTTGGGAATTCGGATACTGCCGTGCACCCATCCAAGGCTGGCCCCCCTGTGCCTGAGACTGGAGTAATAGGCATGCTGGAGCTCGTGCCTGAGGGTCAGGGACCCACGAATTCCGTGCACGATCGAAGCCTCCGAAGTGTAGAGCGTCGGCACACCCCCAGTGATCTGCGGGCGCCCATCAGAGTAGGCTCCACTAAAGTTGTGGGCGAGATTGGACTCCGGATCGTAGACAAACTCCGCGCCTTCCCGCATTCGCTGGAGCCCCGCTGCCACCCTTCCGAGTGCGGACGCCTCATCGGGCTCGATGAGGATTTCGATGGAGGGCTCCAACATGGATTCCAAATGCTTCACGCGAAGGACATGCGAGACGCCCTCGGTTTCAAGCACTCCCGATGCAGCCACGATGTGCCGGATCTGCTGCGCACGAAAATCTTCACCCTTGCCCGCCTTGCGTGCAGTCTTCATTGCTCCGAGACTCTGCTGCATCTGCCTCCGCAGCACCTCGAGCCGCTCTGCAGGATGAGGCTCCAGCCCCTTCTTCCACACCCGGAGGCTGGGCTGGGGCAGCAGGGCAAATCGTCTCCTGCTAAAAGGCAGGGTCTCGATCCACGCCTCGGCCTGGCTCTGGCCCGGAAGCGGTTTTACGCTGACATGGGGTTCCCACCAATGACCCAGGATCGAAGCACAGTCGGCAACAAAACCAGCCTCAGCCACGCTTGCTCCGAATCCGGAAACCAAGAGCAGGACCAGAAGGCCAATTCTGAGCTTGAACGGAGACATCATTCTTCGGTTTATCGGCAGAACTGCCCGGCCGTCTAAAGCCCGGAGCATCCGGGAAAGGCTTTGATTTCAGGGGGTTTTGACGCTGCGCATTAGGCCTGCTAAAAAGCCCGCATGAAAAAGCCCTTTGCCTTCGCACTCCTTGCCCTGGCTCAGTCCCTCAATCCGTCGGCACAGGCCGCGGAAGACCTGCCAAGGACCCGGGATTTGTACTTTTGCAACCAAGTCGTCAAAGCCGCCAAACCTGCGGATCTGGTCATGAGCACCGAGGGCGGAAAGAAGGTCTGGACGATCGAGTCCCATGTCCTGATCGTTTACGCGGGCGGGCGGCTCCAGCGAGTCATCTCCCTGGACGGCGTGAACCCCCTGACTCGGCTTGGCCCCGACGACTTCGCCCTATCCAAGCCTCGAAAAGGCTTCGACACCTACAGCATGGAGACCAATTCGGGCCTTGCAGACGAATGGGGAGCCGATGTGCTGCTCGAGAAGGGCCTGATTGACTCCAAGGGCTCGGGCCGAATGATCCTCCATCGCGGCAGTGAAGAAGGCAGGATCTCGCGCAAGGAGTTCGTCTGCGTCCTAAACGAAGGACGTGTTTGGAAGGAAGCCGAGCACTGACCCCAACACCGGGTTTACAATCCAGGATCGCTGGACTATCCCTGAGCCATGAACACACTCACCCGCTTTTCGATGGGAATCCTCGCAGCAACCGGTCTCTGCATCTCGGCATCGGCGGCGCCAAATGAGCTCCTCGAGGTCCAGAAGACCTCGCTTGCGTTCCAAACCTTCATCCGCGTGGAGATGCCTGCCCGCGTGGTCGAAGCCGAAGACACCTCGATCCTCGGAGAGTCCTCCCCCTTCGTCCAATCGCTGAGCTACGGCGCGTCCAAGGAAACGGGCTTCAGGGACAATTTCACTTCTGAAGCCGAGCTCAATGCCCGGGTCCAGTCCACCGTCTGCCAGGAGATCCACGATGTGGAAGTGGCTCCCTTTCGTGAAAACGGAACGAGGGGCACCCGTCGGTTCCGACAGAAGATTCGACCCTTCATGGCGCAGCTGAGTGGCATCCGCCACGCGCCCCAGCAGGTGAGCACTTTTTCAATCACGGTCATCTGCAAGTCGCCCAAGTAAGCCCTGTACGCCATTACAGACTACTGAGACTATCCACCCCGATCAGGGACTGATCCTTGAGCCGGCACGCCACCATCTGGCTGCCGGTCTCGACGATCGCAAGATACACCAGCGATCCTCCGCCCTCGGTGCAAAGCACGTGTACGGGGTTCCGTCCGTGGGAAAACTCGCCCTTCGAGATCCTTCGCAGGAGCTCACCCCGTCTCTTCAGGGAGATTTTCCTGAGCTCAAGCGCCTGGCAGCCCTTGGAAAGGCCTGCAGAGCACCGGGGATCCAGGAAAAGATCCGGCTCCCCTGCAGTTCCCGTCTTCTGACACAGAACGACCGTCTCACCCCCCTCGCCCTTGAACTGGCGTGCCGAACTTCCCGTGGGACAGCTCTGCGAAGCCTGCGCGAGCGGAATCGAGATGAAAAGCCACGACCAGACCAGCCAGGGTCGGAACCTATTTTTCATTCTTCACTCTCCGACTCAAAGCCTTCGATCTCGGTGATGTTTGGCAGGAGGTCATCGGCGGCATACCAGCAGCCCACCACCTCCACCACATTGCGCGTCCCGCGAGGACAGTCCGCCTGGTAGACCATCGCCCCGCTGGCATCCCTGACCTTGCATGCACAGGTCTGCGCGGCCGAAGTTCGATTCATCGCACCCCACGAGTTTCGAAGGAGATAGCTGCAACGTCCGTGGATTTCCTTGCGCCCGATCGCCGCGACGGCATGGAGGCCGCCGCAGGCCTCCTCCTTGATGTTCCAAGTCATCCCGCGCGGAAAGATGCTGGTACTTCCCCGAAGACCCCGGGCTGATCCACGATAAAGGACATTGGCGCAGAGACTCACGCCCGCGGGAAGCCCCTCATCGAGCATCCGATCCATCTCGCTTTTCATCTTTTGGTCCGTGCCAACCGAGAAACCCTCCATCTCAGGAAGCTCAAGCTTGCGCCTCCGCTGCTGGCAGTCCTTGAACAACTCACGAAGGACCAC
Organism: uncultured Bacteriovorax sp.; assembly: GCA_964508305.1. Classification (GTDB taxonomy): domain Bacteria; phylum Bdellovibrionota; class UBA1018; order UBA1018; family UBA1018; genus CAIOHW01. The sequence goes on from CAZDSX010000035.1 coordinate 20,870, forward strand.
GGCGCAACCCTTGCCAACGCCATCAGCTGCCGATTGCGCCACTTGCTCCAGCACGGACTGGGACTGTGGGCACGACACGCCCCAGGAGCTCAGCGACTTGCTCTGCGCCGGAGTAAACTGGGCCTTCCAGCCTGCCTCATCCAAAACATCAAGCAGATGGACCAGCTGGGCATGACTGAGATTCATTCCGCTTCGGATCTTCGCAAATGCGGCATTCACATCCGCCTGCTTGCAAACGCCGCCCTCGGCAATCGCGGAGTTCACGGCTTGGGAGGTAAAACCACCATCGAGGGAACGGCTCTTGGCCCAGGCGTTCTGGTATTGGTCGACCCAGGCAAGGTAAATCGGGTCAGTGAAATCGCCCGTGAGGGTCTCGCCCTTTTTAGCCCGGGCGAAATCGATCATGAATGCCGCCGCGTGGGCATAGCAAGTCCCCGTTCCGTCCTGGTCATGGGCCGGGATCTTCCAGATCGGAGAGTCGGGGCCTTCGGCCAGATCGCGCGTCGGACACGATCCCGCCGCCGACGCGTTTGCGGCAAGGATAGCAACCCACAGGAAGGATCTCGCCAGCAGGCCCATCTCCACCCCCACTACGGGTTCAATGCAGACATGACCCTGTCATGACTGCACGCCTCCGGACGCCTGCCATCAGGAAAGTATTTCGCCATGTTGTCGGCAAATTCGAGCTTCACGGAAGAATCCGGGCGGGCACCTGGAGTTCCCGAGATCGCCCCAATCAAGGCCGAAACGTACTTTTCCTTCCGGTTGAGCGCATCACATCCGACCCCTTGAGGAACTCCAGACTCCAGTCGGGGAGCCTCGGGCAGGCAAGACAGGAAGTTGCGGCAGCGACTTGCGAGGTAATCATTCTTCGGCTCACGAAGCCAAACGTGGGGCGAGACCAGGCACATGTCGGCGAGCAGCTGGAGGGTGTTTCGAAGGAGCCCCTCCTTGTTTTTTTCCGAAACCGGAAGATCCAGCACCTGGCCGCCCTCGGGCTCCGGCGCCCCTTCGGTTCCCTCGGCCACCTCCTCCCCGGACTGCGGGCAATCATCACCCTGGCGGATAAAACTTGCGGAGTTTTTTCCGTCCTTATTTTTCAAACTGCACCGCTTCCTTGGAGGCTTGGTCACGACGACCTCGGTGAGGCACTGGGACTCATTTCCAGTTAGACCCTTTCGAGCCTGATCGATCGCCTCCCAGCTCTCGACCGCCTTCTCCAGCTGCGCCTGCTCGCTCCAGCTGCCCTGATTTTTGTAAACTTCGTCAAAAGTACGTTCATAGAACTTCAGTTCCTCACGCAGCTTCATCTCATGGGACTTCTTCACCATCTTCGTGAGGTGATCGAACGATATTTTTTTCTGGGCATCCAAGGGCGAGGCAAGGGGCCGGGGACATCCGTAGATGACATCAAACTTATTGGCGACAAAAAGAAGGCAGGCCTGGAGCCTGAACTTCTCGTGGATCTCAAGGCCCTTGATGGCGCCTTGATGATCCAGAATCTTTTTGAGATCGGCCAATTTCTCGGCCACTCCATAGGTGGCCAATGCCGTGGCAATCGAGCCACCGACTACCGGTGAAAGAATGGTGACCATGCTGGCCAGACCGCGCACACCTGCTTTAACCGCTTCAGAGGTCTTGCATTCAGTACGAGAGAGATTCTGAAGCAGTGTTTTCAACTCACGGTTCAGCTGCTGGGCCAGGTCGTTTGCGTTGCCCACCACCTTGTCCAAGCAATAGTCCCTTACCTCCTTGGTCCGGCTCTTTTTGCGCTCAGCCAGGCACGTTGGGTTGGCAGTACCCTGCGACCCCGTGGGATAACACGCCCCATAGGCCGTCCCCTGCGCCCCCAAGGGCCCCGAGCTCGCCAGTTGGTACTCAGCCTCCACGGACCTCTGCCAGTGAACACATCGGATGTCCGGGGCTGGGACGGGACCAGTTGGATATCCCCCGGAACTCTGGCCGCAGGCGTTCGCCCCTTTCAAATCAGCCAAAACGTCTCGCTGGATGTTCAGAAGCTCCCTGCTGCCGGGCTCGGCCGAGGACTCAAGCGACACATAAGGGCAACCCTCAAACTGCGGGAGTGCCGGAAACCCTCCCACCGGAGGCCCATCCGTCGGATCAGCCAATGCCGCCGCTGGGACCAGAAGCAGTACCAAGACAGCAACAGACCCAATGCTGAATTTCAGCCTCATCCGACCATCATCACATGGTTTGCCTTGGGTAAAAACTGTCAAAAACCCGGCACGCCGGCCATTTGGACCCTAGGGTTTATACAGTGTCTCCAGCGTCTTCTTGAGGATATCGGCTACAAGCCCCCTGAACGGAAGATTTGCCGCCATGCCGTACACGGGAGCCATGCCGCCCTCCTGTTTGGGCTGGCTGCGCACCTCTTCCACGCACTCGGCCAGGTCCTTGAGGAACCTTTCGGCAACCCCAGGCTGGACGTGCCGCAGCGTGATGGCGATGTGGACACACTCGGGCTTGTGGAGACCATTCAGGTTCCACTGGCGGTGGCTCATCTGGTCCATCACCCGGTAGACGTCGAGCTCCCGAGATCTAAACGCAAGGATCCAAAGCGGATCGCCAATGACCTCAAGGCCGGGAATCGCGGCGATTCCCTCGCGGATTTTTTTTGCAGTCTCGAGGATTGAACGTGCCGCCTCGCGGTAACCTGAGTGCCCGATCGACAAGATACTTGCCCACGCCTGCGCACTGAGCGCTCCCGGACGCGATCCAAGGATCGTCGGCGACATGTACAAGCCCCCGGGCCAGTCGGTGGCGGTGAAGAACTGCTCTCGCCTGAGCTCCGGTGTCCGGTAAAGCAGCACCGAAGTGCCCTTGGCCGCGTAGCCGTACTTGTGGGTATCCGCCGAGATCGAGGTCACTCCCCGGAGCGAGAAATCAAACTTGGGCACGGGGTAACCCAATTCGCGCGCGAACGGCAGGATGAACCCACCGAGACAGGCATCGGTGTGGAAGCCGATCCCGCGCTCGTAGGCTAGCTCCGAGAGCTCCTCGATTGGATCGACAAGCCCGTGCGGGAAGGTTGGGGCCGATCCAACGATGGCGATCGTGTTCCGATTGACCATCGACCTTGCCTTGGCCAAATCCGGCCTGCCATCGGGGCCGAGCGGAATCCGCCTGAGCTTGATATTGAAGTACTGCCCTGCCTTGTCGAAGGCAGTATGTGCAGTGATCGGAAGCACGAGCTCGGGGCGCGTGACCCCACGGAGCCTGCGTGCCCGGTCACGATAAACCCTCATCGCAAGCAGGATGCTCTCGGTGCCTCCGGAGTTGACCGTGCCGCAGACCTCGGGAGCGGCATCGCCGGCCCCGAGGATCCCCGCAACCATCGATACAATCTCGGCTTCAAACTTGCTTGCACTCGGGAACAAATCCGAATGCAGCGGATTGCTCTGCGAATGAAGCGCATAGACCTGGTTCAGGAAATCCACGTGCTCCCTGGCGCCGTGATAAATCCCGCCAGAGACATAGCCTTTTTCCCAACGGCCGGTCTCCGACTCACTCATCTGGCGCAGATCCGAGAGGATCGCTTCACGTGGAAGTCCGGCCGCCGGCATCTTTTGGTGCCGATCAAACCGTCCATGGTAAGGCTTCATGCTCTTTTCGAGCTCGACGGCGAGCTTGCGGTCCTCCTCATCCATCTTCGCCCGAACCTTGGGCGAATTCCGGACCCGGTCCTCGAGCATCCGCATCACCGGCGCCGGAAGCACATCAAGCACCTTGCGCCATTTTTCAAGTTCCTGCATACGCACCTCCTGAATTGAGCGCGCGGAACCAGCCGCTGTTGCGCTCAAAAAATTTAACGAACATCCGGGATTTCTTCTCAAACAGTTCGCGGTGGGCCGGATTCGGCTCAAACCGTCTTTTGACTTCAATCTTCGTGGCGACTTCCGCCCAGTCCATCGCCCCGATGGATACAAGAGCCAGTGCGGCAGTCCCCTTGGAATTGGCCGTGAGCGGATCCTTCATCTGGTCGATCGGTGTACCGAGGGCATCTGCGAGGATCTGGGACCACACGGCAGAGTGCGCGCCACCGCCGATGAAGCGGATCGACTCGAACTTGCGACCGCAAAAGGACTCGGTGTATCCCTTGAGCCACCCCAGATTCATCGCGACACCTTCCATCACGGCCCGAATCATGTGGTCCTGTCCGTGCTTGAGGCCCATGTTGATGAACCCTCCGCGCACATGGTTCACATCGAATGGCGAGCGCTCGCCATTGAGCCATGGGAGAAAAAAGAGATCATCCGAGCCTGCCGGAATCCTCGAAGCCCGCTCGTCGAGCTCCTTGAATGAAACATTCGCTCCGGGGAAAAGGATCTTGTTCTTGAGGAAATTGAGCGCCGCACCCGATGTCTGCTGCTCATTGGCCATCATGTAGCGCCCGGGGATCGCCGACGGGATGCTCGCGATGTTATGGAACATGTCGGCCTTCTTCATGGGCACATGGCACACGATCCACGAAGAAGTCCCAATATAAAGATGCGGGGAGAAGTCCATCACGCCACCCGAACCCACGGCAGCCGAATGCAGATCCGGCGTTCCGGCCAGGACCTCGGCATCCTCGGGGATGCCAAATCGCTGCGCAATCCCAGCAGTCACTCGACCAATGCTTGAGTTCACGGGGACAAGTTCAGGAAGCTTTTCGCGATCGATGCCGCATTTGCGAATCAGGGACTCTGAATACTCAATACGGTTGATGTCGCGATTGTCCGTCACCCAGTGGACGGCGATCGAGTCGTAGCTCGAGACCCTCCTGCCGGTCAGGTAGTAATTCAAGTAGTCCTTTGGCTCGAGGAAGACCTCGGCCTTTTTATAGATCTCGGGCTTGCAGTCCCTGAGGTACAGGATGTGTGCAATGGAGTCCTTGCCGCTCTTGGTGGGACACCCACCCGTGATGCGGATCCAGTTCAGCACCGACGCAAGCCCGTAGCCATCCACCTTCAGAAGTCCGTCGGTCAAGCGCGCGGCCTGCGGAGCACCCCGAGCATCCATCCAGATGATGCCGTTCATCAGAGGCTTGCCTTCACTGCCGAGAGGTACGGTACCTGACCAGTGCGAGGTGACATTGACGGCACGCACGCGCGCAAGGTCGCCACTGTATCCCAGCTTGAGCTCATCCATGCAGGATTCAATGGCGCCCGTCCAGGCAGAGGGGTCCTGCTCCACTCCGCCACCTTCTACCAGGATGAGAGGAACATCACGGAAGGCCGACGCCACCAGACCAAGCTCAAAATCATAGATCGAAACCTTGGGCCCCGAGGTGCCCAGGTCAATGGTCAGTACCCGATCCTTCTTGGACATGGCGGGATCTTAAGGCCGACCCACGCCACGGGCCAGCACTGTTTTGGACTAAAAACTGCGTAATTTCCTACGCACATCGAGCCCATGGCCAAGCCCTGAGCAGCCGTTCAATCGGATCAGGCAAGTGTGCTAAACTCAGCTCAAAGGAACGCCAAATGCTCAAAGTGGACAAGGAACAACTTGGCGATCTCACGACCCTTCACTTCTCGGGGGAGATCGAGGAGTCCTCGAATTTCGGAACCCTCATCGGCAGCGTCTCCAAGCAGGTGGTCATCAACTGCCGCGAGGTCACTCGGATCAACTCCACCGGAGTGGTGGGCTGGATCCGGTACTTCACGGAGCTCGCTGCCACGGGGCATACACTCCGCTTTGTCGAGTGCTCAAGCCCGGTGGTCGAGCAGATCAACCTGATCGTGAACTTCTTGGCCGGTGGCGTGGTTGAGTCGATCTTCATTCCCTACTCCTGCACCCAATGCCGGTTGGAGCTTCGCGCGCTCCTCCACGTCGAGGACCTCAAAAAAATGGGCGGAAAAATACCGGAAGCCCAGTGCTCATCCTGCAAAGCCATCGCCGTGTTCGATGACTTGCCGGATGC
>CAZDSX010000036.1:0-26348 GCA_964508305.1 uncultured Bacteriovorax sp.
AGATCCTCCAGCTCATGAAAAAGCTCCAGCGCGAGCAGGGCATGTCGATCATCCTCATCACGCACGATCTCGGCGTCGTTGCGCAGATGTCGGACCACGTGGCGGTGATGTACGCAGGACAAGTCGTCGAATACGGCACAGTAGATGATGTGTTCTACCGTTCCGGTCATCCCTACACGCTCGGACTCAAGCAGGCGATGCCGGAGAACGATGAGAGGAGCCACAAGCGCCTGGTCCCCATCGAGGGCTCGCCACCGGATCTCTTCAAGCCCCCCGTGGGCTGCGGTTACTATGCCCGCTGCCCCCACGCCCTCCAGGTCTGCGAAGGACGCATCCCGGATGAGTTCGCCCTCAAAGCGAGCTCCAGTGCGGCCCATTTCAGCCGATGCTGGCTCCACCACGAGATGGCTCCGGCTTCTCCCGTGAGGTCTTCATGAATCCGACGACGATCCTCGAGGTTAAAAACCTCAAAAAGCATTTCCAGGTCGCCCAGGACAAGAAGGTCCATGCCGTCGACGGCATCCAACTCACGGTTGCGCAGAATGAGGTCGTGGGTCTCGTGGGCGAATCCGGCTGCGGAAAGTCGACACTCGGTCGCACACTGGTCGGCCTCTACGACAAGACTTCGGGCGAAGTTTTCTTCAACGGCCAGAAGATGCCTGAAAAGTTCACGGCCGCGGACTTCAAGCGCTACTCACGTGAAATCCAGATGATCTTCCAGGATCCCTACTCCTCGCTCAATCCGCGCATGACGGTGAGGGACATCATTGCCGAGGGGCCGATGCTCCACGGCCTCTGGAAGGCCGGTGAGATCGACCAGAAGGTCGGCGACTGGCTCGAGCGCGTGGGACTTTCGCGCGACCACCTCTCCCGCTACCCGCACGAATTTTCGGGCGGCCAGCGGCAGCGCATCGGCATTGCCCGTGCCCTGGCCCTCGAACCCAAGTTCGTGGTCTGCGACGAGCCGATCTCGGCGCTCGATGTTTCGGTCCAGGCCCAGGTCATCAACCTGCTTGCCGACCTCAAGACCAAGTTCGGCCTGACCCTGCTGTTCATCGCCCATGACCTGTCGATGGTGCGCTACGTGTCCGACCGAATGGCGGTCATGTACCTGGGCTCCATGGTGGAGCTCGGCCCGGCCAACGAGGTCTACTTCAGGCCGATCCACCCCTACACGCAGCTCCTCATCTCCTCGAACCCTGAGGCCGACCCCGAGCTCGAAAGAAAGCGCGAACACCTCGAACTTAAAGGGGAAATTCCCACCCCCGTGAATCTCAAACCGGGCTGCCGGTTTGCCGGACGCTGCCCAATAGCACAAGAAAAGTGCAAGACCGTGGACCCCCAGTGGCGCGAGATCCGCCCCGGTCACTACGCGGCGTGTCATCTTGTCTAGTTGTTGGTGACCTTTCTACTCGGAATTTCCACTTGCCGGACGCTTCGAATCAGGTTTAAACGAGCGTACTTATGAAGAAACTCCTCATGACTGTTGCTGCAGGAATTCTGTTCAACCTCGCCGCTTCTGCACCGGCCACCTCCGGCGTCGCCGTCCACCAGTGCGTGGCCCAGGCGTTCTGCCCACAGACCGGCCGCACGGTGAGCTGCACGGTGTTCTCGGATCCGGTCTACGGACAGAGCTGCACCTACGAAGCCCGCCTCGGCTACGGTGTTCGCTGCACCGGCTGGGACGTCTTCGGCCGCTGGGTGGTCTTCCAGGACTACTGCATCTACTAAGATGCCCTCAAAAATTCTGATCACGGGAGCCTCGCGCGGTTTTGGAAGACAAGCCGCCGAGGCTCTCCTGTTTCGTGGCCATGAGGTCCTTGCCGCCATCCGGGGCGGCGAGACGCGCGGTCGCACGATCTTCAGTGCCGAGGCGCTCGCCACCGGACGCCTCCACTTCATCGACCTTCCCCTCGATTCAAATGCAGCACTCGAGGCGGCACCTGCGTGGATCAACTCCCACTGGTCAGGGTCACTCGATGTCCTGATCAACAACGCAGGCTATGGCCTCATGGGTCCGCTCGAGCACCAAACGGATGCACAAGTCCGCAACCAGATGGAAGTGAACTTCTTTGCGCCGCTGGCGCTCACCCGCCTCTGCCTGCCTGCTCTCAAGAGCTCTGCCGAGCAGGGACGCAAGCCCCGGATCATCAATCTCAGCAGCATCGCGGGGCTCGTGAGCTTTCCCTTCTACGGCGCGTACAACGCATCCAAGTTTGCGCTCGAGGCGGTGAGTGAGGCACTCCACTACGAGCTCAGGCCTTTTGGCATCCAAGTCGCCCTGATCGAGCCAGGTGGCTTCAAGACGGGCTTCAACACTTCGATCGACTACGCTTCGGTGGATCCTGCACGGGACCCCGTCAATGCCTCCAGGCTCGCTTCCTTCCAGCAGGCGATCCGCGAAAAGTCCAAGTTCGGAGGCGATCCGACCCGGGTGGCAGAACTGATCGTCGAGCTGGCCGAAAAGAAAAGGATCGGCCTTCGGAATGTCATCGGCAAGGATGCAAACTCCATGATGGCCCTGAAGCGCGCCCTCCCTGACTCCTGGCGGGTGGGAATCCAGTCCGTACTTTTTGATCGCCTGTTCTTTCGTCGCTAGCGGGCCCGCAAGTTACGGCGTTACACTAGCCCCATGAATCCCTCCAGCCTCGAACTTGGCGCGACGCTGATCTTTGCCGCCGCGATCCTCCACACCTTCCTCGTCAAGAAGTTCCAACACCTGGCTCACCAGTACCCGGAGGGTTCCGTGGGTGAGAACTTCTTCCACCTCCTCGGCGAGGTCGAAGTGGTCTTCGGACTATGGTCGGGGATCCTTTTCGCCTTCATGGCTTTGCAGGGAGGCCTTGCCTCAGCGATCGAGTACCTCGACGGGCGGGATTTCACCGAGCCGGCCTTTGTCTTCGTGATCCTCACCATCTGCTCCACCAAGCCCGTGCTGGACCTGGCCTCGAGCCTCATGCGGGGGATCTCCAAGCTGATCCCGCTTCCGGGACACCTGGCCTTTTACATCGTTGCGCTGGGAGCAGGCCCACTCTTGGGCAGCCTCATCACCGAGCCTGCGATCATGACCGTGCTCGCACTCCTGCTCTACCGCACCTTTTACTGCAGCGGCATCTCCAGCGCCCTCAAGTACTCGACGATCGGCCTGCTGTTCGTGAATGTCTCCATCGGAGGCACGCTCACTCCCTTTGCCGCACCTCCCGTGCTCATGGTCGCCGGAAAATGGGGCTGGGGGCTTGCGCACATGTTCTCCCAGTTCGGCTGGAAGGCTGCAATCGCCTGCCTGGCATCCACCTCCTGGGTCGCCTGGCGGCACCGCAGGGAACTCATCGCGCTGGGTGAACTCAGGACTCGAGAGTCCGATGCCGCCGACGCACCTATCCTGTTGGGGCTGATCCACCTATTTTTCCTCGGCCTCGTGGTCCTCTCGGCCCACCACCTGGTGCTGTTCACGGGCCTTTTCCTATTCTTCCTTGGCCTCCACACCGTGACCAAGGAGTACCAGGAGCCGCTCCGGCTGCGTGAGGGACTGCTCGTTGCATTCTTCCTGGGCGGACTTGTCGTGCTCGGGGGACTCCAGAGCTGGTGGCTTGAGCCCGTGCTCTCGAGCCTTTCGGAGTTCACGCTTTACCTCGGCGCCTCCGCACTCACTGCCGTGACCGACAATGCAGCCCTCACCTACCTGGGATCGCAGGTGCCCACGCTGAGCGATGCCTCCAAGTACGCGCTGGTCGCAGGAAGCGTCGTGGGTGGAGGACTGACGGTGATTGCCAATGCGCCAAACCCGGCCGGCTACGGGATCCTCAATCCCGCGTTTGGCGAAGAAGGCATCAGCCCGGCTGGTCTTTTCAAGGCGGCACTCATCCCCACGCTCGTGGCTGGTGTGGCTTTCTGGTTGCTCTAGCGTCGATTCTCGATCAGCTCCCGCACGGCATCCGGATCGGCAAGCGTCGAAACATCCCCCATCTGGTCAAAGACACCCTCGGCCACCTTGCGCAGGATCCGGCGCATGATCTTGCCTGAACGGGTCTTGGGAAGCCGCGGTGCCCACTGGATCGCATCCGGGGTCGCAATCGGGCTGATCACCTTGCGTACATGCTGGATGAGTTCCTTGCGGAGCTCCTCCGTAGGGTTCACTCCTGCCTTGAGGGTCACGTAGGCGTAAATCCCCTGCCCTTTGATCTCGTGTGGAAACCCCACAACTGCGGCTTCGGCCACTGAGGCGTGTCCGACGAGTGCGCTCTCGACTTCAGCAGTACCCAACCTGTGGCCTGCGACATTGATCACGTCATCGACCCGACCCGTGATCCAGTAGTAACCATCCTCGTCACGGCGGCATCCGTCACCGGTAAAATAGAGGCCCTCATAGGTCGAAAAGTAAGTCTTCTCGAAACGGTCATGATCGCCATACACCGTGCGCGCCTGGCCGGGCCACGAATCGGCCAAACAAAGATTGCCCTCGCAGGCGCCCGTAAGTTCCTTGCCTGCCGCATCGACAATGAGCGGTTGCACGCCCGGCAAAGGACGGGTCGCAGAGCCGGGCTTGAGTTCCGTTGCGCCCGGAAGCGGACTGATGAGGATCCCGCCGGTCTCGGTCTGCCACCAGGTATCCACGATCGGGCAGCGCGAATCGCCCGCGACTCGGTGGTACCACATCCAGGCTTCCGGATTGATCGGCTCGCCCACAGAGCCCAGCAGCCTGAGCGATTTGCGTGACGTGCGCTTCACGGGTTCCTCGCCCTCACGCATGAGTGCTCGGATGGCGGTCGGAGCCGTGTAGTAAGTGTTCACTCCAAACTTGTCGATGATCTCCCAGTGGCGCGAGGCCGTGGGATAGTTGGGCACACCCTCAAACATGAGAGTCGTCGCGCCATTGGAGAGTGGCCCATAAACCACATACGAGTGTCCAGTTACCCAGCCCACATCCGCGGTGCAAAAGTAGATGTCGCCTGGTTTGTAATCAAAAACCATCTCATGGGTATACCCCGCCCAGAGCATGTAACCCGCCGTCGTGTGGAGCACGCCCTTGGGCTTACCCGTGCTACCCGAAGTGTAGAGAATAAAGAGTGGGTCTTCGGCACCCATGACTTCCGGTGCGCACTTCCACGCCACTCGCGGAAGCTCATCCATCGACTCGCGCTCTTCATGCCACCAAAGGTCACGGCCCGAAACCCAGCCCACATCGCCCCCGGTGCGACGCACGACGAGCACCTGCTTGACGGTGGGACAGGCCTTGAGCGCCTCATCCACGTTGGCCTTGAGGGGCACCCTCTTGCCGCCACGCAATCCCTCGTCAGCAGTGATCACGAAGGTGCTGCCGCAATCCTGGATTCGCCCGGCGACCGACTCAGCCGAAAAGCCGCCAAAAACGACGGAATGGATCGCGCCCACGCGCGCGCAGGCGAGCATGGCAAATGCCGCCTCGGGGATCATCGGTAGATAGATCGTCACGCGATCGCCCTTTTTTACGCCGCGGGAACGCAGCACATGACTCATGCGCTCGACCTCACCCCGGAGCTCCCGATAGGTGATCCTGCGCTCGGGCTCACCCGGATTGTCGGATTCCCAGAGGATCGCGACCCGATCCCCGAGTTTGCCGATGTGGCGGTCGATGCACTGGACTGAGGCATTGAGCTCGCCGTCTTCAAACCAACGGATAGAAACGGGTTTTTTGAACCTCGTGTTCTTGGTGCGAGTGAACGACTTGATCCACTCAAGGCGCTGCCGGGCAAGCCCACCCCAATAAGCACCCGGATCGGCTGCAGCCTTGCGGCATGCGTCTTCGTAACTGGAGAGGTTCAACCAGGCCCGTTCGGACCACTCATTCGACACCGGAAACTTTTGCATTCCCAAATTCTAGCGAGGGGGCCCTATACTCCAGAAATGAAATCCAACGCCCGATCCAAACTCCTCGTTGAACCCGCATTCCAGCTTAGTTTTCTCAGGTATACGAGCGCACTCGGGCTTGCGATCCTTGCACTGGCTTATGGCGCAAATCGTTATTTCTTTTGGAAATTTGCTGCCAAGGGGCGGGAACTCGGACTCCCCGAGGGGCATGTCTTCTTTGAGTTCCTCACCGAGCAAAGCCGCATCATGGGCTGGATCTACCTCGCCACGGGGCTCCTGACGATTGTGCTGATCTCCACTTTTGGCCTCTACATCTCCAATCGGATCGCGGGCCCGATCCACCGCCTTCGCACCCACCTCGCCTTTCGCAGGGAGGGCAAGGCCGTTGAGCCCCTGGCCTTCCGCAAGGATGACTACTTTGCCGACCTCGCCGAACCCCTCAATGCCTGCCTGAAGAAGGACTAGATGAAGCTGCGTACGCTCATCATCATCCTGCTGCTGTCGGCAGGACTCCTATCATCCTGGATCCTTCGACAGGCTGACCAGCCATCGAGACATGGCTTTGCCCTTTCGGAGGAGATTCAGGCGCCTGCCTCCGATCCGGCCTCACTCGCGTATGCCCTTCAAAAAGTCACCCCTCAGGCGGAACCCGTCCGTGATGAAAACCAGTACGAACGCTCGAGGCCATCGTCGGAAAATCCCCCCGTAGAGGAGCAGTCCGTGCGCCAACGCGAGCAGTACCGCGTGGTGCGAGAGGGAGTTGAGCAAAAAGAGGGCCGTGGGCGCGCAGTGGCCATCCTCGAGGCGCCTGAGCGCAATTACCCGCTCCTTAGACGCGAACGATTCACCGGACCCATGGGACAGACCGTGGAGCGGATCATGGTGGCGGACCACGTGGTGGCGGTACTCAAGCCGTCCAGCTCCGATGCCGACTTCAAGGACCTGCTCAACCAGCATCGGCTTTCCGTCCGCGGTACCGGGCCTGCGGAGCGAAGTTATCTCATCCAATTTGACGGAACCGACCCCATGCGCATGCCACAGGTCCTGGATATCCTTGAGGGCTCCGGCCTTTTTGAGTCGATCGATACGGATCCGATTGAACTACCGAATTAGCCGACCTTCGATCAAATCGCTGCGATCAACGCCCCTATATCCATCCGTCCGCACACGACCTTGCCGAGCAGGATGCTCTTGGCACTCGCGCACAATGCGGTCTTGAGATCTCCCGCCGTGAGGTTCGGACGGATGCTCAGCGCAAGTGCGATGGCGCCACTCACTTGCGGCGTGGCCATTGAAGTCCCCGAGTAGGATGCCCAACGAGAGCCTGGAACGCTGCTCAGGATCCCTGAGCCGGGAGCTGCAATGAAGACGGAGTTTGCTCCAAAGTTACTGAAAGAACTCAGATCATCGTTGGCATCGGTCGAAGCCACTGCAATCACATTGGAGTAGCCCGATGGATAATTGGGAGACGAATCATTGTCGGCAGCGCTGTTGCCGGCAGCCGCAGTGATGATCACGCCGCGATTGACGGCCTCTTGTATGGCTTGATCCAGAAGCGCCGAGTACCCACCCCCGCCCCACGAATTGGAGATCACGCGGGCCCCCATTCGAGTGGCGTAGCGGATGGCTCCCACTGCAGCGTAGAGATCCCCCTGTCCCTGGGCGTTCAAGAACTTCACGGGCATGATCCTGACCTTGGGGCTGATGCCCACGATCCCCACGCCATTGCGTTCGGCACCGATGATCCCCGAGCAGTGGGTTCCGTGGCTGTTGTCATCCATGGCGTTGGGACGGTTGTTGGCAAAATCCCAGCCATAGATGTCATCGACAAAGCCGTTTCCGTCGTCATCGACGCCAGTGCGGCCCGTCTTTTCAGCTTCGTTTACCCAGATATTGTTCCTGAGATCAGGATGGTTGTAGTCGACGCCGCTATCCACCACTGCCACGACCACTTCACGAGAGCCCTCGGTCACCTTCCACGCATCGGCAACATTGAGGATCCCTCGGGAATAGTCGAGCTTCTCTGCGGGGAGGGCGGGCTGCGGTGCGGGTGCCGGATTCGATCGCCCACGACCGAAGTCCGCGGTGTAGATGTAGTTGGGCTCGCAGAATTCACCCCCGCATTCTGTCGTGCGGATGAGCGCGCCCCCCAGCACGCTCACGAATCCATCCGATGGAGCGTTTCTTCCCCGACCGCAGGAAGAAAAGCCCACCATGGCCACCAACCCACCTACTGCTGCCACCCTAGCCAGAGACCGTACCCGCAATTCCATGCAGTCGCCCTCCCCACAGGATGGTAGAGCAGGAACCGGGCTAAACGGTGCCAGGGGGCAGAGGCCCTCGATTGTTCAGCGATTTTTGTGATTTTAACGCATTAGGAAAGGTGAGGAAAAAAGCATAGGTCACCCAAAGTGACACCACCCCTGCGTGCGGATTTTGACGAGGAACAAGGGCTCAGCCCTTGCCGCCTTTCTGCTGGATCGAGTCCATCATCTGGTTGAACTCGGCGGCGACCTGCTGGAAGTGGTCCTTCGGGCGCAGCTGGATCCGAGCCTGTGCATTGCCTTCACGAATCTGCCTGAACACCCGCCTGAAGGCGTACATGGGGCCGGCAGCTCGATGGGAGAGCACGAGGCCCACGACGCCGATCCCTCCGATGAACACGACCGAAAGTGCTACGAGCCGGATGACGATTTCCCGCAGCTCGGTGGTCAGAAGCTCGCGCGCTTCGTTGCTCATGGGCGTGAGCTCGAGGAACATCTCGTAATTCTCGTGGACGTAGCTGTAAAAAATGGCCGCATTGAGCAGCACGAGCAGCAGGCCGCTTGCCGTGAGCCAGAAAATGTATTTGAACTGGAAGTCCCGATCGATCAGGAAGTTCCTGAGCTTGCGCTGGGTATGCATCTCAACCTCCCGCCTGCTGCACGCTGCAGCCCCTGCAATGGGTGTCCTTGAGCTCGCCCTTGGATTTGAGCTGGTTTTCGAGGGTCTCGAGCTTCACGCCGATGATCATGAGATTGGAGCGGAGCTTGATCTTTCGGCTCCGGTCGTCATCAGTCAATTTTTCGAGCGTGGCTTCGTTCATGTTCTTCATTACGACCAGGCTCTCCTGCGTCTCGCGGAGGCCACGGATGGCACCTACGAGTTCGCCACATTTTTGACAATCCTGCGCCAGTACCATTGCGGGAAGCAGGACAAACCCTGCCGACAGGAAGCTGGTGATTCGGGATCCTCGCCTCATTCCCTTCTTTTTTCGGAATGGGGCATCAAACCTTTAATGAAAAGCCATGGATTCCGAGAAGCTAGACGTGGAATCACGTGCTTTCATCATCATCCTGCTCCTGCTGCTGGCACCCCTCGCCGGCCGGGCGGGAGTCTTGCCCGTGCCCCACTCCGCACCGTCGGTCCCTCGATCGATCCAGCAGCTCCACAAACTCTGGGTCAGCAAGAAGAAGGCATCGCCATTCCACAGCGAGCCCCGCAAGGAGGTCGAGCGACTGACGCTCACACAGGCGCTGCAGCGGGCAAGCGAGCGCAACTTCCAGTACAAGCAGGCGCAGGTCGCCTACCAGCAGGCTCGACTCGCCTACGACGAGGCGTGGGCCCAGCTGGTCATCCCCAATCTGACCTTCGAGTTGCAGGCAGGCAGCAGCACGAGGACCTTCGGAAACTTCCCGCGCATCTTCGAGCGAAACCCGGATCCCACCACCTACCGGTCCGGATTCCCGAGCGGGACTTATGGTGCGCTCACGCTGGGATCCTTCACCATCTTCAACGGCTGGAGGGACTCTGCCGCCCTAGGCGTCGCCAAGACCGAACTTGCCCTGCAGGAAGAAGCCTTCAAGCTGGCTGAGCGGCAACTGCGAAATGAAGTCATCGGCGCCTTTTACTCATTCAAGGCCGAACAGGAACGCCTGGATGTGGCCAAGCGCTCATTGGATATGGCCCAGGCGATTCGTGAGCTCGTGGAATCACAAATCGAGGTCAGGAAGGCGAGCAGCTCGGACCTGAGCTCATCGGATGTGGACGTCGCGGATGCAAAGACACAGGTCAATGACGCCGAAACATCGTACAGCTCCGCGCTCTGGAACCTCAATTCAACACTCAACGACCCCATCGGAACCCAATACACGGTGGTGGGAGAACTGAGCGTCAAACCGCTGCAGTTGACACTCGAGGAGACGATTCAGACCTACTACGAGCACTCCCCGGAAATCAGGAATGCCCAGCTCAAGCTCAAAAAGGCGGACGCAGCCGAGCAGAAGGAAAAACTGGCCCTCACGCCGGGCATCCCCACGGTCGAATTCAGCGGAGTGCAGGTCGCCTGGGGTGGATCCACCACCTCACTTTTTGGTGGAAACTGGGCCGGCCAGGTCGGTCCTACCTCGGGAACCCCGAGCTGGGAGGTATCCACGTCGCTTTCGGTGAAGATTCCAATCCTGACACCCGAGGGCGGATTCCTCAACAGGCGGGCCATCGAGCGCGCCACGCTCAACCGCGAAGTCGCACAGATCACCTTTGATGAGACCATGCTCAACCTCCGGAGGCAGGTCAACGAGCTGTGGCTGGGAATCAAACAGCAGGAAAAGTCGATCGAGTTCTCGCGGCAGTCCTTCGAAGCCTCCAACAAGGTGCTGGACGGACTCTTTGCAAGGCTTGCAGCAGACAAGGTGGATCGACTCCAGCTCAGGGACGCACTGACCCGCGCACGCCAGGCCAATATCAGCTACATCGAATCGCAGCTCACCTTCCTCCGGAAGAAACTCACATTTGCGGAGAAAATCGGGATCTCGGTCTTCTCGGAGGACAAGTTCGAATGAGGAGCCTCCTGTTTGCAGCACTGTTGACGCTGGTCTCAAGTCCCGGCTGGGCTGCTCCAAAGCAGGCCTTCACCCCGCGCTTCGTATCCCCGGAACTCCTCGAGCTTCCGACGCCCTTGGACTGGCTATGGGAGCGTGATTTCCAGGCAGCAATCTCCTTTGTCTCGGACTCGAAGATCAAGGGCAGGAACGAGCTCTCATTGAGGCTCGGTTATTTTTGGAAGTCATTTGGTGTCTCCGCGAGGGTCTCCGGACTCCGCGCCCGTTATGGAACCTTCGTCCCCCAGGTGGATTCATCCACCGACCCAACGGATCCCGATCTTCCCATGTTTGCGGATCCCACCTCGGAGTGGAACCGCGCGCGCGGCCAGGACGATCTCTGGTCCGGGCTGCTCTATGACCTGGGCCTGGAATTCCAGACCCGGCAGCTGGCGTACTTATCGCCCAACTTCACCCAGCGCATCCGTTGGGCAGTGGGCCGCGGGAGCCTCAGGGACATCGGAAATGGACTGACCTTCACTCCCACCTATTACCGTGTGGAGCTGGGAGGCCGCTACCAGCTCTCGCTCTCCAGCCCCTGGGCCATCGAAGCGGGAATCGCCTACTCATTCGGGCAGCTCGTCAAGGATGCGGACGGACCCACTTCACTGCGCAAGCTCCCGCTCCTGTGGCTGGACTTTTCAATCGGCTCAAGCCTGTCTTTTTGAGAGCCAGGATTCGCTCCGCCGATCAGGCGATCGTCACGCGCGAATCAAGATAAACATCCTGGATCGCGTGCATGAGCTGGATGCCTTCCTTCCAGGGCTTCTGGAAAGCCTTGCGTCCTGCGATGAGGCCACAGCCCCCCGCGCGCTTGTTGATCACGGCCGTCTTGACGGCATCAGCCAGATCCGAGGCACCCTTGGATTCGCCACCCGAGTTGATGAGGCCGATGCGGCCCATGTAGCAGTTGGCCACCTGATAGCGGCACAGATCAATCGGGTTGTCGGTCGTGAGCTCGCTGTAGACCTTGGGATGGGTCTTGCCATGCTTGGTGGCGAGGTAGCCTCCGTTGTTGGTCGGAAGCTTCTGCTTGATCATGTCGGCGCCAATCGTGACGCCGAGGTGGTTGGCCTGGCCGGTGAGGTCGGCAGAGGTGTGGTAATCCACGCCGTCGACCTTGAAGCCGTTGTTGCGCGTGTAGCACCAAAGGATGGTCGTGAGGCCAAGATCATGGGCTGCGGCAAACGCCTCGCTCACTTCGCGGATCTGTCGCGCACTCTCGGGCGAACCGAAGTACACGGTCGCTCCCACTGCCACTGCCCCCATGTCGGCTGCCTGCTTGATCGAGGCAAACATCGATTGGTCGTACTTGTTGGGATAGCTCAAGAACTCGTTGTGGTTGATCTTGAGCACAAAGGGAATCTTGTGCGCGTACTTGCGTGCGGCAATACCGAGCACGCCGAGCGTCGAGGCCACACCGCTGCAGCCGGATTCGATGGCGAACTTGACGATGTTTTCGGGATCAAAAAACTGCGGATTGGGAGCAAACGAAGCGCCAGCCGAGTGCTCGATGCCCTGGTCCACCGGGAAGATCGAGACGTAACCCGTGTTGGCCAGGCGGCCGGAAGTATAGAGCGACTGCATCGAACGCAGCACTCGCGGGCTGCGATCGGAGTGTGCCAGGATCTGCGAAACCCAATCGGCATTGGGCAGGGTCAGCGAGTCCTTGGAGATGATCGCCTTGTGCTCAAGAAGGGTTTTGGCTTCGGATCCCAGCAGCTGTTCGTAATTGAGGCTCATGCCTAGGGAGTATTAAAAACCCCCTAGGCATGCAAGCGCTTAGGCCGCTTTTACGTCTTTGATCTTCTGGCGGATCTTGTTCTTGAGGGCCTCATCGAACTGGACGTTGGGATGCTCCTTTTTGGCATGGCTTTCAGCCAGCCTCAGGACCTCCTGCTCGCTCGACGCCTTGCAGGTCCAGTTGCAGTCCACACCGACATCACGACATGAGAATGTTTTCATGCCCCTTGGGGCTGCAAAATCAGGTCCTTCACCACTCGGGCGGCACAGGCCAGTCCAAAGGCGCCCGTCACGAAGCCGGCCGAACCGAGGATGAGGTTTTTGTCATCGCAAGTATTGAGGCCGTTGTTGCCCTGCGGGCACACGCACTTGAAGCCCTTGCCGTTGTCATAGGCCAGGTCATGTGGCGCGAGGATCGGCTCGCGCGAAAAGACGGTGGGGATCCCGAAATCGCCCTTCTCTGGGAATCCGTACTGCTGGCGCAAAATCCTGCGAAGCACGCGGGCCAGGGGATCGCCCTCGGTCACGGAAAGATCGGCGACCTCCACCTGGGTGGGATCCATGCGACCCGCCGAACCGGAGCAGCAGACCACGGGGATTTTTTGGGCAACACAGTAGGCCAGCAGGTGGCACTTGGCCGTCACGTTGTCGATCGCATCGATCACGTAGTCCGGACGCTCGGCAAAGATCTCGGGATTATTGCGCTCGTTGTAGAACTGCACCCTCGCCTGGATCGTGGCCTGCGGGTTGATCTTCTGGAAGCGTTCAGCGAGCACGGTCGCCTTGTGAGAACCCACGAGCCCAGTGAGGGCATGGAGCTGGCGGTTGGAGTTGGTGATGCAGACTTCGTCAAAGTCCACGATCGTGACCTTGCCGACACCCGAGCGCACGATCGACTCTGCGGCCCACGAACCCACGCCGCCCAGGCCAATGACCATGACGTGCGAGTCCTGGAGCTTCTTCATCGCGGGATCGCCGACCAGGCGACCCATACGGTCAAAACGGCGGTGGAGGCGGTAGCTCTCGGTTTCCATGAGTAGCCCTGCGATACCACAGCAAAACGCTCAGAAAAAGAGCCCTTGGAGGGTTTTTGCCGAGGTTTCAAGGACCTCGGCCACTTCCCTTCCCGTAAGGCCCGCAGCCGCCCGGGCAGCCTGCAGGAGCTCCGGCCCCTCCCCGTCACTCTCAAGCACCCAGTCCGTGGGCTTGAGCCTCGGGAGGGCTGCCTTAAGCTGCTTAAAGCGCCCCGGCACAGCCAGCCCCGGCCCGATGGAGAGCTTGAGCCCCAGCCCGAGGTAGCCCTGGGCCGTCTCAAAGGACCCGCTAAAGGCATGGACCAGCCCTCTCAAGGGCGGGCGCTTAGCGAGGATCCTGAGGGCAACTTCATGTGCATGGACGACATGGAGAACCAGCGGAAGACCCGACTCCGAAGCCATGCCGAGCTGTCGCTCAAATACGCGGCGCTGGACCCCGCTCGGATCCTTGGAAGGTTCGCGGAAAAAATCGAGCCCGAGCTCCCCCAGGGCGACGATGCCCTGCCCCGGTTTGAGAAGACCTTGGAGCTGCTCCAGTGCCGCGGAACAATCCGCTTCCCGCGTTTCCGGCGGCCGCTCGAGCACCCACCAGGGATGCAGTCCCAGCACGGGCCTGAAAAAATCGGGCGCCGCTCGGGCCAGCCCGAGCTGAGCGCGCCAATCCTCGGGCCCCACTCCCCCTTGGATGGACGCCACAAAACCCTGCGCGCGCAACTCCGCCATCCGGGCGACGGGATCTGCAGCTTGGGCAAGATGGGCGTGGGCGTCGATCAGCATTCGAGTTAGGCTCTGATTCATTATGCAGTGGCTGCGAAAAAAAGTCCTGAACCCGATCCTCGACCAGCTCAAGCAGGGGGCTGATCCCCGCAAGCTTGCCTGGAGCGTGAGCTTGGGTGCCACGTTGGGTATTTTTCCAGTACTCGGGACAACCGTAATCCTGTGCGGACTCGCAGGAGCCCTGTTCAGGCTCAATCATGTGGCCATGCAGGCGGCAAACTACATTGTGTACGCAGGCCAGCTGGCGCTGATTCCGGTGTTCATTCGCCTCGGAGAAAAACTCACCGGTGCCTCGCCGATTGCCATCGACCTCGTGGCGATGAAGGACCTCTTCATGCAGAGTCCGGGAGCATTTTTTGAACAGTTCGGCATGGCCGCGCTCCATGGCGTTCTGGCCTGGGCAGTGATCATGCCCGCTCCCACCTGGATGCTCGCACGCGTGCTGGAGCGCCAGTTCACGCGTGCCCGAGGCGGTACCAGTAATCCTTGAGATCCAGACGGGCTTCCATCGCCTTGGCGAGATTGAAGAGCCCGCCCAGCTTGCGATGCAGGAACAAGATCGATCGCGGAGGCGGTGAGAACTGACACGCCTGCGTCAGCTTCAGTCCCGCATCACGACAGTCCCTGGCGTAATCTGCGTCGGTGAATGAGAAGGGCTGGAACTCCGCCCTGAATGGCCGAATGCTCGTGCGGATCAAATCAATGAGCAGCTCACCCACTTCAGGCGGCTCGCGATCATCGAGGAGGCCCAGGCTCCGACACTTTGCGAGGATCGGCTCAGCCTCGCCTGCCTCCACGAGCAGCAGCAGTCGCTGGTATTCGCGCACAAACGCAGGGTCGTAGCGCTTGACCGCTCCAAAATCGAGGAGAGTGATCACGGGCTCCGTGCGGCTCGTTGAATCATCGATGAGGAAGTTGGCAAAATTGGGGTCGGTTTGAACGAGCCCCATCCCAAAGAACTCAAGCTCAAAGAGATTGAGGAATCTCTGCGCCACGGCGTTGCGAACTTCCTGCGAAGGACGCCTGAGTTTGATCCAGTCGATGGGCTTGAGCCCGCGCTCGCGCGAGAGCACCAGCACCCGCTCATTGGAAATCGAATCCACCACCTGAGGCAACCTGAAGCCCCGGGAGCGTTCCCCGAGTGCGGCAAGCTTTTCGCCGTATTCCCTCGTAAAGGCCGCCTCAAGTCGGTAATCGGTCTCCTGCTTGAAGACCGTGGCAAGCTCCTCCAAAAACGGATCGATCTGGACCTTGCGTCCCGTCAGCGTGAGGAAGGATTTGACGAGGATTCCGAGCCCTTTGATGTCGCTCTCCACTGACTTGGCGACTCCGGGGAACTGGACTTTGATGACCACGTCGCGTCCCTGGTGACGGGCTGCATGGACCTGCCCGATGCTTGCCGAGGCGAGCGGCGCATCTGTGAAGCCCTCGAGTTCCCCCAGGACACCCTCGGCGCGCAGGATCTCGCGCACTTGAGCCCCACTCAGTGCTGTGCCCTGGTCTTGCAGCGTCGAAAGCGCATCAACCACTTCGGGAGGAAGAAGATCCCGGAGTTCGACGCTCATCGTCTGACCGAGCTTCATTGCTGCACCCTTGAGCCGGGAGAGTCCTTCGACCAGCACCTTGGCCTGCTCAATTTGGGTCTGAGCCGTCCCCCCGGCGCCGGAGAGCTGCTTGCCTCCGAGCTTGGCCATGAGCTTGATGAGCTCGAGCCCGCGCGATGCGGATCCAGATGGGATTGTGGTCCTGGACATACCCTACAGTATAGTTCAAGGCAGCTTGAACTTAAAGAGCGCATTGGCCCGTGTTTCGCACAGCGGGCTGGCATGGAGCCCGCTCGGCATAAAAAACCGGCATTGACCGTTCATTCTGCAAAACCCCTGCATTCCATGGAGGAGGCCGCAGTGCAAAAATCCAGAGACGAGCTCACCCGCCAGGTCGAGAAGCTGGAGTTTGTCCTCGAAGGAGCCGGCATGGGCTCGTGGGACTGGAACCTTGAGGACAATTCCGTCAGCTTTGACCCCCGCTGGTCCCGGATGCTCGGACTGGATCCCGCCACCACGCCCCAGGTCCTCTCCACCTGGGAGACCCGCGTGCATCCCGATGATCTGGCCAATTGCTATCGGGATGTCCAAGCCCACATCGACGGAAGGACTCCCCGGTACGAAAACATCCACCGGGTCCGCCACGCCGACGGCCATTATGTCTGGATCCTCGATCGGGGAAAGGTCACAGGGCGCGACGCGGGCGGCAGGGCACTCAGATTCTCAGGAGTACATATTGATATCAGTCGCCAAAAGGAAACCGAAGAGCAGCTCCGTGAGGCCAAGAGTGAAATCGAACGGCAGGTGGCCCTGAACTTCCATACCTCGCGCATGGCGACCGTGGGCGAGATGGCCGGAGGGATCGCCCATGAGATCAACTCTCCGCTGGCCATCATCACTACGCTCGCAGGCCAGATCGAGGACTTGGCGGGCAGCCCCGAATTTGATGCCGCGCGCCTTCGCTCCTCCGCCCACCGGATCCTCGTCACAAGCCAGAGGATCGCCCGAATTATCACTACCGTGCTGGGTATCTCCAGGCAGACTCCAAATGATCCAATGATTCCCTGCAGGCTTGCGGGCATCGTCGAGGACGCCTTCTCGGTTTGCCAGGAGCGATTCCACCTCGAAGGCGTCCGATTTGAGCACAAGATCATGCCCGATGGACTCCAGATTTTGGCAAGACCCAACGAGATCACACAGGTGATCCTCAACCTGCTCCAAAACGCCCGCGACGCGATCTCCCAGCTACCCGTGCGATGGGTGCGGCTCGAAGCCGCGCAGTCCAACCACAAGATCCTGATCCGCATGCAGGACAGCGGATTGCCGATCCCGTTCGAGATCCGACGCCACCTGTTTGAGCCCTTTTTTACGACCAAGCCCCCTTCGAAGGGAACAGGACTGGGACTTCATATCTCGCGAAAGATCATCGAAGCCCATCGCGGACGCATTTATCTGGAACCCGAGGCGGTAAACACCTGCTTCGTGATCGAACTTCCAGCACCCGCACCCAACTGACGGAGAAAACGAGATGGATGAACGAGACTTCCTGCATGACATTGCCAACCCCCTGGGGGCGGCGCTCTTTTGGACTGAGCTCCTCAAGGAACAGCGGCTACCGGACTCCCAGGCGGCCATCCACAAGGTGCATGCGCTGCTCATGGACATCAAAAAAATCCTCGAGGATCGCAGGACCGAGATCGTTCACGCCCAAAAGGACGAGGCAGCATGAAACCTTCCAAGACCATCCTGGTTGTCGAGGACGAAGGATTCCTTCGCGAGGCGATTGCCTACGATCTCACCCTCCAGGGCTACGAGGTGTTGGAAGCCACCAACGGACGCACGGCGCTCGAAATCATCGATCGACAACTGCCGGACCTCGTGGTGAGTGACATCCGAATGCCCGAAATGAGCGGAATCGAACTCCTCAAGGAGCTCCGGAGGCGCGACCCTTTTCTTCCGGTCGTGATCTTCCTCACAGGGTATGCCGACTTGAGCCGCGAAGAGGCGCTGGCCCTTGGAGCGGACGCCGTCTTCACCAAGCCCTTTGACCGCCGGGAGCTCTTTAAAACCATCGAGCGCATGCTCGTCGCACCGGAGATCCGCTGGAGCCAGCCCCTGGCCGAAACCAAGCCCATGCACTCCGTGCGGGGCACGATCCAAGCGGAACAGCTGGGTCGATGTGGCTTCCATCTCCAGACTTTCGAACCCGCACAACCCTCTGGAGAGCTGGTCAACTTTGAGGTGTGGATTGAAAAGACCCTGATCCGAGGAGTCGGCGTCGTCCGCTGGACGAGAACGGACGGGCTTCAGGCCATCGAGTTCATCTACCTCGAGCCGGATTCGCTGAAATGGATTTCAAAAAAAATCAGGGAATCAGCACCCAGTGCGGCGATTCCACTTCCAAGAGCAGCTTAGTGGGAGCCGATCCAGATCACTGCCTGGTAGGCCAGGTAGGCACTCACGGCGATCCCGCCGGCGAGTGAAACAGCCGTCCCCAGGCAGAGCCCGAGCATCTTGAGATGAACGGAAAACGGGAGATTCTGTTCGGATGGGCTATGCTGTGAACTCATGCTCCCGATCCTAAACCAAGGCGGCGGTCTCCGCTATCACTTTAGGGCCCTCAGGTACCGGAGGACACGCTGGCGCCCCTTCCGGCAGGCCGTGGCCGAATGGCTGGACTCCGTGCTGCCTCAGCGCGATCCGTCGGTACCGACCATTTTGGTCGGGCCCAGTGGAGGCCATTGCCTCGACACCCCCTGGCTCCGTTCCCGAAACCTTTGGGCGATCGACTGGGACCCGCTCGCTCCATGGTTTTTCCGCGTCAACCACCCGGGGGTCAGGGTCCGTTGGCGACGCGCCGACATCATCGAGGGAGGCCTTGAGGCGCTGCTCAAGGAGCAGCCCAAGGCCACGATCGTGTTTTGCAACTTCCTTGGACAGGCTTCCTTTTGTTCACCCAAGGCCTATCCGGATTTTGCACGACGCCTCCCCTCACTGCTCGAGGGTCGGGACTGGGCGAGCTTCCACGATCTTTATTCAGGCCCATCCCAGCCCACTCGGATGGAGCCGCTCTCCACGCCCAAAGGAAGACCCGAAGCCACGGTCCTTGGAGCGCACTTTTATTCCAAGCTCCTCAAGATCGAACTCAATGAGCACGAACTTCCAGAACTGCCCGCGGATCCCGGACGCCGCTACTGGGCGTGGCCGCTCACGACGGGGGCCTTTCACATCATCGAAGGCTTTGCCAGTAGCGCGAAAGGGCCTCGACCCGGTCCGTCCCGACCAGATCAAAGCCCTCGTGATGAGCCAGCTTCCAGAACGCCTTCCGATCCGGGGCATTGAAGAAGCGGACCTTGCGTCCGAGCGCATGTGCATCGGAGAGGAGCCCACGAAGCCTCGCTAGCTCCTGCTCCGAGATCGGGGACTTGGCATCCCAGTCAAAGTGATCCTTCCAATCGAGTCCGTACCAAAGCCAGTCATTGCCCTGGGAGGGGTTTCCAACCGGATCCGATGAAGAGATCCACTCGGAATCCCGGGTGGCCAGCCTCACTCCGGGGCGGGAGACAAAGCGCTGCTTGTTCTTTTCGTTACCCGTGAGCACGACGGTCACGGCACCCCACTTGATTCCCTGGTCGGTGAACTCCGTGAAGATCGGAAATCGCGAGAGCTCCTCGGCAAGAAGGTCCACGGATTCCGGGCAACCATCCTTGAATTCGATCCAAAGATAAAAGGTCCGTCCATCACCATGGACCGAGCCTCCATTGCGCATCACTTGGAAAAGAAGCGGGTACAGATAGAGATCCCTGAGGGAACCCTTGAAGATCAACGGAATGTGGCCGATCTGGAGATCGTTCCCCCATCGCCAGATGTCGGCTTCTACGCTCTCAAAACCACTCCGGATGGCGACCTCAAGCGGAGCCGAGCGCTCATAGTCGTTGTGTGAATGCAGGGGGCCCACCCATTTGCGGGTGCTCGCGGAAGCTTCAATTCCACCCAGCATGAAGAGAAGTAAGAAGCAGGCCAAACGCATGCTTCCATTTTCTCAGCACCGGGGCCTGGCGGCAGCCGGCAAAGTTTGCCGGGAAAGTCGCTGACCTCAGTTGGTGCAGTTGCCGTAGCCGACGCCGCTTTGGCTCTGGAACATCCCGATGTCCTGTCGACAGGTCCCCATCAGGCGCCAGCGCGGCGCATTCTTTGGGGCTGACAGCATGGGGACCCGGAAGGCGCGAAAAGGATCTTCCGCCAACTGGGCCCTGGGTATCGCCACAGAGGCAGGAGATCGGTCCTTCCTTACGCCCACCTCGCCGGCCAGGGCGCCCAGGGGGAGAGCCAGCAAGAGAGCCGCAGCAATTTCAAAAAGCCTGAAGTTTCTGGCGCAATTCATGACGAATCACCTCACTCCACATTTTATGGGAGGTCGATCCTGTCCAAAATGTGTCCGGCCTGACCCCTTGCAGAGCAGCCCAACGATGATTGCAATTTCAACGGTTTAGGGCCAAGGTGCCATCCTACCATGACGACACCGCGCGGCACCCCCGCCTTTACTCCCGCCGAAAAAAAACTTCTGGCGATCCTGGCTGCGGTGCAATTCGTCAACATCCTCGACTTCATGATGGTGATGCCGCTGGGACCCGATCTCGGCAAGGCACTGGGCATCTCGATGAACCACCTGGGCTGGATTGGTGGAAGCTACACTTTCGCAGCCTTCCTCTCGGGCATCATTGGGGCATTTTACATCGACCGCCTCGAACGAAAGACCTCCCTGCTCGTCCACTTGACCGGACTTGCCCTGGCCACGATGGCCGGGTCCCTGGCGACGGATCTTCCCACCTTGATTGCCGCACGCGTGGCCGCCGGCATGTTCGGAGGACCCGCCACTTCCACCATGCTCGCGATCATCTCGGATGTGATCCAGCCCGAACGCCGTGGACGCGCCCTCGGCGTGGTGATGGCCGCTTTTTCGCTCGCCTCGATCATCGGGGTTCCGATCGGCCTTGAGCTCGCAAGAATGGGAAGCTGGAAAACGCCGTTCCTTGCGGTGGGCGCGCTCGCCCTCCTGACTGCGCTTCTCGGAATCTTCCTCCTTCCCAACTTCGAGCAAAAGCGCCGCGAGAGTGCGTCGGCCAGTGCCTCGCAGGGAGGGACGGAAAAGCTCTTTGCGGATGGGGCAGTGCCGATTTCCCTTTTCCTCGCCGGAAATGCCATCCTTGCCACCTTCCTGCTCATACCCAACCTGAGTGCTTACCTGCAGTTCAACGTGGGATTCCCTCGGGAGAAACTGGGCCTGCTCTACCTCGTGGGCGGCATCCTGAGCCTCGTCTCGACCCGCCTCGGCGGAATCTGGAATGACCGCTCCGGCAGCTCGAAGCCACTCTTCACTGCGACTGGGATCTTTATCTTCGTGCTTTCGACGGGGATGCTGATCGAAACTCCGCTGATTCCACCCCTGCCGTGGTTTGCGCTCCTCATGCTGGGCAATTCGCTTCGCTGGATCAGCATCAGCACGCTCACCTCCAAGGTTCCGCCCCCTCGCCATCGCGGCAAGTACATGTCGCTCCTCTCGGCCGTTCAACACCTGTCCAGCTCGCTCGGAGCCTTCCTTTCGACGCAGCTCCTGGAAACCTCCGGCGATGGAAGACTCGTGGGGCTCCACCGACTGGCGCTCGTGTCACTCGCCGTCTCGCTCATGGTCCCACCGCTCTCGATGCTCGTGGAACGCCTGATGAAGCCCAGGATCTTCCGGGAGCCACCACCCTAGTGTGTCGATAGCGACGCAGTGAATTGTGAAGCGCCTCATGGGACACTATCGGGAGATCCGATAGGGAACTGAATGAGTGTGCGGGGCGCTTCATTTTCATTTTTTTTCGCTTTCGGGCTGCTGCTTGCCACAGCTGCAGCTCGGGGCGCGCCCGGCGACCCTCCTCAGGGCGGTCCCGGAATCGCCATAAAATATTCGGACGCCGACTACGCGAGCCTCGCCACCCTGGTGGAGGCGCGCCTCAACTCGGATACGGAACTCAAGTCTGGGATCAACCAAAAGATCCGTGAACAGACCCCCGAGATCCAGCAAGTCATCCAGCCAGACCTCCTGCCTCCCTCCCTGCTCAAGCAGGCGCTCCGCTCCATGCAGCTTCCGGACGGCTCCTCCCCCACTTTCGTGGTCAGGATTCCGCCGCGCTCGCTCCAGCTTGACTACAAGATGCTTGCCCCCGAGATCACCCACCAGGCGGGCTCGTCGAGGCTCGATGTGACCGTACCGTTCGAGAAGATCCAGGTTTCCCTCGATGAGGTCGAAGTGGGAATGCTCACCGATCCCAAAGACCCCAAATCCTTCAAGCCCATCCGGACCGACCAGAAGGGCTCGACCTTTGAGGCAGCGAAGGCCACGCTGACGATCCAGCAGCCATCGATCCACCTGGTGGCCGATTTGCCCGAAAAAGGGACCGGAATCACGATCACGGAGATCAAGCCCGTCTACTCGGACTCACAGGTGGGCCTTGAGCTGCAGATTCCGACGATCCAGGGGACACTGACCACGGGCAACACCCCCGGCCAGCAGGGCTCCATCCGGATCAAGGTCAAGGAACCGGTCATGCAGAAGGTGGAGCTCGCAGCCGCCGGCGCGGTCCGCAATGCGCTGCTCACGCAGGTGGCGACTCCGGAGAGAATCAACCAGCTCGAGGAAAAGTTGGTGGTCGCCGCCAACAATGGGTTCACCGCCGCACGCAAGCATTTTGCCGTCGAGGCCGGCCTCCGACTGAGCATGGATG
Source organism: uncultured Bacteriovorax sp. (assembly GCA_964508305.1). Classification (GTDB taxonomy): domain Bacteria; phylum Bdellovibrionota; class UBA1018; order UBA1018; family UBA1018; genus CAIOHW01. The sequence goes on from CAZDSX010000036.1 coordinate 22,575, forward strand.
CAGAGTCCATGCGTTCGGTCGCCGCCCTGGACGCGATGATCGAGGGAAGGGCAAAGCGGCGGGAGGCAAGGCCCGCAGCACCATCGGATTACCAGAAAGCCGAGGCGCGGGCACTCTGGACGGCACTGAAGCAGAACCTCTCGGAAGTGCCACCCACCCCGGAAGAACTCCGAAAGCCGTTGCCGGGAGGCCAGCCCTCCCGAAGCACGCGACTCATGCTGCTCGACAGCTTCGTCCGCAACATGACTGCAGACTGGGACCACTTTACGGCCGCCGCACGTCTCACACCCGAGGAGCAAAAGCAGGCAAAACGGAGCCTGCGGAGGCTGCGGGATCACTTTGATGGGACGGATCGCGAGGACGAAATCGAGAAGATGGAAGGACGGAGCCCCGAGAAGTGGGGCTGGATCTCATCCGAGTTCGATGAGATCGCCCCTTTCCTCCAGCGAATGATCGAAAGTCCGAGCGGGCTTCAGGGCAGGGAGGTCCAGGAAGTCAACTCGGCGCTTCTTGCCACCCTGATCGGGGCAAAAGCGGAAAAGGCGGCCCGCATCTCGATCGATGAGGCCAATACCGACCTTCGAAACAACCTGATTGCCCTCGAGCTCGGGCTCAACCGCATCAATAACCCTGCCGAGTTCAACCCCATCGCCGGATGCCAGATCTCATCCTCTTCCCTGGGCACCCGGGGATCGTCGAGCGGTCCGAGCTTGATTGGTACGCTGGACGTCTTCAATTCCACTGCAAAACAGGTCCTCGAGGATGAGACCCTGCGCGGCATCTTTGCCACTCAGAACCTCAAGTTCCGCGAACCCCCCGTGATGGAGGGAATTCCCGGAACGAGCCGCTTCAGGATCAAGGCCAAGATCCACGAGACCAGCCACAACATCAAGGCAGACGTCATCGTAGGCGGCGAGATCGTGCCCTCCACGACGACTCCGGGCGCGATGGAGATTCGTTTCGACAAGATCGAGGAATTCGACCAGAAGATCGGTTTCTGGGACATTGTCAATCCGCTCGCACTGATCGGCCGGAGCCTGCCTGCGCTGTTTGGAATTCCTGCTCACATTGCGGAAAATAAATTCGAGAAGTCCAAGGACAGGATGAAACTCACGATTCCCCTGCAGGCCCTGGACCAGCTGGGGATGCAACCCCAGGGCTTTGTCTTCAAGACGGCCAGCGACTTTGAGTTCTCCCTTCGCAGGAAGGCCGCCCAATGAAGATCCGGTCCAGCATGCTTCGATGCCTGCTCCTGCTTCCGCTCGGACTCGCCGCCTCAGTGCTCTCGCTCGCAGCACCACAACCTCCGAGCGACGTGGAGATTTCGTGGGGAATCCTCGAACACCAGATCCTGGGAAGCCTGCCCTCCACTTTTTCCACGGAAACCTCCCTGGGCAAAGTGAGCCTCCAGCGTCGGACAGGACGCAACTATTCACAGGCCCTCCGAATCGGCGTCAAGGCGCCTCAGTTCGTACTCCAGGAAGCCTCCCAGCAAGAACCCGAGAAGAAAGCCGCCGGAAAAAAGGACGAGCCAGCTCCGCGAGCTGCGCCCTCACCCGCGGCGGCGTCCACGAGCTCACCGATGCCAGCCCCCAGCGGGGCACCACTCCCCAGGCAGGGCGGGAGCGACTTCAAGCTCACCTCGAAACCTCCCTCGGGAGTGGTGGCCAGCCTTCGACCGGGACAACTCTCCGTCGAGCAGGAGGGCTCAACCCACGTCAAGATCCCCCATCTCAAGGTCGACACCAAGGATGTAGAAATCGAGTTTGAGAATGTTGAGTTGGACATCTCCGGGATCGCCCTCAAGCTCGACAATGCGGTGGAGCTCCGCGCCGACGCTTCCATCACCGAGAAAGACGGGATTCCGAAGCTCACCAACCTCGACCCATCAATCCTGATCGACCCTTCCAAGATCTCCGTGGACTGCGACAAGCTGGAGCTGAACCTTCCGATCCAATTTGCAGAGATGAGCTCGACCGAGGAGACCAACCGGATCATCCGTGAACAGGCCTGCCAGTTCCTGAACAAGAATGTCTCCAAGCTCTGGGAGAAGCACTCCTCGACGGTCAACAAGGCCCTCGAGGCGCTCGAGGCTCCTCTCGTGGAGACGGCAAACCAGCAGCTGGAAAAGATGGTCAGGAAGCAGCTCGAAGACGCCGTCAGGCTGTCCATCCATGGCCTCGAAGTGACGCAGAACTCACTGTATGTCGGCGTGGCTGCCAGTGGCCGTAGCTGCGGCACCCTGGCCCGGCCCGGCGGTGTCGCGGACAACGAGATGGCCGTGCGACTGGGGACTTCCGACATCAACTCCGCGCTTGCGCGCATGCCGATCAAGTCCTTTGACCTTGGCGACGGACTTGGCTCGGTGACACTCAACAGGCCACCCGTCCTCATCAGCGGCCCGGGAGTCGAGGAAGGCACCTACGATATCGAATTTGACGGCACGCTGATTCCTGCATCAGGCTCCAAGCTCCCCGTCCTGCCGGGCAGCCAGCCTCCCTACTCGGCAAAGGGAAGGATCCGCGTCAAGCCAACAGGCAGGGCCGGAGAAGTGAAGCTCGAACTCATGCGCAACGCCGACTTTACGATCAGTGACAAGCGCGGGAACAACGTGCAGGTCCGTCAGGATGCCCGGGGCGGCACAATCAGCACTCCCAAGACCACCGTCGATCGACTGGTGGACGGCGCCATCAATTCGTACTCCGGGCCGACCACCAGCATGATTTACGACGGCAAGAGGCTGCGCAGGGACCTCAAGGTCCTCCACACCACTTCCGGAAACTTCGTCGTCTCGGCGTCCAACCCGGACGAGTACCTGGGCAGGATCAATACTTCGAGCGATGGCAGGACCACCGTCGAAAGCTGGGTTCGTGGAGTCAACACCCGCGGGCTGCAGCTCGTGCAAACACGCGAGATTGACTTCCAGGGCACGCGTGCAACGCTGATTGGCCGGCCTACAACGAGAGGCAGTGACGGCAGCGTCATCGCTGCCGATATGCTCGTCGACATCACGGCGGCGAACCTCAAGAAGGTCAAGCCTGACCTGGGCGATCTCGAGACGCTTGGTGAATACAACTGGCGGGGCAAGCGAAAGGGAGAGGTCAAGGAACCGGTCAACCTCCTCACCATCCGCGTGGGCGCCGATCTCAAGCTCGACGCCAAGGGCGACAAGCTTGCCGTCGGGATCGACAAGGTTCGGGACTTCGACATCACCAACCTGGATCCCTCCATCACGGTGGGCTTCAAGGGCTGGGTAGGTCGGACGGTCGAGAGACTCACCCCCTACAATCTGGTTACCGACGGAGTGAAGGGGGCAATCCAGGACGCAAAGAAGTCGATTGCCCAGACACCCATGACGGAAGTGAAGAAGGCCGATGTACCTGCCTGGAAGTCACTGGAACAGACCATTGGTGATGGCGTGAATGTCTCCAGATTCAACTTTGGAGCTGAGCGATTCGAGATGACCTACCAGTTCACCTCCCCCCAGCAGACTCGGCTGGTCGAGGTGGCGCGAATCCAAGAGTCCGAGCTCATCCCGGACGCCTATCAGGGCTGGGCCCACCTCAAGAGCGCTCGAGTCCGCAATGGAAGGTTGGAACTCAGGCTGACCGAGGGCTCCGGCGCCTCGAGCCCCGCTCGCCCCCCGCACTAAAAGCGCGACGATCTCCCTAACCCTATGAAATTAAGTGAAAAAAAAGTGCTTGCCATTGTGCGTTAAAAATTATTAACTATTTTTAACTTTGTTCGTTTTAGAGAACAGGAGAAATTATGAAC
>CAZDSX010000037.1:0-3817 GCA_964508305.1 uncultured Bacteriovorax sp.
TCGAGCTGCCGGAGCCTGCGATCCCACTGCTCGGCAAAACTCTGGTAGCGCGTGCGCACGGTCGTGCACCTGAACTGGACCGAGGGGTTGGGCTTGGGAAGCATCAGGACCATCTCCATGGCCTGGTCGAGCTGCTTGCGGCGCTCCACCGGGGGGCGCTTTTCCATGCCGGAAAAGAACTGGTTGTAGAGCTGGTGCACCTGCTCCAGAAGCGGCTCCACTCGCTCGAGGATCTCAAGGAGCTTTTCGGTCGAACCCGACTCCTTGACCGCAGCCAGATCGGCCACGATCCCGGTCGCAGGCTGGCCCTGGAACTTGCCGCGCGCACTCGTGGCTGCGCGCTGGCGCGCATCCTCGGCCTCCTGCTCGTCCTCGCGCTCTCGCCTGCGCCTCCAGTCATCTTTGTCATCCGGTGCCATTTGACTTGATTGTAACCCGGCCCCGGGCAAAGTGGGAACCACCTCTCTTATGAAGCAAAAGACTCTGTATTCCTGCCAAAACTGCGGTCACCAAAGCCCCAAGTGGCTGGGGCGCTGCCCGGGCTGTGAGGCCTGGAACTCGCTCGTCGAGGAAAAGCCCATGGCCTCCTCGGGGGCCCCTGCCGTACAGGAAGGGACACTCGCAGCCATCCGGGAAGAATTTGCCGGGATCGCGGCGGCCGGAGCCAGTGCCTGGACGGATCTCGACGAGCCCTCGGGCGATGCCCGAAGCGCACGCAGGCTCGACACGGGCATCCCGGAGCTCAACCGGGTGCTGGGCGGAGGCCTCGTGCCCGACAGCTTCACGCTCCTCGGCGGTGATCCGGGGATCGGAAAGAGCACGCTCCTTTTGCAGCTTGCCCGCGGGATTAGGCAGACCCACCCCGATCTCAAACTCCTGTATGTCAGCGGCGAGGAATCCATCGACCAGATCCGCTCACGCGCAATCCGGCTGGGCGTGCAGGGAGACGGCAAGGTTTTTGTCGCAGCCGAAACCCAGCTCGAAAAGGTCTTTTCGACCGTAAAAGACATCCAGCCCAATATTCTGGTGATGGATTCGCTGCAGACTTTTGCAAGCGGCTACATGCAGTCCGCACCCGGGAGCGTGACCCAGGTGCGTGAAGTGGCCACACGCCTGATGGCACTGGCAAAGAGTGCGGGCATTGCCGTCTGGCTCGTGGGCCATGTCACCAAGGAAGGCAGCATCGCAGGACCCAAAGTCGTCGAGCACATGGTCGATACGGTGCTCTACTTCGAGGGCGACTCGGGGATGTCCTATCGCCTGCTCCGGGCGGTCAAAAACCGTTTTGGAAGCTCGCGCGAGCTCGGCGTTTTTGAAATGGACGGCGAGGGACTCAAGGAGGTGGCCAACCCCTCCTCCCTGTTCCTCACCGAGCGCAGCGAGGCGGTGGTGGGAACATCCGTTGGCACCACGCTCGAAGGATCACGCACGATCCTGGTGGAACTGCAGGCGCTGGTGGCACCGAGCCCGCTTTCGCTTCCCCGCCGCACAGCCGTGGGACTCGATTCCAACCGACTGGCCCTCCTGGGCGCGATCCTCGAGCGTCACATGAGGGTTCGTCTTGCCGAACAAGATCTTTTCTTCAATGTCGCAGGCGGCCTCAAGCTCTCGGAGCCTGCCTGTGATCTGGCGGCAGCGGCCGCCATCTGGTCGTCTTGCGAGGAAAAAGCATTCCCCATGGACTGGGTGTGGCTCGGTGAGCTGGGTCTCACCGGCGAAGTCAGGCGCGTCTCCCAGATCGAAGTCCGCGTGGAGGAAGCCAAGAAGCTGGGATTCAAGACAGCCGTCGTCCCCCAAAGCAGCATGGATCGACTCAAGAAGCTCAAGGGCATCCGCCTGCTTCCGATCTCACGCGTTCGCGAGATCGCCGAGCTCGTCTAGAGCCCCTTCACTTCAGGGTGGTTCGTGCGATCGCCCTGTTCCAGCGTGACATCTGGGATTCACGCTCGGATGCCGAGAACCTGGGCTCAAAATCGCAATCTTTTTTCCAGGTCTTTTCGATCTCAGCAAGATCCGTCCAGATCCCTGCACCCAGGCCTGCAGCAAACACCGCTCCGAGGCTGGTGGTCTCAAGGTACTTGGGGCGCCTGAGCTTCACGCCCAGGATATCGGATTGGAACTGCATGAGGAGGTTGTTGGCGGCAGCCCCGCCATCCACATTGAGCGAGGCGAGCGGCTTGCCGAGGTCCTTTTGCATGGCAGTCAGGATGTCGGCATTTTGAAAGGCAATCCCTTCGAGCACGGCGCGCGCGATGTGTCCGGGCTCGGTTCCGCGCGTGAGGCCCGTCAGCATTCCGGTTGCGTGCGGGTCCCAGTGCGGGGCGCCCAGTCCGGTGAGTGCCGGGACGAACACCACTCCATCGGAGTGCGGGACGCTTGAGGCAAGCGCTTCGATCTCACCCGAGCTCTTGATGAGCCTGAGTCCGTCACGCACCCACTGAACGGCAGCCCCTGCGATGAAGGCGCTTCCTTCGAGGGCGTACACGGGTTGGTCCTTGCCGAGCTTCCAGGCAATGGTGGTCAGGAGGCGATGGCGGCTCTTGATCGGGGTCTTGCCCGTGTTCATGAGCATGAAGGCTCCCGTGCCGTAAGTGCACTTGGCCATCCCCTCCTGCGTGCAGGCCTGCCCAAGGAGGGCTGCCTGCTGGTCACCCAGCACTCCGCTGATGGGGATTCCATCCGGAAGCCCCGGCACACCGTGCGTGACCGCAAACGTCCCCGTCGAGGGAAGCACTTCGGGCCAGATCTCACGCGGCACATTCAGCGCACGGCAGAGATCGCTGCTGAACTCGAGCTTCTTGATGTCAAAGCAGAGCGTGCGCGAGGCGTTGCTCGGCTCGGTTGTGTGGACGGCACCGCCCGAGAGCCTTGCAATCAGGTAGCTGTCGATCGTACCGATGGCGAGCCTGCCTTCTTGTTGTGCCTTCTTGACGGGCTCCCAGTTCTCGAGCGCCCAGGCGGCCTTGGTGCCTGAAAAATACGGATCGAGCAAAAGGCCGGTCGCGTCCTGGAAAAACGGCTCAAGCCCCTTGGACCTGAGGGCTGCGCAGGCGTCCGCCGTCCTGCGATCCTGCCAGACCATGGCACGCGCGATGGGCTTTCCTGTGCGCTTGTCCCAGAAGCAGATCGTCTCGCGCTGGTTGGTGATCCCGATGGCGGCAATCTTGCGCAGGTCCTGGTGGCGGGTCACCTCGCCAATGGTCTGGAGAACCGTGCTCCAGATGTCCTCGAGGTCATGCTCCACCCAGCCGGGCTTTGGAAAATGCTGCTCAAAATCGATGCTCGCATCGGAAATCCGGTTGAGGTTCCGGTCCATGAGGAGCGCGGTGGTGCCCGTGGTGCCCTGGTCGATCGCGAGGATGAGTTCCATTTGGACAAGGTACCAGAAAACTTTTCCCACTCACGCCGTCTCGCATCACTGCCGATAAGTGGGTTGGATGAGAGCATTCGTGCGTCAAATTTTTGATCCCTCCGCCCCCGCCAGGACGCGGTGGCTGGGTGCTGCACTCGCCGGCCTCCTGCTGACCGTGGGCCTTCGCGCCACCGACAGCTGGCTTGCCGAGCGCGGATCACGCCAGTACGGAACCCTCATCGCACGCCAGCTTGCAAGCGCAGCCGAAGGCCTCGTGCTTGCCGCCCAGCAAAAGAACATCCCCGAGCCGGCCGCCTGGGCCATCACTTACCTTGCGCAAGGCGTGGAGCCTCGCCTGATCCAGATCTCCAAGGAGCGTGGCGGAAGCGAGGAGCTCAACACTTCGCGCGCCGGCGTGGTGGATTACCGAAAGCCCTTCACCCTCACCGGCAAGGATGCGGGAGC
>CAZDSX010000037.1:3917-26273 GCA_964508305.1 uncultured Bacteriovorax sp.
GCGCAGGAAAACGTCCATCGCGCGCGCCAGAGTTTCCACCAAAGCATCCATTCTGTACGAAAAGTCATCCGCTCGATCGACGACCTTGCCGGTCACTGCATCCATGCCGAGGCGGCGACCCTGAACGTGATGGCGCAATCCGGTCGCCAGGATGCGGCTTCAGCCATCCTGAGTGCGCGCCTTGCACACCAGCAGATGGTCGAAATCCGCAAAAAACAGGAAGCGCTCCAAAAGCTTTTGCACGAACTCGAGCGCAGGCTCGAGCCGGTCTCAACGGACCTGGACCTTTCTTTCCACGCCCTCAAGGGCTCCCAGCAGACCTTGAGCGAAGTCCCTGCCGAGATCCAGCGCACCGGTGAGCGCATGACCGCCCAGGCCCGGATCTTCCAGACCCTGAATCAGGAGCTTCGCCCAGAATCCAGGGCGGCTTCAATGAAGTGATAGGTCGCCGTTGCCGCGACCCTCGCCGTCGAATCCATCACGTCATGCTCCGGGTTGAGTTCAAAAATCCCCAGGGAACGCACTTTCGGGTGCTTTCCTGCAATTTCCATCATCGCAATCGCTTCGCGGGAACTGAAGCCCTCGGCCTGCGGAGCACTCACGCCCGGGCAGTGATCCTGCGATAGGGCATCGAGATCCAGGCTGATGGCAATCGAATCCACGCGGGAAGCCAGCTGCTCGAGCTCCGACCGAAAGCGCGCCGCAATGTCCGAGCCCCGAAGTTCACTCCAGTTCACGACGGGGATCTTTTTTTCGGCCACGTACTTCCAGAGCTGAGGTCCGTTGCAGTGGGATTGGATTCCAAACTCGACCAAATCCTGCGGCGCGATCACTCCTGCCTCGATGGCGAGGTAAAAGGGTGAGCCGCTCGTGGCAACCGGGTCGGCCCTGCGCACATCGAGGTGGGCATCGATGTTGATGCAGCCCCAACGCACGGGGCGAGCCTTTGTTAGCCCCTGCAGGTGCGAAAAACCATGGTCATGCCCGCCCCCGACCACGACCGAAAGTCCGCTTGAGTCATGGGCTTTTTGGATGGCGTCAGCCGCCTGACGGTGGTTGCTCTCAATCGGTCCGTTGAGGCCTGAAACGCGGGTCTTGGATGAAAGCACCGCGGCCGGATCGAAGGCACCTTTGAGTCGGGCGAAAACCCGCTCGAAGGCATCCGGGCCATTGCAGGCTCCCACGCGCCCACCGACATTGATCACGCCCAGATGATCGGGCACGAGGACAAGGCTCCATTTGCTTGGTCGATCCATTTCTCTTATGCTTCCAGTCACATGGACGGATTCCAAGAGAGAAAATGGTTTGTTTACCAGACGGATCACCACGAGGGTCCGTTTTCCCTGGAGGAAATCCAGGCAAAGATGTCTGCCGGCCAGGTGGCGCGCACCCAGTATGTCTGGTGCGAAGGGATGGGCGACTGGCAGATCATGACTGCAGTGCGTGATTTCGAGCCGCTGCTCCAGGCTGCTTCGGCACCAGCACCATCGGCCGCCACGAGCTTTCCGCTCATCCAGGAAGAGCCGAGCTCCAGCAAGGATCAGGACTTTGATCTCGGGATCACTGCCGAGCAAACATTCGAGCCCAAGCTCGAACTGGAGCCCGCCCAGGCCGAAACCGCGCCGGAGCCGGCTCCCGCACCCGCACCTGCACTCGACATCCAGCTTGAGCCCGAAGCCGCCGCTCCTGCCGCAGAGGTACAGGCGGAATCCCAGCCAGAGTCCGCCACGCAAGTGCTCGACCTGAACCCTTCGATCGAACTCACGACGACACCCAAGGAACAGACCGAGATCCACCACCACGAACGGGATCTCGGAGAAGGCTTCGATCGCAACGAGATGCCGGCATTTGAATCGGTTTCCAGCGGACCCCCCCGGACGTTTGGATTCCTCAAGGTCTTCCTCACGCTGAGCATCGTGGGCCTGGGGGCTTATGCCTACAAGTCGGGACGCCTCGATCCGGTCGTTAAAAATGCGGGCTTCGTCAAGTTTGTCACCGCAAGCCGCGGGGTGATCCAACCCGGACTGAGCAAGCTGGCCCAATGGGTTCCCGCCCTGCAGGGCATTTTTTCGCCGATCGCCGATATCGAGGGCGTGCTGCCCGAGGAACTGAGCGAAATGCGCCTGGCCGCGCAGGGCAAGTCACCGGGCCAGATCGGTCTTTCGGTGTACCGTGACGAACTGCTGTCCCCCACCTTCTACGCGGGGACCAATCTCCCGACCGGAACCGCGCTCGACCTCCATGTAATCGGCATTTCCGATACGCTGCTGAGCCAGGTCAGCCTGGTTGCCACTGCCCAGGGTACGGTCGAGCAGTTTGTCGCCCGTTTTGAGGGCGTTCGCCAGGCTGACGGTCGCCCGCTGGTCCAAGGCCAGTACATGGTGATGATCACCGAGGCTGAGGAGTCCAGGCAGTCGCCTGAATCCAGGGCCATCCTCGCCTCCTTGCCCGAATCCAAGGTCCTTCCCATCGCAGGCTCGGGAGTCACGGGCGCGCGCAAAGTGGTCTTCACCAAGAGCTACTTCCTGGGCGGACCCAAGGACGACACGTACGCGCAGCGCCTCAAGGAGTTCCACGAAAAACTCAGCGCCAAGTCGATTGACGAGCTGAGGGAGATCAAGCAGTTCATCGACACGCTTGACCTCCAGCTGCAGAACTCCAACAAGGAGTACGACAAGGCGCACGCCAACAAGAACGCCAAGGCCGCTGCAAAGGGCTGGAACGGCTTCCACGAGAAGTGGAATCGCATGCAATCGGATCTCGAAAAGGCCTTCTCGAGCTGGACCGAAGCCCTGACTCGGGGCGATTTCTATCACTCGGTCCTTTACCAGGCCACGCGCTCGGCGGGGGAGCAGGTCGCCCTGCTCCACACCGCACAACATGCGGCCACCACCAACCGCCCCAAGGACACGGCTGCTTCTTCGGCCGAAATCGACCAGAAAAAGGCCGCTGCCCTCGAGGCACTCCAGAATGCCAAGGCTCGCCATGAGGAAACCCTGAAGCTTCCAGCCAGCACGACGGGCATGCCGCAGCGCCTGAGCCCCGAGGCAAAGCAGTGAGCTCTGAACGTCGCAAGAGCCGCAGGCGTCCGGTACTTGAGACCTTTTCGGTATTCCTGGTCGTGCCCTCGCGCGGAGCGCACCGCCTCAGGGTCCGCGATCTCAGCGACCTGGGCGTGGGCTTTGAGATCGACATCGAGTCACAGGACGTCGGGACGAATCCAGTTTCTCCCGGCGACTCGCTCGAAGCGCACCTCTACCTCAACCAGTCGCTGGCACTCCCGCTCCAGCTGCAGGTGGCCCGCATCGAGCAACAAGATCCTGACGGTCCGCGGCTGGTTGGGGCCACCATCACCAACGCCATGGCGCCCGCCTACCGGGCGTTTGCCGCCTTCATCCAGCTGCTCGACGCCATCACCGAAGTGCGTCAGGACGGCTGAATTTAACGGGAAAAATCCCTTCAGGGCCCCCCGCTTGCTTCCGAAAAGGTTCATGGAGGACACACCCCATGAAACGGACTTCTAACGGAAACGGCCCCACGCTGACTGCCGTCCCCGCACCCGGAACCGAAGGCAGCGAAGAAGCGATCAAAGTGGTCGATTTCAGCCAGGTCCGCACGCAAAAGCTCGAGGAGAAGCGCCGCAAGACCGAACGCATTCTCTTCCAAAACCTCCTGGGCGTGTTCTGCCAGGTCGAAAACACCACGATCAAGGAGCTGCAGCTCGTCGACGTGAGCGAGGACGGCTGCTCGTTCCTCATCCCCTTTGACACGAAGAATCCATGGCCCGCCAATACCGGCGAGTTCCCGATCCGCCTTTACTTCACGCAGGACACCTACCTGCTCGTGCAGGTCAAGATCGCGAACTCCAGGCCCTGCATCGAGAACGGTCGCCGCTACGTGCGTTACGGCTGCTCCGTGGACCAGACCACGCAGTCGGCCGAAGCCTACCGCCAGTTCGTCCGTTTCATGAAGTCCTACTCCGAGCAGGCGCACAAGGACTCGGGCAAGGACTCGGTCTTCTACATCTAGACTGATCCAGGACCGACGATGATCCAAAAGGCCCCCGGAGCGGATGACGCTCCGGGGTTTTTTTTGGGCATCACAAAATAGGCCGAAATAGGCCCAGAAAAGCAAAAAGCCACTGCCCGTGGGCAGTGGCTCAATGTGCTTCCAAAGCTGCTTTCTCAGGGCAGCTCAGCCCGCCTTGCGGCGAATGGGCTGGTGCGTGGTTGTCTTGGGAGCAATAGAAGTTTTTCGGCGCCGGGAACCCTGCGTCCAGTCATTCAAGATGACGACGGCCTTGTCCGGCGATTCGGTCACGAGATCCTTCACCTTGGAAATCAGCTCTTCGAGCTCCGCCCTTTTCGGGCGGAGCTCTGAAGCCGGTGTGTGGTTTGGGGCGATTTTTCTCGTAGGCCGAGACATAGGAACCTTTGATCAGGCTCGATCAGGAATTTGCAGAAGGAGTGCCAGCGCCGTCCTGGGAGGCGATCACCTCTTCGGGCACTTCGGTGAAGAACACTTCATCGTTCTGCTCGGAAAACGCGTACCACTTGCCGCCGATGTGCTGGTAAAGCACGTCGACCTTGGTGTTGTTGTTTGCGTTGATTTCCTTTTTGCGAACAGAGTAGGCGCTCATTTTGAAGTCCTCCTTGACTCAAGAGACTCATCGGAAGAGCGCGCGGGGAATGAATGGGAATAAAATGCCGGCCCTAGGGGACCGTGATCGTGGCCTGGAGCCGGGAGTCAAAGGCATCCGTGAACGTGTAGGTACCCGTGGTCAGGGTGACCGCATGGACTCGGACGGGGTTTGAGCTGGTGGGGTCGCTGACCGGGCTGGATACGAACCGCGCTGCCCCGGTAGAGAGGATCTGGTGCGAATTTCGGGCGCTGAGGTAGTAGAAGCTCACCGTGGTCGTGGAGGCCGAAACCGTGCAATTAAAGGCACCGCCAAAAACCTGCCAGCCATCCGCCACGCCCGCGCAGCCGCAGAGCGGCGCAATCATCCCGTCAGTGATTCCGATGGCTGCCGTCCCTGCTCCACAACCGGAGGGCGGACCATCATTCAGCTCCGCCGGATCGCAGCTCGCAAGGGCGAACCCGGCGACTGCAAGGCTCAAAAAAGCAAAAAGGCGGCGGGAGTCGAACCAGGGACGCATCACAGTACGTCCATCATGGCCCGGCCCCACGCCGCCTTCCAGCCCTAATTATCGAATCTCGACCAGGACCTCGTTGCGGCGCAGGAACCAGGGCGTGATCGGCATGTTGTAGCGCGCCACCTGGGCCTCACCGATGGTCTCCACCGCTTCGGAGCGGAGGTAGGCCTTGAGGGCCTCGGTGTGGCGGGCAAAGTTCTTGGAGCTCCAGAAGCCCGAGAAAACCAGTGCAGCCACCTTGCGGGCCGGGATCTCACGGATCTGCACGCGCGGATCATTGGGGATCGGAAGCGTTGCAGCGGTGTACTTTGAAGGCATCACGAAGCTGATCGTGTAGCGGCCGGCCTCGCCGATCGTACCGACCGGAGAAGTCATGTCCATCTTTTCGGACTGGACCGGAGCCGTCATGTCGACTGATTCGCGCGTGCGATTGCCGCCAAAGATGAATCCCGCAAGGCGCCTGAATCCTTCGCTCGAAGCTTCAGAGAGCGTCTCGGCCTCGACCACGGTCTCTGCGATCAGCATCGGAGCATAAGCGCGGATCTCGATATCATTTCCGTCGGACTCGATCGAACGAAGCACTTCGTACTTGGGCTTCTCGATTGCGCGGGCGGAATGTGCACCCAATCCCAGAGCCATCACTCCTCCAATCACTGCCAAAGTCATGAGCTTGATCTGCTTTTGGATCTTCATCGGTATCTCCCCTTTTTTTTGATTTGGTCGATACCCAATCGGTACAAAACACGTCCAAGCCTGTCTAATCAGCAATACCTAGACGACACCAGAATGGTTAGACGAAACCTTGAGAATGGCCTGAATCTGCTTGCGGTGCACCCACTGGTGGCTACCCAGGAGCCAGTTCCATTCCCGTGCCGAAAGAGGGCCAAACCAAGGGTGCAGGAGGCGCGCCCTTGAATTGCGATCGCGCACTTCCTCACTCACCCTCAAGTGGGCCTGCATCATGGCCGAGGCAAAGGCACTCCGGATGGACTCGATATCCGCCGCCCCCGAGAGACCGCCGGAAGGCTTCACGCGCGCAACATCCACCTGCACATCGGGAACTTCGCCGCACGAAAGCCGAACCACGACATCGGCCATTGCCGGAGCAACGATCATGAGGTGCTCCATCACCATCGCTGGTGACCAGAATCGCGAGCTGTCCTCGATGCCACGGATCCGAGGGATCAACACGGGCTCCTGCATCTGCGCAAGCGTCATCGAGGCGGTGAGCCGGAGGATCTTGTCCGTCTCGTGGGAGAAGATGAAGTTGGACTGCTCCCAGCTCGTCTGGCGCGCCTTGACGGGCAGGAAAAAGTAACGCGCCACGAGCCTCTCAAAGAGCGGAAGGCCCGCACCGGGAGCACCAAGTTTGGGTTGTACTCTGGCCTGCTTCACGGTTTGATTTTAATCCATGCAGCGCCCATCGGCATCTGGACAAAACCGGGTCTCGGTCAACACACCACTTCCGTTTGACTGCCTGATCCGAAAGCCGAATTCCGGCGTGGCACGGGAATTGATCCTGCTCCTGCACGGTTTTGCCGAATCCGGCGAGCGGCTTTTTCGTAAACTCGAACCCGTCCTCACGGAGGAGATCCTGGAGCACGCCCTGATCCTTGCTCCAAACGCGCCATTCCCCATGCCGCACAAGAAGGACTCGGGCTACAGCGTGACCTTCTCCTGGTACTTTTACGAACCCGGCGCAGCGGAATATTACATCGACATGCAGGCGGCCATTGCCTTTGTCTGCGAAGGGCTGCGCGCGCACGGAGCATGGGACCTCCCCAAGCGGATCATTGGCTTTTCGCAGGGTGGATTCCTCGCGCCGATCCTTGCAACGAGGTTGCCCGCGATGAAGCAGCTGATCGGAGTGGGGTGCGAGTACCTCGTGGATGAGATCCCGGGAAGCCTCCCTCAAAGCGTTCCCTACCGCGTGGACGCCGTGCACGGTTCCGATGACGAGTCGGTGGATCCCACTGCAGCACTGAACTCGCACCGACGGCTCCTCGACTCCGGCGTCCGCGGGCATTTCGATCGGGTCGAGGGCGCCTCACACAAGATCGACGATTTGATTCGCCATTCGATCAGGAACGCGCTGATTCGCGCTTGAGTCGGATCCATTCCCGGATCCACCCAGTGACCACGACCGACAACAAGGCATAAAACGCTACGTACTTGATCGGAGTTGCGGAGGCGATGGCACTTCCGAACAGTTCGCGGAGGGGCAGGTCCGGCTGCACCAGCAGCACGATGATGCCCGAGGTCTCGACAAGATCCAGGACTCCGGGCACGAAGCCCAGCCTGCGCCAGCGCCGGGCGCCGACCGGCCACGCGCTCCAAAAAAACCCCGAGTAAAAAGCCATGAAGCCCAGATCCAGGAGCTCATGGATGAGGTAGCCCCTCGAAGTCTCCGGATCGAGCGAGCCCAGGTACCTCAAGGCCTCCGCGCCGGAGTACCAGAAGCGCACATCCAGCGGCCTCCCGTAAAACTCAGGATGAAGCGGAATGGAGAGCATCACTGCACCCACCGCCAGCATCGCCCAGAGCCAATGCCAGAACCGCAGCCTTTGAAACATGACCTGATCTTATCCCGATCCAGCCCAAAAGCGCTGACAAATTGCTTTAAGCGAATATTCGCAAATTTATAAATAGATCATAAATACAGATATTTAACCCATAAATTAGACACTGACAGTCGGGTGTTATATGACTCGCAGCGCAATGAGTAATCCGGGTGCCCGCATCTCCTTCCGACTGCTCGCTCACACGGCCGCGCTTGCCGCGTTTGCGGTCGCATCCGCTTGCTCGAGTGCGCACGCCATCGAGCCGCGCACCTTTTGCGACGGGTTTGCGGAGCTCTTCACGGGCTCTCCCGCCCCGACGCTCAGCCTGGCCAAGCGCCTTCGCATGGCACTCCTTCCCCGGTCCCTGGTCCGCGCGGGCAAACTCAAGGAGGGGGCCGACGAGCTCCGCTCCCCGCCGGGCTCCAAGGTCATCTTTGTCCAGCTGCCCGCACCCGCGCGCCACCCCGAGCTCATTGAATCCCTCGAAAAGCGGAAGCTCCAAATCGCAAGGCTTGAGCTGATGCAGGAACTCCGAAGCGCAAGGACTTCCGAGCAGTGCCTTCAGGCCGTGACAGCGCGCCCGGAAGAGTTTGGCGAGCTCTCAAGCTACCTAGAGCTATTCCAGAAGGCACAACCCGCACTCGATGCCGAGCGCGATCACGCCCTTCGCGACCTGCTCCTTCGGAAGCTCAGGCGCTTTGAGAGGCAGGGCTGGAGGATCGAGTCCTCCCCCGATCTTTTTGCCATGTACCGGACGCTGGAAGAGGACTCCTCCATCCGCGAGGTCATGCTCGTTGCGCACTCCGACGACCTGGGGAGGCTTTACGACTCAAAGCAGAACATCCTTCCCAAGGGAGCTTTTTCCAACCTCCCCGGACGCATCACCAAACTCATCGTCTACAGCTGCCACGCGGAAATGGTTGCCGCCTACTATGAGGCCGCCCGCAACACCGGCAAATTCGACTACTACTTCCCCGAGATCCGCGAGGACTTCGGGTCGCTTTACAACACCACGATCCCGGTCGCGGCCATCCGCGGGATGCTCCGCGCGGGCCGAAGCCGCACGCAGGCCCCCCAGGGCGGGCGCGAATGCGGAGTGCGGATCTCGATGCCCGAGGCGCGTAACCACCTCGTCATCTCGCTCAATGGCACCATGGTGGGCGCATCGAGCGGTCGCAGGGAAATCGAACTCCAAATCGACTGCGCGCTCACCGCCTCAAACGATACCGTCAAGATCTACTACCTCGGAACAGACCAGCGCCCGGCGCTTTCCGTCTCTTCCATCACTCTCCGCAAGAAGGACTCCCTGGGGGAGTCCTCGGAGCGCACGCTCACTGTCCGTGAGTTCGTGTCGAGCCAGACCGGAAACCATCTTTTAACCCAAGGTACCTGAGGAGGTATGCATATGATGAACGTCAAGAAGAAGCTCTCCACCGCACTGATCGCACTCACGCTTACGGCAGGAGCCGTGGCCACCCCCGTCCGTGACGCCAACGCAGGCATCCTCGTGGCCGTCGCAGGAACCGCGGTCCTGAACCCGGCCCTCGGTGTCACGATGATCGTGGGCGGATTCGGGACCTACGTCGCTTCGATCTACTACGGCATTGCCAACATGAAGAACCCCCGCAAGGCCTGGATCGCCTACGGGATGTTTTGCCTGGATGAAGACCTCCAGAACGGAAAGCTCGCCGCCACGATCAGCGCCAAGTTCCCCGGAGTCGACAGCTTTGTCGCCGACGAGATCGCAGCGCTGGTGGCTCGCAAGCTCGAGACGACCAGCCTGAACGCACAAGGCCTCAAGGACGTCACCCTGACCGAGGAAGAACTGGCTTCCGTGTTCGAACTGGTCGAGGCAACGAGCCCCGAGCAGCTCGAAGGCCTCAAGGCTTCGCTCACCCAGTCCGTCACCGTCCTGAACTAAGTTTGCTTTAAAAAAGGAGTAAAACCATGAACTCGATCAAGAAGAAGATCTCCACCTCGCTCGTCGCACTTTCCCTCATGACGGCTGCCGTCGCAGCCCCCACCCAGAACGCAAACGCCGGGGTCATCATCGGCGCCTTCGTCCCGGGCGTCGGCTCTGCAGTCGTCGGCCTCCTGATGGCCGGTGCAGGGTTTTTCTGGGGGATCCAGTCT
Source organism: uncultured Bacteriovorax sp. (assembly GCA_964508305.1). GTDB lineage: Bacteria > Bdellovibrionota > UBA1018 > UBA1018 > UBA1018 > CAIOHW01. The sequence goes on from CAZDSX010000037.1 coordinate 13,768, forward strand.
GACGGACTCAATGTCGGCGCAGGAGCTCTGTTTGTCCTCGACGAAAAGGGCGGCACCGACAAGATCACCCGCGGACTTTCGGCAAAATACCCCGAGCTCGACAGCTTCGTGATCGCCGAGATCGCGCAGATCGTCGCCCAGAAGGGACTCTCACTTGAAGCCAACTCCGAAGGCCTCAAGGAAGTGGTCCTCACCGAAGGCGAACTTGCGCAGGTCCTCGAGATTGTCGAAGCACAGGACGCGGCCATGGCCCGCACCCTGCGCCGGGACCTGACTGCGGCTTCGCTCTAAGCCTAAGCGAGGTATCCAAATCGAGGGCTCGGGCAGTCACGCCCGGGCCCTCTTTGTTCAAGAACCAGACAACTGTCCAAGGCAGTCCCCATGCGTCACCAGCGACGCAGGTATTGATCATAGGAGTTTTTCAAGCGACCCACTGGCCGCGCGGTTGCAAGTCTCAAGGAGCATGAGCCGCAACACTTGGAGGACACCCTCCTTTGTAACCGCTTTGACCGCCCTGCTCCTGTTTCTTCCCGCGTGTGGAATGTCCTACCTGCCAGCAGGCAATCGCCTGACCGGCACGAGCCCGGACAACAAAGCCAGCTCAATCACCTCGCAGGGCATGGAGTGCACCTTGGAGATCCTTGAGGCGCACCAAAGGCTCGTCTGCCAGGAGCAGGAGCTCGCCCTTGGCAGGCAAACCAGCATCAAGGTGCACCAGGCCATTGAAAGCGTGCGAACCCATTATGGCATCGGAAACTATGCAGCCGTGGTGGTTGGGGAAGTGACAAATGAACCCATGATCAACGGTGAGTCGCAAACAGTCATGCAGGCGAACTATATCCAGATCTTCCTCACCCGAGGAATGGAGACCTCGATCAACAGCAATGAAGCCGCACGATTTGGCAATCCAGTCGGGCCGGGAGCAGAGCAGCTGTGAGTTGGATTGAAGATGAATGGCGGACCCGCCAGGGCTCGAACCTGGGACCTTCAGATCCGTAGTCTGACGCTCTAATCCAACTGAGCTACGGGTCCACTCTGAAGAGGGCCTGTGGATACCCAAAACATGACGCAGGCGCAAGGGCCATTTGGAGGCCCCTCAGCAATGGAAAAATCCAAACAATGCTGGTAACTTGGCTGAAATGACCAAGGCCAAGCTCGACACCGAAATGGTGCTCCGAACCGTGCTCGATCTGCTCGGACGACATCAGCCCGAGGAGCTCTCGTACTCGCTCATTGCGCGCAAGACCAAGGTCGCCCGCTCGACTCTCTACTATTACTTTGGAAGCTCGGTCGAGGGACTGATTGAACAGGCCACCCAGTACGGTCTCAAGGCCTTCATGCAGATCTATGAGATCGGCGACGACCTGGACCAGGCCTCGAGCTGGGGGGACTACCACCGACGCAGGCTGATGCGCTCGCTCCCGCTGATTGCAAACCACCCCTGGGCACCGGGACTTTACTTTCGTTATCGCAACCATCCCGGGATGATCGGCAAGCAGGTGCGCGCGCTCGAGTCCAAGTACATCAAGGACACCGTCGAGCACTGGAAAAAGAAGACCGGCCAGGCGCTGGACCCGCTTGCGGTCAAGATCACCGGCGCGCTCAAGCTCGGCTGGATGTACGGTCTTGCGGCCGAAGAGGGAATCCGCCTCAAGCCGGGAGCCGAAGAGGAAGGATGGATCACCCAGCTCTCCGACGCCCTCGGCATGATCCTCCATCCCAAGAAATGAAATCGCAGTTCATCTACTGCTGCTGCCAGGTGGGAGCCGAAAAGGCGCTCAAGGAGGAATTCCTCCTCGCCCACCCCGAACTGAAGTTCGCCTTCTCACGCCCGGGTTTCGTGACTTTCAAATCGGCGACTCCGCTGCCGCATGACTTCGAGCTCCAGTCCGTTTTTTCGAGGACCTGGGGTTTTTCGGTGGGCCCGCAAAAAACCCTCCCCGACGCCCATTCGGCTGCCCAGGCGCTTGCCGCTTCGCTGGGTGCATCGAAGATGGATTTGCATGTTTGGGAGCGTGACCTCCACACCGTGGGTGAGGAGCCCAGGGGATTTGTTGCCGGACTCCGCCAGCCGCAGTGGGAGCTGGAAACACGCAAGGCGCTGCCGGGACTTTTCGAGGCGGGCTCCGATTGGATCCTGGACCTCTCAGGCGTGGATGCCGAAAACCCGGAGCTCTGGCTTGGGTTTCACCATAGAAAAATGGGAAGCAAATCCCGGTGCTCGAATCTTCCTGGCGGACAGATCCCGGTTGCGATGCCGGAGGACTCACCTTCGCGTGCGTTCATCAAACTGGAGCAGGCGCTCCACTGGTCGGGGCTGCAACCCAGGGCCGGTGAGCTTGCGCTTGAAATCGGATCGGCTCCAGGAGGAGCTTCGTACGCACTCCTGCTTCGTGAGCTCTCCGTGATCGGAATCGATCCGGGTGAGATGGATCCGCTTTTCAAGGAGCGTTATCCCTCCCGATTCCGTCACATCACCAAGAGCGTGAGCCAGGTCTCGATGCAGGATCTTCCCGAGTCCATCGATTGGCTCGTGCTCGACATCAACGCAAAGCCGCTGGTCACCCTCGGACTCGTGCATGACCTGCTCAGGCACGCGCAGCCTTCGTTTTTGAGGCTCCAGGGAATGGTCCTCACGCTCAAGATCAATGACTGGAAACTCACGCGCTACATCCCCGAATGGCTCATGCAAGTGACCGACATGGCCCGGCCCTCGGGCCTCACCCAGGTGCGAGCCACCCAGCTTCCGGCCAATCGCCAGGAAATTTGCGTCGTGGCGCGAAGGCGCCCGGTCGTCCATAAAAAATGAAATTTCGGGCCCCCTCGCTCGAGCAGTGATCGTCGCCGCACGGCAGCCACTCCAGCGCGCGCTACCGCTCGTTGTAATGCTACTGGTGCTTCCGTCTGATCTCACACCCGAAGCCATCAAGGCTGTGCTGGGGGGAAATTACGGCATCAAGACGCTGGCCCTATTTTACGCGGCCTTTTTGCTCGCTTTCACCCGGGATCCCGGCCTGACCAAGTCGCCCGGATAAACAATCACGGGCGTGCCTTCGGCGAGTCCGGAGCGCACCTCCACCCAATCGTCATTTCTTCGTCCTGCTTCGATGGACCTGAGTGTCGCCCTCCCGTCCTCGACCACATAAGTCGAGAATCCATCCTCATCCTTGAATACCGCTCCGGCAGGGACGCACAGGGCACCCTCGGTCCGCCGGGTCTGGATCTCGACTTCGACATGGAACTCACTGCCGGCGCGAAAAGTTCCACCCTCCGTCGGAACCAGGCTGATCTCGGTCCGCTCCTCATCCACGCCGAGCGCCGAGAGCTTGGTGAATCCCGCACGACTCACGCGTGTCACGCGCGCTTCAAGCGACCCCGGCCCTCCCCATCCGCGAATCCAGGCGCGATCTCCCACGCGGACCTCCTCGGATTCGGGCGTGAGGAACTCCGCAACCACCTCCAGTCGATCCGGGTCGACGATTTCCACGATGGGTTCGCCGCGACGAATGGGTCCCGCGCTCTCCCTAAAGACCTTTGAGATCACCCCGTCCATCGAGGCACGCACGGGGACATATCGCGTATCCCAGAAGAGCTCGGTGAGGATCTGCCCCTTCTTGACGACATCGCCCACCTTGAGTGGCATCCTGCGAAGGTCCCCGTCAGCAAATGCCGTGACCGTCCAGTGTTCTACCGAGCGGAATCGACCATCTGCGACGATGCTCTCGACCAGCGTGGTGACCTCGGCCCTCCCGACATCCACTTCGATGGATCGTGGAAAAAAAGCCCATGCGAGCAGGCCTCCCGCCATGGTCACACCGATGATCCAGGCGATGATCTTTTTCCGGGTCCGTGGCTTGGAATTCATGCAATAGCCCTCATTCGCGCGCCTTGAGTGCGGTCACGGGGGAGAGCCCGAGAAGCCTCCACCAGCAGGAGGCCAGCGATAGGGAGAGAGCCAGCGCGGCGACCACTCCGGCAAGCCCGTAGGTGGACGGATCCACGATCACCGGAAACTCCATGGCCTCCGAGTGGATCCACTTGCTGCTCCAGAAGATCCAGAACCATCCCAGTGCGCTGCCCGGAACGACGGCAAGCGCCACCTGGATCGCCGTCTCGGATCCAAGGATGGCAAACACTCCCCGATCCGACAGACCGAGGACGCGCAGGCTGGCCATCTCCCAGCTTCTTTCCGAGAAACTCACGCGCACCAGGTTGAAGACCACTCCCGTGGCGATCAAAAGCGAAAACACGCCCAGGACGCGCGTGGAGATCTTCACGATCTTTCCAACCGTGCGATGGAAACTGGCGAGCCTCTCACGCTTGAGTCCTGCACCGGCCACTTCGGGAAACTCATCCAACTTTTCCTGGATCTCCTGCCAGCGGGAGGAGTCCGCCTCCAACGTGACCAGATTGGCCAGTTCGGGCTCGTCCAATCGTTTGGCCAGGCGCGAGGCCGGGATCGGGACCAGCATTCCGACCGGATCGTTTGAAACGCCAACCACCGCTTCCTTCCAGCTTGCCCCCCTTCCTTCGAGCAGCGTGAGTTCAAGCCGATCTCCCGGACCCGCCCCCAGTGCCCGCGCCAGCGGGCCTGGAAGCTCAATTCCATGGAGCGGAGCCCGCCAGGTGCGGTGCCTCGTTTTTTGAGGGGGCCCATCGGGCACACCGACCAGCGCCACTTCGCGCTCAACCTGCCGGAAACGGATCAGCGCCGGGGCAATCCTCTGGCCCTGGGCAGAGTGCACGCCCGGAATCCCCTTGAATCGCGAGAGGCTTGCCAGTGGGCGGGGATGGACGAGAAAGAGCCCGACATCCTCGCGCTCCCTCCTCCAAAACTGCCTCCCCACCAGTTCATCCAGGATGTCCTGCCAGGCACCCGAGAGCACCATGATCGAAATTCCCACCGATATCCCGGCCACGGAGAGCACCAGTCGCGACGGTCTTCGAAGGAGGTTTCGACCCACGATGCGGGTCCGGATGCCTCCCCGGACGAAGCGAGGCACCCTTGAAAAATCGATGGGGGACAGCGGACGCATGGCTTCGACCGGAGTGAGCCTGAAGATCCGGGCCAGGCTCCTCGTGCAGCCCAAAAGCCCCGGCAGCACCCCCATCACGATCCCAAGGAGCAGGCCGAGGTGGCTCAGCTGGAAAGATGCCTCGGGGAATCTGAAAAAATTCTGGTAACTCGAGAAGAACAGGCGTCCCAGTCCGATTCCACCTGCGATTCCCGTCGAGATCCCGGTTGCAACGATCCAGATCATGATCCAGAGCAGGTGCACCGTGAGCGCAAGATCGGAGTATCCCAACGACTTGAGGGCTGCGACCTGGGGACGCTGGACCTCGACCCAGCGGGTGGCCACGACATGCAGGAGCCAGGCGGCGACTCCAAAAAAAATCATCGGATAAAAAAAGGCGGAGACCCTTTGTTGGCGGATCTCGTCCTCAACAAAGACATTGGAGATCTGCCGGCTCCTGGGCTGCACGAATCGCGCACCATACGGAGCAAGAACCTGGCGGAGCCGTCGTGGCAGGACCGCCTCGGATCCCCCTGCCTGGCTGTGCGCCTGGGTGATCACGAGGCTATTGAAGGAACTTTCCAGATCACCCCAGCCCTCCATCACCTTCCGCGGGATCCAGAAAATTCCGTATCGACGGTCGTCCGGAAACGGACTTCGCGGACTGAGTGCATAGACGCTCTCAGGTGAGATGCCGATCCCCACCACGGTGAGCCTTCGCTCGCGTCCCTCCACCACCGCTCGAAGTTCATCTCCCGGCTGGAGGCGATGCGCGATGGCAAAGGCTTCGTGCACCAGCACTTCCACGCGATCCGCGGATCCCCGCGAGGCTTCGGGCAACCTGCCCTTTCGGATGTGGATCCGATTGAGGACGGGTTGTCCCTGATCGGGGAGCGAGATGAGCCGCCCCATGGCCACCGCCCGCCCCCGGGTGATCCTGCCAAAAAGCACGATTCGATCCTCGACCCGGTCAACCTGGGGAAGGCGCCTGATCCTTGCGAGTGCGTCGCGCGGAGCGCGCTTGAGATCCACGAACCAGTCGGCAAATGAATGGCTCGAATAGAAAGAGTCCCGCGCCCGCTTGAGCGACTCGTAGGAACTCCACGAAGCCACCAGCAGTGCCACGCCACATCCAACCAGGAGTGAAACGCTCACCCCCTGGACACCGAGTGCAAGGAGATCCCGCCTTGCCTTGCGCGCAAGGACTCCCGAAACGAAAACCGAGAAGCATCCGGTGATCGGCCTCACCAGGAAATCTCCGCGAGCGAGGCGCGCTCCGAATTTGGGGAGTCCTGGGCGATGCGGCCCTCGCTGATCTGGATGACCCGATGGGCAAGCCTGGCGATCGCCACATTGTGGGTGATCACGATGGACAGTGATCCAATCTCCCGGTTCACACGAAGGATGGCCTGCAACACCTGCTTTCCGGTGAGGACATCCAGTGCTCCCGTGGGCTCATCGCACAGTAAAAGCTGGGGCCGCTTGGCAACAGCCCTCGCAATCGCCACCCGCTGCTGCTCTCCACCTGAAAGCTCGGCTGGAAAATGCCGGGATCGCGCTCCGAGGCCGACGAGATCGAGCGCCTCGGTCGGGGACATCGGATCGCCACCGGAGTCGAGTGCGAGCTCGGTGACGAGCTCCACGTTCTCCAGTGCCGTGAGGCTCGGGATCAGGTTGTAGAACTGGAAGACGAACCCCACATTTTCGCGCCTGAAGCGCGTCAGCTCGCGGGGGGAGGAGTTGCACAGATCCACGCCCGATGGGTTCCAGCGCACTTCACCGGAACTGGCTCGATCCAGTCCGCCGAGCAGGTGGAGCAACGTGGATTTGCCGCTTCCCGAGGGGCCGAGCAGCACCACCCACTCGCCCCTCCTAAAATCGAGATCAATGCCACGCAGCGCCTCCACTGGAGCCGCCCCGGCGCCATAGATCTTGCGAAGTCCCCGGACGGAGAGCAGTGGGGCTTCGAGCTCCATGGCCCGGATTCAAGCAAAGGCAGGTCCAATTCGGCTGCGATCAGGAGCGAACCGTGAGCACCGGACAGCTGGATCGGAGCACGACTTCGCGGGCGGTGCTTCCCAGAAAGGCGCGGCCAGCTGCGTTGCGCCCATGGGTTCCTAGAAAAATGCACGAAGCCTTGCGTGAAGCCGCCTGCCCGAGGATCGCATCCGACGCACTGGCGACTGACTCGTCGATCCAACCGTCGCACTCGATTCCTGCCCGCTTCCATGCCTTGATCCGGAGTTCCATTGCCTTGCGCGCACGGTCGCGATGCGGAGCAAGCACGGAGGCAAGCTCGCTTGAACGAGAGCCTGCGCCAAAGGCGGTCTGGAGCACGGGATGCAGGCCATCGCGGAAGGAGTGGACCAGCCACACGCGCGCCTTGAACTTCTTCGCCCAGGCCATGGCCAGCTTCTCGGCCTTGTGGGAGTTGACCCCGAGGTCCGTGGCAACGATGAAGCCATCTTTCCAGCTGGAGCCACCCCGCTGCTGGGCCTCCGGGCCGACGCTCAGGACCGGGATCTTGGCATTTCGGATGATCTCCTCGGCAACGCTTCCGAGCAGCATCCTCGAAATCCCCGTGCGTCCGTGGGTGGACAGGACCACGCACTCGTACTGTGCCTTTTTGGCGGAAAGCTGGATGAGCTTGGGAACGGCCTGGCCTTGGAGGAAAATGGGGTGGACCCGGGTTCCGGCGGCGATTTCAGCGAGCCTTTGCTTCTGGTCCGTGCCAAAGCGCCTGAGCAGTTCAACTGCTCCCTTGTGCAGGGACGATCCGGCAGGGACATCCGAGACATGGACCAGGTCCACTGCAAGCTTGAGGGTGCCCCCGACCTGGAGCGAGTGCTCGATGGTCTGGCGCGCACGCTTTTCCCAACCTTCGTCAAAACCGAGGTCAACGGCAGCAAGGATCCTTTTGGCCATAATGCCGCCACTCTAACCGAGCCGCCCCGCGACACTCAAGTCGTCTCGCGCATCCGATCTTCAATCCGGTCGGGATGGATGTCCACGCACCGATCCCAGAGACCACTGGAGAGCACCTCGTCGGAGAGCGCAGGACCGGCCTCCACGAGCACTTCGAGGGCTCCCATGCGCCCCCCTTCGCGGAGAGCCTTGCGCCAGTCCTCGACCCTTTCGGCCATGAAACCGCGCGAAAGTGCCGCATGGAGGTACTCCTCGGAAATACGACCCCTTCGATCCGCAATCCAAAGCGCGCGAATCTTGCCCGAGTGATCCGGAACGCGCCGAACGGTGAACAGCGGCTGGTCGGCGAGGATCGTGCCACTCCCGGTCAGGATGGCATCCGAGCGCCGCCTGAGCAGATGGGCAAAGGTGAGGGACGCCTCGCTTGAAAAAGTCTTTTGCCCCGCGGGTGGAATCATCGAACCCCTGGCATCAAAAGCCCGTTTGACGGTGAGCCATGGCAGGCCGGTCTGGATTCGCTTGAGGAAGGGACCGAGCTGGTGGCGAAGCCTCGTTCGCGACTCTTCCGACAGCAGCGGCAGGACGCCGGCCGGACCGATCACTTCGATGCCCGCCTGCCGCAACCGTTCAGCCCCACCTGAGGCCACGGGATTGGGATCCGAAGCAAGGTACACCACGCGCTTCACGCCTGCCCGGATCAGGGCCTCCGTGCATGGGGGAGTCCTTCCCAGATGGTTGCAGGGCTCAAGCGTCACGAGAACGGTATGCACTTCGGAAATCCGGCGCTCGCCCTCTAGCTTTTGGAGGAGCGCGGCCTCGGCATGGGCCCGGCCGGCGCGCTCATGGGCGGCTGCCGCCAGGATCCTTCCGTCAGCTGCCATCGCAGCCGAACCCACGGGAGGATTCGGGGCAGTGGCGCCACAAAAGGCATCGGCTGCATTGAGTGCGGCCGATGCGAGCTCGGCAAACTTCTCGCTCATGGATGTTTCTTATCCGAAGGAGCGCTAAACTCACAACCATGCAGATCATGATCGTGAGCGCCGTCCTGGCAGGATGTGCCTTCTGGTACCAGCGCCTGCGCGTGCTCCAGGAATTTGGCTGGAAGTTCACCGATGAGGACCAATCACTTCTGGCCTTCACGCTTCGTGAGCTCCAGTCCGGATCGTTGCACTCACCCACATTTTACGGCCAGTCCTACGGCAACTGGATCGAGTCGGCCATCGGTGCTCTCTTTACTCCAGCATCGGTTTCTCCCTCGCTCACGCTCCCGATTGCCACGCAGCTCCTGTTCTGGCTCCCGTTTGCCGGCCTTGCCTGGAAGGAATGGAAGGCCGGCCGCGCAATCGTAGCCAAGGCCCTGCTCTGGATCCCCTGCTTCCTCCCCCACCGCGCTGATCTGCTCTTTTCGCTTCCACGGGCGTGGCTCCCCGGAATCAGCCTTGCCATGCTGGGAGCAACCCTCCTCCGCTCCCGACCGCTTTGGCTTGGAGCAAGCCAGGTTTGCGCCTTCACCCTCAACTCAGCAGCCGCGCTGATGACCCTCCCCGTCCTCGTCGAAGCACTGATGCGCAATCGGCACGACCGGGCATGGATCCGTCGCCTGATCGGAGGTGCTGCGCTGGGTTGCCTGCATCCGCTGGGCACATGGATTTTTGATTCGCTCCATCCCGGATGGTCCATCCATCCATCACCAGGTTGGAACTGGTCAGCTGAAAGGACGGTTCAAGGCCTTCAAAACCTGGATGGGCTTGCCGGATCCATGCTTCCCCTCTCTATTGCTCTCCTGGGAGCGGCCATCTTCGTCGGCAGGCTCCAGGCACCGGCCCGTTGGGCGATCGGAGTGCTCGTATGCGCAATGATCGGAACGCTGGGGCTTGAAAAGATCTGGGACGGATCCTCCTCCGTGTTCTTTCCCCATGAGCGCGCCTTTGTCGCCCTTCCCTTTGCAGGTTGCTGGTTTTTTTGGCTCTCGCTCGAGCAATCCGACTGGAAGCCCGCGAGTGCTCGGGAGGCCGCACGGAAGAATACGTTCGGACTTGTGCTCCTGCTGGGCGCGCTCCTCGCCAAGGAATCCCTTAGAACGGAGGCAATCGAATTCGAGATTGCCCGCTCAAGCGCTTCCGTGGTGGCCCCAAGGCGGGTCGATGAACTCCAGGAGATCTGCCAACACGCCGAGGCCAGGGCCCTCGCTGCCCGAGTCCACTGGGTCGTATTTGCGCAGGACCGCGCCGCAGCTTACGCCTGCGCGGCAATTTGGAACGGCAGGCTCGAAACGATCCACCCCCCCTACGAGCGCAGGCAATGGCTCCTCGGGCGATACGAGCGTGCAAATTCTATTTGGATTGGGGAACCAGGCAGGGAGTGAGCGTCGCAAACGGCCCCTCCTGCATCACGCGTGTCCACGCCACGCGAGCCAGCGAGAGCTGTGACTCAGCGGCAAGTCGCCCGACGAAGGCTTCGCGCCAGGCGCCTTCGGCTGCCTGAAGCTCGTTGATCGTGACAAGCCCGAGCTCAAGCCGGAGGCGGGCTGCGCGATAGTTCGAGAGCAGCGCCTTTTCGAGTTCCCCGGCATTGGCAAGGCGCGCGCGGGTGGAGGCAAGCTCCGCCCGCAGTCCTTCGAGCGCAGCACGGGTTTCGAGCTCGAGTTCCTGCCTGCGCAGCTCGAGCGCCTCGACCTGCATCTGTGACAATCGGATCGCCGGAATCATGGAAGCACCAAATCCGAAGCTTGCTCCCGCCGAGAGGTTTCCAAGCGAAGGAGTCAGTCCTCCACTTGCACCCTGCCCCAGCGAAAGTCCGGCTCCACCAAAGAAGCCGAAGACGGCCTGCCATTTCTCGCTCCTGGCGGCCTCGATGAGCTGGTCCATCTGGCGTGCCTCCGGGGTGACGAGCATCGCCCGCTCCAGTGCTGCGGCCAGCCCAAGGGCCTCGGAAGGAGAACCCTCGGAGAGGCGCCAGTCGCCCGAGGTCTCAAAGGTGGCATCCGTATCCAGGGCAAAGACGCTCCGGAGCGTTGCAAGCTCCTTTGCCCGGAGCTCGGTCATCTGCTCAAAGCTGGAGCGCGCCTGTGCCACGATCGCCTTGAGACGATTGCGATCTTCGAGTCCAAGGAGCCCCAGCTCAAAGGCCCGCTCTCCGCGCTCGCCCGCCTCGATTGCTTCGGCCAGCTCCTCCTCGACATGCTCCAGCAGCTGTCCGTCAACCTGCCAGATCCGGATCAGGGAGTAGGCCTGTGCAAACTGGTTCTGCTCGAGGATCTGGAGTGAGAGCTTCTGCGCTTCAAAAAGCTTTTTTGCCTGGCCCACCTTGAACCAATTGGCAGGGATCAGGAACGGAAGGGCGGCCTCGACCCCGGTCCATGCAAACTGCGGCTGGCCCGCGGCCAGGAGCAACGTGCCGAGATTGATCGAGGGAAGGAGCTCGAGTCGCGCGAGGTTCACCTGCTCCTTGGCGCTCCTCAAGGCAAGGGCGGCCTGGTGCACGGAGAGGTTTCCCCTGAAAAGCAGGGGTGCCAGCGACTCAGGGGTGACCACCGCGTTTGAAGCGTCCAGGGCCGGGACGGATGGCTCCGCAGGAAGCTTGCAGACCGGGGGCATGGACGTGCCGTCACACGCTCCAAGTAGGAGCACCGAAAGCGCGGAAAGCCGCGCCCAGACTGCAAAGCGGGGAAATGCCATGACGCGGCACGGTGTATTCAATTTGGCTTGATGGGTCAACCCCCAAGGTCTATCACCCAACCCCATGACTTTATCGGAAATTTCGATCCGCAGGCCGGTCTTTGCCTGGATGCTGATGGCCGCCCTGATCCTGTTTGGCTGGATCTCCTTTAAAAGGATGGGAATCAGCCAGCTTCCGGATGTCGATTTTCCGGTCTTGAACATCCAGGTCTCCTACTCGGGCGCAGCTCCCGAAGTCATGGAAAGCGAAGTCGTCGATGTGATCGAGGACGCCGTCATGACGATCCAGGGCGTGCGCAATGTTTCGTCCTCCTCCAAGCAGGGCAACGCCAACATCACGATGGAGTTTGACCTCGACCGCAATATCGACATCGCACTCCAGGAAGTGCAGGCCAAGATCGCACAGGCCCAGCGCCTCCTTCCCAAGGAGATCGACCCTCCGGTCATCACCAAGACCAACCCCGAGGACCAGCCGATCCTCTGGCTCACGGTCAACTCCAAGAAGGGTGCGGGGGCGGATGCAATGCCGCCGCGTGAGCTCATGCGCTACGTCCGGGACCAGCTCAAGGATCGCTTCAGCACCCTTCCTGGTGTCGGCGAAGTCTTCCTCGGCGGCTACGTCGATCCGGCGATCCGCCTTTGGGTGAATTCCGACAAGCTCAGGAATTACGAGCTCTCGGTGGGCGATATCCTCGGCACGATCCGCAAGGAGCACCTCGAGCTTCCCGGGGGCCAGCTCGAAACCGAGCGCCGCGAATATGACGTGAGGACGCTGGGAGAGGCCGAGACCATCGACCAGCTCTCCAAGATCGGCATTTCCGAGCGCGGGGGGCGCCCGAGCTACCGTGCGATTCCCCTGCGCGATGTCGTGAGGATCGAAGAGGGCCTG
>CAZDSX010000038.1:0-26089 GCA_964508305.1 uncultured Bacteriovorax sp.
CTCACCAGCAACAAGGGCATGAACTTGCCCGGCACGCCGCTCTCGATCCCCTGTCTCACCGACAAGGACCGCGAGGATCTCAAGTTCGGTGTCGAACAAAAAGTCGACGCCATTGCGCTCTCCTTTGTCCGGAGTGCCGCCGACATCGAAGAGCTCAAGGACATCCTGCGCGAGCTCACCCCCGAGCCCCCGATGGTGGTCGCCAAGATCGAGCGCGAAGAGGCCGTGGCCCAGATGGAATCGATCATCGAGGTGACCGACGGACTGCTTGTTGCCCGTGGCGACATGGCCGTCGAAGTCGGCGCCGAGCGCGTTCCCCCGATCCAAAAGCAGCTCATCAAGAGCTGCAACGAGCTCGGTGTCCCCGTGATCACTGCAACCCAGATGCTCGAATCGATGATCTCCTGCCCCACCCCGACCCGCGCCGAAGCGAGTGACGTGGCCAATGCCGTGTTCGACGGAACCGACTGCGTGATGCTCTCGGGCGAGACGGCCTCCGGCCAGTATCCGGTCGAAGCCGTCAAGGTCATGGCCCGGATCATCGAAGAAACCGAAAAGAACCGCGGATTCCAGACGCCTCGCGAGATCCTTCCCCTTCCGGGATCGATCGTGGAATCCATCGAATTCAGCGCTTCGCGCATCGCCAATCACGTGGGCGCAGTCGCCATCGCCTGCCTCACCCACTCGGGCATGGCCGCGCGCACGCTCGCCAAGTTCCGTCCCTACCGCCCGATCGTGGCCATCATGGACAACGAGCGCATGCTCCGCAAGCTTGCCTTTGTCTGGGGAGTTCGCGGAGTGATCATCCCCAAGATCGTCGCCACCGATGATCTCTTTGCCATGGTCGAGACGACACTCCTGCAAAACAAGCTTGCCGAGCAGGACGATTATGTCGTCGTGACAGCCGGCGTGCCGACGCTCAGGCGCGGGACCACCAACATGGTCAAGGTCCACAAGATCGGCGCCCAGTCCGAACGCGCCCGCAAGTAACGGCCACGCCGAGAGTCCAGATGTCCGCCGAAGCCACTCCCCTCATGAAGCAGTATTGGGAACTGAAGAATACGGTTCCCGATGCGCTGCTTTTTTTCAGGATGGGGGATTTCTACGAACTCTTCGGGGATGACGCCGTCGAGGCCTCTCGCATCCTCGAGATCACGCTCACTTCGCGCGACAAGGGCAAGGCCAACCCGCTTCCCATGGCAGGGGTCCCCCACCACTCGGTACAGGGTTACCTCCAGCGCCTCCTCAAGGCCGGTCGCAAGGTCGCCATTGGCGAGCAGATGGAGGATCCGGCTGCAGCCAAGGGCATCGTCAAGCGCGACATCACCCGCGTGTTCTCACCGGGAGTGCAGTTCGATCTCGAAGGATCCGAAGCCGCATGGCTGGCCACGGCTCTTCCCGAACCGGGCACCGCCCCAGAGCGCTGGACGCTGGCCTGCCTGGATGCCTCCACGGGACAGTGTTTTTTTGCGACCGGTCTCTCGGGCGAAGCACTGCTCGAGGAGCTCCGTCGCAACCCCATCCGACAGCTCCTTCGCGTCGGAGGCAGCCTCCCCGTGGACGCGCCCCGCGTCCTCCGTCCGGGCGCGCTGCTCGAGGACTTGAGCCAGCACGCCCTGAGCCTCGAAGCCGCCACCCAGTGCCTGCGCACGCATTATGGACTGGGCCAGCTCGACGCATTTCTTCCTTCACGCACGGCGATCCATGCACTGGGACTCCTCGCCCATTACGCTTCGCGCTCGCAGCGGGTCGAAAAGCTCGCACACCTCCAGCTTCCTTTCCCGCTCCACCAGGCGCAGAGCCTGGCCTTTGGTCCCCAAACTTCGGAGCACCTCGATCTTTTTCCGTCCGCCGACGGAACACCCGACCTCCTCTCGGCGATCCAGTCCACCCGCAGTGCGGCTGGCAGTCGCAAGCTCAGGCGCTGGCTCTCGGAGCCGATGACCCGACCCGACAGCATCGCGCACCGGCAGGAGACGGTTCGATGGCTCTCCCAGGCCTCGGACTCCGCACGCGAGCGCCTCCAAAAATCCCAGGCCGAAGTCTACGACCTCGAACGCATCCTGGGGCGCGTCCATACGGGCCTGGCCAATCCACGCGACACTCGCGCCCTCGGAGTTTCGCTCTCGCAAATCCCGCTTGTACTCTCCGCGCTCGAAGCCGCTGCAAAGTCGGGCCTGCCGGGCGCACTCACCGAAATCTCCAGATCGCTCGCGGACCAGTACCAGGTGCTGCGCCAACTCTCCGACCGGATCCTCAAGACGCAGAAGGCCGAGGCTCCACTGGTCGCTCGTGACGGCGGGATCTTTGAGACAGGCACGAGTCCCGAGCTCGACCGTCTGATCGAGCTCAATGAGCGCGGGTCGGAATGGCTCGTGGCCCTCGAAACCCGCGAGCGCGAAGCCACGGGAATCCCCAGCCTCCAGGTCCAGTACAACAGGGTGTTCGGCTACTTCATCGAGATCACCCAGGCGCACCTCAAGAGCGCCCCTGCGCACTACCAGCGCAAGCAGACCACCGTGGGGGCGGAGCGCTTTTTCACCGAAGAACTTAAAAAGTTCGAAGAAGAAGCCGTCACTGCCCAGGCACGCCAGAAGGCGCTCGAACAGCAGCTCTTTGATGAACTCCTGGGATCCATCCGAGAGTGCACTGCCGCAATCACGGAATCCGCACACCGACTGGCGGAGCTCGATGCCCTGGGATCACTCGCCACCCTCGCCCTCCGGCCGGGCTGGGTTTTCCCCGAGATCGATTCAAGCCTCGACATGGACATCCGCGCGGGACGCCATCCCCTGGTGGATCGTGGCGAATTCGTGCCCAATGACCTGCTGCTGGATCCAGCCACCCGCCGGACGCTCCTCATCACAGGTCCCAACATGGGCGGCAAATCGACGGTCATGCGCCAGGTTGCGCTCATCGTGATCCTTGGACAAATGGGGGCGCCCGTCCCTGCGGCTTCGGCCCGCTGGGGAGCCGTCCACTCGATCTACACCCGCATCGGGGCGCATGATGCCATCGCGCGTGGCCAGAGCACTTTCATGGTCGAGATGTCGGAGCTTGCGCACCTCCTCCACTACGCAGACGAGCGCTCGCTGGTGATCTTGGACGAAATTGGTCGCGGCACCAGCACTTATGATGGCATGAGCGTCGCGTGGGCAACGCTCGAATGGATCTGCTCACGCACTCGTTCGCGCACTCTCTTTGCCACGCACTATCACGAGCTCACGAGGCTCGTGGAAAGGCTCCCCGAACTTCGCAATGCCCACATGGCGGTGGATGCTTCGGCAAAATCAGCATCGGGTGAGCAAACCCTGCGCTTCCTCTACCAGCTCAAGGACGGTCCCACCAACGAGAGCTTCGGGATCCATGTGGCAAGACTGGCAGGCCTTCCCCAGAGCGTGATCGATCGGGCTTGGGAAGTCCTTGAGTCCCTCGAGGCCGAGACCCGCACGCCATCGCCCCGATCAGGACCGGTGGCCACGGCACCCAGCACTGACCAACTCTCTTTTTTCGGCGCCGAGCGAGTGGTTGAAAAGACAGTCATCAAGACCGAGTACCTTCCTCATCCGTCGATCGATCGGCTTCGCGACCTGGAAGTCGATGCCATGACTCCGCTCCAGGCACTCAACGTGCTTGCAGAACTCAAGAAACAGTCCGGCGAAAAGGCCCCCTCTTGAACCCAAGTGAGCAGGAGTTTCCGGGCTTCCTTCCGATCGCCGTACCCGTTGCGCTGAGCTACCTGGGCATCATGCTTCTGGGCATGGTGGACCTCATGCTCGTGGGCGGCCTCGGGCCCATCGCACAGGGGGCTGTCGGCATCGGCACATCAGTCTTTACCTGGTTCCTCGTCTTTGGCATCGGCCTGCTTTCGGCGATGGATTACTTTGTCTCCACTGCAGTAGGTGCCGGAAGGCCCACCGACGCCACTCGAAGTCTCGTCCAGGGTCTGGTCCTCGGCACGGCACTTGCCCTGCCCCTCACAGCGATCCTTCTTTGGATTTCTGCGCACCTCGAGGGACTCGGAATCAACGCGGAAGTGTCGCCCAGCGCCGCCGCTTATCTGCGCGTGCTCTCGCTTTCGCTCTGGCCCGTTTATCTGTTTGCAGCCGCGAGGAGCTACCTGCAGGCTCACCATCGCGCGTGGGAGGGGTTTGCCATCCTCGTCGCGGCAAACCTCCTCAACTACTGGCTCAACGTGGAGCTGATCCGAACCCACGGGGTCGCGGGCTCTGCATGGGCCACGCTCGTCTCGCGCTACCTCATGGCAGTGGCCATGCTCTGGGCTGCACTCAGGCTCGCACGGCCCGGCCGACGGGACTGGCGTCCTGAGATCACCCATCAAAAAGAATTGATTCGAATGGGACTTCCCGCCGGACTCCAGAGCACGGCAGAGGCGGGTGTATTCGCCCTCTCAACGATCCTCGCCGGAAGGCTGGATCCCCTTTCGCTTGCCGCCCATCAAATCGTGCTCAACCTGGCCAGCATGACCTTCATGGTTCCCCTGGGCATCGGTACGGCGGCAGCCGTGTGCGTGGGGTTTTTCCTGGGCAAAGGTGATCGTAAAGATGCGGCCCGACAGGGCTGGCTTGCATTGGGCTGGACTCTCACATTCATGGCCTGCACGGGAGTTTTGTTTGGAACCCTGGGGCAGAGCCTCCTGGCCATCTACACTTCGGATTCAGCAGTCCTCACCCTCGCCTGGCAGGTGCTGCTCATCGCGGCCTTCTTCCAGCTCTCCGACGGAACACAGACCGTGCTCACGGGTGCACTGCGAGGCTGGGGAGACACACACTCGGCTTTTTACGCAAATGTAGCAGGACACTGGCTCATCGGACTCCCCCTTGGATTGCTACTCGGATTCACTCTGAACCAGGGCATCTTTGGAATTTGGCTCGGACTTGCCACCGGGCTGACACTCGTTGCGGTGGCGCTATTGTGGACATGGAAGCGAAGGACTTCTCAGGATACACTGGCCGGGTGAGGCACCCTTCCCTTTTTGCAGTCGCACTTTTTTTTCATCCCGCTCCCGACTGCGACCTTCGCTGGCAAAAGGGGGGATATTGGATCATTGCCCCTACCGTGATTCCCGCTCCCATTCGGGTGGAACCCCGCGAGTCGGGAACCACTGGAGAGCGCTACGAATTCCAGATCGATGATGTCTGGCACAATGCCCTGAAAAAGTGCTTCAAGCAGCCGGTTCGAAAAAAGTCTGCCACAGCCCCCAGGCCGGATGCGGAACCAAAACCCAAGCCGATTCCAAACCCAATCCAGATTGAGGCTTCCGGTTTTGCAGCCCTGCCCATCGGGAGCGGGACGATGGGTGGAACAACCGTGGATGATGCCAGCACCACGACGACCCAGAACTACAAGCTGGGAATGGGGCAAGAGGTGCGACTGGGCTACTTCATTCGCCCCCACCTTCTGGGATATGCCAGCTACCTGCGAAGTTCAGGCAGCCAGTCGCTCACGCTCACCATCGACAATACAAGCCCGCTCGTGGGCACTTACTCGGGCCGCCAGTTGGACCAATTCCAGACGTTGGGTGCAGGTGCGAGGCTGGAATTCGGCGATTTATCCCTCAAACCGTTTATTGAGGCTTCGATCGGCTACATTGATTTGCAGCGTAAACTGGAACTCGGCACGCCGCTGGGCGCCGTGTTCAGCTCCACGACCTTCTCCACAGCTGCCGGCGCGGGACTCAGGTGGCAGGCGGGACAGCGCTGGAGCCTGCTCTTTACGGTACAAGCAGCGCTGATCCGCATGGATGCCCTGAAGTGCACATCAGCGGATCTCCCGGCGCTCGTGGGAACGCTGGTAGCAAACTCCGTCGAGTTCAGCCGGGTGGGCGCCCATCTCGGGCTGGGCTTTCGCTTCTGACACACCCCCCCTTTTGCGCCCAACCGGGAATTAAGTTACCTTTTAGAGGTAATGGGGACTTCCTTTCAAACGATTCGGATTCTTTTCCTGGCACTGTGCCTGCTGGCTCACAGGACCGGTTCTGCCTCACCCCTGGCGACTGAGGCGGATCTCCGTCGCATCGAAAAGGAGTACGAAGCCCTCATCAAAAAAGAGAAGCCCGATGCGGCCCACCTCTTCCACCTCCACCTCATCGCCGCACGCGAGCTCAATGGTCATGGCTTCAAGGCAAAGGCCCGCGAGTACTACCTCAAGGCCATGGACGTGAAGACCACCGAGGACAAGTCCGAACCCGCGATCGAACTCTTCCACCTCTCGATCCAGGACTTCCTTAAATCTGGAAAGCCCGAGCAGGCACGCAAGGATCTCGCCCGGGCCCTCGAAGTCGTCACTGATGCCGAAAGGAAGGACTACCTTCGCAACCTTGCCGCCGGAATCCTGGACGGCAAGGTGGACAACAATCCGCTCCGCAAGGGCATGGCGGGACAGGCCATGCTGGAGGCCAGGCTCGTCTCGTTTATCGAGAGCAAGCGCTTTGCCGAGGCCTTCTCGATGCTCGATCGAGAAGCCATCTCCCAGAGCGACATCCAATCCAAGATCACCTATGACGCGCTTGCAGTATCAGTGATCGGCAAGAAGGCAGCCCCCCTCCTGTGCGAGGAAACCTACAAGAAGTACCGGGACTCCTATTCCTATTCGATGATGACCTGCGACGTTCTGCTCGCCTACCTGTCATCGGGCAAAAAGGACGCCGGCAAGCTGCAAAGACTCCGTGATTTCTTCAAGAACGAGGGCACCTCGCAAAAGTACCTGCTCTCCATCGTGGAAGGATTAAAATGAAGAATCGCAAGCTCGGATCCCTGCTCTTTGCCGCTCTTACCCTTTGGGCCTGTGACCAGACCGGCACCGCAATCCTCGCTGCGGCCAAGAACGTCATCACCGCGCCGATCGAGGGTGTCCGCAAACTCGGCGCAGTGATCTCCGGCAACACTTACGAGGACTACGTCAAAAGGACCGAGGCCCTGCGCTATGAGGTCCCGAGCTCCTGCGGCGATGCATCGATCGGAAAGTCCGATGAGTTCCTCAAGAGCCTGACGAGTTCCATGCAGGCCATCCGTGCGAGCAACTGCTCGTGCCGACCCTGGGGTACCTGCTCCACTGCCAACTGCGCCTGCGGTACGCTCTGCCCGGACTCCTTCGACATCCTTTCAGTCCATGCTGATCGCAATGTCGGCGGCAAGGACCACGAATTCCCTTTCCGCAACAGCTTCAGCGACTTCGCCAACCAGGGCATCACCCAGGGTTATTGCTGGGGCCACGCTTCGATGACGGCAAAGTTCAATCGCCTGGCCTTCTTCAAGCCCAAGGACCCGGCACCCAGGCCCAGCGGACCTGCCGAGCGCGAGTACTACCGCTCGATCATCAAGAGGATCCGCGACAACGAGGCGACCGAGATCCCGGGTTACGCCAACCTCCGCGAGTTCTCAGAAGATCCCGCCATCCAGGAACTCATCAAGGATGAGATCAAGGAAGAATGGGCGGACAAGGCCATGACCCTGAGCGGCGCCTCGATCGCCCTCAAGGCGGGAGGGATGACTCCGGAGGCTGCCGCTGCGGTGGTGGCTGACGTCAAGCGCCGGACCACGCGCTACCAGTCGCCCCAGGTGGTTTTTACCGTAAAGGGCCAGCCCGGATTCACCCATGCCCTCCTCGTCTCGGAGGTCCGCGAGGACTCCGATGGCAATTCCATCATCTGCCTGCGAGACAACAACGACGAGGTGTGGCTTCGCTCGCGCTGCCAGAACCACTTCGTGTTCAAGAAGAACGGTGAGGTCCACTCCAAGTATCATTATGGAGACATCGGCGGAGTCGCAATCGGTGGAAACGAGAACTCCGATACGATCGCCCAGATCCACTCGCTGGTGGCCAAGTGTCGAGGAGATAAAAAGTGCGACGGTTCATGAGACGCACTGCCGCAGTCCTGGGGATCTGGATCACGACTTCCCTTGGTACGTCTCAGGCCTGCGACTCCCCACCTTGTAACCAGACCTGGACGGGGATCCTGTCCGGCATCGGGAATCTTGCACTCCAGCCGCTGGAAAACTTGAGGCAGGTCCGTGACTATGTCACCGGCAACACCTACTCGGACTACATCAACAAGACCAGGCGGCAGCGTGCCTCGCAAAACAACAGCTGTACGATCCCGGTGGCGGGCACCGGTGCTGAACACGTCGAGCCACTCGCCAAGAGCGTCCGGGCATCCGCCTGCAGCTGCCGTCCCTGGGGCAACTGCAGCCCTTCCCTCTGCAACTGTGGAGTGCTCTGTCCGGACTCGTTTGACATCCTGTCGATCCACGGGATCGAAATAGCGGCTCTCCGGCACACGAGTTCCTTTTTAGGAACAACTCGCGCGACTTCGGCAGCCAGGGAATCACCAATGGATACTGTTGGGGGCACGCTTCCATGACGGCCAAGTTTAACCGGCTTGGCTTCTTCAACCCGGGCCGTGCCATCAGTGCACCCGCAAGTTCGCGGCAGTGGCGTGACCATTATAGGAAACTGATTCGGAGGATCCGAAATAACGAGGCTACTGATATTCCGGGATTTGCAAACTTGCGCGAGTTTTCAGAGCACCCGTCAATCCAAGAAATGATCAAGGATGAAATCAAGGACGAATGGGGTAGCAAGGCCATGACTTTTGGAGGTCTCGGGGTGGCCCTCCAGTCGAAGGCGATGTCCCCGGCATCTTCGCGCTCATTGGTGTCAGGCCTCGTGCACCGGATCGCAAACTACCAATCGCCGCAGATCGTATTCACCATGAGGAACCAGGCATTTGATACCCACACTGTCCTGGCTTCAGCAGTGCGGAGGCAATCGGACGGATCCACCTGGATCTGCCTGCGCGATAACAATTCCAGCGGCGACAATCGAAAAGGGTGTGACAATCGCTTGATCGTCCACGAAACAGGTGAGGTCTCCTCGACAAAATACGGAGACATCGGTGGTGTCGTGGTCGGCGCCAACGAGAATGCCGATACGGTCGCCCAGATCCACTCACTGGTCGCCAAGTGCCGCGGCGACAAAAAGTGCGGAAGCTAGCCTTTCGCTGACTGGGCTTTCAAGAACTCCAAAAGGTTGACCCTCACCTTGGCGTAGGCCGACGAGCCGGCGACTTCGTCGTCATCGAGGCTTGCCCAGCGGACTTCGCCGCTCCCCTTCCACTGCGTTTGAGCTGAAATCGCCCAGACCTCGGTCGTGCGCTCGATCTTGTGCCGCGTGACCACGTGACGGCTCTGGATTTCTCCCAATCTCCTGGCCTTGCCCGGAGGAGGCGCAGACTCCACGAAATCCCAGAGCCCAGCTCGCCACTTGCCTTCGGGCTGGCGCTCGATGAGGAGCTCGCGGGTCTCAAGCCTTACCCAGGCATGACGGGTCTCTTCGACCCTCACCCACTCCTTGGGAGGTTTCTTTTGCGGAAACTTTTCGACCGCACCGAGCCTGAGAGCAGCACAGGCCCCAGACACCGGACACTCGGAGCAGCGGGCATTTCGGGGCGTACAGACCATCGCGCCGAGTTCCATCAGGGCCTGGTTGAAAGTCGAAGGAGAGACTCCCAGCCGGTGGGCCCTTCTGACCAGAAGCGCAGACCAGCGCCAGAGCCTCGTCTTGAAGCGCGCATCGCGCGGGAGCGCCAGCACGCGGGAGAGCACGCGCTCGACGTTGCCATCCAAGATGGGCTCAGGCTGTCCAAGCGCAATCGAGACAATTGCCCCGGCTGTGTAGGGCCCCACTCCGGGGATTTCGAGCCAGCCCTCGCGTGTACGTGGAAAGCCCCCCGCAGCCACCACAGCTTTTGCGCCCTTGTGCAGGTTCCTGGCGCGCGAGTAATAGCCCAGGCCCGCCCAGGCTTCGACTACTTCGGACTCCAAGGCCGCGGCCAGCGCCTCGACTGACGCAAAGCGCGCCATGAAGCGTTCAAAGTATGGGAGCACGGTCACGACCTGGGTCTGCTGCAGCATGATCTCGGAGATCCAGACGCGGTACAGCGTGGGCTCGCTGCGCCACGGCAAGACACGTTTTTGACGCTCAAACCAGTGCGCGAGACCCAGGATACTCGGGTTTTTTGGAGGCAGATCTTGCCGAGTCACGTTCTCGTTTCTATTCTATTCAAAGCAGTTTGCCCATGGATTGCAGGAAGCAACCAGGCCAGAGGATTTGAGAGCCCGACATGAAAGTCTCTTTCGCCACAGGTTCAGGAAGAACCGCCCTCATTGCCCTAGCGCTCTTTGCGTCGCTCACCCCCGCACATGCAGGCATGCGTCCATTCAGGGTGGTCCTCGATCCCGGCCACGGCGGCAATGATGAGGGCACGGTCTACTCCTCGGGCAAGCAAAAGGTCACCGAGAAGGATCTCACCCTTCTCCTCTCCCGCACGATTGCCCGAAGCCTCCGGGCACGAGGCTTCGAAGTCCACCTCACCCGCGACTCGGACGAGTTCCTGAGCCTCTCTGAGCGCACTTCGATGGCCAATCGCATGAAGGCCGACGTCTTCATCTCGATCCACATGAATTCTACTCCCCATGGCTCCCAGTCCGGCGCCACGGGCTTTGAGACCTACTTTTTAAACAGCACCTCGGATGAGTCCTCGCGCAGGCTTGCCCACTTCGAAAACTCCGTGCTGGGCGGCAGCGAAGTGCCCGCCGAAGTCCCCGGCGAAGGCCCGGCTGCAGGCAACGACGTGGCCCTGATCCTCAAGGACCTGAGGCTCGACGCCAACCTCGTGGAGAGCAAGCGCCTAGCCTGCCACCTCCAGCATCAACTGGTGCAGTTCACCGCAACACGCCCCGACGAGGTCGTGGCCGAGTCCCCCCGCAACCGCGGCATCCGACAGGCTCTCTTTTATGTCCTGCTCGGGGCCGATATGCCGGCAGCGCTCGTGGAGGCAGGCTTTTTAAAGAACCCCAAGGACCGAAACCTGGTCCTTTCTACTGAGGGTCAGGCCAAGATCGCAGCCGCCCTGACCAAGGCCCTGGAGCGTTTCAGGCTCCTCAAGGGCACCTCCCAGGCGCAGCAAGTCGTGAGCACCTGTAAAGTTCATTGACAGAGGCACCCGGACACACCCCGGGTAATGACCAAAAAAACCCTTTAATTTCAGGATCCTGCCAATAACGCCCGTTGGCATCAGGGTTGCTCATAGGTCTCTCCAAGAGAGAAACCCAAAGTGAACGAGAGGACCCTGAACATGAAACTCAAGACGACCTTCAAGAAGCGAATCGCAGCTGCCGCCCTCGGCGTCGCTGCGCTCATGACCGGTTGCGGAAGCAACCAGACCTCCCCCGTGGGAGCCAATGGCCAGCCCCTGTTCCCCGGTGGCGGCGTAGCCCCCTACAACGGCTGCGTGCCGCTCAATCAGCCGATCTACTTCTCGGCCGGCGGATCGATCCAGCCCCTGCTCCCGAGCGCATTCGGCTTCGTGAGCAACGTGGCCTCGCTCCAGGGCGGCGCTTCGACCTACAACTACCAGAGCGTCTCCAACATCGGTGGCGGTGACAGCCTCGCGCTGAACGTCCCGGTCAACCCGCTCCAGAACGTCGCCAGCATCCCCGTCCAGGTGGCAGGCCGCCTCACCATCGGCAGCATGACCGCTCAGGACATCGCCCTGGCTACCGGCGCGTTCTACACCGGAATGGCTCCCTGCGTGGCCGGGATCGATCGCATCCAGGTCAGCACCACCACGGGCAACCAGCTTCGCGGCATCATCGTGAGCCTGCGCGTGTCCAGCGGTGGGGGCTACATCTCCTACCAGTACTCGTTTTAATCGCTTGGAGTGGGGGCACTCAGGGTCTCGCCCCCAGTCCTGACCCCAGGCAGGCGCAGCACACCCCGTTGTAGTTGAAGTGGTTCCCGTTGCCGTGGATGTGGTTGCTGACGCTGAAGTGCAAAAGCTCGGGTTCTCTCTCCCCGAGTCCTGCTGAAAAGCTGCGCCTGCCTGGATTTCTTACCTCTCTCCGGCCTTCCCTCTTCCCGCAACAACCCGCAACTTTTGAACCCGATTTTAAGTTTCGCCCTAAATCGTCGGCACCCCAAGCCCCATCGCCACCCCAACTTCTCAAATCCGTTCCAAAAGTTGCGGAAAGTTGCGTTTCACCCGGCGCCATCCTCCGGTAAACTGAAAGGGTGCAGATCGCGGCCGCCATCCAAGCCTACCTAGACTCGCTGCAGGTTGATCGCGCGGCCTCCAAGCACACCGTATCGGCCTACTCCCGGGACCTCGCCCAGTTCGCGGCCTTCCTCAAGCTCAAGCACCCCTCGCTCAAGCAGATCACTGGCGTAGAGGCCCGTCACCTCGAAGCCTTCATCACTCACCTCTCCAAAGAAGGCCAGGATGCACGCTCCCTGGCTCGCAAGACGAGCGCGCTTCGCCAGCTCTTCAAATTTGGGTGCCTGGAGCTTGGACTGGGCGCCAACCCGGCAGAGAACCTCGCATCACCCAAGCTCACGCGCTCGCTTCCTAAGGCGCTCTCCCAGCCTGAGACCGAAAAGCTCCTCGCCGCGCTCGAGCCCGGCCTTCCCTACCTCAAATCAAAATCGGCCTCTGCGCTTCAAGCACGCGACCGCGCGATGCTGGTCCTGCTTTACGCAACGGGGCTTCGCGTCTCGGAGCTCACCGGACTCACGCCGCACAACATTGATCTCAATCAGGGCTACCTGAGGGTTCGTGGAAAGGGACAAAAAGAGCGCATCGTTCCGTTTGCGCCCTACGCGGGAGCGCTCCTCCAGAGCTACATCGAGCACCACCGGCTCTCGCTCGGCCCCAAGGGGGATGCGCTTTTTGTGAATCATCAGGGCTCACAGCTCACGCGGCAGGGCTTTTGGAAGCTCCTCAAGGAGCTCGCCCGGCAGGCCGGACTCAAGAAGTCGATCTCTCCGCACGTCCTCCGCCACTCATTTGCCACGCACCTTTTGGAGGGCGGAATGAACTTGCGCGGACTCCAAATGCTGCTTGGGCACTCGGATCTTTCGACGACCCAGATCTACACGCAGATCACGCCCGAGCACCTCAAGGACGCGCACAAGCGGTATCACCCCAGAGGTTAGTTGACATATTTAGTCAATTATTATAACTGCCCGGCTCATGAAGAATCGAGCCGCTATCGCCAGCCTTCTCCTCGGCTTTGCTGTGCCTGCCTGGGGCGAGGACACATGCAGGGAGTTCAACCGGCAGACCCTCCCGGAGATCCAGCGCCAGTACCAAATCTACCAGTCCTGCCTCCCGATGATCGGCTCCGCCATCGCAGCCTCTGCTCCCAGAAGCATCCCCCAGGAGCAGATGGACCAGATGGCGAGGAGCATCAGCCAGGGAATGCTCGATGTCATGCAGTTCAATCGCGATGCGCGTGGTGCATTTTACCTCGAGGTGACCCCAATCACTTCTCGTGTGCTCAAGCAGTCGTTTGCGGGCGTGAAGTTCACAGTGGATCGCGACAGGGTGTTCCAACTGCCGCTGGGTGAGGGTCATGCAGTCCGTGTTGAATTTGAGCCGGGCTATTCGGTGGAGCAGGAACACCACATCCAAATCTGCCAGTGGACTCCTACGGACACGAGCAATGGAGGCATCACTGCCGAGCGCTGCCACTCCGTTCGCTGGCTGGTGGGAGATCTGGGGATTTATCGCCCACGGTATGAGTCCTACAACCGCATCCAGTCCTACAATCCATTTGCCACCCTTGGCAGCCAGATGGACCTTGGGCTTGCCCCCGGCTGCTCGCTGGGACTCCTCAAGGGACACCGTGGCTTTGAGCGCCACAACTACGCCGTGGCAGGGACGGACCAGGACCTGGCTCCCATGCCGTTCCTCCAGTTCGCTACCCGACTGAGCGCCTACCGTCCGCAGAGCGAGGCCATCTTCGCCCTGGGACGCAGGTGCCTCGGGCGCCAACCCTAAGACGCCGCGTGCCCCACGCAGCGGACCATAGGTCCACCAGTACAGCACGAGACTATACGGATGAGCGCCCTCACCGGCAGGGACTAGCGAAACTCGGGTACTTCAATCCTTCCAGCCCTGAAGGCATCGATCACTGCAGCCTTCTGAGTTGGAAACTTGTCGACCAGCTGCAAGGCATAACCCTTTTGCAGGGCAACAACACGATGCCGCTCCGCAAGCGTCCTGGTCATGCTCAACGCCTCAGCCGCTGTAACACCTGACGCAAGGTAAGCCTGATGGGCCCTTGCCACTGTCTTGTAGTAAATGGGACTCAGGTTGGCATCTGCCAAAGCTGCTACCCGTCCCCCATTGAGGAGGCCGGCGAGGTGATTCTTTAGGTCGGCACCCGCGCCCAGGGATGCTGCCGCCCCCACGAGCATATGGAGCCTCCCCTGCTGGCCCGCACCCACGAGACGCTGTTCATAATCACGCAGCACCTCGAATGTACGGGATCGATTGGCCTTGGTGGCACCCACGACGTTGGAAGCAAGAGCCCTGACCTTGTTGGTGACCTCTGATGCGTCGAATTGAGGCATGACCTCACGAGTAATTGTAATGGTATTCAGCAGCAGTCCTGCCTGGATTGCGGCCGACTGGTCGTCGGTCACTACTGGCAGAGCGCTGCAGAGCGGACAGTCGGACAAAGCAACCGTTGCCTTGAATCGCGCGACAAACGCGCGCGGCGTGGAGGTCTCCAACAGGGCCGCACGCAAGGCTTCGTACACTCCCCGGTCCCGGAGCCCTTTCTGCTGGTTGGCGATCTGCTGCATCGAGTCCCTCAGTGAGGCTGCATCGAGCGAAACAGCCGGTCCCACCGCAAACGCGGGCGCAGCACCGATGACCATCATCACCATTCCACTTACAATTGCCTTAACCATTAGAATGCGCCTCCCGTACCTGAACCACCCACAGGCGGAGTAGTCGGCAGTCCCCCACCGATGGCTCCGCTCAGTCCAATTTCCCTAAAATTCTTCCACTGCTCCAGACTCGCGTTGTCCATAGCGTTACGCATTTGCGAGTCACATGCGGCCGCCGAACTCGACTGCTGCCGTACGACCAGCCGCTGCGGTGTGCTCCATGCAGTGACGGCACCGCTGCCCCCACTCGCCTCGCGAGCGCGCACCCTCCAGTACAAGGTGACGTTCTTGAACAGGTCGGAGCAGTCCCTTGCTGAGAAGGCCTCCAGCGGAATGCTCTGAGTCACGCCGGCAGTTACTTTAAGACTGGGTGAACCGACTTCCGGTGGATTGCCAGTAGCGGGGCGAACAAAATCGCGCGCGGTTCCAAACCATGTCGAAGCATCCTTGCTGAACTCAAAATCAAAGCCAAGCACATCGCAATTCTCATCCCAGCTCGATGCCGACACTGCCAAATTGGCCGAGGTTTTACCGGCGGATCCTACCGAGCCCACGATAGCGGGCACAGCGGGTGGGACCGACGGAGTCGGACGGCAGGAATCAGTGCCCAAGAGGACAAAGTGAGCTCCTGAGCGTACTCCCGTGAATACAGGGAGCGCCACCTCTGGGCCTTCCGACGTGAGAGCGGAACGAGTGGTCTCTCCCTGGCAATAGGTGGCTGCGCTCCACGTGTAATACCCGATGCCCTGCGGATCAAAGAGCACCTCGACCGCTCTCCCCTGTGCCCCGAGTCCGGAGAGGAGCTCCTGCACCTGGACATCGTCTTTTTTGACCCGAAATTTGACACCGCATTGCACTGCTGCCCTGCGGGACCCACTCTGGAAATACGACCCGACCGAAGCCTTCAGCCTGACGCGCGCAGAGGCCCTCATCCCGTTGGTGTAGGCAAACGACTTTTTAGAATTCCTGGCAAAGATCAACTGATCCGGCGATTCCCAGCGCTGCGAGAGGTATTGGGGCGCCCTCGGAGC
Source organism: uncultured Bacteriovorax sp. (assembly GCA_964508305.1). Classification (GTDB taxonomy): domain Bacteria; phylum Bdellovibrionota; class UBA1018; order UBA1018; family UBA1018; genus CAIOHW01. The sequence continues at coordinate 15,789 of CAZDSX010000038.1, forward strand.
ATCGCACTGATCTACACTCCCACCCTCAAGGCTAAAATTAACGGAGATCGCATTTGAAATCACTTCGTATTTATTGGATAAAAGACGCCCGTCTGATTTGCGCCTGATGCTCATCGCTCCGTCCAGCATGGAAGCACCTTCAAAGAACCATCTATTCTTGGGGACGCGCTCAAGGCGCACACGATCATACCCATTTGTGGGATCCCACAGGATGAGCGGATAGCTACGCTCAGTCAGGTCATAGCCAACGATACTCACCCAATGCAACGCAGTGATCGCAGAGGGTCCCCAGTCTTTTATGTCATCCAACAGGAACACACCCCAGACATCATAGTTATAGTCAAATTCCACACCTGCGTAGAGCAAGCCAGTCAGGCTCCTTCCAATATAAGCATACTTCTCGACAGGATCACCGGAGCTGCCTGCATTGAGACGCCCTGTTGAGTACTCCTTACTCCGATGGGCCTTCATCTGCTCCAAAAGTCGATCCGTACTCAGCTCTGAAGATCCAGGGGCAATCGAACTGTATTTAAAACTCAGTGAGGGAATGGAAAAGTCCGCAGACCGGGAACTTAAACTCTCGTTGAGCCTTCTTCGGAGCTCCTGATCGTAATTCCATGGGGGGCTGCCCGGCAGCCCGATGGCGTTGATCAACCAAGCATCTACGAGCACCCCAAGAGTTGCACCCGTCAACGCCGTGGTGCCGCTGACGAGCGCCCCAACCGCATCCAAACCTCCTGGGATGAGTCCCGCTCCAAGGAATGTGGCGATTTCCGCTGCCTTAAAGCCTGCAATCTCAGAAATCAGCGGAATAAAAAAACCATTAAAATAAGAAATGACCTTTGGGTCCGTAATGGATCCATATTCAGCCAGACTCCAGCGGTCCGTATGCATCCCAACTGCAAAATCCTTGATCGCCACATAGCGAGAACGGGGCAAATCCGAAGAGTTCCTATCCGAGCAGGCCTGCTGAATAACGCCACTATCGCTGCCACAGGAGAATGGCGGAACTCCGTGAATGGCGTCTTGATACAACCGAGGAGACTTGCCAATAACTCGAGCAATGATTGCAGCGCTCGTTGGACCGCAATAATTGTTACTGTTCAGCGTATTCGGCAGGTCCCAAATTCCACGCGATTTCTGATCCATCGACGACATATCGGTGTCCGAGGCCTTCGGATCCGAAATCACGTCCTCGATACCAAATGGAAAAATCTTCTCAGACTCAGGCAGCCTCCCGATACGAGCAGGATCCTCACCGCCCGGACTCAGGCAAAGGGGTCCGGTAGGCGGAGTGACTGAGGCATCAGCAAGGCTGATCCAGGCGAGAAAAGTGACGGCAGGAATTCCGAAGCGAAACTTAACCATGAGGAGATGCTAGCGGACTCCGCACTTCATGCAAGGGTGAGCAAACGTTGTCCCTCACCCATCCGGAAATTGTGATCCTCACGAGCTGGATCAGTGGGCTCGCCGACAAATCCCTGACTCAAATCAGCCGCCACCGGCGCAGGAGAGCCTGACGGCGGCCGGTCTCACCGGTAGTGAGTAGTCTCCAGCAATTCCCCAAAAATAGGGTCGCTTGTCACTTACCGACGGACCGGCTGCGAGCGTGTTGTAATGAACGGGACGATTGCCGGCCTCATTGACCGACAGGCGCTCGAAGTAGGCGATCCAGGCATCACCCAACCGAGCGGTACGGGACTGCAGGACATCTGCAGTGCGATACTCGATAAAATCAAAATAGGTCTTCGATCTGGCAAAAACCGCAAGGCCATTTGCAAGAAACAAAAAATTGTTCGCTGGCCGACTGAACCCGAACAGCTCGGTATGCAGGGAGGAACTGACGAAGATATTGGTGGTGCTCACCGTCGTAGGAGAGTTGGCATTGCAGCCCCCGTGAAAATAGATGTGCGGATAGAAGACGGCATCGGGGTTTGTCTGAAGACTGAACTTACTGAACCACCTCGAGTAATGATCCCAGAAATTATCCGTCTTGCCGGGCTCGCCTTCACGGCAATCCTCGCAGAACGGTCCTTGCGCAAGGTTGTTGGTCTCCAAGGAGTCCTGCCTGGGGGTGTAGCGCCAGACCTTCGAAGTTTCTTGCCGGGTGACTGAGCGCCCCGTCTGGGCGTCCACCGACATCGAGCTTGTGGTCACGTCGACTTGCTCCGGTTTCCAGAAAAAGTATTTGTAACCAAAAGGATTTGAGCCGAACTGATCGGCACGGACCTGGATCAAACCGCTATAGTAGGCCTTCGAATGTGCTGTGAAAGACTTGAACAATTGGGGGGCGAGGATCCAGGAATAAAGATCGGCTTCGGTACCCAGATGAACGGAGTTGCTTCCTTCAAAGCGGGCCGCACCGCCTGAGCCGTCCACCATCTCGGATGGTGCAATCTTCTTCAAGGCATTGAAATGATCAACCGCGTGACCCAGCTTGTCGGCACCGACAAACGCGCTCGCTCCAAAGACATGACGCGAATTTCCGAGTCGGTATTGGATGTTCCGGGAAAGGTACTCAAGCAGGAGGGTCCTCTCCTGCGTAAAATCAGGACTGCCTCCATTCCCCTTGGACCTGAGCTGGGACACATCAAAGGTGACAGGCTCGCCCAACGCGTTGACCCACGGAGTATTGGGTCTCCTTGCGATTGCGTACGGATTGATCCGGCTGATTTGGATCTCCGGCCGGGCAAACATCCTCGCAGATGCTGCATCCCCTGCCGAAAGCTCCGCACTTGCCTGACGACTCAGGGACACAGTCCCTGATTGGGCAGTATTGTTGGCATCGCGCGTTGCATCGGATGCAGGATTCGCAGAAGCGCGACCGTCATCCAGAAAAAATACATCGACCACACTCTGCCCTGGCGCCGTAGTGCGTGCCTCATAACGATAACTACCACCACTAGCGGGGGCCCCGGCTGCTAGAGTGAACTCGTCGCGTGGAAACAGAGTGACCCTGCTTCGGTACAATGCAGGCCATGCGCCGTCGAGATCAGCCAGCATGACATCCGAGTTATCGGAAACCAACTCCTCGAGGACGGCCACCTTTTGAACTTCCAAATCGCCCTGGAGCAAAAACCGCCGCGCGATACGACCCTCCGGGAATCGCCCCATCAGGATAGCGCCCGTAATCGGCACGGTCGTGCCGGCACCACAAGCGTAGAGCCGCGTGAGCAGTGCCCGTATCGCCATCAAAGTGACCCCACCCTGATGCACGCCGATACTCTCGGAGAGATGATCCCTGACCTCTACGGAGAGCGGAACGACCTGGATCCCCTCCCTTGCAAGCGTGTTGATGTAACCTTGGATTCCCAGCACGATCGGGCCACTGGCCACTCCCTGACTGAGAAGACGCTTCTCGATCAGCAACATCATGCGCTCCCGATACCTGTCACAGGAGGTTGGTGCACTCAGGCCTGCGGGCCACTGGACGCTGACGATCTCTGCCTTTTTGTCCTGGGTTATTGAACCACCCGCATAGTCAAACTTTTGAAAGCCCGAAAGAATCGAAGTGAGTGAGTTTGAGGCCCAGGCCCCATCCGCCCGCAGGGCCGGACACCCCCTTGCAGCCGCTGATGCCGGGGCCTGAGACCCCGTCAGCGGGCGTCCACGCTCCTGGCTGAATGCAGGATAGTCAGACCGATCCGGGAGCGAGTCACCTTCACCCGGAAGATGCGTCCTGAGGGGCTGTGGAAGCCGTGCATACGCCGACACCCCCAGGGTGAACGACAAAATGAATAGAATGCGTGCCGGCAGGCTCGGGAACCTCGCTCTTGATCTCATCAACCCCGATCATACTCTCCGCCTGATTCGCCACAAGCCCTGTCCCCCCCGACACATCTCCCGCGCGCGCAAGATCTGCCGATACGATGAAGGGAGGACCTCATGTCGACTCGAGCCCGCTTCGTTCCCACGAGTGCACTCAAGTCACCTGCCGCGGCGTCCGCGACCGGTTGGCTGGGCCCTTTAAAGATCGGAGCACTGGGTCTCGGAGCTTCCGCACTGGTCCTCCATCTGGTCTTCAAGCCCGCTCTCCCCCTCCCGGAGGCGGACGCCTCGGCAGCTCCGCAGAAAAGCGCCTGGGTGCGCTGGACCGAAGGCGCGATTGCAGCCGTGCTGCCGGCCTCAACTTCTCCATCTCCTTCGTCCGATTCTGCAGCCGTGACTGGCGAGGGCATTTCTGCTGATCGCGCTCCTGCCGCTGACGCATCCGCCGCCGCTCCCGGCAGTGACGACCCCCGCGCCCACTGGGCCAAGGGCGACATCAGCCAGATCCAGTTTGAATTCATCAAGGACACGGGCATCCAGCTGCAGCCACTCGATGAGGTGCTCCGCGCTTCGCCCGACGAGTCCAACTCCATGCAGACGCTGCTGTCAGCGCTCCGTAGCCCTTCGGCGGATGCTGGGATCCAGCAAAAAGCCATCGATCAGCTCTCTCAAAACGCAGGCACCGATTTGCAGAGCCTGCGCAAGCTTCAGACCGCAGCCTGGACGTTTACCCTCTCGAGCGCAGGTGGAACGCTCACAGGTGAGACACTGGTCGCAGCCGTGCTCAAGCAAGGCACGCCGCAGGCGCGCCGCGTGCTCTACGACGAAGTGGAGCGCGCCTACCCGAACGAAATTTACGAGTTCAGGCAGCGGCTCCTGGCTTCGGGACAATCCGAAGAAAGCCTGGGCCTTGTCGACTCAAACGGCGAGGACTCCGCATCCCCGCTGAGGCAAGCGGCACCTCAGGACTGCACGGCCAACCCCGCACTCCTGCAAACCTGCGACGCCAACTGGCGCGGCCTCACCAGCTGGACCAACCAAATCCTGAATGCACAGCAGGAAGCAGGACGCGCTGCCGTCCGACTTTTTGCCGAAGCCACACCCTCGGAGGACCAACCATGAAACTCTCAACACTTGCTGCGATCGGACTCCTGATCACTGCCGCAAACGCCCTGGCGGGCCCCGGCGACTTTGCCATCGAGTGCCCGGCCAAAGGAAAGGTCCGCGGCAAGGCGTATAAGGACCTCGCCTGGGCGGATGCCTCAGGCCCCTTTCGCGATGAAGTGGCTGATGCACGAGTGAGCCCGTCGGCAGAAAGGCTCTCCGAGTTCCCCAGCCTCCTGCTCTCGCAGTCCCGGAGCGGCGTGACCCGCTACATCTGCCGCTGGGTCTTTAAAGGCGGAACTCCGCGCAACCCGGCGCTCGAAGCCAAGGACGTTTATTTCGAAGTCCCGGCCTCGAGTTCTCTGAGTTGCAACCCGAGGCGCGATTCGACCGGCTACAACTGCCGGCTCTAATCAAATCCTGACTTGAACAGTGGGTCATCCGGGTCTACTCACCCGCGCATGAACCACAAAAAACACTTGTTTTTGGCTGTTTTTCTCTCCGTTTTTTCTAACGCGTCGGTGACCCTTGCCGAGACCCGCGACACGATCGGATCCGCCGAAGCCTGCCGCACCTCACTGGCAAGGACCCATCAAGGGCTGGGCTTCTACCCGATCAGCCTCTCGCGCTTGAGCAGCTCCACGGCAGCACTGCGCGCGGCCTCGCTGCTCCGGCTGGGCGCCGAGGTCTCGATCACACGGGACTCGCTCGGAGTGGAACGCTACCGCACGGTCACCGCAAAACAGCAGATGGAAGTCTCGGGAGACGCAAACGACGCCTGCACGGGCCTGACCACCGCAAGCCTCGTCGAAGTCTGCACGACCGACCTCGAGGGCCTCCTGATTGCGGCTTGCGAGACCTTCTGCCAGGTCGAATGGCAGGGCCAGGACTGCCGCTAAGCCACCGTCACACTCGTGCCCCTTGTGTCAGCCCTGTGTCTGCAACGACACTCTCGAATCCGTCAGTTCGCTGACCGATACTTGAGGGAGAGGTACGTTGGTGGAACTGAGGCTCCCGAGACCGCTGCGGCGCAGCTGGTCGGCGCTTGCGCCGGTCGTGTTTGCGCTCGCCTTCTCGGGTGTTCTCACCTCGTGCAGGGGCTTTGTAACCGTGCTCGGCGAAAGTCCGGCAGTCTCCAGCATTTCAAAAATCTCCAATCCGTTTATCTCCACCTGGCGCACGCTCGTGCAGAGCGAGAGCGTGAGCCTCCCCCTGCCCCCGGGATACACTTACGATTTTGAAGTCAAGTGGGGCGACGGCCATCGCGGCACCGTCAAGAGCGCAATCGATCCCGAGGCAACCCACGTCTACGACCAGCCCGGAACCTACACGGTCACCATCGAAGGCACGATGGAAGCCTTTTCGATGATCACGAGTACGGACCCAAAGGGAAACCCGATCATCTCGCCTACGGCCACCCAACTCATCGAAGTGGTGGACCTCGGAGATGTGGGATGGCGCAGCCTCAATGGTGCGTTTGCAGGATGCACCAACCTCACGTCAGTTGCCGGCGGCGTGACCACAAACGTCACGGACATGAGCTACCTGTTTTACGACACTCCATCCCTCATCACGGTAGACGCCAGCACTTGGGATGTATCCCAGGCAGCGGGCTCTTCGAACGTCTTCGACCAACTACCCAATGGATTCTCGCTCACCTGCTCACAGGCCACGCTGTTTGGCCAAACCTGCACCCAAAGTCAGGGTGGTGGCGGCGGGGGTGGTGGTGCCACCTGTCCGGACCCAGCTACCCCTAGCCCCTTCATTTCAGTTTGGCGCACCACCGGCAACAACGAGTCCATCACCCTGCCGCTTCCCGCCGCATATACATACAACTTCACGGTCGACTGGGGAGATGGAACGACCGGGACTGTGACGGCGGCAAACTCCCCTGCAGCAACCCACGTTTACGCCACCCCTGGTGATCACACCGTCACGATCAACGGCACAATGGAAGCATTTTCAATGAGGGCAAACTGGGAGGTCCGCACCAAGCTGATCGCCGTCAATGCACTCGGCAATGTCGGCTGGAAGAATCTTGCGGACGCCTTTACTGGATGTTTCAACCTCACCACCTTCGCAGGTGGAGAAACCTCTCAAGTTACCGACATGTCCGGGATGTTTGCGGGTACGAGCTCACTTACGAGCATGAACCTGTCCTGTATCAACTCCTCAAGCGTGACCAACATGTCCGGAATGTTTGCGGGAGCAGGAGCACCCTCGCTCACTCAACCGGACCTTTCATCGCTTGAGACCGGGAGCGTGACCGACATGCACCGGATGTTTGCCAACGAACATCAGATCGTGCTCGAAAATCCTGTGAATGTTACTTTTTGCGGCATGGGTAGCTGCTGGACCAATAGCTACAGCAACTACAGCATCACCTCGGCACCCAGCTTTACGGCAGTAGACTTATCCCACTTTGACACTTCATCTGTCACGGACATGAGTGAGATGTTTCGCGGCAGCCTGTTTAACGGGATTCACCTCGAATCATTTGACACCTCGAACGTCACGGACATGAGCCGAATGTTTCAGAGCTCTTTGGCACAGACCATCGTCTTTGGACCAAACTTCAACACGGCTCAAGTCACCAACATGTCGTGGATGTTCTCGGGCGGCTACCTGACAAACCTGGACTTGAGCGGGTTCAACACCTCCAATGTCACCGACATGTCATACATGTTCGCCTACTCCGGCCTCAGCGGTGGGCTAGACGTCAGCGCACTCAATACCTCAAGCGTGACCAACATGGCCGGCATGTTTAGCGCGGCATCAAACCTGATTGGGATCCAGTTCGGGGGCAACTTTGACACATCAAATGTCACCAATATGGCCGACATGTTTAATGGGGCCAGTAGCCTGACTACGCTCAGTCTCGACGGTTTCAATACCTCTCAAGTCACCAACATGAACTCGATGTTTGCCGGAACCTTGGACCTCGCCAATGCTGACCTGAGCAGCTTTGTCACTTCGAACGTCACTGACATGACCGGGGCGTTCACGAACTCGGCCCTCGCGGGCACCGACCTGACGCCGATGTTTCCCTCACCCCCGACTCTCAGCTACGCGGGGGCTCCACTGGTCTTTTCTCCTGGTTTCACGGTTTCCCAAGTGCTCCCGACCGTGTCCGGCGTGGCTTCCGGATTCGATATCAGTCCAACGCTGCCCTCTGGCCTCAATTTCAACTATCAAACGGGCGCCATCTACGGAACCCCTTCCGCAGTGACTCAGGCCGCAGACTACACGATCTCAGTAATAGGGATTACGGGTCAGACCTCATCGACGACAGTGAGCATCTCTGTTGCAAATCCTTCGCTCTCATTGTCCTACTCTGGATCGGTCAAGCGCGGGGAGGTTGCGGAAATCACCGTGTCTCTCTCGCCTGCTCCCATCAGCACGCAGACGCTTTGGCTCTCGCTCGACACATCAGGCGACCCGGGACTTGGCACCAGCGGCACCGACTTCTGGAACCGCTCACAGGCACTAAATGTTGCAGCAGGTGTCTCCTCGGTTACTTTCGCTGTCCCGATACCTCGGAATGGGAGCACAGAGCTTGGACGCGCTGCCCAAGTCCTCAGGGTGAGCGCATCCAGCTACGGAAATACGTATGGTTCTGCGACTGGGGACTTCACCATCGCGGCCGCACCTGAAGCACTCGTGCCTGTGAGTGACCTGGATATCGGCAATGGAGCCTGCGCCCGGGATGCCGCAGGCAAAGTCCTGTGCTGGGGCTGGAACAACTATGGATCCACGCCGGTCGTCGTCCCAGGCCTGAGCTCTGTCAGCCAAGTTTCAATGGGCGGTTGGCATGCCTGCGTACTGACCGCCTCCGGATCGGTGAACTGCTGGGGCTACAACAACAACGGGCAGCTCGGCAATGGCACGATGATCAACTCGCTCAACACACCGGTAACCCCGACCGGCTTCAGTGGACCGGTAGCTCAGGTTGTGGCGGGCTGGAGCCACACCTGTGTGCGCCTCACCGACGGAACCGTTCAATGCTGGGGAAAAGGAAGCGAAGGTCAACTCGGGAACGGCACACTCGCTGATTCGAGCAGCCCGGTTTCGGTCTCGGGAGTCTCTAGTGCGATCTCGATTGCCAGCAATGGCCATCATACCTGCGCGCTCATTTCGGATGGGACCATCAAATGCTGGGGCAAGGGCGATGGGGGTCAGCTGGGTGTGGGCTACTCCAACAGCGGCACGGCTCTTCAGGTACCAGGCATCAGTACCGCCACCCGGGTGGAGGCCGGACTTTGGGACACCTGCGCAATCTTGAGTGATGGATCGGTCAAGTGCTGGGGTAATTTCCAGGCCACACCTTCAACCAAGGCCGGACTATCTGGAGTGACGGATCTCAGCGTAGGCTACCTGTTTGCGTGTGCCGTAAACGGTGACACCTCGGTCCGCTGCTGGGGGTACAATGCACACGGACAGCTCGGTGACGGGACCTTCACCGACAGCACCACCCCGGTGGTCAGCGTTGCCAGTGGCGCCCAAAAGGTGTGGACGGGAGGAGCTAGCTCCTGCGCCAAAGTCGAACATGGCCTGATCAAGTGCTGGGGTTCGGGCTCTGCTGGAGAGCTGGCCAACGGCAGGAGCGGCTATGTCAGCGGTGTGCCCTATAAATCCAACACACCGGTGATCGCCCTTAAGTTTGGAGATGCTGATGGCATTGTTCAATCGAGCAATACACACAGCTGCATCTCGTTCCCAAATCTTGGTAACGTCTACTGCTGGGGCACGGGCACTTCAGGCCAACTGGGGGATGGTGCAAGTGCAAGCTCGAATGGTCCAGTCGCGGTAGACATGAGCGGGCTGATCGCCGGACAGGCGAATCGTGTGACTGTGGGCGGGGTCCACGCCTGCGCCGAGAACTCTAGTCAGGAGATCTGGTGCTGGGGCCAAGGCTACGGCGCCTCTCCCTCCCGCATCGGGACCATCCAGGACTCTCGCTACCTCACGCAGGCAGGAGGCTCAGGTCGGACCTGCGCGCTCACCGGTACGACCGGCGCAGAAAAGACCTATTGCTGGAAAGACTCCGCCACCCCACCCGTGGAGATCGCCTCAATGGCAGGCCTCTCACCGCAGGGCTACTCGATAGGCGCCACCCAAACCTGTGCCTACTTTGGCTCCGCGCCAGCAAGCAACCCATCCTACGATCCTGTGCTGTGCTGGCCCAATTCGAGCTATTGACTGCTCACCCTAAATCCCGCCAGCTGAGTCTCTCCTGACACACTATTGATGCGTCAGTTTTTAGCCGATCCTATTAAGGATGAGACTTGCGCCAACAAACCGCATCATTGTTGCCCTTTTCCTCCCCTGCGTCTTCGCGCCCCTTGCCGGTTGCGAGATCACCAAGATCCTCGGGGAGGAATCGAGCTCAAGCTCCGGGCTCACGTCGGACTCCGCATCCGGTGCTGGAT
>CAZDSX010000039.1:0-26081 GCA_964508305.1 uncultured Bacteriovorax sp.
AGCTCGCGTGCTCATGATGTCGACCAACAACATCCTTTCGCCCGCACACGGCAAGCCGATCATTGTTCCTTCGCAGGACATCGTTCTCGGTCTTTATTACATGACCCGTGAGCGTCCGTTCGCAAAGGGCGAGGGCAAGGTGTTCGCCAATCCGAACGAAGTGCACTTCGCTCACGACGCCGGCCTCGTTCAGCTGCAGGCCAAGATCAAGTGCCGCGTCCAGGGCAAGCTCTGGGACACGACCGTGGGTCGCGTGCTGCTCTCCGAAGTGGTTCCGCAGGAAATTCCCTTCCACCTCTTCAACAAGGTGCTGGGCAAGAAGGACCTCGCCGAGCTGATCGACCAGTGCTACCGCCTCACGGGCAACAAGCAGACCGTCCTGCTTGCCGACGCGCTGATGCAGACCGGTTTCCGCAACGCCATGAAGGCCGGGATTTCGATCTCGGTCCATGACATGCAGATGCCGCCCGAGAAGAAGGAATTCCTGGACAAGGCCTATGCCCAGGTCCAGGAAATCGACAACCAGTATGCCGAAGGTCTCATCACCGACGGCGAGCGCTACAACAAGGTGATCGACATCTGGGCTCAGACCTCTGAACAGATTGCTTCGGCCATGATGAAGCGCCTTTCAGTGCAGACCTTCAATGCCCCCACGGGCTGGAAGGGCAAGGAAAAGGAGATCACCGGACCTGCGTTCAACTCCATCTTCATGATGGCCGACTCGGGCGCCCGCGGTAGCAATGCCCAGATCCGCCAGCTGGCCGGCATGCGCGGCCTGATGGCCAAGCCGTCAGGTGAGATCATCGAAACGCCGATCGTCGCGAACTTCCGTGAAGGCCTCTCGGTCCTCCAGTACTTCGTTTCGACCCACGGCGCCCGCAAGGGTCTCGCCGACACCGCACTCAAGACGGCCAACTCGGGTTACCTGACCCGTCGTCTCGTCGACGTCTCCCAAGACGTCATCGTCACTGAGCCGGATTGCGGCACCCTGGACGGTCTCTTTGTCTCCGCCCTGATCGAAGGCGGCGAAGTGATCGAAAAGATGGGCGACCGTATCCTCGGTCGCGTGACCCTCGACGAAGTGATTGACCCCGTGACGAACGAAACGCTCGTTCAGGCCAACCACATGATCGATGAAGATGCGGTCAAGAAGATCGACCAGACCGGTATTGACCGTGTCAGGATCCGTTCTGTTCTGACCTGCCAGTCCAAGAAGGGGATCTGCGCCCTTTGTTATGGTCGCGATCTGTCCCGTGGACGCCTGGTCAACATCGGTGAAGCTGTCGGCGTGATCGCCGCCCAGTCGATCGGTGAACCTGGAACCCAGCTGACGATGCGTACCTTCCACATCGGTGGAGCGGCATCCCGTCGTGCTGAGCAGTCCAGCATCGAGACCAAGACCAAGGGCACGATCAAGCTCATCAACGTCGTGACCGTCCGTAATAAGGAAGGCCATCTGACCGCGATGAATCGCAACGGTGAGCTCGCAGTCATGGATGCAAACGGTCGCGAGCGTGAGAAGTACCAGCTCGTCTACGGCGCCAAGCTCCTGTTCAAGGAAGGCGACGTGGTCGAGAAGGGCACCCTCGTAGCTGAGTGGGATCCGTATTCGACTCCGATCATCACGGAAGCCTCCGGTACCGTGAAGTTCGAGGACATCGTCGAAGGTGTCACCATGTCGGAGCAGTTCGACAGCGTGACCGGCCTCTCGCACAAGGTCATTACCGAGACCAAGTCCACCGACCAGCGTCCGAAGATCCTGATCTTGGGCGCCAATGGCGAGCCGATCCGTATCGAAGGAACGAATCGTGTCGCTCGATACATCCTCCCGGTCGGAGCCAACCTGGTCATCAATGATGGTGACGAGGTCAAGGCAGGGGACACGCTGGCCAAGATCCATCGTGAGACCTCCAAGACCAAGGACATCACCGGCGGTCTGCCGCGTGTTGCCGAGCTTTTCGAAGCCCGCAAGCCCAAGGACTCTGCCGTCATCAGCGACACCGACGGCATGGTTTCGTTCGGCAAGGACACCAAGGGCAAGCGCAAGGTGCTCGTCACCCCGGACAATGGCGAGGCCAAGGAGTACCTCATCGGCAAGGGTCGCCACCTCGCGGTCAATGAAGGTGATTACGTCAAGGCCGGCGAGCCGCTCATGGACGGACCGATCAATCCGCACGATATTCTCCGCGTGCTCGGTGAGAAGCAGCTCGCCAAGTACTTGGTGGACGAAGTGCAGGAAGTCTATCGTCTCCAGGGCGTCAAGATTAACGACAAGCACATCGAGACGATCGTTCGCCAGATGCTGCGCAAGGTGAAGGTCAAGGAGTCTGCCGACTCCGTGTTCCTCGCCGGCGAGCAGGCTGACAAGATGGCCTTTGAACTTGAGAACCAGAGGGTCCTGCAGTCCGGTGGTACCCCGGCTGTGTCCGAGCCTCTGCTCCTCGGGATCACCAAGGCATCGCTCAGCACAGAGAGCTTCATCTCGGCCGCCTCCTTCCAGGAGACGACCAAGGTCCTCACCGAAGCGTCGATCTCGGGTCGCGTGGATTATCTCCGCGGCCTGAAGGAAAACGTGATCATGGGACGCCTCATCCCGGCAGGTACGGGTCTGACCAAGTATAAGAACTTGGCCATCGAGACCCATGTCGACGAGGCAGCTCCGGGTCTCGTGCAGGGCGAAGTTGCTTCTGCATCGGCTGCGGCTGGCGTTCACTAAGGGTTGGGGCGATTAGCTCAGCGGTAGAGCGGGGTCTTTACACGGCCAAGGTCGGGGGTTCAATCCCCTCATCGCCCACCATTATGACTGGACTACCAGCCGGCCTCCAAGATCAGTACGCGCCCCACAGCGCATGCTTTGGGTGTGGGCCGGCGAACCCCAAGGGTTTGCATGTTCGCACCATACCGGCTGCGGCCGGTGAATCTTGGGCTGAGGGGAAGACCTGCGCTACCTGGGCGGAGTGGACTCCCTCGTCGGAGCATGAGGCTTTTCCCGGAGTCTTGAACGGCGGCATTGTCGGGGCACTCCTCGATTGCCATTCGAATTGGACGGCGGCCTACCACCTCATGCAGGTGAGGGGCGAGGCGCAGCCTCCTTGCACCGTGACGGCGGATTTTCACGTCCAGCTCCTGCGTCCCACCCCAACGGATTCAGTGGTCAGGGTGGAAGCATGGGTGAAGTCGCATGAGGGTGACTCCGTAATCATCGAGTCTCGCCTGGTCGCAGGTGGCAAGCCAACCGCCCGCTGTACGGGCAAATTCGTCGCCGTCAAGCCGGGCCATCCGGCGTATCACCGCTGGTGAGATTCACCTGACTGGGAGTCACCTGCTTGGGCTTCAATCGAGTTGAGGGCGATCGCAAGGCTCATCACTGCAAGCGTGAGCGCACGATCGGGATGGGTTTGGTGGAGATCCGACTCTAGATCTTCGAGCCACTGGGTCAGTTCTTTTTCCGGCAGTGAAATCGAGGCCTGTGGGCCGATCCAAAGTGCGGCTTTCTTGGTATTGGGATTCGCGTAGATCAGGATCTGGTCGGCTGCGAGCAGCTGATTTTCCAGAAGGGTCTGGATCATCCCTGCGCGCCCCCGATCGTGGCGCTTCCTTGCAATCAAAACCTCGATCCTGCTCCTGGAGAGCGCAGCGGTTTTTTGCAGGGCCTTGCCCAGCATCGCGCCCTTCATGAGTTCTCCTTGAGGATGATCCAACGACCTGTCGCAGGATTGCCTGCGATCCTTTTCGAGCGCTGTCGCTGTTTCCACCAGAGTTCAAGCTTGAGCCTGGGACCAAGGACCAGCCACCTCTCGGCGCCCAACAGGACCTCCTGGGTCATCCGCTGCTCAAACGTCCAGTAGAACACAGTTCCCGCAGCCAGCATCAGGAGGAGGGCTGCTACCCATCCGGCGCCGCGGTCAGGCTTGGGGAGAGGGGCAGTCTCAGTCGTCATCTGGCCGGCGGGGCGGGAGTCCACCTGCCACGCATCTCCGCCGAGCTTTGCCAGAATGGGGCTGTCGAGTTCCTCAAAGAGCGTATGAACGGCGGCAAGGCCAATCGCGTCCCAGCTGCCCAAGGATCGGGCATCGTCGGCAAACTCCTCCAGGCGTTCCTGAAGCCCGTCGGTGCTTCGCCCCTCCGGCAGGGTCATGCCCGAGCCCATCTGGAACCCCACACTGAGCCTGGAAGGGCCCGTTTCCGTTAGGAGCAGGAGGGCGTTTGCGCCGCGTGACCGGGTCTCGAGCCCCCAATGATCAAACAGCCAGCGGCTCGCCTTTTCAGCCGACTCCTTCAGCTCGGAATCAGGCCCGGCTTCCTCCCATGGGTGGACCACGAGCACGATCCGTTCGCCGGTTAGGTGCTGGTGCTGAAGGAGAAAAGACTCGACTTTACGGAGGGTTGCAAGCGTAAGGACCTCGCGGGTCTCCCAGACGAGGTGGGACGGAGGAGCGGCAGGCACCACAACTCCAAGCGCAATGGGGCTGGCTGCGAGGGTGACGAGCCAGGCACCGAGGAGTGCTCCGGCAGTCGCTCGCAGGGAGTGGCGGATGGGGCGGCTTGGCATGGCCTACAGGGTTCCTTACGTGGGCTTCCCGTGTCAATGCCCGAGACCCCTTCTCGGATTGCAAAACCCCTCTGTTATCGGTAAGAAAGCCCCCATCACACACACCCCCGTCTCGTGGTGTCGGCGGCCTCCAGGAGCAATCCTTCGGATGCCAAAGATCATGGGGGTGGAGGGGATCCCCCTCCGGTTCGGTTGGTTCGAATTGGATGACAGGGTGGATCCATTAACCGCGGTTGTTCGGCCTTTCCCTGTTTTGCAGGCGTCAGACGATCCATCCGCATCTTTAGTTGGAAAGGTCATTCACATGCCACAAGTCACCATGCGTGAACTGCTGGAAGCAGGCGTTCATTTCGGTCACCAGACCCAGCGCTGGAACCCCAAGATGAAGCCGTATGTTTTCGGCGCCCGTAACGGAATCTACATCATCGACCTCCAGAAGACGGTCGACCACACCCGCGCAGCTTGCGCATTCGCCACCAAGATCGCTTCCGAAGGGAAGAAGATCCTCTTCGTCGGCACCAAGAAGCAGGCCAAGGACGTGGTTGAAGAGGAAGCAAAGCGCGCAGGCATGCACTACGTCACCAACCGCTGGCTCGGCGGCATGCTCACCAACTACCAGACGGTCAAGGCCTCCATCGACCGCCTCAAGAAGATCGAAGCCCTCAAGGATTCTCCTGAGTGGAACGAGACTCCCAAGAAGGAACAGGCTCGCTACGATCGCGAACTGGACAAGCTCAAGAAGTCGCTCGGCGGAATCGAAGACATGAAGAAGCTCCCCGGAGCCCTCTTCGTCATCGACACCATGAAGGAACACATCGCCCTCAAGGAAGCCAAGAAGCTCGGCATCCCGACGATCGCCGTCGTGGACACCAACTGCGATCCTTCGAACGTCGCCCACGTCATCCCGGGCAACGACGACGCCATCCGCAGCGTGAAGATCTTCTCCAAGCTGATCGCCGACAGCTGCCTCGAAGGCACCAAGGTGTTCCAGGAAAAGCTCCGCGCCCAGGAAGTTGCAGACCAGGCCAAGGAAGACGAAGCCAACGAGAAGAAGGTTTCGCGCTTTGAAGGCGACATCGACCTCCGTGGTCCGGATGAAGCCGACCTCGAAGCCGCTGCAACTGAAGAAACTGCAACCGAAGAGCAGAAGTAATCCGGAACCCGGAACAAGGAGCGAGAAATGGAAATTTCAGCAAGCCTCGTAAAGGATCTCCGCGAGAAGACCGGCGCAGGAATGATGGACTGCAAGAAGGCCCTGGTTTCGACCGAGGGTGACTTCGAAAAGGCCATCGAGTTCCTCCGCAAGAAGGGCATGGCATCGGCAGCCAACAAGGCAGGCCGCGCAACCAAGGAAGGCGTCGTCACGGCGCTCATCCCGGGTGAAGGCAATGTCGGCGTCCTCCTCGAAGTGAACTGCGAAACCGACTTCGTCGCGCGCACGGAACAGTTCAAGAAGTTCGTCGGTGACCTCACCGCGCACATCATCAAGAACAAGCCTGCGAACGTCGATGCCCTCATGGCGCAGACGACTTCTGCCGGGAAGACCATCCAGGTCACCCTGCAGGAGACGATTGCCACCCTGGGCGAGAACATGGGCATCCGCCGTTTCGAGCGCTACGAAGCCGCTTCGGATGGCAAGGGTCTCGTGACCTCGTACATCCACGGTGAAGGCAAAGTGGGCGTGCTCCTCGACCTCGCGGTCGGCAGCGCATCCGCGGCCCATGGCGAGGCTTTCAAGGCTTTTGCCAAGGACCTGACCATGCACATCGCCGCAGCGGCACCGCAGTTCATGAGTCCCTCCGAGGTTCCTGCGGAGTTCATCTCCAAGGAGAAGGAAATCGCACTGGCCCAGATCCAGAACTCCGGCAAGGCAATGAAGCCTGAGTTCATGGAAAAGGCCGTCGATGGTCGCGTTCGCAAGTTCCTCGAAGAAGTGTGCCTGCTCACGCAGCCCTTCGTGAAGGATCCCAACAAGACGATCGACCAGCTGATCAAGGAGACCGACAAGAGTGTCGGCGGTGGACTTGCTGTTCGTCGCTTTGCCCGGTTCATGCTGGGTGAGGGGATGAAGGAAGCGGCTGCCGAGGGCAACGCCTGATCCTGAACCAGTTTGAAGGGGCCCGGGGCAAACCGCTTCGGGTCCCTTTCGCTGGAGTCAGTCCCATCCTTAGTTTTTGCTTTTAAGAGGTCCCAACATGAGTCCCACCCGCCGCTCCGAGCCTTATCGCCGAATCCTTCTCAAGCTTTCAGGCGAGGCATTGGCAGGGGACCAGGGTTTCGGGATCGACACCAAGATCCTCAAGGCGCTCGCCGCCGAGATCAAGGCCGTGCATGACGATGGAATCCAGATCGGGATCGTCGTCGGTGGCGGAAATATCTTCCGTGGCATCAAGGGCACGACCGAAGGCATGGACCGCGCGTCAGCTGATTACATGGGCATGCTCGCAACGATGCTCAACTGCCTCGCACTTCAAGACGCGCTCGAGAACGAAGGCGTCCATACCCGCGTCCAGTCTGCGATCGAAATGCGGGAGCTTGCCGAGCCTTACATTCGTCGCAAGGCCGTGCGCCATTTGGAGAAAAAGCGTGTCGTGATCTTCGGTGCCGGGACCGGCAATCCGTATTTTACGACCGACACGACGGCCGCACTTCGCGCGATGGAGACCGATGCGCAGGTCGTGCTCAAGGCCACCAAGGTCGATGGCATCTATGATGCCGATCCCAAGAAGAATCCCGGAGCCAAGCGCTTCGATACGCTCACGTACATCGATGTCCTGAACAAGGGGCTGCAGGTCATGGACTCCACGGCGATCTCGCTGTGCATGGACAATCGGCTCCCCATCATCGTTTTTGACCTCAACGGAAAGGACAGCCTCAAGCGGGTCGTCGCCGGAGAGGCCGTCGGAACTCTCGTTCACTAAAAGGAGAAGATAAACATGGCAAACGCAGTCGTTGATTCAATGTCACAGGCAATGGACAAGGCGATCCTTTCGCTCAAGGGTGATCTCGCCAAGCTTCGTACGGGTCGTGCATCGACCGCGCTGCTTGAGCCCTGCCATGTTGACTATTATGGATCGAGCGTGCCCGTGAGCCAGGTGGCAAACGTCACGACTCCGGACGCGCGCACGATCCAGATCACTCCCTGGGAGCAGGGCACGATCGCCGCGATCGAAAAGTCGATCCTGGCCGCCAACATCGGGCTCACTCCCCAGAACGACGGAAAGGTGATCCGCATCTCGCTGCCTCCCATGACCGAAGAACGCCGCAAGGAGCTCGTCAAGGGCGTCAAGAAGATGGGCGAGGACACCAAGGTCGCGCTCCGCAACCAGCGCCGCGATGCAAACGAAGTGGTGAAGAAGGACAAGAGCCTTCCCGAGGACGAGTCCAAGAAGGTCATGGATCTGATCCAAAAGAAGACCGACGACAAGGTGGCTGAAGTCGACAAGGTCGTCGCCGCCAAGGAAAAGGAAATCCTCACGGTCTAGTCGGAGGCTTCCTCGTGATCCCGCGCCACATTGCCATCATCATGGATGGAAACGGCCGCTGGGCCGAAAGGCGCGGTCACGCCCGTTTTTTCGGGCACGTCCGCGGTGCTGCAAGGATCCGGGGGATCGTCGAAGAAGCAGTCAGCCAGGGAGTCCAGGCCCTGACGCTGTTTGCCTTCTCCACGGAGAACTGGAAGCGCCCTGAGCTGGAGAGGGATGTCCTTTGGTCGCTGCTGCGCCGCTACCTCCGCAAGGAGGTACCGGAACTGAAGCGCCAGGGTGTGAGGCTCAGGACGATCGGGGATGTATCGCGCCTTCCTGAGGCAGCACAGAGTGAGCTTGCAGCTGCACGGCAGGAGCTCTCCTCCTGCACTGGGATGGTCCTCACGCTGGCCCTCTCCTATGGTGCAAGGGCGGAACTGGTGGATGCGGGCCGGAAGTTCGCTTCACTTTGTGTGTCCGGTGCTGCAAGGCCCGAGGATCTCAGTGAAGCCCTGATGGGCGAATTCCTGGAAACCTCCGAGTTGGGCAGGCTGTCGGATGTGGATCTGGTCATACGGACCAGTGGCGAACAGCGCATTTCCAATTTTTTGCTGTGGCAGATCGCCTACGCCGAGCTTGTCTTTTGGCCCGGGCCCTGGCCCGAGTTTGGTCGAGAGGAGTTCAGGGAAGTCCTGAATGAGTTTGCCGGGCGTGAGCGTCGATTCGGGGGAGTGATGGAGGCTGCGAAGTGAATCCGGCACAGAAGTGGATCTCGTCCTGGTCGCAAATGCGCCCCGAGCTTCGCAAGCGAATCCAGACGGCGGTACTGGGAGGCGCGGTGCTCCTCGGCGTGACCCTGGGTCTGGGCGTCTACGGAACCGCGCTCTTTGCTGTCGCCTTGGCGCTTGCCATGACCCACGAGTACCTCCTGATGGTGCTGGGGATGGCCGATCGCAACCAGAAGCGCCAGGTCATCCTCGGGATTGTGTGGCTCGTGGGGTTCTTTGCCACGATCCTTCCGCACATGGAGTACGAGCTCCTGCTGCTGTCCTTCATTGGGCTGTTCTTTTACTTCCTGTTCACGGCGAATCGTCACGCAGCTTCGCCAGTCGATTTGGAACATCACCTTCGTGAGGGTGCTTACAGCTTTTTCGGGATCCTTTATCTGGGATTCCTGCCCCAGTTCCTTCCGCTCATCCGTGCGCAGGCGCACGGCGGGTGGTGGCTCCTGCTTTTTTTCCTGCTGAACTGGGTGGGGGATTCGGCTGCTTATTTCGTTGGCCTCAAGTACGGGAAGACCAAGCTGTACCCGGCCGTCAGCCCCAAGAAGACATGGGAAGGTGCCTGGGGCGGACTTGCGGGCGGATATCTCGTCACCCTGATCCTGAAGCTGGTGGCTTTCCGGGAGATGTCCTGGGCATTTCTGCTGGTCGGTCCCGGGCTGGTCGGCGCCACTGCGCAGGCGGGTGACCTTTGCGAGAGCCTGGTCAAACGGTCCTTCGATAAAAAGGACTCCGGCCAGCTGCTCCCGGGCCATGGTGGCTTCATGGATCGCTTCGACGGCCTCGTGATCAGCGCGCCGTTCATGTACTTTTGCATTCGCCTTTTGGGCTAGGAGGTCTCCCCATGTCCTTTTTGATGTCCGTTCTCGGTTTCATCGCAATCCTTGGCCCCCTTGTCGTGGTCCATGAGCTGGGTCACTTCCTCTTTGCCCGGCTTTTTGGCGTCAAGGCCGAGGTCTTTTCGGTCGGGTTTGGTCCTGTGATCTGGAAGCGCCAGAGGGGTGAGACCGAGTGGAGGCTTTCGGCCATTCCCCTGGGTGGATTCGTCAAGCTCCTGGGCGAGGAGCCCGGACAGGAGCTGCCGCCGGAACTTCTGAACAGGTCCCTGACTCGCGCAAGGCCCCTGCACAAGTTCCTCATCTTTTTTGGCGGACCGCTCTTCAACTTCATTTTTGCAGCCCTGGTCTTCATGTCGATCCAGGTGATTGGGGAAGAGCAGCCCCGAAGCAGGGTCGGGCGAATCCTTCCGCGCACCGTTGCGGCCAGCACCGGGCTCATGGCCGGAGATGAGATCATCGAAATTGCGGGCAAGCCCGTGACGACTTTCGAAGAGGTGGTTTCTGGGTTTGCCGAACATCCCGGAAAGTCCGTGGATTTCAAGATGCGGCGTCCTGGTGTGACCGAACCGATTGCCCTCAAGGTCACTCCCACCGCGGTGGATGGCTACAATGCGTTTGGTGAGAAGATTCCGCAGGGCGAGGTTGCAGGATTGCTGCCCGCAGGGCGTGAACCCGTGGTGGGTGTTTCGGCACTGGAAAGCCTGGCAGGGCGTGCCGGAGCCAGGACGGGGGATCGCGTGATCCGATGGAATGGCCAGCCCGTCAATAGCTACGAACAGCTTGAAGACTGGTTTGTCCAGGTCCCCAAGGGCAGCCCGGTCGTGATGGAAATCACCCACCCAGAGGGTGATCGGTGCAAGACTCCGGAATGTCGCGCGCCTTTCACGGTTTCATTCAATAAGTCAGGAAAGACTTTGTCCTTGGGCGAAGAAACCGGGCTGTATTCGAGCGAACTTTTCATCGAGAAGACGGTCGATGCTTCACCTGCAGCAGGAGCGGGCCTGATCCGCGGTGATCGCCTGGTGTCCGCGGATGGCGAGCCCCTGGTGAGCTTCTTTGCCCTCAGGGAGAAGGTGCAAAAGGCAGGGGATTCGGAGAAGCGCTTGAAGCTTTCGTGGGAGCGCGAGGGAAAGCTCATTGAAGCGGAGATCTCTCCCTCTCCGAGCGAAGTCCGTGATCCTGAACTTAAAAAGAGCAAGCAGTTCACTGTTGGGATTTATCCCATGCTGGCCTGGGCGGAGATGCCCATGGTGGTGGAGCGCACCCTCAATCCCCTCCTGGTGGTCTACAAAGGTGTCTCCAAGATGGTGACCCACTCCTGGAGGAATTTTGTATCGATCGGAAAAATGTTCACTGGAGGGGTCAGCGTCAAGACCCTCGGCGGGCCCATCCTCATCGGGAAGATCGCCGGTGAGTCGATCACACGCGGATTGATTTCGTTCCTCACGACGATGGCGATCCTTTCGATCGGCCTGGGTGTATTGAACGTACTCCCGGTACCGCTCCTCGATGGTGGACACATCCTGCTGTTGGGGATCGAGACCCTTCGCGGCAAGCCTCTCCAGGAAAAGCAGCTCGAGCTGGTTCAGAAGGTCGGCCTTGCACTGATCCTTTTGCTCATGGTCGTCGTCATGAAGAACGACCTGACTCGAATCTTTTGAGGGAGCCCGTTCCAATGCCTTCGCGCATCCTCGCCTGGGATACCTCCCGCAATACGGGGATCCTCTCGGCGTTCGTGCATGAGGGATCCGGTGCCCAACCGAGTCTTCTTCATTCCGCACTCCTGGATGTGGATCAAAAGCAGCATTCCGAAGGACTTTTCCTGGGAATCGAGATGGCGCTCCAGCAGATCGGATGGTCCTGGGACAAAGTGCAAGCCATCGGGATCGGTGCCGGTCCAGGAAGCTTCACCGGTGTCCGGGTCGGTATGACGGCTGCCCGTACCTTCGGCCAAATGCTGGGTATTCCGCTGATTCCGGTGTCAAGCCTTGCCGTTACGGTTCGGTTGGCCCGAAAGCAATGGCCCGGTGATGCCGAGCCGCTCCTCCTCAGGGAAGCTTGCATGGGAGAGGTTTATGCGCGCCATGGCCTGAACCAGGCAGTCGTGCGTCTGGTGGAGCTGGGAACCTGGCTTTCCAAGGCCCTGTCCGGCCAGGTGCGCGGCCTCCCGGTCCTTGCGGACCAGCGCCTCTGGCTTCATCCCGTCATGGAGGAGCTCAGCCGGTCACAGGGGTGGATTCCGAGGATGGAGCAGGAGCTCCCCCAGGATGCAGCAAGCTGGGCCCTGGCACTGGCCTCCGAGTGCCAGGCATCGGCCCCAGTGCCCGCGCTTGAGGTTACGCCAGTGTACCTTCGAGCCCCCGATGCCGAGCTCAAACTCAAGGCGAAGTTGGCGAATTTGGGCTGATTTTGCCCTACCAAAAGGCGTTGCGAAGCGGTGCTGCACGCGGTTAGTGTCGCGGTGATGCGCAAGGTTTATCTCGTCCCCAACCTCGTTACCTCAGCCAACCTTTTTTGCGGGTTTTACTCGATCACCGCCTCGGCCAGGGGGGATTTTACCACGGCAGCGTGGGCAATCTTCGTGGCAGCCATCTTTGACAGCATGGACGGACGCATTGCCCGAATGGCCAAGGCGACCAGCGCCTTTGGTGTGGAGTACGACAGCTTGTCCGACCTCACCTCGTTCGGGGTGGCCCCCGGACTACTGCTCTACCACTACTCGCTGGCACCACTGGGACGCGTTGGTCTGGCCATTTCCTTCCTGTTTGCCCTTTGCAGCGCGCTCAGGCTGGCCCGCTTCAATGTTACCGTCTCGAGCCTTCCCAAAAACTTCTTCCAGGGTCTCCCGACCCCGGCTGCGGCCAACTTGATCGGAACCCTCGTGATTTTCCAGGAATTCAGGGGCATGGACCCGGTCTCGCGCACGGGCTGGATGCTGGGGATTGCCATCTTGATCTCGGTCCTGATGGTCAGTTCGATCGCGTTTCCGTCCTTCAAGGAGTTCCACTGGCGATCCCGTGCGAGCGCAGGAATCCTCATGATCGGGATGCTTTCCATCATCCTGATCGCCATTGAACCCAGGATCTCCCTTTTCCTGGTTGGCGCCTTCTATGTGAGCGCCAGCATCGTCTGGAATTTCCTGGTTCGTGTCGGAGTCCTTTCCATGCCGGCTCCCAAGCCGAGCGGGGGCACCCAGGGGTGATGGCAACTTCTGCCAATTCCGCAAGGATCGGGGTGGTGGGGGCGACAGGAGCGGTGGGTACCCGCCTGCTGTCGATCTTGGAGCAACGCGGTTTTGTCGCCTCAGAGCTCAGGCTTTTCGCCTCAGCCCGCTCCATCGGTAAAAAGGTCCTCTCACAGGGTCGTGAATGGTCCTGCCAGGTGCTGGCGCCCGGATGCTTTGAAGGGCTGGATTGGGTCTTTTTTGATGCCTCAGATGAAATCTCAAGGGAGTGGGTCCCGCAGGCACTGGCCTCGCGTTGCATCGTGATCGACAACTCAGCCGTTTACCGCATGGATCCGGCTGTTCCGTTGGTGGTGCCCGAGGTGAATGGGGATTTGGCCATCCGTGCGATCCGGGGCGGCCAAAGGCTCCTGGCCGGTCCCAACTGCTCGACTGTGCAGCTGACTGCAGCCCTTGCGCCCCTTTCCCGTCGCTATGGCCTCAAGCGCGTAGTGGTCTCGACCTACCAGAGCGTCAGTGGCGCGGGCTCGGCAGCCATGGATGAGCTTTCGGCCCAGATGCAGGGCTCGCGGGATCGTTCCATTTTCCCGCACCCCATCGCCGGAAACCTGATCCCCAGGATCGGCAAGCCAGGTGAGGATGGCTTCACGAGTGAAGAACAGAAATTGATGCAGGAGTCCCGCAAGATCCTGGGACTGCCGGGGCTTCCGATCGTGGCTACGGCCGTGCGGGTTCCGACTTACATTTCACACGCCGAGAGCGTTTTTGTGGAGCTGGGCAGTCCCTTCGAGCTGGCTGAAATTGGATCCGCTTGGAACTCCTGTCCGGGCATCGAATGGGTGGACGATCCGGCCCGCGATCTTTATCCTACCAATGAGACCACGGCAGGACGCGATGCCGTATCGATCGGGAGGCTCCGCAGGGATCCCTCCGTCGAGAACGGCCTTTGCTTTTGGGTGGTTTCGGACAACCTCAGGAAGGGAGCCGCGCTCAATGCCGTGCAGATTGCCGAGACCATCCGAAGTGTCCTTCCTTGACGCGCTGAAGGCCTGCGCCTCCGGATCCGCCCTCCTCTGGGCTTCTTCCGTGCATGCCAGCCTGACGATTTCACCGGCTTCGCCCTACTCACTCTCGAGCTCTTCGGTCGTTCACTATGCGGCGCATGACGGTAGCTCGAGCGGGCTCGCGGCGGGATTCGTCGATACGGCGGCGGGATTCAAGTTTATCGACCTGACCGGAACGAGCTCGGACAATGACCTGCTGCTCTTTGATGTTTCTTCCACCAAAAGTTTTGGCAACCTGACCAGCGGGCAGGATGTGGTGCTGATGGCCACGGTCGTGGTCAACGGTTCGACCCAGACGCCGATCCCGATTGCCTATGCAGGCAATGGTTATTGCAATGCGGCTGGGAATTCCCGCTGCCAGGCCTTGAGCGGCTCCAAGTACTATGCGGCCATCTACTCGACCCAGCCTTCGAATGAGACCCTGAGGATCGGGATCTACCTCAAGGATCTTTGCAACGCACCCTATACAGCAGGGACGATCTCGGGTTGCACGGGCGGAGTGGTGGATGCGCCGACGGCCTCGGCCATCAAGTCACTTTCCATTCGCTTTTACCTGAGCCTCGAAGACGCCAGCGGAGCCAATGTCCAGCTGGGAAAGATCGGAGACTCCGAAGAAAACAAGACGGTCACTGTACAGCTTGAAAACAATACTTCCGCCACGCTGACATGTCCCACCGATCTTTCGTCGGCCTACACCCCGGGTGATGGCGAGATTTTTTTCAATGGTTCAGCCTTCACGACCACTTATACGAGCAGCATCAGCTCTCCCGTAGGGTCGCTCATTGTCCTTGCAACCGAAGGAACGCCCACGACGGCCAACTTCTTCAACGACACTTCACAGATCATCTCGAGGGCGTCCGATTCCTCGCCGACCAGTATCGGCGGCTTCACCAATACTTCCACTGGCAATGACCACCTCTACAATCTGGCGGTGGGTGTCCGGGATCGTGCCGGTGTGGTGACCACGGCCTTCTGCCCGACGGGTGGGGGCAATCCAACGACCTACCAGGTCCAGACTTCTTCGATTCGCGGGCTCTTGATCCAGAGCAAGTGCTTCATTGCCACGGCAGCCTTTGGCGGCGCTCGGAATGCTCCGGTCGACCTGCTCCGCCAGTTCCGTGACCAGGTACTGCTTGAGAGCATGCCCGGGCGCCTGCTGGTGGATGCATACTACGCCGTTTCTCCGTCGATGGCCGACTGGCTGATTGACAACGGCTGGGCCCGCGGTCCGGTGCTGGCAGTCCTTTTTTGGTTCGAGGCATGGGCCTGGCTGTTCCTGCATGCCGGGGTGCTGGCGAGCCTCCTCCTACTTGCTGGAATGCTCGTTTTCGTTCGCCGAGCACCGGTGATTCTTCTCGTGTTGGCCATGGCCGGACTGGCTGCTGTCCCGGCTTTTGCCGAGGAGGAAGCCGATTTTTCCTTCATTGAAGAGATCAAGGCGCGTCAGAAGGAGGAAGAAAAAGACCCTGCCGGCGGTTCGCTAATCGAGCGGGAGAAGGCCAGGCTCGGTGCCCCGGACGATACCTCCCTGATCGAAGAGGTCCGCGAGGAGAAGCCTCCCGTGCCTACTGCTCCGATCATCGACCAGCAGAAGGCGTTGATTCCGCCCAAGTCGGAGGGTGGGGCCATCCAGGCCGTTAAATCCGGTGCTTCCCAGGTTAAGGCACGCAAGGACGAAAAGTCCGGGACGGCCTTTGGGTTCAAGGTTTGGACCGGGGGTACGCGCGACATCACGGCGGATGGAGCTACCTTCTATCGAAGCTATGCGTCGCTGTACGGATCGGACTACACTCCGGACGTCCGATTCTTTTACGAGAACCAGCTGCTCCAGAGTGAGTGGTTCATTTCCCTGGGCTGGTTTGCAGAAGCGGGCTTTGGATGGAAGCGTGCCAACGGCGGATTTGAATTCCCGCCAAAGAAGCCGGATGGCACCGACTTTGGCGCGGACTCCAGCGTGAAGTTCACTTTTGTTACCGTACCTGTGGCAGCAGGGGGCGTGGCGCGGTTCAATTTGTTCCGCCTCCTCCGTCCCCAGGTAAAAGTCGCTCCTGTTCTCGTGGGCTACTTTGAGGATCGCTCGGACGCGAAGGGACTGAAGCGCGGGTTCTCCCGCGGGCTCCTCACGGAAGCCGGCGTGGCCTTCCAGCTCGACTGGATCGACTCGCGGGGATCCTGGAGCATGTATGAGATGTTCCGGGTCAAGCAGCACTTCCTCACGCTGGATTACCAGCGATTGGATACGACCCAGGGAGCGGTGGATTTTTCGTTCCATGGCCTCACGCTCGGCCTCCTGTTTGAGATCTGATGCAGAAGTACGCTGCCCGCATCAGCTATGACGGAACGGGGTTCTGCGGCTGGCAAAAGCAGCTGGGCTCTGCCGCAGGCGGAGCGCCCAGCATCGGAGCACTCATTGAAGAAACTCTCGCTGGGATCATCAGTGAGAAAGTGACCGTGATTGGGAGTGGTCGCACGGACGCCGGTGTCCATGCCTCGGGGCAGGTGATCCACTTTAGGGTGAAGGAGAGAGATTGGGATTGCGGCGTCCTCCAGCGGGCGCTCAACTCACGACTGCCGATCTCCATCCGCGTGCTCAAGGTCGCCAAGGTTCCGATCGAATTCCACGCCCAGCGCTCGGCGCTCAAAAAGCAGTACAGCTACTATTTCCAGCAGGGAGCCTCCTCGCTGCCCGCCTGCCTGCCCTTCAGCTGGTGGATCCATCGGACGCTCGACCAAAAGGCCATGCAACGGGGCCTCGATCACCTGGTGGGCGAGAAGGATTACAAAGTCTTCCAGGCCCGGGGCGCCAAGCCCGGCCCTACCGTGCGCAAGATCCTGGAGGCCCGCATCGAGTGGATCCCCATGCCGATTGCCTTTCCGGGGGGCTTTGCCCAGCCCGTGGACATGGGTCGGGGCCTCAAGGAGTTTGGTTTCGTCCGCGTCAGGCTCGTGGGGACGGGCTTTTTGAAGCAGATGGTACGGGGGATCTGCGGGACTTTGCTGCAGGTGGGCGAGGGGCGGAGGGACCCAGACTGCTTTAAAGAGCTTTTGGAGTCAGGCACCCGGGGTGAAGTGGGCCCTACGGCTCCGGCCCGGGCCCTGTGGCTCGAACAGGTCTGGTATGAGGATTTTGAGTAACTGCCTAGTTTAATTGACTTAAAACGGGGCGTTTGTTTAAACACCCGGCATGAATTCCAATACCCAGCTTTCGGTCCAGGTCGTCAAGAAGTCCAACATCATTCGCCAGCTGACCATCAAGGTCCCGGCCCAGGTCGTGAAGAACCACCTCGACCGCGGTCTGATGGAAGTTCAGAAGACGGCCAAGCTCAAGGGCTTCCGTCCCGGCCACGTTCCGATGAACGTGATCCGCCAGTTCTACGGCGAAGATGTTCGCCATCAAGTGTTCCACACCGTGATCGACGACTCGTTCCAGGAAGCACTCCGCGCCGAGAAGATCCGCGCCGTGGGTCGTCCGCAGATCGAGACCCCGGAGCACATGACCGGCAAGGGTGAGCACGACCACACGATCGAAGAAGGCAAGGACCTGACCTTCGTCGCTACTGTCGAAGTGCTTCCAGAGATCGAAGTGAAGGGCTACACCGGCATCGCGCTCACCAAGGGCACTGCCAAGATCACTGACGAGGACACCAACAAGGTGATCGACAACCTTCGTGGCTCGCAGGCAACGCTCTCTCCGATCACGGATGAAAAGTACAAGATCCGCAAGGGCGACACCGTCGAGATCAAGTTCAAGGGTGGCGTCTACAAGGGCGGCAAAAAGGGCGGAGAAGTCGAAGAGAAGGCCGGCATGAGCGGCAATCGCATGCTCGAAGTCGGTTCCGAAACCCTGATCCCCGGATTCGAAGACCAGCTCATCGGCCTCAAGAAGGGCGACTCCAAGACCTTCGACATCGACTTCCCGAAGGACTTCTTCGAGAAGGAACTCGCCGGAGCTCCTGCGCAGTTCTCGGTGGATGTGCTCGAGATCAAGGAAAAGCAGCTTCCCGCCCTCGATGACGAATTTGCCAAGGGCATGGGCTACGAGGGGCTTTCTGACCTCAAGGCCAAGGTGCTCGAGCACCTGACCAAGGAGCGTACGCAGGAAGTGGATCGTGCCCTTCGCAGTGACCTGCTGGCAGCCATCATCGAAAAGAACCCGTTTGATCTTCCAGCAGCCCTAATCCAGGCACAGAGCCGTGCCCTGGCCCAGGACGTTGCACAGAACCTCAAGCGCCAGGGTGCTGATGACGGCACCATCCAGGAGATCCTGAATGGTGAAATGCCCAACATCGCCAAGAAGGCCGAGAGCCAGGTTCGCGCAAGCCTGCTGGTCGAAGCCATCGCCAAGGCCGAGAAGATCGAAGTGAAGGCAGCCGACATGGATGCCGAGATGAAGAAGATTGCCGCTGAGATGAAGGTCGAAGAGGCGAAGCTCAAGGACTTCTACGAGAAGAACCCCCAGCGTCGCGAGGACCTCGAGTATCGTCTTCGTGAAGAGCGTTCGATTGCCTGGCTCCTTGAGAAGGCAAAGATCAAGGAAGCTAAGTAACCGAAAGTTTCTTCAAGACACTTTCCTGGAGCGCGCAAAGTCCGCAAAGGCTTTGCGCGCTTTCTTTTGGGATGAGGTTGGAGCAGTCGCACAGGTTCCACTCGCGCGAGGTCAATGCAGAGACCCATTCCGCTTCGAGGGGTCTCACCCATTCCAAAACGTGCCTGTAGAGCGTGAGCGTGTCGTCCTCCCAAAGGTCGATGATTTCCTGCTGCTCGATGACCCGGGCAAATGCTGCCCACGACAGTCCCCGGCCCGTCTCAAGATCGGCATGCAGGATCACCCGGACCCATCGGCGCTCCTCGATGGGATGGGTGCTGCAAAGGATGCTCTGGCGGGGATCGAGTTCTCGGATCCAGGCCCGCTTGGCGCCCTCAGGGGCGGTAAAGAAATCCCAACTTGCCCTACATCCTGAAATCTTCCCCGATTGAGCCATGGCTTTCCCACCTTCTGGCGGGCTGCCATAGCGAGGGGCGTGCCAGTCGATGGCTCTGGTCGCCTCGGCTCTGATTGGCCATGGAGGCCGGTCAGGGATCTAGGATTGCAACTTGCCCGACAGGTCGTGCCGATAGCGGGCCGCCTCAACCCCTGCATCTTGCAATGCATGGGCGCCCGCCCTGACCACGAGGTCCTGGATCCTGAATTGGGCACCAAAATCACGGATCGAATAGACGAGCTTGAGGGTGATGCCCGTCTCGCTGAATTCGCTGCAAAAAGCCATCGGCTTCGGCTCCTGGCAGACGTCCGGAATGCGTCCGGCAGCCGCCAGGACAGCTTCCTGGGCCTTTTCGAGCTGGGTCCCGTGGGCGACCTTGAAGAATTGGACGCGCGTGAAGGGTTCGCTCCTGGCCGAGAAGTTCGAGATCTCGGCCTGCGCCATCACGCGATTGGGGATGGTCATGAGCTCATCCGAGAGACCCAGGAGCACGGTCGAGCGCCACGAGATCTCGTGGACCTGGCCCACCCACTTGAGTGGCCCGTTCTGGACCTCGATCCAGTGGCCGATCTCATAGGGCTTGTCGA
Source organism: uncultured Bacteriovorax sp. (assembly GCA_964508305.1). Taxonomy (GTDB): domain Bacteria; phylum Bdellovibrionota; class UBA1018; order UBA1018; family UBA1018; genus CAIOHW01. The sequence goes on from CAZDSX010000039.1 coordinate 19,458, forward strand.
TCTGGAGTGCAACTCCGGCAAAGAGATTGCCCAGCGTATCTTGAAGTGCAAGGCCCAGGACGATCGAAAAGATGGCCGAGGTTGCGAGGAGCGGCGCAATCTTGAAGTTGAAGATTTCGGTGAGGAACCAGCCTGCCACCACGAGCGAGATCAGGAGCGTGAAGAGATTCACGAGCAGGAGTGGAACCCCGACTTTCATGCTTCCGAGGAACAGGTACTCGAGCGTCATGATCCGCAGTGTTTTCACCAAGACGGTTGCACCCATGAACAGGCAGAGCAGTCCAAAATAGGGTGTGAATGAGACCAGGATCTCGGGAGCGGATTCAGTCGTGGTGAGGATCAGGTGCGCAGTAAAGAGTGCGGTGAACAGCAGGCAGTTCCAGGCCAGGTTGCCAAACTGGGACTTGAGATTCTTGTGTCTCTCCGAAGAAACGTCCCGGAGCAGGATGCGATAGAGCACCCAGGCTGACGACGCAAGGAGAAGGAGAGCGAGAAAAGGCTCGAACTGCAGGAGTGAGTTGATCTTTTCGGCAGGCAGGATGCTGGTCTTCATGCGCCCAATATAACAAAAACGGCCCCGGATTTCTCCGGAGCCGTTTCGTTTTAAGGCGGTTTGTGTCTCGCGACTAGAACCGGAACTCAGGGGCGTGTCAGGCGATCTTCGAGCTTCTCGCAGAGTGACTTCATGGCGTCGAAGTACCCCTGGAGCTTCTCGATCCCTTCACCGGCCTTCCACTTGAAGCCGGGAACGCTCAGGCGATTGTCGTCAAACTCGTAGCCAAAAGGCTTGGGTTCCTTCTTGGCCTTGGGAGCCGTTGGAGCAGCCTTGTCGTTGGTGTTGACCGTCGAAGTTTCGGAGGCTGGGGCGAGACCGATGATCTCTTCCTGACCTGCGGCTTCGATGATCTTGGCTGGGTGCTGCTCGACAGGCATCAGGAGCAGCTGGCGAAGGAGCGAGCGGTTCTTGATGCCGTGCTTGAGGAGCTCAGCCTTGGTTTCTTCCGGAAGGCGGGTGAAGCCGATGCACTCAGTGATGCGGGACTTTGGCTTTCCAAAGGCCTTCGCGATCGAGTCGTGGCTCGTGTAGAGCTGCGCTTCGAGGAGCGAGAGGTAGCCTTCGCCTTCTTCGAGCGGGTGGAGGTCCACGCGATCGAGGTTCTCGCGAAGGGCGATCTCATGGGTAGCCTTGTCGTTGGTCGAGAGCACGCGAGCCGGAATGCGCTCCACACCTGCGAGCTTGGAAGCGCGCAGGCGGCGTTCACCGGCGATGACCTTGTAGCGATCTCCATCCTGGACCACCAAGATCGGCTGCAGGACTCCGTGCTCCTTGATGGAATGTGCAAGCGCCTGCACTTCACTGTCATCAAAGTGCACGCGTACCTGGAGCTCGGAGGCATCGACCTTGTCGACCGGCACGAAGTTCACGAGGAACGTCGTGAGGTTCTTGAGGTGTGAATGCGTGCTGCCTGCAGTGCTGCGGGCAGTGGAGTAGAGCTGCTTGAGGTAGCCGCTCCCGCTGCGAGTCTTGATTTTTCCGTCGGTGACCGTGGCGCCAGTCGGAGCAGTGGTGTTGCCAGCTGCCTCGATGTTCTGGTTTTCGATCGTCTGGGTATCGGTATTGTTTTCGTTCATTTGAGAATCCTTTCTCAGCTGAAGAGAAGTTCGTGGGCCAGTCCGTTGATGTCAGTCGCTGCAGCACCCTTGGGATTGACGTCCCAGACGGTCGTGCGGCGCTTGGTCGCCTCGTTCATGTCGGCCGAGCGGTTGATCACGGCCTTGGCGCACCAGTCTGCGAACTGGGTGCGAAGCTCGCCCAGCACTTCCTGGCTGATGACTTCGCGGTTGTCGTACATGTTGGGCACGATCTTGACGTTCATCTGCTTGCGGAACTCACGCTCCATGTCCTCGATCGTCGCCATGACGAGCGACATTCCGTGGAAGGAGAGCGGGTTGGTTGCGCACACCACATTAATGAGGTTCGAGGCCACCATCATCGAGCAGTTGAGGATCGAGGCAGCCGGGTTGGTGTCAGCCACGATCAGGTCATAGTGGTCAGCAAGACGCGCAATGGCTTCGGCGAGGCGGTATTCACGACGCGGCTTGTTATTGAGCGGGATCTCGATGTTGCAAAGACCCAGATTGGCCGGGATCAGATCGAGGCAGGGCGCCACATTTATGACGCTTTCTTCGATCGGCAGGTCATTGATGAGCACGTCGTAGATCGTGGGACGCTCATGGCCATCCAAGATGTCGAGGTTCACGGTCAGGTGGCCCTGTCCGTCGAGGTCGATGGCGAGGACCTTGAGTCCCATCATCGCGGCACGCATCACGTACTGGGCCGTGATCGTCGACTTACCGGTACCGCCCTTGACGTTGTAGAACATCTGGATCTTGTGGGTCGGGTCCTTGAGCATGAAGGCTGCTTCGGATGCTCCGGTCGCCGTGGCGACCGCTTCGACCGGGATGGCGGGTCCCGCTGCTTCGGCGCCGTCACCCATGGTGTTGCCGTCCAAGCGCGTGGACTGGAAGTAGGCCTGAAGGTCTTCGAGCGTGATCATCTTGCGCTCGACGTTGCCCATCTTCCTTTTAATGGTGTTGATCTTGCCCGCACTTTCGAGCTGGGCGAACTGGTCCTTTTTGATCTTGGCCAGGGCCGTGAATTCGGCCGGTGTAAAGCACATCTCGCGAAACGACGCCATGAACTACCCCTCCTTGAGTGTTTCAATGCAAAGTCGAACTGCTGATCGTACTGCTTTTGAAAAGTCTAAAACCTGACGCTGATTGTAGGCTGCGCGTTAGCCTAGGCAAGTCAATTGCTGCAATCGGTCGCCGCGGCGACCGATTTTTCACCCGCGCGAAGTTGGGACCAGATCGGTCGCCGTGGCGACCGATCGAAGGTTGGAAAGTCCGGTCGCCGTGGCGACCGATCAAGAATTGGAAAGTCCGGTCGCCGTGGCGACCGAGTCAGCATCGCTTCTTTTAGGAGCTCGCACTCTGGTAGCGCCGAAGGCCTGCGCGCCAGAGCACGCTGTTGATCACCCAGAAGGTGACCAGCACGCCTGCGACGAGCAGGTACTCCCCGCCGCTGAGTCCTTCGAGGATTGCACGAGCCGGGATGCTTCCGATGAATCCAAAGGGAAGCGCCGAAAGGATCACGTAACGAATCCACTTCGGGTACATGGTGTCGGGCTTGGTCGCGAAGGAGAAGAACTGGTAGTAGAGGCGCGAAAACGCAAAGCCGCGCTCGGTCCAGAAGATCCAGATACTGAAGGCAAACCGCAGGAGCGCTGCCGAGGCCACGCCAATGAGGAGCCAGAATGCGACTGTGAGCCAGTGCCATCCGCCCTGAAATCCCGCCGGGCCTGCGTACTTCAGCAGGATCCCAAAGCCGAGCAGGAAGTTGCTGAAGGCCGTGAGGTTGATCCAGCGGGTGAGTGCAAGGAACAGGGGCGGGACCGGCTTGGTGAGCAGGATGTCGAGATCGCCCCGGTTGACGAGGTCGGAGAAGTTCCAGAAGTTGCGCTGGAAGAAGATCGTGAACAGGGCGTCCGAAGAAAAGAACACCCCCAAAAAGAAGTAGACCTGGTCCTGGGTCCAGCCGCCGATGGTGGGGGTGTTGGAGTAGATCACCCCGAACAGGGTGAATTCGATGGCAATCCAGATCAGGTCCACCCCGACTGCGGTGAGGAAGTTGGTGCGATAGACGGCTTCGCGAACCCAGTTGTTGCGAACCTGGACGCCGAAAATCTTGAGGAGCATGCCGAGCTGTTTCATGGTCTGCGGCTCCCCTTAATTTCCCAGGCTCGAGTAGTTGCGGATGCCCAGTCCCCAGGTGATGCGGATCAGGACCCAGATGCCGACCATCCAAAGTCCTCCAACCCCGAGGGCGTGCAGGAGTTCGAGGGTCGACCACTTGCCGAGCGCGTACTGGGTTGGGCCAAAGACATAGAGGTAGAAAGGGGTGCTCTTCCAGATCCACGCCCACTTCTCAGGAAAGAGGGTCAGCGGGAGGAGTTCTCCCGAGAGGAGTTGTACGAGCATGTTCTTGACCATGAGGACGCTGTAGGCTTCCTCCCAAAGGAAGGCGGTGGTCGCGAGCACTGCGCCGATCTGGTAGTGGAGGATGTTTCCGATGATGGCCAGAAGCATCGCTCCGACGAGCCGTGAGGGATCCATTCCGAAAAGGCCCATCACGATGCCTCCGATCACCATGCACACGCCCGCCGTGAAGTAACGCCCTCCGGCACCGCGGAGGTAGACAAACTCCACCACGCTGACGGGTCTGAGCAGGTAGTTGCTGAGGCCCCCGGTACGGATCATCTCCTGGAGGTCAAAGTCGTGATCGCCTCCGCGCACCTGGGTAAAGAGCGTGCTCACCAGCGTGTAGGCCACGAGGTCGGAGTAACCGAGGCCAGCCACCTCGGTCCTGCCACCCACTTTGAAAATCGCGTACCAGAGCACGATCTGGATCGCTGCCGGGACAGCCGCCGAGCCCAGGAGTCCGAGCAGGAACTCGATGCGGTAAGCGGCGTCTTCCTGCAGGCCGTTTTTGAGTGCAGCCCAGCGCCACTGCATGCCGGAGATCTTGATCAAGCTCACGCGTTGGCTCCGGGGGCTGACTCGGATTCGTAGATCTTTTGGATCACGCGCTCAAGGCTTTGGCCCTGAATGCCCATGTCCGAGATCGTGTAGCGGCCCATGAGCTTTTGGAGGATCGGGGCGATCTGGTCGTTCTTGATCGTGAGCCAAAGGTGGTTGGTCGAAGATTCTTCGCCGCCCTCTCCATCGTCATCTCCGCCCTTGAGGCTGATCTGCTCGGGTGTGAGTCCCGTGAGGGATGCGACATCGGCAATCTGGGGGCTCTCGAGCAGCGTGATCTTGAGCTGGCGCTCGCCCGACTGGGTCAGGCCCTGGGGCTTGCCGTCGTACAAGAGCTTTCCGGTCTTGAGGATCATGACTCGCGAGCAGAGGCGTTCGATGTCCTCCATGTTGTGTGAGGTGAGGATGATGGTCGCCTTCTCGCGCGCGTTGAACTCGCGCAGGAACTCGCGCAGTTTGTGTGCAGCCAGGACATCAAGCCCGATCGTAGGCTCATCGAGGAAGATCACCTTGGGCCAGTGAAGAAGGGCCCCGATGAGTTCCATCTTCATGCGCTCCCCAAGCGAGAGGCGCCGGATCTGCGTCTGGAAGAGCTTGGTCACATCCAGGAGCTCGGCCAGCATTCCAAGCCGGTCCTTATATTCCTTTTCGGGGATCTCATAGATGGCGCGGATCAACTCAAAGGCATCGAGTGCGGGAAGGTCCCACCAGAGCTGGGCCTTCTGGCCCATGACGAGTGAGATGCTCTTTCGAAAGCTGAGCGAGCGCTTGAAAGGGTCCTCGCCCATCACGCGTGCCGTACCCGAAGTGGGTGGGATCAGACCCGAGAGGATTTTAAGGAGGGTCGTCTTGCCGGCGCCGTTTGCGCCAATGAGTCCGACAAACGCGCCCGCCTCGATGCCGAACGACACTTCGTCCAGGGCCTTGTGCACCTGGTGTTCGGGATTAAAGAGCAGCTCGAAGGTGCCCTTGAGGCCTTCCTTCTTCTTGACGGATTTGAACGTCCGGCTGACGCGGTCGACTTGGATCAAACTCTGGGGGGATGGCATTTGGGACCCGACTTAACACAGGGGGGTTGCGGGGTCGGGGTTTTTTGAAGGATTCGGCAGTGGGCTTGACCCAGGGCAGCTTGCGCAGGAAAAGGCGATTCGGGAGACTGCCTGCTCATGAAAATCACCACCCGTTGGGATCAAAAGATGACCTTCACTGCCTCCGATGGCGCCCACTCCGTCCGGATGGATACACGGAGCCCCGTAGGGAGCGACAGCGCCCTTTCGCCCAAGCAGCTCGTGGTGGCAGGCCTGGCCGGATGCACGGCCATGGATGTCGTGGCGCTACTGAAAAAACACCAGCAGCCGATTGAGTCGTTCGAGGTGGATACGGAGGTCGAAAAAAGCGCGGGCGGATATCCGGAAGTCTTTACCTCGGCCTTCCTGACGTTCCGTCTCCAGGGGGCCATCGAGCCGGGCCGCGTCCTGGAAGCGGTTACGCTCTCACAGACGAGGTATTGTGGCGTGAGCGCGATGCTCTCCAAGGCGTTTCCGATCCGTTATCGGATCGAGCTCAATGGCCAGAGCATCGGAGAGGGTGCGGCTCAATTTTGATTTGAAAGTGGTGGGTTGGGACGGAATCGAACCGCCGACACATGCCTTTTCAGGGCATTGCTCTACCGACTGAGCTACCAACCCACCGATCGAAGAGGGGTCTAGATCTAAGAGATCCGACCTCAAAACGCAAATCCTATTGCTTGGTCTCTTCGGTTGCCCGGGTACCCACGATCGCCTTGAGCTCGAGGGTCTTCTCCTCGCGGCGGACTCCGAGGACGATCGAGTCTCCGGCCTTCAGGCTGCGAAGGGCCTGCATGAATTCGGCGAGCGTGCGGGTCTGGATGGTTTCCTTGGCTTCCACCTTGAGAATCGAAACCAGGATGTCTCCGGCAAGGATCCCTGCCTTTTCGGCCGGGCTTCCAGCCCTGGCGCCCGAGAGGAGGACTCCTCCCTTGGAGGCGTCGCCGCCCGGGCCGGA
>CAZDSX010000040.1:0-25954 GCA_964508305.1 uncultured Bacteriovorax sp.
CATTGTCGAATCCACCAACGGCAAGACCCTTTGCATTCCCTCGGTGTTCCTGAGCTACCATGGCCATTCACTGGATGAAAAAACTGCGCTCCTGCGCAGCATGGAAGCGCTCTCGCGCGAAGCCTGCGCGCTCCTCTCCCAGATGGGCGAGACCGGCATCAAGCGGGTTCTTCCGTCGCTCGGAGTGGAGCAGGAGTACTTCCTCATTGATCGCGCTTTTGTCGCGCTCCGCCCCGATCTCGTGATGTCGGGGCGCTCGCTGCTCGGAGGCCAGCCTCCCAAGGGACAGCAGCTCGAAGATCATTACTTCGGCAGCATTCCGGCTCGCGTGCAGGCCTTCATGACGGAAGTGGAGCTTGAGCTCTACAAGCTTGGAGTGCCGGTCAAGACCCGCCATAACGAAGTGGCACCGAGCCAGTTTGAAACGGCCCCGATTTTCGAAGAAGCCAACGTGGCCGTCGATCACAACCAGATCACCATGGAAGTGCTCCGCAAGGTGGCGCTCCGCCACCACTTCCAGTGCCTGCTGCACGAAAAGCCGTTTGCCGGAGTGAACGGAAGCGGCAAACATTGCAATTGGTCGATGAGCATCGCTGCGAGCTCCACGGAGCTGGACGGCGACAACTTGCTCGATCCGGGAAAAACTCCCCACGAAAACCTCCGGTTCCTCACCATGCTGGTGGCCACTCTCAAGGGTGTCCATGACCATGCGGGCATCCTGCGTGCTTCGATCGCGTCTTCGGGAAATGACCACCGGCTGGGAGCAAACGAAGCTCCTCCCGCGATCATCTCCGTATTCCTTGGAGACCAGCTCTCTGCGATCCTCGACCAGATCGAAAAGGGCGCCGGCGGCGAACGCAACACCGAGGCGGCAATGATCCAGCTCGGGGTGAGCAAGCTCCCAGAAGTCATGCGCGACAACACGGATCGCAACCGCACCTCTCCGTTTGCCTTCACCGGGAACAAGTTTGAGTTCCGTGCAGTCGGATCCTCGGCCTCACCGGCATTCCCGGTGACCGTCCTCAATGCGGCAGTGGCAGACGGGATGGCCAAGGTTCGCGCGCGCCTCAAGGCCAAGCTCGATGGGGGCAAGGCCAGGGACGCCGCCCTGCTTGAGCTCATCCGCGAAGTGGCGATTGAGACCAAGTCCGTGCGATTCGAAGGCAACGGCTACAGCGACGAGTGGGTGCAGGAAGCCGCAAAGCGCGGTCTCCTCAATCTCAAGAAGACGCCCGAAGCACTGGCGCAGCTCAATACACCTTCCGCCCGCAAGTTGTTTGCCGAGCAGCAGGTGTTTGGTGAAGCCGAACTTGCTTCGCGTTTCCATGTCCGCATCGAGCGCTTCGTGAAGAACCTCCTGATCGAGTGCGATACGCTCAAGCAGATGGTGGATACCCAGATCCTGCCTGTCGCGTTTGAGTACCACGGCAAGCTTGCCGGCCTCGTGGCTTCGGCCAAGGCCGCCGGAGTCGAGGCACCCCAGAAGGGTTCGCTTGACCAGGTGGGTGCCCTGATCCAGACGCTGACCTCCAGGCGCCAGCTGATGGAAAAGGCCCTCCATCACGCCGAGAGCCTCGCGACCGAAGAGCAGAAGGCTGCCGAACTGGCGGGTTCCGTCGCAAGCGCCATGCTCGAGGTCCGAAAGGCCTGTGATGAGCTCGAGGGTGCGGTGGCGGACTCGGCATGGCCGCTTCCCAAGTACCGCGAAATGCTCTTCATCTCCTAAGGAACGGAGTGAAGGGTTCGGTCGTCACGATCGGTAACTTCGATGGGGTCCACCTCGGGCACCAGGAGATCGTGCGCGTGGCGATCGGACAGGCGGTTGCACTCGGGGCCGAGCCCATCGCATTCACCTTTCGGCCACACCCCCAGAGCGTGCTGCGCCCGGACCGCGCTCCCGCTCTCCTGCTCACCTATGACGAAAAGCGGGATACCCTCCTTTCGCTCGGGATCTCGCGAGTGGTGGAGCAGCCTTTTGATCTCGCTTTTTCAAAGACGACTCCGCAGGAGTTCTTCCATGGCACGCTCCTGGGTGCGCTGGGTGCGCGAGCAGTAGTAGTGGGTTATGACTTTACTTTCGGCAAGGAGCGGAGCGGGCATCTCCAGATCCTGCAGGAACTTTGTGAACAAGCGGGAGTCGAACTCACCGTCGTTGCTCCCCAGCGGGTGGAGCAGGAAGTGGTGAGCAGTTCCATCATCCGTCTCCTGCTCCAACAGGGGCAGGTGGGCGAGGCTGCACGCCTCATGGGACGCCCATTTTTCTATCGCGGATCGATCCAGCAGGGGGATCGGCGCGGAAGGACCATTGGTTTCCCGACGGCCAATCTCGCGTTGGGCGAAAAGATCATCCTGCCGCACGGGGTTTTTGCCACCTGGTCGACGATTGACGGCGTCCGCTATCCGAGCGTGACCAATATCGGGACACGACCCACGTTTCATTCCGGAGGAGCCACGGTCGCGTGTGCCGAGACCCATCTCCTGGCAGGCAGCCACGGTGCCGATTCGCTTTATTCCAAGCGGATCCAGCTGGACTTCGTCATCCGCCTGCGGGAGGAGCGCAAGTTCGCAGGCGTTGCAGAGCTCAGTGCCCAGATCGCGCAAGATGTGACCAGCGCCCGTCAAATCCTTGGCGTTTAGCTGCAATGGGGACTTAACGCGTTGACTTCAATCCACGTGCCAATCAAACTTTGGGACGAGGATTCTCATTTATGTCCCGCGCACTTGCGCAGCTTCTGGCCAACGACAAGATCATCACGCCTGCCCAGTTCAATGAGGCCGTAGAGGCCAACAAGACGGGCAAGAGCCACATCAAGCACCTGATCGAAAAGAAGGTGGTCGACGAGGTGCGCCTGCTCCAGTACCTCAGCCAGAAGTTCAGCCTGCCGAGCATCAACCTCGGCAAGTTCGAGATTTCGCCCGAAGTGATCAAGCTTGTCCCGGCAGACGTGGTCAGGAAGGTGGGTGCGCTTCCCATCCAGGCCAATGCCGGTGTCCTGGTGATGGCGACCTGGGATCCGAGTGCAAACGCCAAGATCGAGGAGATCAAGTTCCTCACCAAGCTTACGGTGGAGCTGGTGCTGACATCGATCTCGTCCTACGAGACGGCGGTTCAAAAGTACTACGGAGCTGCAAGCCTCACGGCCAAGGCCGTCGAGACTTTCAAGAAGGAAAACAAGCCCGACGACGGCGGTGGGATGGTCGTCGAGACCGTGCAGATGCACGACCTCGACCAGAGCCGGGAAATCGACGGGCCGGTCATCGCATTCGTCAACGGGATCCTTGCCGAGGGTATCCGCCGCATGGCGAGCGACATCCATGTCGAGCCCTACGAAAAGCGATTCCGTGTCCGCATGCGCGTGGACGGGGCGCTCGTGGAGGTTTCGGACGTGCCGCTCGAGATGAAGCGTGCGGTCGTGGCGCGCTTCAAGGTCATGTCCCGCATGGACATCGCCGAAAGCCGCATCCCACAAGACGGTCGAATCAAGCTCAAGGTGGGGGGCGCAGAAGTCGATTTTCGCGTGAGCACCATGCCTACTCTCTTTGGTGAGAAGGTCGTGCTGCGCATGCTCAACAAGGGCAATCTCCAGCTCGACATGATGAAGATGGGCTTCGAGGCCAAGCAGCTTGAGATCTTCAAGAAGGGCATCTACGCCCCCAACGGGATGGTGCTGGTCACCGGCCCCACGGGAAGCGGCAAGACGACCACCCTTTACTCGGCCCTGGCCGAGCTCAATGTCATCACGGACAATATTTCCACGGCCGAGGACCCGGTGGAGTACAACCTCGAAGGCATCAACCAGGTCCAGACCAACAAGGACATCGGCCTCACCTTTGCGAGCGTACTTCGTACGCTGCTCCGCCAGGACCCGGATACGATCCTGGTGGGCGAAATCCGAGATTACGAGACCGCTGAAGTGGCGATCCAGGCGGCGCTCACCGGACATCTGGTGCTGTCCACGCTCCACACCAACGATGCTCCGAGCACCATCACCCGCCTCATGAACATGGGCATCGAGCCGTTCCTCGTGGTTTCGGCACTCAATACGATCGTCGCACAGCGGCTCCTCCGGACGGTTTGCGCCGGCTGCAAGGCCCCGGTGAGCATTCCGCCCGAAAAGCTCCTCGAGGTCGGGATGACCAAGGAAGAGGTCGCACGCGCCACCCCGATGAAGGGGCGTGGGTGCCAGAAGTGCAACAACACGGGATACAAGGGCCGCGTGGCGGTCTATGAGGTCTTTGATTTCTCGACTACCCTCAAGGAGATGGTCCTTCGGGGTGCGTCCGTCATTGAACTGCGCAAGCAGGCCGTTGCCGAAGGCATGCGAAGCCTCCGTGCTTCGGCCCTTGGCCGTGTTGCGGATGGCCGTACAACCTTGGAAGAGGCGCTTGCCCTTACGATGGAGAGCTGATTCCGATGGCTGCCAAGATCTCGATCAATTCCTATCTCAAGGCCATGGTGGAGCAGGATGCATCCGACCTCCACCTGACCGTCGGTGTTCCGCCCGAGTTCCGGATCATGGGCCGAATGGTCAAGGTCAAGGGCGAGCCCCTCACGGCGCAGGACACCAAGGAGCTCTGCTACTCCGTGCTCACCGACTCGCAGAAGTCGGAGTTCGAGCGCACCCTTGAAATCGACTTCTCGTTCGGCATCAAGGAAATCTCCCGGTTTCGTGCCAACTACTTCTTCCAGAGGGGGTCCATCTCGGCGGTGTTCCGTCGCATTCCCTTCCAGGTCCCGGATTTTGATGCCCTCAGGCTGCCGCAGGTCCTCAAGCGCATCATCCGCAGGCCCAATGGACTCATCCTCGTCACCGGTCCGACAGGATCGGGGAAGTCAACGTCTCTTGCTGCGCTCCTTGACCTCGTCAACCGCGACGAGTTCGGACACATCCTCACGATCGAGGATCCGATCGAGTTCGTGCATCCCAACAAGAACTGCATCGTCAACCAGCGCGAAGTGGGCGTGGACACCAAGAGCTTTGGCTCGGCCCTCAAGCGCGCCCTTCGCCAGGACCCCGACTACGTGCTGGTGGGCGAGCTTCGTGACATGGAAACGATCGAGATGGCCCTGACCATGGCCGAGACCGGACACCTGGTGTTCGCCACGCTCCACACCAATAGTGCGGTCCAGACGATCAACCGAGTGATCAACGTCTTTCCATCGCACCAGCAGCCGCAGATCAGGCAGGTCCTCTCCTTCACCCTGCAGGCCATCATGTCGCAGCAGCTCATCCCCAAGAGCCACGAAACAGGCCGCGCAATGGCAGCCGAGCTGATGATCCCGAGCATGGCCATCCGAAACCTGATCCGTGAGGACAAGCTCCACCAGATCTACAGCTCCATGCAGTCGGGCCAGGAAGAGAGCGGGATGATGACGATGAACCAGAGCCTGCAGGCGCTGGTGCGTGCCAGGCAGCTCAGCAAGGCTGACGCCTTGGAGTACTCGATGCTCCCGGACGAACTGGCCAAGATGCTGGCAAGCATCCCCGGGAGCTGATGAGTGGCGGACTTTGACTACCAGGGCGTAGATCGTTCGGGAAAAAGGGTGCAGGGCACGATCTCCGCTCCCTCCGAGGGAGACGTGCGAGTCAGCTTGCGGCAGCAGGGGGTTCGACCCACCCGGATCTCGCCCAAGCGCGGATCCGGAGGGGCGAAAGGCAGCCTGTTTGCCGGGTTCTCCCTCACGGGTGCCCCGGCCCAGCCGAGCCTCGACCTCAAGCAGCGCATCCTCTTCACGAGGCAGCTCCAGGTCATGGTGAGCTCGGGCATCCCGCTCGTCCAGGCACTCGACATCCTGGCCGAGCAGACGATCGATGCCTCGCTCAAGAAGATCCTCACCGAGATGAAGGAGCGCGTGAACCAGGGGGCCTTTTTCTGGGAAGGCCTGGCGCTATATCCAAAGGCCTTTTCCAAGATCTATGTGTCGCTGGTGCGGGCAGGCGAGGCATCAGGATCGCTCGATACCGTCCTCAAGCGGCTCACGCGTTACCTGGAGGACACGGATCGACTCCGCAAGATGGTGATCGGCGCGCTGACTTATCCAGCCATCGTCTCGGTGGTGGGAGTGCTCATTGTGGCCGTCATGCTCATTTTCGTGATCCCCAAGTTCGAGTCCATGATCACCTCCAATGGAGGGGAGATGCCGCTTCCCACCCAGATCGTGATCAATATGTCGCATTTCATGGGTGACCACTGGATGGTGATTTTTGGAGCGGTGGGGATCGCAGCCGTCGCGGTTATCCGCTTCATTGCGACCCCCGAGGGCAAGGTCGTCTTCGACAAGTTCCTGTATGGACTGCCGCTGTTTGGTGATCTTATCCAAAAGAGCAGCATTGCGGCCTTCGCCCGCACGATGCAGACGCTCCTTGCCGCAGGCGTCAATCTCGTGGATGCAGTGGATATTTGCAAAAACACGGTCGAAAACGCAGTCGTTGCCGAGGCCGTGGGCAAGATCCGTGGCGAGGTCGAGATTGGAAAGACGCTCGGTGCGGTCGTGAGCCGCCTCACCGTATTCCCGCGCATGGCAGTCCAGATGATCGGCGTGGGTGAGGCCACCGGTAACCTCGACAAGATGCTCGAAAAAGTTGCCGACTTTTATGAGGCCGAGGTGGAGTCCGCCGTGGCCGCCATGGGCAAGCTCATCGAACCGCTGATCCTGGTATTTCTCGGTGGCGCCGTTGCCGGGATGCTGGTGGCGATGTACCTGCCGATGTTCAAGATGGCCGGCGGCGTCTAGGATTTTAAGGAGATTTCATGCGCATCATTGGCAAATCCAAGTCCGTTGAGGCGCTCAAAAAGCTCATCGAGCGGGTTGCACCCACCAAGTCGAGCATCCTCATCATCGGCGAAAGTGGCACGGGCAAGGAGCTCGTGGCCCGTGAGCTCCATGACCAGAGTGCCGCCAAAGGCAAAGCCTTCGTTCCGGTCAATTGTGGAGCGATCCCCGAAAACCTGATCGAGAGCGAACTCTTTGGCCACAAAAAGGGCAGCTTTACGGGTGCTGTTGCTGACAAGCCCGGGCTTTTTGAAGTCGCCAATGGCGGAACGCTTTTTTTGGACGAAATCGGCGAGCTCCCGCTTCCCATGCAGGTCAAGCTCCTCCGGGCGCTTCAAGAGAGGGTCATCCGCCGAGTCGGTGGCAATGACGACATCAAGCTCGACGTGAGGATCGTGGCTGCGACCAACCGCAACCTCGAGACCGCGGTCAAGAAGGGGACCTTCCGCGAGGACCTCTATTACCGACTCAATGTGATCATGCTCGAGACGCCGGCGCTTCGAGATCGCAAGGGCGATGTCGCGATCCTGGCCCAGCATTTCCTTAAAAAGTTCAACGCCAAGTTCGGCAAGGAGCTCGAGGGCATTGACCCTCCTGCACTCAAGGCGCTGGAATCCCACAAGTGGCCGGGCAACGTGCGCGAGCTCGAAAATGTCATGGAGCGGGCCGTCGCGCTCGAATCCGGCACATCCATCTCGGAGTCCTCCCTTGAGGGGGCGCTTCGCTCCGATCCGCTTGCAGGTGGCATCGAAGGGGGATCCGATCGCGTTGCGTTCACGATCGAGCTTCCGGATCTGACCAAGGGGCCGATCTCACTCGATGGCTTCCTTAAAAAAGTCGAGCGACTCCTCGTTCAAAAGGCGATCACGGCATCGTCAGGCAACGAGGAGCAGGCCGCTCGCCTGCTCCAGACCACGCGCAACCGAGTCGTTGCCGTTGCGGGCAAGTAGTCAGTAGATCCCCTTGAGGATCTCCCTGGGCGCAAGTGTCTCCACTTGGCCGCGCACTTCATCCCAGCGCAGGTCCGCATGGCCTTGGCCTCGGAATCGGTTGAAGAGATCCGAAGTGGGTCTCCGTCTCCCCAGCCACGCCCTGAATCCATCGTCCACTGCCGCCAGACGCTTTGCGATCTCGAGCTGGGCCGCGCGAGCCTCAATTGACTTCTGGGTCTTGGGATCGTTTGACCGCTTGAGCAGGGCTTCGAGCGTGCGGGAGGCTATGGTGATCCGCCCCTCGCGAGTCGCGAGCCTTTGGAGCAGCTGAGTGATGTAGGGAGGCGAGTTGGGGAGTCGGGAGGCGGTGGTGAATGCATTGATCGCCGTCTCGAGCTGTTCAGTCTCAAACAGTGCGTTGTACCCCCTGAAAATCTCAAGAAGGATGGCGTGGGACGCAAACCTCCCTTGGAGGATCTGCTGGTGAGCCCGCTCGAGGAGATCGGCGGCACCCGGTCCATCGCGCCTCACGATCGAGAGGATGCTCGCTCCATAGCTGTAAATTTCCTCAAATCTGGGGTCGAGGGCGGTGGCCAGCATGAGCTCAAAGTACAGGGGCGGATGGGTGCCTGGGGCGACCGGGTCGTAGCCTGGGTCTCCGAGGCTTCGGATGAGGATTGCGTCGATGGTGGCGGGTAGTTGGCCGAGGCTGGAGATCTCCACCAATTGCGGGTGGGGGGCTTGCTCGAGGCTTGCCGGTGGTTCAACGAACTGGCTGTCGGCCTCCCGGAGTTCGTGGTTGAGCGCAGCGGCCGCAAGGAGCAGCAGAGTGACTGTCAAAATCTTGGACACTGGGGCGGACCAATTTCGGATCGGAGGGAGTACAGGCGCAGGAGTTACTTGAGGTTGGCCCACTGAGAACACATTGAGTCATTCCGGCCTTGTTTTTCAAGGGGGCAGGGGTAAACTTTGGTCTAAGGCTAATCGCATTCCAATTTCTGCACTGAGAAGGGGCACGTATGTTCAAGGGTCTACGTTTGAATTCCAAGGGCTTTAGCTTGATCGAACTCATGGTGGTCGTGGCCATCATCGGGATCCTGGCATCGGTTGCGGTGCCCCAGTATTCCAAGTTCCAGAACAAGGCCAAGCAGGCAGAGGCTCGTGTCAGCCTCGGAGCCATCTTCACAGTCGAAAAGACCTATTTTGTTGAGCAAAGTTCCTATTCGAGCTGCCTGTCGAACATCGGATTCACAGCTCCAACCGGGCAAACCCGCTACAATGTGGGATTCACGGCAGGTAATTTTAACTACAACGCAGGTAGTGGGGCGACTGCTTGCGGAACTGCGGCCAATGGCGGTAACCACTATTTCCCTGCCTCGATGACCACCCAAGCGGCAAGCATCCCTGCAAACACTTACTCATCATCAGCGACCAGCTTTTTGGCCGGTGCCGCTAGTAACCTCAATACGGGTAATACGAATACCAACGATACTTGGTCAATGAGCGATACGGGTGTGATTAACAATAACGTGCAGGATCTGTAACCAGGCCGATAAAGATATGGTCTAAGCCCCTCCTGCAGCGGCAGGAGGGGCTTTTTTATTGCTCTCTTGCCAGGGCTCCGATGCACGTAGGCTGGAGCGAGCCCACTTGGGGCCACGTCAGGGCATCGCTGAGGGCGGGGAGGGAGTCCTCCTGATTGTACCGCTGCTTGGCTTTGCATAGGGTGATGAGCTCCCTATCGTTCCAGGTCGAGAGAGCTATTCCAAGTACGGTACCAGTGACCTGTGAGCAGGCCACGACCTCCAGTTGATCACGTGGAGCCATGGGCCTGGGGAGACGTACGAGCTGGTGGACCAGGGCGGCCTCGGAGGGTGAGGTGATTGAGTTATAAAGTTTTTTTCCGTTGAGCCAGATCCTAAGGTAACTCCCGCCACCTATTCCAAGCACAGTCGAGCCGGCACTTCTCGAAATCTCTAACGGACTTGGGGATGCCTTAAAGCACCTGATTTGGTCGGCACGTCCATCCTGTAGGCCGGGCTGGATCGAAAGTCTTGGAAACAGCGCTCCACCATCTAGATAGGTCGGACCTCCCGCCACACCCATTCCCGCTTTAGCGGTGAGTGGGTGTAGTCTCGAGTCCCGCGGGTTCAGTGAAACGGCAGTCTCCGGGTTGAGGCCGTCCACGCCCGCAAGGTTCTCGTATGCAGTCACAAAGTGGTCTCTGGACGCTCGTTGGATCCTGTAGATCGCGATATTACGTGGATCGGGCTTGGTGTCCCCTGTCGGAAAAATTCGAATCAGTGTGGGATCTCTATCGAATAACGGGATCAGTCGGGGTTGCACCGTAGCAATATAATCTGCCTGATAAACCTTTGTCAGAAAGCCTGTCACATCGGGCATGCGACCTTCGATGAGCGATGTTCGCCACTCGTGAAGGTCTCGGTCATATGCAAGCAGCAGACTGGGATCCAGGACATCGACCACCGTTATTTTCGGATTTGCATAGATCAGTTGGGGAGAGATGTCCCAGTCGATGTTAAAAAAACGGGGCCTTTCCTCCGGCAATGTCCTCATTGCGTTCAATAGGGTTGGGGTGACTAAAGAATCGGAGCGGCCCGGTTTGGAGTAAAAATCGAGCGATGTTGGATGCACCAGCGGAGAAAGTAGCAACAGCAGATAGGCGATCTTCTCTCTTCGACTGACCGCCAGCTCTGAGTTTGAGAGCAGGACGGAGCCTACTAGCGAGATCATGAGCGGCAGTAGATATTCCCCTGCTCGAGGACTTTTGAGCATGAGCACCCAAAACACGGCAATTGCAAGAGCCGGCCTAAGTTCGTCA
The DNA here is from genome assembly GCA_964508305.1 of uncultured Bacteriovorax sp. Classification (GTDB taxonomy): domain Bacteria; phylum Bdellovibrionota; class UBA1018; order UBA1018; family UBA1018; genus CAIOHW01. The sequence continues at coordinate 10,550 of CAZDSX010000040.1, forward strand.
ATAGCCCACTTCCGTGCCCTACCAAAACCAAAGGCAAGCACCACGGTCATCGCGAGAAAGCCCCCATGCGCTCGTAGTAAAGATAATGTATTGATGGGATACAGCTCGCCACCGAAGGTAAGATTCGCGGAACCCACTTCGAACAGCGCAATCTGCATCACTCTCCAAGTCATTGAGACGTTTCCAGGAAAGCTCGGGCTGAGGATCAGACCCGAGAGGATGCCGAGGACTCCCCAGCCAACGCAGCCCCGGAGCTGGCCAGCAAGTTCGCCCATGGTCCGCCCCCTGGCAACTATTCCTTGGGCTCCTAAGTGGCAGGCGAGCAGAAGCAGGGGGAGATAGAATGCGTGATAAGAGAGTGCGAACAATAGGCTTGCAAGAAAGCTCAGAGCACTGCTCTGGATCAGGAGTGCCGAGTCTAGCAGAAGGAAAAAAGCTACGCCCAGCGTGTGGGACCGCATGAGGTTGAAGCGAAATAGGATGTTTGGATTGCTGAAGAACCCGATAGATGAAATCACGAGAGCGAGCAGCCATGGGTCCTTCAGGATAGGCTTTCTGCCCACCGCTCCTGCTCTGCTTGTCAGGCGAATTCGGAGTGCCATGGCGAGCAGCACTGCCGTGGAGGAGATCCAGGGAAGAAGGAGCGACCCGGGCTCCCCCCCGATTCGATGTAAGAGAGCGCCGATCGTATGGAAAAGGGGCTCCTTGTCAGGAAAAAACTTATCCCATCCGAGGCCATGTACTTGAGGGAGTGCGTCGAGAGCCCACTGCCCGGACTCTGCGAGCATGCGATTAATGCTTAGGTGGAGGTAGCGATCAGGATCAGCCAGTACACGTCCCACCGTGCGTTGATCGATCCAGTACAGGATTGCAGCCGATAAGCAGGTCGCGAGCGTGAGAATAGAGATACGAGTCTTGGGGGTCATTGCATCAAGCTATGACACCCAAAGGCTAGCTTAAAGGACGGAGTTTGATTTTTGACCGGACAGTACTGTTGAGTCCCATCTGGCCGCGCAGACCAAGCTGAGTCCGATCCAGCGTGAAAAGAAAGCTTCGAGTGGAGCAATCAGTGGCTTGATGAGTGAGTAGAGAGCAACTTGTCCCTCAGGAAGCTGAGAGCGGCGAAGGATCTTTGAATTCCAGATCCATCCGAGTATTCCAATCGGATTCCAAAACTGTATCTCGATCGGATTGCCCCCACATTGGGACACCAGGTTCTCCATTTGGGCTTTGGAATAGCGCCTGTAATGGCCGACTGCTCGATCAACCGGCGAGAATAGGGCCTGGGAGTATGGAACAAGAATCACGATGGTACCACCCGGGGCCAGTAGGAGGCTCCACTGTCGAAGTGCTTGCGCGTCGTTTTGGATGTGCTCAAGGACATTGAAAGCAACGATCAGATCGAAACCTCCGCAGCTAACCTCTGGTGGGGTCTGGGCGTCGTCCACCGCTAGAGTGGCATCCCAGCGAACCGCCTTGAAACCTGGATGAAACGAATATCGGCTACGTATGAACTGGATCGAATCCTCGTCGATGTCGCTTGCCACCACAACATCACCCCATAAAAGCCCTTGCGTCACTCCACCCACTCCAGATCCGATTTCAAGGATTCGACGAGCGGCTCTTGAGGGCGTTTTTTGAATGATATTAACTTTCTTCAATAATTTGATCAGCGGTTGGGCGTACAGCAGGTAGGCAGCATGATAGAGGGCCGTCAGTGTTTGACGCATTCCAGCCTTGAAAGGGCTTGGGCGCACGAAGGCGGTTTTGAGAATCAGCAGCCCAATAGCAACCGCGTCCAACCGACGGAATTTTTTTCCTTCCGAGTAGGTCCTACCATGGTGGCTGATGCCGACCTCAAATAGCCTGAGTTTTGCCAAGGCGACAGACCCGGCAAGCTCAACCTCGATTCCGAATTGATCCTGTTTAAGGATCATTGACCTCAGGATTTCGCCACGAAATACCTTGTACCCTGTCGTTATGTCCGTGAGGGTGGTGTTGAAGAGCAGGTTGAAGAGCCCTGTCAAAGCCCGGTTGGCCGCCGCATGCCAAAAATAGATGACCCTCCGTGGAGTGCCCAGGAACCGACTACCAAACACGGCATCCGCGCTGCCGGAAAGGAGTGGTTCCAACAGTTCTTTCAAATTGCTGGGATTGTACTCTAGGTCGGCATCCTGAATGACCACAAAGTCGCCCGTCGAGCGATCAATCCCCTGCCGGACACAGCGTCCTTTCCCTCGGTTTGAAGGATTCAGCTCGAGGATGAGGCTGACGGGAAGTCCGCATTTGCCGTCTAGTGCGAGGGTTTTGAGCCATTCGGCCGAGCCATCATCTGATCCATCGTCTACGGCGATGATCTCCAGTGAGGTGATGCCCTCCGGGTAGACTGCGCCGACGATCCGCTTGAAGACTTCCGGCAGGTAGATCCGTTCATTATAGATGGGGACGATCAGTGTCAGCTTCATGGATGATCGAAAGGATATGCCCAGGCATGCAACCAAGTAAACAGGATGACCCATTGCCCTGAGGTGCTTTTCCATGGAACTCTCCGCCCATGAGGTTCTCCCGCGTTCTACCCTGGGTGCTTGCAGTCATCGCCTGCTGTGCACTGCTCTGGGCCGTCCAGGCCCGCACCGCTTCGATCCCGCTCGGTGATCCGGACCGTTACTTTCATCTGGGGCTTGCGCGCGAGACGGCGGCGGCAGGCAAGCTCTGGCTTTCCAAGCTTCCCCAATTCACGGGGCTTGGCTGGGAGAGGCAGTTCCCGGACAAGGAATTCCTTTTCCACCTGGTCAACCGTGGGCTTTATGCCGTGGGGGGGGAGGCGGCCGTGCTCAAGGTCGTGCCGCTCGCCGCGAGTCTTGTCGTGCTGGCCCTTTTTGCACTGATTGCCGGGCAGGCGGGAGCGTGGGTGGGGTCAGCCATCTTGATTACGGGATTGGTACTCGATCCCTACCTCATGATCCGCCTCGGAATGCTCAGGCCACATCTACTGGCGATACTCTGGTTCACACTCTTGCTCCATGCGTTGGTTCGCAATCGGGTGGGCTGGGCGTTTGTGGCGGGACTTTTGTACTCGTGGAGCTACCACAGCTTTTATGTGCCGATGATCGTGCTTGTCACCTACTGGGCAGTGGGGCTCGAGCCCAAGGGCCCAAGGCTCAGGCTGCTTGTCTGGGGAACGCTTGGGCTCATGGCAGGGCTGATTGCCAACCCGCATTTTCCTGGAAATCTCTTCATGGGGTTCAGGCACCTGGTGATTGCTCTTTTTGAGGCGGGCAAGACCAAGCTCGACTTTGGGATGGAGCTTTTTCCCTGGTCCACTGACAAATTCATCAGGCTCTACCTCCCGTTTTTGTACCTCATTGTGGTCTCCTCGTTTTTATCCGGGGGTTTTAAGCGGCTCAGCCAAAAGGATTCCCATTTTGGATGGGTGTGGATCTCGACACTGATCTTTTTTGTGCTCTCGGCGCTCAATCCCCGGGGAATTGAATATGCCGTGCCACTGGGCCTCCTGCTTTTTGCGATCACGATGCGTGATCTCGTGGTGAGTCGTGGACAGCGCGTTGCCTTCTTTATCGCACTTGCCGTTTGCTCCGGGCCCCGGATGATGCAGGTCGTGGCTTCCTACAGCGAAGTTGCCGACAAGGGGACCCGGGTGGAGGGTCTCCTCGAGGCACTCAAGAAGGTTCCCTCAAAAAAGGCGCACTTTTACAATGTGGAGTGGGATGCCTCACCCTACATCTATTACACGCATCCCGAGATGGAGATGGTCGACCTGTTGGATCCAAGCTTTTTGGAAACCCAGGATCGCAGGCACCATTCTGTTCGCTGGGCTTTGCGCCAGGGGGATGTCCCTGATCCCTGGGGGGTGATCCGCTCGCTCGCCGACTCGCGCTACCTGCTCACGCGGTATCCAGGGCTTCGCGAACAACTGGCAGGGGACGTGCACTTCAAGCGCCTCGCGGTATCGGGAGAGGACCAGATCTTTGAGCTGAGCGCCGGGCGGGATCCGCACTTTGTGCTCCACTGGCGAGGCGCGACTCTCCTCAAGAGTGGAAAGCCCAAGGAGGCCGACGCACTCACTCCCGCACTCCATCCTGATTACCGGGCTCTGGGATCCTTGCATGAGCACAGCGCCCGCCGCGAATTGGGTTTTGAACTCCCGCCCGTGGAGTCGGCCTACCTGGACCTGCGATTTGGCAAGATGGTCGAGGCGCTCGGACTTGCCACCGGGCATGAGCTCAAGAAGCGGGATGCCGATGGAGTGAGCTGCGTGCTTGTGGAGCCTTCGGATTCCGAGCGAGCCAGGCAGGCGGGAAAAAGCGTCGTGGTGCTGGGGGGGGGCAGGAGTTTTCGTATCTGGCTCAATGGCCAAAAGTTCTTTCGCTCGATCGCAGTCACCGATTCAGTTTCGATGATGGACAGGCTTGTGCCGGTAGGACGAAAGCTGACTCCTTCCGACCGCATCGAAGTCCTGGTCTGTTCCAAGGATTCTGCCAAGAGCTTTGGCTTATCGATGAGCTTTTGGACTCCCGAAGAGATCCAGAGCAAGTGCAAGGAGCGGGGCTGGAAGGAGGCCGAGGCACTCGATCATCGTTCCGGCTGGCCACGCACGGGCGAGTACCGCGAAACCTGTTTCGGAAATTATATTCGGTAGAACGCAGCCCCTAGGTCCGTGTGAACCACTCTTCGAGTGACGGGCGCTGGGGGGTGATTTCGGCAAGCCGTCCCCCGGAGGAGAGGATCTTTGAGCACACCGGCGTAGTCTCGTCGGCGGTCTTGACGTGCCCGCGCCAGAGTCCGTCGGGGGTCTGCTGGAGCTTGAGCCAGGCTCCTCCGCCGGCGGAGCGTGCGGCGCCCTCATCCAGGCCTAAAAAGGCGATCTCGATCGACTTGGCCTGTTGTCCGAGGAGTTCACGGATCGGGCCATTCCCGATGAGTCGGCCCTTTTGGATCAAGACCACTCGGTCGCAGATCGATTCAACATCCGGGATGATGTGGGAGCTAAAAAAGATCGTGCGTCCCTCCGAGCCAAGATCCTGGATCAGTTCCCGGATTTCCTTTCGACCGAATGGATCAAGACCGCTCATGGGCTCATCGAGCACGATGAACTGCGGGTCTCCGAGGATGGCCTGCGCAATCCCAATGCGCTGGAGCATGCCCTTGGAGTAGGCACGAAGCTCCTTGTGCCGGGCATGCGCCATGCCTACGCGATCCAGCGCACGCGGGATCCTGGAAGCGATCTCGCCGTCGCTGAGTCCAGAGAGGCGGCCAAAAAAGTAAAGGAGCTGCTCGCCGGTCAGATGTTCGTAAAAATAGGGTCGCTCGGGAAGGTAACCCATCTTGAGGCGCGCTTCGGTTGAGTCGACCGGAATCCCTTCGAGCAGGATGCGGCCGGCCTTGGGGCGCTTGATCCCCATGATGAGGTGGATCAGGGTCGTCTTGCCTGCTCCATTGGGTCCGAGGAATCCCGTGATCGAGCCCTTGGGGATCTCAAAGGAGATGTCGTGGAGGATGGGGGCAAGTTTGAGCCAAAAACCGGTCCTGAAGGCCTGGTGGATCCCCTGGATCTGGAGCATCGGATTGGACTGTGCGGAGCTCATGTTCGCCCCGATCCTAATCAAAAAACCCCGTTGATGCAAAAGTCGGGATCATCCAAACTGACCGGCATGTCGCATTCTTCCGTCGCTCGTCCGGCATCTCTCCTCGGCGTGGTGCTGGCCGTTGCCAAGGTGACCTTCAGGGAGATCCTTCGGGACAAGGTTCTCTACAATACCGTGATCATCAGCGTTCTTTTGTTTGCCGTGGGCGTCCTGGCATCCAAGTTGAGCTTCATTCGGCCGGATCGCATCGTCATGGACTTTGGTCTCACGGGCATCGCACTGAGCAATGGCCTTTTGGCCGTGATGATCGGTGCCGGCATGGTGGCCCGCGAGTTCGATCGGCGCACGATCCTCGTGGCCCTGACCAAGCCGATCACCCGCTTTCAGTTCCTGCTTGGAAAATTTGGCGGACTCAAATGGGTGCTGCTGCTGAATTCGCTGCTGCTTTCGGCTGCCTACCTTGGAATCCTTCGGATGCTGACGGATAACCCGGCCATCATCAGTGACACCCTCCTGCAGGCTCTCTACCTGCTTTGCATCCAGTCGCTGCTGCTTTCGGCACTAGCCATCTTTTTTTCGACCTTTTCGACCACTTCGCTGTCAGTGATGATGACCCTGGGAGTCTACGTCGTCGGAGTGAATGTCTCGCAGATCCGGATGCTCGCGATCAAGCAGGACTCGGTCCTTCTGGCTTCGCTCCTCAAGGCGGCATCGATGATCGTGCCCAACTTCGAGCACTTCAACCTCGGCTTCAAGGTGACGTATGGGGTTCCGGTCTCGGGATCATTCGTGGCTCTAGGAACACTTTATGGATCCGCATGGATCCTCCTGCTCATGCTGCTCTCGGGCTGGATCATCCAGAGAAGGGAGTCCTGAGTGGAGCTGATTGGAATTCCATCATGGTTCGTGAATGGGGTCGTGCTCACCCTGGGGCTCCTCATTGGAAGTTTCATGAATGTCGTGGTCGCAAGGCTTCCCCATGACCAGTCGGTGGTCCGGCCCCGGAGCCGTTGTCCGGGGTGCGGGAATACGATCGCCTGGTACGACAACATCCCCGTGTTGAGCTACCTCTGGCTGCGTGGACGATGTCGGGGCTGCCAAAAGTCGATCTCCCTTCGATACCCCGTGATCGAGCTGCTGACGGCCCTGCTGTTCATGGCTGTATTTGCCAGGTTTGGAGCCAGCTTGCTCCTCCCGATCCGGGACTGGCCGTTTGTTGCAATGCTGGTGGCGATCACGTTCATTGATCTTGAGCACCGGATCATCCCGGATGAGCTCAGTCTCGGAGGGCTCGTCCTTGGGTTGCTTACGGCCTACTGGGTTCCCGGACTGGGACTGGTGGCTTCGGTCCTAGGAGCCATCGTGGGTTACGGGTTTTTCTGGCTTCTCTCGTGGGGCTACTTCAAGGCCAAGGGGCGGATGGGCCTGGGTGGGGGAGATGTGAAGCTTCTTGCGATGCTGGGCGCTTTCCTGGGTCCCATGGCTGTTTTTCACATCATCCTCATTAGCTCGCTCTTGGGGAGCGTGATCGGGCTGTCTTATGCCGGGATCCTCAAGTCACGCGGGCAGTCAGATTCCCTGATGGGGGTGGCCATCCCGTTTGGTCCGTTTCTGGTGCTTGCGGCCCTTTATGTGTACCTTCTGGGGGACGTACTGGGGCTTCCGCTCCAGATCTAAAAACTATGTGCCCAATTCACGACACTGACTCCCCCGAAGAACGCTGGTCCAAAGCCGAATGGGAGCATTACGAACTCCATGAGAAGCTTGAAGCCCGCGCACATCGCAAGCGCCGGTGGGTGATCGCATCCTGTTTCGTGCTTTTCATCGGACTCTCTGCCGTGCCGGTGGTGATGGACAGGGCGCCCCAGTGGCTCGCTCTTCGGGCTGCGAGGGAACTGGGCGAGAATTTCAGTCGCCTCAAGCGGGAGGCTGGCACCCGAAAGCTTGCGCTGCGGGTGACGATCGATCCGGCGCAGGTCCTGCGACTCCGGGTTGAGCAGGCGGAAAGTTGCACATCTGAGCGTTTCGAGCCGGATTCGGAGTTCGAGCTCCTCGCAGGGGATTCGCGGCGCGATCAGTTGGGCTGGATTGAGCCTGCCAAGGGCAGGGAAGCTGGAATTCCCGGGCTTCTTTCCAGGATCTGTTTTGATCCCTACCTGGGGAGCGAAGCCACGCCCCAGTCGACGAGTGTTGCGGGCTTTGGAATCGCCCCCGTCAGGGAATTGACGGAGACTCCGGAGCGGTACTCCGTCGTGGTTTTGACGGGACCATCGGCAGAAATTTCCTTCGAATAGCGCCGAGTAGTTGAACGTTTTGCGCTGCCCTGTAAACTTTAACAGTATTCAGGCCAGGGAAGGCAGGCAGCGTGTCAGGACTAGTGTCTAAACTAAAAAGCCTATCATTCGGCGGAGGTGCCAAGACCTCCATCGGACTGAGCATCGGCTCGTCTTCGATCAAGCTCGTCGAGCTCAAGAAGACCAAGAATGAATGGCGGCTGCTGCAATATGCCGAAGTCGCGGTGCCGCCGGATGCCATCGTCAATCGCGAGATCGTCAATCCGGTTGCCGTCACGGACAGCCTGCGCGAACTCCTCAAGGTGGCGCCCATCCAGAGCAACGAGGTCTGCGCCTCGCTTTCTGGAAATTCCTGCATCATCAAGCGAATGCAGATCGAAGCTCCCAACCAGAAGGAGCTCGCCGACCAGGTGTTTTGGGAGGCTGAACAGTACCTTCCTTTCGAAGTGTCCGAAGTCGTGATGGACTTCCAGCTGATCTCCTACTCCAAGGAAAAGCGTGCAGACGTCCTGCTTGTGGCGATCAAGCGATCGATTCTCGAGACATATATGTCCTGCATCGAGGATGCGGGTCTCAAGCCCAAGGTGATGGACTTGGACTTCTTTGCGCTCCAAAACGCCTTCGAGGCCAATTATCCGCTCAATCCCTCCGAGTCCGCCGCCGTGGTGGATATTGGATCCGCTTCGATGAAGATCGAGGTCGTCCAGGACGGAATTCCCGTTTTCACCAAAGACAGTGCGCTCGGGGGACAGAACCTCACGGCGGAGATCCAGCGCCACCTGAACCTGCCCTTCTCAGATGCGGAGACGCTCAAGACCGGCGCGGCCGGCGGAGCAGTTCCCCAGGAGGTCAATGACCTCATCCAAGTCTCCTCCGAAAACATGGCCCGAGAGATCAAGCGCACGCTGGACTTCTACTCGGCGTCCTCGACTGGAGCGCCGGTCAACTATGTCGTCCTCGCGGGCGGTGCCGCAAAGGTGCCTGGGCTGTCCAAGGTGGTCGAGGACATGGTGGGTCTGCCCACGCAGCTGATCAACCCCTTCAACAAGGTCTCCTACGATCCGGCAATTTTTAACAATGACTACATCGCCGCAATCGGTCCGATCGCAGCCATTCCGATCGGCCTTGCCTTCAGGGCAGGTGAGTCCAAATGATCAAGATCAATCTTGCCAATCGCAAGTCAGCTGCCGCGGGGTCGGGCTCGGGTTCCTCTGTGGGCGGGATGAGCGCCGGCTTGGACGTCTCGGAGGTCAACAAGCAGGTCCTGCGTGCGGTGCTCCTCGGGGCAGCCGCCTATATGGGCTGCAATTACTGGCTTGATGAGCAGAAGGCCGAGCTCATGGCCGGCTTGCAGGCGAAGTCCCAGGACATCGAGAAAAGGACCACCGAACTCCAGACCTCGCTCTCCAAGTTCAAGCAGTACGAAGAGCTCAAGAAGGCCCTCGATACCGATGAGAAGCTCATCAAGACCAAGCTCGACACCATCCTCAAGCTGAGCTCCGACAAGTCAGTCAACGTACAGATCCTCAAGACGCTTTCCAGCTCGCTCCCTTCGGAAGTGTGGCTTTCATCGTACAAGGTCAGCCAGTCCGAGCTAGAGCTCCGTGGCAACGCACTGGATTTCAACCTGGTGTCGGACTTCATGAAGCGCCTCTCTGAAAGCGACTTGATCACCGACGTGCAGCTGCTCAACACCAACCAATCCAAGGACGAAAAGGGCGTATCGGTCGCCACGTTCGAGGTGAAGGCCAAGAGGAAATACTGACTTGGATTCGCATCGCCTCAAGGAACTCCTCGCCTTCTGGATCCCGCTGGTAGCGGCCGCAAACGTCGCCTACAGCTTCTATGACTTTGAAATGGTCTACAAAACCGACCCGGGATCCGAGTACGGGCAGCGGCAGGCAACCCTTGAGCAGTCCAAGAAGGACCTCGAGGGACTGGAAAAGCGCGACAAGGAGATGCAGGAGTTCGTCAAGACCCTCGACAGCAAGCGCGCTGAATTTGCAGCAGCCTCCGGCAGGCTCATGGAGCTCAAGTCGGCGATGAGTGATCGTGTGGATGTGCCGGAGTTCATGAAGCTCATCGTTACCGAGGCCAAGAAGACGGGGCTCACCGTCCTTTCGATCAAGCCCAGGAGCACCACGGACCAGGAGTATTACCGCGAATATCCGTTCGAGTTCCGCTTCAAGGGAGTTTTCTCGCAGCTGTTCACCTTCCTGAACCGGGTGTCCAGCCTGCAGCGAACCGTCAAGGTGGATGAGCTCGCAGTGAAGCCGGCCTCGAGTGCCGCGGCAAAGTTTGTCGAGCTCGAGGGAGAACTCGTCTTCAAGACCTTTGCCTACAGTGCATCCAAGGAAGACAACGTCGCCAAGCAGGGTGGACAGCCGGGCGGCGCTCCCGGGGAAGGGGGGGGCAGGTGAACCGCTGGTGGTTCGCAGCAGCACTCCTCGTTCCCGCGGCAGCTGCGCTGGCGGAGGAATCCGCAGTCGCGCCGGTTCCCTCGCCTGTCGCATCTCCAGTTGCATCCGCTGAGCCGGATATCGAGGAGCAGGCGCTCGAAATGCGTGACCCCTTCAAGCGTCCCTTTGTCGCCGGCACCACGGCCGCTGCGCCGCTGTCGGAGCTCGAGAGTTTTGGGGTCGACCAGTTCAAGATGGTGGGGGTGATCACGGGTGCCGACAGGCTGCGTGCGATCCTGCTGGATCCTTCCGGCAAGTCCCATTTTGTTTCGGAGAAGATGCGTATCGGCAGCCGCAAGGGTTACATCCGGGAGATCCGCTCCGACGTGATCCTGGTGCGGGAGAAGATCACCAACGCAATTGGTCGTGAAGAGGCTTTGGATACGGAGATCCGCCTGCCGCCAGAGACGGCGCCGGTGGCATCCCAGGCATCCCAGTCCACGGAATAAGCATGGATTGGGAAGTTTCAGGAGGAAACGCAGGATGAAGTCATTCAAGGGTGCTGCAATTTTGATACTGGCTGCCACGGCTGTCGCCGGACCATGGGCGCTGGCAGTCCAGGTCGACTCGATCGAGTTCCTGAATTCCGCCGGAAGCAGCGAGATCCTGATCCGTTCTGATGCTCCCCTGGAGTACGACCTCCAGTCGAGTGCAGAGGACAAGCAGCTGGTGCTCAACCTCAAAAACGGCGTTCTGGGCCAGCGGGCCCTTCGCAAGCTGGATACCAGTTCGTTCGAAAGTCCCGTGAGCCTCGTCAGTCCCTTCGGGCCTGAGGCCGGGTCCGAAGGCTCCAAGGTGGTGGTCCAGCTCAAGGATTTCGTCCAGCCCGAGGTCAAGGCCGAGGAAAAGCTCCTGAGGATCGTCATCCCCAAGTCAGGCGCCTCCGGGAGCGGCGCCTCCGCATCGACTGCCGAATCACCTGCCGCATCGGCCGAGACCTCCTCGGCTGGTGCCGATTCAACAGGAATCAAGAATCTCGATAATTTCATGGAGACCCAGCAGAGCAAGCGCTTTTCCGGTCGTCCTGTCACCATTCAGGTTCGTGATGCCGAACTTAACGACGTCTTGAGGCTCATCGCCGAAGCCAGTGGCTTCAACATCATCCAGGGAGAAGGGGTTGCGGGCAAGGTGACCCTGTCGCTGGTCGATGTCCCGTGGGATCAGGCATTGGATGTCATCCTGACCTCCCGTCGCCTGGGTGCCGAGCGCAAGAACAACATCCTCAGGATCACCACGCTGGCCAACCTGACTGCCGAAAAAGAGGAGATCCTCCGCGCCAAGCTGGCCACGGAGCGCAGTGCCCCGAGGATCACTCGAGTGTTTCCGATCAGCTTTGCGGACATCACCTCGCTGCAAAACGTGCTCAACGCATTCTCGGCCAACAATGCGGCACTCATGGGGACCTCGATGGCATCCGTGGGAGGGGCCGGTGCGCCTGTCGGATTTGCCGCTTCCGCCACGGCGAGCATCCAGGTTGATGCCAGGACCAACAGCCTCATCGTCCAGGACACCTCCGAGAACCTCGAAAAAATCCGCAAGCTCATCGAACTGCTCGATACGCAGACCCCCCAGGTCCTCATCGAGGCCAAGGTGGTCGAGGCGACCGAAGAGTTCACCAAGAGCATCTCGGGATCGCTCGGCTTTTCGCGAATCAATGCGGAATCCCGAGGGGTTGGGGGATCATTCAACAATGGGTTGAGTACAAGCGGCCTGACCGGAGACCTGCTGACCCCCGCCCAGGGCCAGAACAGGGGGGGAAGTTTTGGTTATTCGCCCTCCATCGCCTTCCTCCCCAATCTTGATCGTCTCAACATGATCATTCGGCTCCAGGAGACCGAGGAAAACGCCAAGGTCGTCTCCTCTCCGCGACTGGTGGTCCTCAACAAGAAGACTGCCAAGATCGTCAAGGGGCAGCCCACCACGATCAACCAGACGACGACCTCAGGCGGCGTGACGACGACCGCGCAGCAGGTCATCCAGGCCAACCTCGGTCTGGATGTGACCCCGACGGTCACCAATGCCGGCAGCGTCCTGATGAACCTCAAGATCAGCCGTGACACCATCGTCAACCAGCTCATCGCCCCGCGAAACCTCGAGACCGAGGTCCTGGTCGACAGCGGTTCCACCCTCGTCATCGGCGGGATTTACTCCACCGATGAGAGCAAGAGCACCAATGGTTTCCCGCTCCTCAGGGACCTTCCGATCGTGGGCTGGCTCTTCGGTGGGAAGTCGGTCACCAACAATCGAAGCGAACTTTTCATCTTCGTGACGCCGAAAGTGCTTAACGAAAAGGATGCGGGTCTGATTTCATCCCCACAGGAGGGCGGAGCCACGGTCCCGCCAAACCAGGGATAGATTCGTCATGACGACCACTCGATTCAACAAGGGGAGCCACTCCCCGGCGCTTTACGACTACCTCCGGAAGTACCAGGAGGATCCGACGTCGCGCATTTTTGCGCCTCTGGCGGAGGCCTACCGCAAGGCGGGACTCGCCAAGGAGGCCGTCGAGATCGCCCGCGAGGGCCTGAGGATCCACCCGGGATTCGTGGGAGGACGGGTGGCCCTGGCCCGTGCCCTGTTCGACCTTCGGCAATATGATGATGTGATGACTGAGCTCAGGTCGGTCATCCGGGATGTCCCCGATAACCTCGTGGCCCAGAGGCTCTTTGGCGACTCTGCCCTCATGCTGGGCAGGCCCGAAGAGGCGCTGATTGCCTTCAAAATGCTCCTCTATTTTGCGCCCTCGGATCCCGAAGTGGGCCAGCTGGTGCACGAGCTCGAGAATCGAATGTACGAGGAAGGGGCGACCCGCCTCCGCAAGGATTATACCCCGCCCCAGATCGTACCGGCCCCGCAGGCTTTTGCCGGGGACCAGGGCCTCGCCCGGGCCAAGTGGAGACGGCAGATTGAGCTCCTTCAGGGCATGCTCCAGAGGGTGGAGCGCTACCGCCATCAAGATTGACTTGGCCGGGGGGCCGGTTTAGACCCTTCCCCCATGTACGCAACCAATCAGTTTCGCAAAGGCCTCAAGGTCGAGATCGAGGGAACTCCCTACGAAATCGTGGACTTCCAGCATGTCAGCCCGGGCAAGGGCCGCGCCTTCACGCGCACCAAGCTCAAGAACATGCTCAACCAGAACGTGATCGAACGCACGATCACTTCGGGTGACAAGCTCGACCGCGCCAACACCGAAGAGCGCGAAATGCAGTACCTTTACCACGACGCCGAAGGGTTCCACTTCATGAACCAGGCGAACTACGACCAGGTCGCGCTCTCGGATGACCAGCTCGGTTCCGGCAAGGACTTCCTGCAGGAAAACCTCGTGATCAAGGTCATGTACTTCAATGAGCGCCCGATCGGCATCGAACTGCCGACCTTTGTGACTCTCAAGGTGACGGAGACCACGAGCGCCTTCAAGGGTGACACCGTGGGCGGTACCAAGCCCGCGACCCTCGAAACGGGCGCCGTGATCCAGGTTCCCTTCCACATCAAGGAAGGCGATGTCCTCAAGGTCGATACCCGTGACTCGAGCTACGTCGAAAAGGCGAACAAGTAAGATGGCTAAGTCGAAGAAGTCCGCAGGGACGGCCTCTAAGCCGAAGTCAGTCGGCAAGGGTGGGATTTTCCCGCTCCAGGAGCTGGAAGCCATCCTCGGTTTGATGACCGACAACGATGTTGCCGAGCTCGAGTGGGAGCAGGGCGGGACGCGCCTGAAGCTCCGCTCCAAGCATGCCGCTCCGGTTGCCTACGCGGCTCCGGCTACGGTTGCGGCCCCTGCCCCTGCCCCTGCAGCTCCGGTGGCTTCGTCGGCTGTGCCGGCCGCACCTTCGGGCGCCGCACCTGCCAATCACAAAAAGATCCTCTCGCCGTTCGTGGGCACGTTCTACCGCAAGCCGGCACCGGACAAGCCCAACTACGTCAATGAAGGACAGTCCGTTAAGGCGGGCGACACGCTTTGCATCATTGAGGCGATGAAGCTCATGAACGAGATCGAAGCCGAATATCCGGGCAAGGTCGTCCAGGTCCTGGTCGAAAACGGCCAGCCGGTTGAGTTCGGCGAGCCGCTCTTCGTGATCGCAACCTGATTTCGTGCGAGGCGGGTCTCCGATGGCTCCACTGTTCAAGAAGGTCCTGATTGCCAACCGCGGGGAGATTGCCCTACGGGTGATTCGTGCCTGCCGTGAACTCGGCATTTCCACCGTTGCCGTCTATTCGACTGCCGATGAGGAGTCGCTCCACGTCAAGCTCGCCGACGAAGCCGTCTGCATCGGACCTCCGCAAAGCAAGTTGAGTTACCTCAACATCGCAAGCATCTTGTCTGCGGCCGAAATCACCGGCGCAGATGCAATCCATCCTGGCTACGGATTCCTGTCTGAAAATGCCGAATTTGCCCGTCTTTGCCGCGAATGCAGCATCACCTTCATCGGTCCGACGCCCGAGAACATCATGGCCATGGGCGAGAAGACCCGTGCTCGTGCGATCGCCCGTGAGGCAGGTGTGCCGATGCTTCCCGGCACGCTTTCGGCGGTACCCGGGGTGGATGCTGCAGTAATGGAGGCCGAGAAGATCGGCTATCCCGTGATCCTCAAGGCTGCGGCAGGCGGTGGTGGACGAGGAATCTACGTGGTGCGGTCGACCGCGGAACTGCGATCGTCGTTTGATCGCGTGAGTGCCGAGGCGGGAGCTGCCTTCGGTAATCCTGCCATGTATGTCGAGAAGTTCTGCGAGCATCCCCGTCACGTAGAAATCCAGGTCCTTTGCGACAAGTACGGGAACCGGCTTTTCCTCGGTGAGCGCGACTGCACGATCCAGCGGCGCCATCAAAAGCTTCTGGAGGAGGCTCCGAGCCCGGTGCTCGATGAAGCGCTCCGCCAGAAGATGGGCGAAGCCGCACTCAGGCTTTGCAATGCAGTCAACTATGAGAACGTGGGGACGGTGGAGTTTTTGGTTGATGAGAACCTGAACTTCTACTTCATGGAAATGAATACCCGCATCCAGGTCGAGCACCCCGTCACGGAAATGGTGACGGACATTGATCTCCTCAAG
>CAZDSX010000041.1:0-1233 GCA_964508305.1 uncultured Bacteriovorax sp.
ATGAAGCTTGGCATGATCCCAAAGCGCGAGCCGATTTCCTTGACGGCAGTCTTAAACAGTGTCGCCCGGTCGGCGGCCTCGAGTGCATCCGAGTACAGGATCGCAGCCTCGAAAACTCCAGGCCCAGTCTCCGTGTGGAGCCCTTCGATGGGAATGCCGAACTGCCGCATCTCGTCCATGAGGGCCGCAAAAAAAGGCTGGCTCTGGGTCGTGCGAACGACCGAATAGCCGAACATGCCTGGCGTGATGGGATCAGGATGGGCGTATTTTTTATCGGCCCAGCTCTGCGGGGTCTCGGCAAAGTTGAACCACTCAAACTCCATCCCAAAGTTGGCATCAAAGCCCTCGGCCTTTGCGCGAGCAATCACCTGCTTGAGCAGGTTTCGCGGGCAGATTTTGGCGGCTTCGCCATCAAAGTCTCCAAGCACAAACGGGAGGCCACCCTCCCAGGGGATTTGTCTAAAAGTGGCGGGGTCCAGCCTCACCATCGCGTCGGGATAGCCTGACTGCCAGCCGGTGAACTTGACGTTGTCGTAGCAGACGTCGGATGAGTCCCAGCCGAGCACGACGTTGCAAAACCCAAAGCCCCCGTCGAGTGCTGACAGGAACTTTTCCTTGGCGAGGTACTTGCCTCTCAGCACTCCGTCGATGTCGGCGACAGCGACTTTGACTTTTTGGAACGGAAGCTTGGCAAGGCGATCTGCGAGTGCCGCCGCTGGCTTTGGGGAGGATTTGGACATGGTGGACAGAGTTTAACCCTGCCGCCTCAGCCGCCCAACTGAAAGCGTGAGCCGATTGAGCCCCGCATCTGCGTCACTTTAGTGACGCACCCAGCGAGCTTGCCTGGCAGTTCAGGCGATGGAAGGCTCCGCCGTCGATCGTGAACTCCTGGACCGAGACCTGAAATCCCGCTCCCGCACGAAGGCCCTTCGGAATAAAAACTGCAAATTCACCGTGATTGAACCCTTCATAGACGTCACCTCGCTCGATTCGGTAGACGTCGTAACCCGGACGATCGAACTCATCGGCAGAGAGTTCGGCGGCATCGACGATCAGATCACCATCCAATCTAAAAATCAGGTCACGAGCGACCCGGCAGCCCAGTCGAGCCGTGAGTTCGGTGCGGAGATCGGGACCGATGCAGGAGATCGTGAGGGTAAAGGGGCAGGAGCTGCCTCCGACTTGGGCGGGATTGCCCAGTGCCGCACCCATCTCGGGACGCTCGCTGCAGGC
>CAZDSX010000041.1:1243-17126 GCA_964508305.1 uncultured Bacteriovorax sp.
CGCTAAAAAAAAATTGTGTCGTGGACGACACAGCATCATATCGCGATATCGCGTGTTAAAACCCAGCGATTCTGACCTAGCGCACCGCTCTGGCGGGGAACGAGTTTGTAGAGCCGGATTTTTCGCCCTCTCAGGGGCGCTCGCTGCAGGCGTCGAAGATTTCCCATCCCTTGCGCGAGGGGGTGTTCTTCAGGATGCATTCGGCAACAAATGGGCTGGGCTTGGTGCAGAGGAGCCGAGTCTGCTCGTCGGTGAGTTCGGCAATTTTCGCCGCTCGAAGGCACGCCATCGTGTTCTCGTTGGTGGCGCCCGAGCCCTCCTCGAGTGCTTTCGTCGCGACATCCTCGATGGAGTCGATGGCCTGCGCCTCGCTCCACCCCTGCGACTGTCGCAGCTGCGCGACGACCGTGGGCAGGATTCCGGTCAATCGACCGGTGTCGTGGTACACGGCCACGTCTTCGAGTGCGGCCTGGGCAATGGCGAGTTTCTTGTCTCTGGCGCTGCTCATCGAGACATACGTGACAAGCGTTGGCAGTGCCGTTGTCGAAAACAGCCACATACCAGGATCATTCCAGTCGGGCTCAGCGCGACTAGGCGAGGTGGTGGTGAGCACTGCCACGATTGCTGCCACGAGGGCTGCGATGACGGAGGATCGATTGGTGGTTCTCATTTTGAACCTCCGCTGACCGTTGCTGCGACGCACTCATCCTGAAATGTGGTCTTCCAGCCGCCGAAAAAGGCGCGAGCACGGCTGTGCGTCACATTAACGACGACCTTGGAATTCTCCTTCGTTCCCTGGATCACCATGCGGACCTCGTGCTTTCGGGTGGCATCCTTCGGGCTTGCGCTATCGCCGGCATATCCGACGGCATGGATCACTCGTCCTTGAGTGGCTGACGATCCCGAGGCCACCACCTGGTATTTGAATGTGCCTCGGTTGAGCTCGAGGCTGATCGGATCCACGCCGAAAGCCAGCTTCTGAAACGTGGCATGATCGAGCGATTGAAGCTGGTCGAGGCCAGCAAAGGCATCGCCCTTGCCTTCGTTTTCATTCACTCGAAAAGTGATGAAGAGCTCAGGGTGGCTGTATTCCAGTTGCCGATGAGTGATCGAGCAGGCACTTCCCGTTGCTTGGCGAGAGCCGCTCCAGGATTCATTCACTACGTCTCCTGCGCGGGCTGGCACTGCTCTGAAGCAACTTGCCATTGCCGATACTGCCAGAATGGACTTCAAGATTTTGCTTGGTGTTTTCATTTTTGACTCCTTTATTTTTAATGTCTTATTGCTCTTGAACGCGAATGGAGAACAAACCGCTCGCCGAAGACTCATCCAGAATCCTGCAAGTCCCCTTGCAGTGAGCCGTCACGGCGGTCCTAAGTTTGGCCTGAAAATCCTGAAAACCGGTGAATGGCCCCAGCTTGGCGGCAATGGTGTTCGTAAAAAGGGATCCGCGAAGCAGATTTCCCGATCGGTAGACCTGGATCCGGTAGTTGATGCCCTGGAGCTCCTCGATCAATTGATCCGCCTGTGAGCCAGAAGATGCATCGAGCCTACTGAAAGAAAGGGAGACGCGCTTTTTAAGATCGCCCACCGTCCAGGAGTTGTCGCCAGCAACGAGATCCTTCAAGCTTCCAGAGCGACAGCTGAAGAGAATGGCGAATTTTTCATCTCCCTCGGTGTAGCCGACGACTCTTTTCGTAACGACGGTATGGTTGTGTGTCGCCATCTTGTTCCGGGCGTCGACGACTCTCTCGAGGCAAGTCTCTTGAGCGATGTCGCAGTAACGAATGAACTCATGGTCATAGAGCCAGCTCTTGTCGGGGGTGTGGACATAAACCACCTTCAAACGATTCGGCCCCACCTCCATCAGATCCAAAAGCTTGATGCTGTTGGGTTCCGAATAGCCCAAAAGCTCATGCAAACCATCGCTGAAGCCGGCTTGCAGGTAAGGATAGTGCCCTGCGCTCCTCGGGTCTTCCTGCAAAAGCCTGGCAAAGTTCCAGCCTTCGAGAATCTTTTCGGAAATCTTTCCGTCGGGATCCTGATTGACCACGGCATCTGCCATTGCTGGCAAGGCCAGGGCGGTGAGCAGCAGGGCTGCGGCAACGTGTTTCATGATCGATGGGGTTTTCATATTGCGGCTCCTTTTTTTGAAATGGATTAACGAATCACGCAGCGAACGCCGAGGTGGGCGTCGATCTTGGTGGTGTGGCCGACCTCTCCGGTGGCACCCATGAAGTAGGAGTAGCCATTCCCGGTCAGTCCTACGCGCACGGTGGAAGTCCAGAAGTAGAAAGGATCCAGGCGCGGAAGAATCTGCGGACGATAGCTGCCGTTGTCGAAAATCTCGCCGTTCACGACTCCTGACGGCGGCGTCATGTAGCTGCGAAGTCGCTCGTAGTCGGTGGCCGAGGGAAGTCGAGCGCCCAGCTGCAGGCAGAGCTTCTCGGCTTCGGGCTGTGACATCCGCGCCACATTGCCGTCGTACATGAAGGCGGTGCTCCAGATCATGCCGCTCGGATCACGCCAGGACTCGCCGAACGCCGGGACACTGTAGTCCCGGACAAAAGTATGGCCGGTGGTCGTGGTGCGCACTTCATCGAGGGCGCCACGGCCGGAGGCGGCCGCCTCGCTCACCCCCGCCAGGGTGGCGATCATTGCCAGGGCCAAAGAACCTTTCTGAATCGACTTCATCTCCAACTTCCTTTCCAACGGTTTCCAAACCGAACGCGCAGCAAGCTATCCGAGCCCCCCGGGAATCTATACGGACCAATCCTGACTTTCTGACCTGACGCGTTATGCCGAGCCCGAACGTGCCTCGCGGCCCGATGGCAGGCCCCGGAGGACCCACTGCCTAGGTTTTAGACAGGGCTCTTTTGAGTGGACGGTCGAGCATCAAAATATGTAGCTAAGCATTTGATTTTATTGATGACATATGTGGCACTGGCGTTGCTTTGCTGGGAGGGATGGAGAAGCGCCCTTTCAGCACGACCCGAGGAGCCCTGCGCAACTCGGTCGTCGAGATCCTTTCGATCGTGGCCCTGCTCGCAGTCGCCGGGTCCGCCCATGCCCGCACTCGAATCGACGACCAGGCGCGACTTTATCTCCTCGATTCTCGCTCAAGCGAGAAGTCGCTGAGCTGCACCGCCACGCTCCTCAAACTCGAGGACCGCTGCCGGCTGCTCACCAATGCCCACTGCCTTGCCGATGGCCCAAAGACCGGCTCCGTACGCATTCAGGCGTCGGCTCAGGATTGGCAGGAATTGCCCGTCCTGCGTGCAGACTTCGGCCTGGATGTTGCCGAGCTGGGATTGACCCCCAGGCTCACTCGCGAATGCCGTAGACTCCGTTCGATTCGCGGCACGATCCTCAAGTCGCTCGAAGGAGGGCTCCTCTCGGAGCGTGTCGCCGGCCAGGGCTTCTTCAGCGGCGAAGCATGGAGCGAAGTGGCTTCCGCATCGCTTCGATCCGTGCCGATCGCCTCCCCTCGCTCCGGGGCAGTGCTTCTGCGCGCTTCCGATCTTGATACCCTGCCCGGAATGAGCGGCGGACTGCTGACTGCGTTCCCCTCGCAGCCCATAGCCCTGCTCGCGCACTACATCCCACTCCAGAGGACAAGCTTCGCCATCCCACTCGAAACCATCCAGTCGTGGCTGTCGGAAGCACCAGTTTCGGGAACGGACGGAGATGCAGCGGCATCTATTCCACTGCCCGCGCGCGCCTGGACCGCGAACGTCGCGTTACCTCGAGCTGGCAACACCCACTCCGACGGTGGCAAGAACACCCACTCCGACGGTGGCAAGAACACCCACTCCGACGGCGGCAAGAACACCCACTCCGACGGCGGCGGCCTCGACATGCGTCTGCGCGCTGATCCCCTCGCTCTTTTTGCCGAACCCAACGAAGGCGTGCCGATGCCAGGAGTGGCCGATGAGATCCTCCTCGGAATCGGCCCACACCAGATCGATGGATGGGACGACTACTTTCACTTCGCCCATCGTTCGGGAACCCGCATCACCCGAAAGCGCGACGGATTTCCCGAGGCATCCATTCGCGAGGGCCTCCTGGGTCGCCTCGCGGGAAGGTTCCGCTCCCGTGACGACTTCGCATCGCGCGCCACGCGCAGGGTGTTCGCTCGAGACCTCTCGCGATCCGATGGCTGGGCGCCCGAGCTCGAAGGACGTCTCGAAGCACGGCTCGAGCTCGATGCGGCATCACGCGAGATTCGTCTCCAGCTGAGAGCGCATGAGCTCCGCCGCGATTTCTCGGCCCTGGCACCCGACCTCGTTGAAGCGACTCGGAGCATCCGCTACCGCGCCGAATTCTCGAACGAAAACCGCAGCATCGAGCTCCTCGACCTCGCCACCGGGGAACGCCTGAACTGCGAGAATCGCCACTACCTTAAGCTCCTCTGCCGCGGCAGGAGCACGGGGTTCAGCCTCTCGAGCCAGGAGTTCGAGGGCGACACGCGGGTTCAGCTCCGCTTCTGGCGCGTGGATGACGCTTCAACGCGCGTCGATTATACGTTTGGCGAGCTGCTTCGCCCCGAGGGCGCAGCTGCGAAACCCGAGGCACAGCCATGAACACCAACGAGCGCCTACAGCATCCTGAGTACGAGCGCGCCGTGGATGCCTACCTCAACTCGAGGAAGGACCGACTCGAACGGGTGCTTTCCAGCGGAAAGCTCACGCCCACGGAACGAACCCTCATCGAAGCCCGCATCCTGAACCGGAGCGGCGAGTCTCGCGAGGCACTCGCGCGGCTTGAAAAAATCCGGCCCGACGGCCGTTTCCTTCGCGCCGAGCTCCACTGGGTTCGCAGCCACTGCCATCACCGACTCGCTGAGTACGAGCTCTCCCAGCTCGAGAAGCTTCGCGCTGAATTCCTCTATCGTGAGTGCCAGGATCGCCGCGGGCTTTTCCTGTGCGCCTACAACCTGAGCGTTGAGCACAACCGCAGTGCCCGCCATGAAATTGAGCGCCATTACCTCGAACAGGCCGAGGCGCTCATGCAGGGCGCGTCCGAACAGGCGCTCGTCTGGCGCGCCCAGGCCTGTCTGCTCAGCACTCGTGAGAAATGGCCTGAGGCCATCTCCAAGATCGAACGTGCTTTGGACTGCTCGGACGAACTCACGCCACTGGATTCGGCGGGGACACGTGCCGTGGCCGCGGATCTGTATTTTCAGGCGGGAAGGGCCGAGCGGGCGCTTGAGCTTTTGATGGAGCTTTCACGATTGCCGGAGTCGGCTGAGCGCGCACGATTTGAGTGCGATCGCCTGCTTCTCAAGTCGCTCCTCACCCAAGAGCTCGTGGCCGATCCGGGCCCGGCCGTGCGTGAGCATCCTGAGTACCACGCTCGCTGGCAGCTCGTACGAGCCGTCCAGGAGGGCGATCGCTCCGGGGCAGTAAACGCATTTGCGCGGCTCTCGGCCTTGTGTCCCGAGAGTTTCGAGGCGGATCAGGACGGAAACTGGCTCTGCCACGACCCGTCCACCCGGAAGTCGATTTTCTGGACCACGCTCCAGGCAGCACTCGAGCAGGATCGCAAGCGCCCTGCTCCGAACACGGACAGCACTGAAAAAACTGCCGGCAGCGGCAGCCCCGGTCTATTGGACGAGCTCGAGCAGCTCCTCTCCACGAGCCCTATGCCCCTGCGCAAGGAGGAACTGATCGA
Source organism: uncultured Bacteriovorax sp. (assembly GCA_964508305.1). Classification (GTDB taxonomy): domain Bacteria; phylum Bdellovibrionota; class UBA1018; order UBA1018; family UBA1018; genus CAIOHW01. The sequence continues at coordinate 6,917 of CAZDSX010000041.1, forward strand.
GCAGCTCTGGCGCTGCCCGTACGATCCCGCGCTCGACTCGCGATTCTACAAGCTCGTCCAGCGACTCAAGGGATCCCTCACCGCAAAAAACGGCAGGCGCATTGTCGTGAAAAACCGCGCTTACCGGCTCTCGCCCAGCGCTGATACCCCTGCCGAAAGCGGGCGCCGCCAAGGACGCCAAAGCCAATACAAGCTGACCTCGTCAAATCCCCGTCGGCCCTAAAAAGCCCGGCTTTCAGGTGTCACTGGGTCATCCGGGACACATTTTGGAAAGCTTGTGTCTAGCCGACAATAACAGTGTGGCACGTTTGCTGACCTACCGGCGCTCCTTTGGGGCATCATCGGTCCTCTTGTTGCTCCTGCTCAGCGGGTGCGGGCTCACCTACAACCCGATGGCCGACCGCAGGCTCACCAAGATCATCCAACTGGTCATGTCGCCGAGCACCGCGATCGGCGCCAATCGCAGCAACTTCAATCGCTTTACGGTCGCAGGTGCCTGCGGAGTGAACGGACAGCCGGTGTACGTCTCGATCACTTCCTCTGGCGGTACCGGGTCGGTTTCTCCCCTGATTCCTCCCACCTGCGAGAGCGGACGGTTCACCACCCTCGTGGACCTCACCAGCCTCCCCGATGGAGTACTGACCCTGAGCATGGAGCAGCGGGATGCGCAGGGGCAGCCCACCGAGAGCCAAAGCGAGGAGATCATCAAGGACCGGACTGCGCCCACCGTACCCACCTTCACGGCAAGCGGCGGACAGAACGCACTCACTTCCAATGCAACTCCTGCATTTACCCTCACCTTTAGCGAGCCCATTGACCCAGCAAGCCTGACGGCAAGTGACCTGAGCAGCACCGGAACCGCACTCATCACGGGATGGACGATCACCGACTCGGGCGACCACATGACCTTCACGATCCAGCCCACGGTGAGTGGCGAGGGCACGGTCATTCCCAGGCTGGCTGCGGGCTCGGTCACGGATCCGGTGGGTAATCCCGTGGGGACTGCCGCCACCTCCTCGGTTACGGTCACCCGCGATGCCACGGCACCCACGGTCGCCACCTTCACCACCCCTGCCTCTCAGCCACTTCTGACCAACTCCACGAGCGCCGCCTTCAGCCTCACCTTTTCGGAACCCATTCTGGCTTCAAGCCTGACTGCCGCTGACTTTTCAAATGCCGGCACGGCGAGTGTGAGCGGCTGGACGATTGTCGATTCGGGCAATCACGCAAGCTTCACAGTGGTGGCCACGCTCTCGAGCAACGGCACGGTGATCCCGAGACTTGCCTCCGGAAGCGTCCAGGACCCGGCAGGCAATTCGATCGAGGGCGCGGCTGCAAGCTCGGCCAACACGGTGGTCCGGGATGTGGGCGTTCCCACGGTCTCCATCAGCGCCGGCGCGACGATCGACTCAAGCAACGAGCAGACCTATCCACTCGCAGGGACCTGCAGCGAGGAGGGGCGCCTGGTGACCGTGAAGCGAAGCACGCTGCTGCTGGGTACGCCAGAGTGCGTCTCCGGGGGAACCTGGAGTCTCGAGGCCAACTTCTCGGCCCTGGCGACTGGAACCATCACCCTCACTGCCGACCACCGGGATGCTGCCGGCAATGCGGCAATCCAGGCTTCGCGTGCCTTCGTCAAGAGCTCCCCCTCCAACTCACAAGGCCCCTTCACCGTCCAGATCACTCCGGACACCCTCCTGCCGACCCAGTCCCTCCAACCCACGTTCACCGTGATTTTTGGAGCACCGATCGATCCTGGGACTTTTTTGACCGCTCCCGGAACCCCCAGCGCCGTCCTGGATGGGATCATCGATGAGGGGACCGGTTGGGATCGAGTCACCGTACTCTCCTGGACCGGAGAAGAAATCGCCCCGAACGATGGAATGACCTTCAGGCTGACGGCAAATCTCGATGCCGCAACCACTGCGGGCTCGCTCCAGCCTGCAATCAATCCGGGCCTGATCAGCTCTGCAAGTAACGCAAGCGACACCAACCTTTCCACGGCCTGGGATGCCACAGGACCCGTGGTGGTGGACCTTGCTCCCCCCACGTTCAACTACTACGCCTCGGGTGCAGGCCAGTATTACATCCAGGATGGTACGGGTGGAGCGTGGCTGACGTATGACCCCAACACCCCGTCCACGATCCAGTACCTCGTCACTGCATCCGAGCCCCTGAGTCCGGCCTCGGTCCTCGGATCCAGCCTCCAGTGGAGCGGATCTTTGTCGGGATGCGCCTCTCCGGGAGCCATCCATTTTTTTGAATCTTCATACGGCAGCCCGGGGACCGAGCTCACGGATCCTTCGGTCACCTCGGTCACCCAATTTATCATTCAAGTGAACCTCACGCAGGCGGCAGGCTGCAATCTCGCGCAAACAGGCAATCTACAGCTCACGATCCCCGCTTCGGCGTTTACCGATCTCGCAGGCAATTCCACTTTAGCGGGAACCGTCCCGTCAGGTTGGGGCACGAGCACACAGTTCATGGTGCTTCCTGCCACACTTCCCGTGCAGGCCGCCTATCCCAACCTGTCCCATCCCGGAAGCATCAGCACGTGGTACAAATCAGATCTCAGCACCGAATGCACCGGTGCAGAGACCACCTCCTGCCAGTTTGTCGGAGACGCCATCCGCGTGCTGACCGAAGCGCCCGGCTGCGATCCTTCGATCGTCACCATCAGTGACGATCTTCACGCGTTTGATTGGAGCTGCGCCGTCTCAAGCGGCAAAGCCCAGTTCATCGGAAGACTCAAAGCCGATGTGTCCCTCAGTGCACTCATGGATTCGACCGCAGCGCCCGGTACCGGAGCTGGGTCCTGGAAACCCAACCCGATTACGGTCCAATACTTCGGCGGCTACTCCGGGCCAAGCGCGACCAGCAGCAGTGCGCCACTCTGGTCCGATCCGATCGACATCGTGGGCCTCACCGGCCTCACTGCATCCCTTAATTACGGTTCGGAGTCGGCTCACCGGGTGAAGTTTCTCAAGCCCCTGGACGACCCGTCCACCGGAGGCCCCTTCAGCGCCTACCCGGTCCAGGAACTCTCGGTGACAGGCAATCACGTGACGCTCCTGATGGAGCCGGGCCTCCAGCCCATTGTGAATGGTGCTGAGAACTGCAACTCAACCGATGGAACCTCCACTGCCCCAAACCTTCACTGCCTGCTCAGGGTGAAGGATGCGAGTTTCTTTCTCACCGAGATGGGTGCGCGCGGGTACCACTATACCAACTCCTGTGTGGGCACCTGCCCTGTAGTGCCTCTAGAGGCAGGAATCGTTGCCGTGGGCATGAAGCATTCCCAGATCCGAAGATCCTTACTCGAAGTGGGAGGTCGCCACGCCAGTGCGCCTTACACCCTCCATGCCGCAAACGGAGCCTGCACCGGAGTGGCACCAGCAGTCCCGCCGACCTCTGCAACGGGCCTCATCCTGAGGCAGTCCCACTATAACGCGATCTATTTGGATCAAGTCGGTTGGTCCATCGGTCCGGGAGACGGCTACGGCGTGGGCGAGACCTCCTGCTGCGATCTCAACGGCAACTGCACCAACACGCCCTATGCCGCGCAGCCCTCGGGCACGGGCTACGGCATCCAGCTCCTGGATTCCAACTCCAATTTGATCGGCGCTCCCAGCCCCGTGTACTACCATAATGCCGCCCTCAACATGAGTGTCGGCCACGACGGTTCCCCTCAACCGGGAAAGCGTGCCCCAAGCTCGGTGGGCTATGGTGCATTCCTCTCGGGAAGCTCCAATAACACATTCAGAAGCCTCAACCTCAATCTGGGGATGGGGACAGAGTCAGAGCAGCTAGTTGGCTTACGGCTGACTTCAGGCTCCAACGGAAATGCATTTGAAGACATTTTTGGTGGGATCGGCGGCTGGTGGGGGTGCGGCTGGTGGGGTTGTGGAGGAGTGAGTTTCGGCAACAATACCGCGCTTTACAGCTCGGCCAGTACGGGCAATCGGTGGCTCGGCACCTGGGATGAATCCTCCGCCGGGCGGGACTTCACGACAAGACTGGCCTTGAGCGTGACCGCCATGGGGATGCAGCGGTATGACGCCAACAGCAATCTGATTCGCGGCACCGTCGGCGCAGCTCGCGGCTTCAAACTCGATGGCAATTCCACGCTCAGCTTCAATCGCATGAGCCCCATGACGGTGGGCGCAGCCTCCTACTATGGTTGTTCATTAGGCGGGTGCATCGAGGCCAATCTCGACGGCGGCATCGCCTACGGGATTGAGATGCTGGACGCGGGCTCAAGCTACTCCACCGAGACCAGTCCCAACAACGCAGCAGGAGATGCGTGGTTCAAACTCTCCTCGCGTACACCCTACAGTGACGGGATCTATGCAGGCTCAAATCTCTGGGCCATCCGGCAGACGCCTGCCTCCACGGTGACGGGCTTTGATGTCTATGCAACCCTGTACGAGGGTTATTACGCCGATCCCGCGCAAAGCCATTTTGCAGGCGCAAACGGAGACATCCCCACTGCCGCACTGGCGCTGAACTCTTCAAGCCTCATCGATCTGAGTGCCTTGAGCTTTCAGGAAACCCCGGATGGATTTGGCTGGAGCTGTGCCGGCCTCGATGGGGCTCAGGTCACCAACCTGGGATCCGCCACGGTCACGCAGTGGAACCTCTGCATGAACGCCAACCAGCTCAACTTCTTCATGCTCGTGGCTTCGCTTGAAGCGCCTCCGGCAGGCCAGAGCGTCACCATCCAGCCCCGCATCAGCGCAGGGGTCTTCACGGACCTCTGGGGTCAGACCAATCGTCAATCAGTCTCACGCTCTCCCTCGAGCGTGACGTGGAAGGCTCCGTGATCCCAGGTCCTCGGATGCTGCTCTTCTCCTGTGGCCTGCTCTGGCTGGCCGCCCCCGCCCCAGCGGCCACTGCCGCCGAGAGGGTCAGCACGGGCCGCATTACGGCCGCATTCCTCAGCTTCAAGAAGGGCACCCCCGCGATCAGGGGCCTCCGGCTTGACCCGACCCGTGAACTCGTCATCGAAGAGACCCAGAAGGCGGATGGGAGCTCCGAGTTCTGGGCGCGTTTGAGTGGTGACTTTACTGCGGTCGAGGAATCAGTGCTCATGCTCAACCGACAGGATACGCTGGCCAAGATCGAGCCCGGAAAACTGAGCGTTCGATTCAGTACCAAGATCCCGATCCTTGCCGAACGAACCCCCGTTCAACTGACTGCGATGCGCCCCGACGGCAAGGTGGATGAGCTCGCCGCGACGCTGGTGGCCCGTTATGAGAAGTCCTCCGTCCAGAACATCGGCGATCTCCTGAGTGGTTGGAAGATGAGCGCATCGCTGGGCCCCTCGCTCATCAGCCACGTCGAGACGGCAGCACCGTCATTCTCAGCCTGGACACTCACGACGAAGGTGGTTGCCGACAAGAGGATCAAAGGCCCCTGGAGCGTGGGCCTGCTGGCTTATGTCACCGCAGTCCCGATCTCGGCGAGCATCGAGAGTGTCTCCCCCACGTTCATGGGCTTCAGTCTCCGCGGAGGCTACGCCTCAGGGCTCCTTAAAAGTCCCTGGACGCTGACCTGGAGCCTTGGGTTTTACTACACCTCGCTTTTTGGCGTGGATGGCACCTACGGCTTCAAGAACATCCACGGCCTACAGCCCATCCCCTATCCCACGCTCACCAAGCGACTCTCGAGCCTTTCGAGCTTGAGCATCACCCCCAAATTTTCTCCCATCATCGCCACTTTTCCAAACGGCCTGCTCGACCACCACCAGCTCGCGCTTGGCATCAAGTACGACCGAAAGCTCAAGCGGAACCGATCGTGGTTTACGTCGATCGACTACTCACGCTTCCATGTGACGCTTGGGCCCAACCAGGTCGACAGTACTTCCATGAGCCTTGCAGGTGGGGTCGGGTTTTAGCCAGGCGGCTTTGGAGTTGGGTACTCCTGCCCGGGCAACCCTTAGTACTCAATCAGGATGAGACCGTTGGCGCCAGATGCACCTTGTACTAGTCCTGTTCCGAGCGTAGCGGCGAACGCCCCGCCCCCGCCCCCACCCGGGAAGAAGCCCGCTTGGGCGGGCTCACCGGCCAGAGAGGAATACCTCCCGGAGCCAAGCTGCACATACGAAGCGCCTCGGCCCCCTTCTCCGCCCATCGGTGATGTCCCGCCTGCCCCACCGACCATGACACCCTGAAAGCCCATTCCCCCTGAAGCTCCGGAGAGACAGAGTCCACTCGCACCCGCGGTACAGGCACCGCCGGTACCACCGGCAAATGAGCCCACATGATGATTGGCCGAAAGTCCTCCGCCACCGCCTGCACAACTCAGAAGTGAGCCCAGAGCACTTGCGCCCCCGGCATCGCCGAGGTTGTTGCGGTAAGAATTACCTCCAGTGCCGCCCGCACCTACAGAGACCGGAAAGCTCGTTCCTGCCGTGACCGGAACAATGGCCGTCGCATAGGCCCCTCCGCCTCCACCTCCGCCGGATGCTGGAGTGCCTATTCCAACATACCCTCCACCTCCAGCTCCTCCACCCGCCCCCCAGCACTTCACGCGAATGCGAGTCACTTCCTTGGGCACGGTCCATGTCGTGGTACCGGGTGTATCGAATTTGACTGTTGCCTGTGGAACGGATGCTGGGGTTTGGCTCCCATTTCCGCCCGAGCCGGCATAGGAGCAATCCACTAGATCAGCGGTGCTCGAATCAAAATTCGCCATGAGGTCGAACGGTGGGATCTGAATCGCGCCAGCACCCAGCTGCTCGCCCTGCTTTTCTGTCAGGATCTGAAGTTGCACATGAGACGGTGCAATACGCGTGAGCGTGATCCCGCTCACCTTGATCGCCCCTCGCACGTCTCCCACTGAGATCAATGGCACCGGAGCAGCACTCACCGTCGAGGAAGGAATCTGGAGTGCCTTGAGGGAAATCGTGGGCACGGTTGGCTTTCCACCAGCGGCGGGAAGCGGCAGCCCCGCACCCACTGCAGGACTGAAAATATCTTTGCAGGCAGCCCCGGAATTTACGCGCAAGAGTGTACGGACCGAATCGGACAGCACCCCCGCCTCGGCCAGCCCCTGCGCCCGGCGCCCGGCCTTCATTGAATTGGTGATCATCGCCTGGGTTGCAAGAAATCCCACAAACGAGATCCCGGTCGCTACGAGCGCCGACACCATCGTGTTCCCGGCACGGTCTCGGGAGACCAGTCGCAGTTCATGAAGCAAACGATCCAGTTCGGGGCCCACGCGTCTTTCCTTGTCTAACAATCATCTCATGACAGGCCACGAACTCAAGATCACCAGATGTGTCAATTCCGACCCAAAAATCCCTGCACTAAACGCGGCACCTAACGCTAGCCACACCGAGCAGGGTCCAAATTCCGACAAAGATCACGGCAAGCCAGGGCTGCGCGGCTGCCATCGCCACCCAGCAGATGAGAGCGAGAACCAGCGCCGTACCCGGAACCCAAGGGTAGCCAGGCGCACGGTACGGGCGCTCAAGCCCAGGGCTGAGGTGCCTGAGCCTAAAGAGCGACACCATCGACAGGATGTAGAGCGAAAGCGCCCCAAATACCGAGATCGTGATGATTTCTCCCGTCTTGCCCGAGAGCAGTGCCACTGCCCCGATCCCCCAGTTGACCAGGAGTGCCGCGACAGGAGTTTGACGCCCCGAATGTACCTGGCCTAAAAACCTGGGCGCAAAGCCGTGCCGCCCCATTTCGAGAACAGCCCTTCCTGCCACGAGGATAATGCCGTGAAATGAAGCCACCAGCCCAAAGATCCCGATGGTCAGAAGCAGGTGGTAAAGCCCGTGGTTCTCGCCGACCACGCGCGCCAGTGCGAGTGGCAACGGAGAATCCGAAGTCGAACCCGCTTGGGCGCCCGCCGGATAAACCACCGCTTCCCAGCCTGCGACCCCCACTGCCGCAAAAAAGGTTAAAAACGCGAGCACCACCAGAGTCACCATCGCGCTTCCAAATCCACGCGCGAGATCGCGCTGGGGATTGCGCGCTTCCTCGGCCACGTTGGCCACGCCTTCGATCGCAAGATAAAACCAGATCGCATACGGGATCGCAGCGAATGCTCCACCCCATCCGTGTGGAAGCGGATTCTGCGAGAAAGCCTGCCAGCTGAAATGCGGGCCCGTGACTCCGGCGAAAATTAAAAGCTCTGCGACAGCCGCCACCGTCACGACGAACTCAAAGATCGCCGACTGGCGCACACCCCAGATGTTGAGCGCAGTGAAGAGCGCGTAAGCCGCAAGACCCACGTAAATCGGCGACCAGGACGGGACGAACAAAACGGCGTAGGCACCAATGGCTGCCGCGATCGCAGGCGGTGCAAAGACAAACTCGATGACTTGCGCGGTGCCTGTGAGGGCGGCAAGCCACCTTCCGGCTTTTCCATCACCAAAGGCACGAAGCGCGTAATTGAAGGCTCCCCCCGCATGCGGGATGGCGCATGAGAGCTCCGCATAACTGAGCACAAAGGTCACGTATAGGACGGTCACCACCACCAATGCCGCGGCAAGACCAAAGGGTCCCCCTTCGACAAGGCCTAGATTCCACCCAAAATACATCCCTGAGATGACGTAACCGACCCCCAGACCCCAGAGCATGAGGGGGCCGAGCGTGCGGGCGAGGCTGGTACCGGAGGAAGGCGTGGAGTGAGAGCTCATGTGGCCGTGATTTTCCTAGAGAGTTCCGGAACCTTCCAGTAATTTGATCGCCATGGAAAAACTCAAGAATCTCTTCAAGGCCAAGGCCGACGCTCTGTCTGCCGAGATCAAGGACATCCTCAAGGAACACGGCACCAAGAAGATCGGTGAAGTGCAGCTCGCTCAAGCCTTCCAAGGCATGCGCGGCATCACCGGCATGGTGTACGAACCTTCGCTCCTCGACGCGCAGGAAGGGATTCGCTTCCGTGGGTTCACGATCCCCGAACTTCAGGCCAAGCTTCCGAAGGCGAAAGGTGGAAACGAGCCTTTGCCCGAGGGCCTTTTCTGGCTCCTTTTGACCGGCGAAGTCCCGACCGAAGCTGACGTCGCAGCCCTTTCTGCCGACTGGAAGGCTCGCGCCAAGGTCCCCGCTCACGTCTTCAAGACGATTGATGGCCTCCCGGTTGATGCGCATCCCATGACCCAGTTCGTGACGGGCGTCATGGCCATGCAGACGCAGTCGCAGTTTGCCAAGCAGTACGCTGCCGGCATGAACAAAAAGGACTACTGGGCAGCGACCTACGAAGACTCGATGAATCTCATCGCCTGCCTTCCCGAAATTGCGGCCTACGTCTATCGCCGCAAGTACCAGGGCGGAAAGGCCATTGCCTCCGACGCTTCGCTCGACTGGGCGGGCAACTTCGCCCACTTGCTCGGCTATGGCTCCAACGAAGGCTTTAAAGAACTCATGCGCCTCTACCTCACGATCCATTCGGATCATGAAGGTGGAAACGTTTCCGCGCACACGACCATGCTCGTGGGCTCGGCCTTGTCGGATGCCTACCTCTCGTTTGCTGCCGGCATGAACGGGCTCGCAGGTCCGCTCCATGGCCTCGCCAACCAGGAAGTCATCAAGTGGATCTTTGAAATGCAGAAGGCTCTCGGGACCGAGACGCCCACTGGCGAGCAGATCTCCGAGTACGTGAAGAAGACGCTTGCCGAAGGCAAGGTCGTCCCGGGCTACGGACACGCCGTGCTTCGCAAGACCGACCCGCGCTTCACCGCTCAGGCCGAGTTTGCCCGCAAGCACATGGCCAAGGATCCGCTCGTCAACACGGTCTGGAACATCTTTGAGACCGTTCCGCCCATCCTCAATAGCCTCGGCAAGATCAAGAACCCGTGGCCGAACGTGGATGCGCACTCAGGAGCACTCCTCCTTCACTACGGAATGAAGGAGTACGACTACTACACCGTGCTCTTCGGTGTGAGCCGCGCACTTGGCGTGCTGGCAGGCCTGATCTGGGCCCGCGGCCTTGGCTTCGCCATCGAGCGCCCCAAGTCCGTCACCACGGCCAACGTGAAAGCCTGGCTCAAGGGCGAAGCGGAGATCTGGGAGTAATTCTCAAACTGATTCAAATAAAAAAGCCCCGGGGCAAGTGCTTGCTCCGGGGCTTTTTTTTCCGCAGCAAGGTCGGAGCTAAGCGTAAGCTAACCAGCATGACCACGTGGCAATCCCTCCTCTTTCGCTTCATCAACTTCTGGCCGCCGTTTCTCGTCGCCGGAATCCGCCTCAAGCGC
>CAZDSX010000041.1:17136-19360 GCA_964508305.1 uncultured Bacteriovorax sp.
AACGCCCGATTGCAGTGAAGCTCACGTCGAGCTCCGCATGCGCTGGTGGAACAAAAACTATGTGGGCGTCCATTTTGGCGGATCGCTCTACGCGATGACCGATCCCTTCTACATGCTGATCGCCATGGAGCGATTCAGACAAAAAGGCTGGCTCAAGGACTACGTGATTTGGGACAAGGCCGCGACCGTCAGGTTCAAACGCCCCGGAAAAGGCACCGTCCGAGCACACTTCAAGCTCACGGATGAGCAGATCCTCGAACTCAAGGCCCAGGCAGACGCCAAAGGCAGGCACGACGCGATCTATCTGGTTAAAGTCCTCGACGATCAGGGACTCGTGGTAGCCGAAGTAGACAAGACTCTCTACATCCGAAAGAAAACCCAGAAAGAAGCCTAGGAATTGAACTGAGGGATCGTCCGCATGATCTCGGCGACCCGATCAATGGGAATCGCGGGACTCATATGGCGAGCGACCCCTTCCATGGGCTCTGCCATGAAAAGTGCGTTGATGATCGATTCCTCGGTCGCTTCGATTGCAGCTGCATAGAGCGGATCAATCGCCACATCCTTGAGAATGTCGACATTATAGAGCACCTTGGTGCTTTCGCGCGGGACCCGGTTGGCGGTTGAAAAAGCCAGCATGATTTCGCCCGAGCCGTGGGCCGCCGTCGAGCCCACCCGGCCCACGCCGAGCGCCATGCGCTTGGCAAGGCGCTGCAGCTGATGTGACAAAAGCGGAGCGTTGGTCGCAAGCACGGCAATGATGCTTCCGTAGTTCTTTTCGCGCCTCATGGCATCGCGGAACTCGGGCTCGAGGATCCTGCCCACCGGGATACCATCCACGCGAAGGTCGCGCATGACTCCAAAGTTGCTCATCACCAGCACGCCCACCGTGTACTCGCGCTCGTTGATCTTGACCTTGCGTGACGAGGTGCCGATGCCCGCCTTGAAATCGCAGGTGAGCATCCCCGTCCCACCACCCACGGCACCCTCGGCCACGGGGCCTGAAGCCGCCTTTTCGATGGCTTCCACTGCGTGCTGGGGCTTGACGTGGCGACCGATCACTTCGTTCAGCCACGAATCGTCGCACTCTCCCACGACCGGGATCACCACGTCGTGGATGTTGCCGATCTCGGGGTGCTTTTCGGTCATGTATTGGACGACGCCCTCGGCACACGCACCCACTGCCAGGGTATTGGTGAGGAGGATGGGTGTCTCGATCAGGCCCCATTCGTTGACCTGGGTCAGGCCCGCGAGCTCGCCTGCGCCGTTCAGCACGAACGCACCGCCCATGACGGAGTTCATGAAAACGTCGCCTTCGGCAGGAACAATCGCCGTCACCCCGGTCCGGGCAATCGTCTTGCTCCCTCTCGAACCGCTTCCCTTGATGATGGTCGTGTGGCCGACCCGCACACCCTCCACATCGGTGATCGCATTGAAGGGGCCCGGCTCATGGACGCCAATCTTGATTCCGATATCGCGTGCACGGCAGCGGGCGAGCTTCTTGGAAGTGGTCGATGGCATGGCGAAACCCTATCAGAGTTTGATCTCGAGGTTTTTCTTTTCCTTATAACGACGAATCGCCGGAGCCATGATCTCACCGATGAGCTCGCGGTAACCGATCCCGGCGCTCTCGGCGATCAGGCACATGTCCGACCATCCGGGCGTCAGGCCTGGCAGAGGATTGATCTCGATGAAATTGACCTGCCCCTTTGCGTCCATTCGGAGGTCGATGCGGGCAAAATCCCGGCATCCGAGCACCGTAAATACCTTGCGAGAGATGCGCTCAATCGTCTCCTTGAGCCGGGGATCCAGGATCGCGGGCCTATCGTAACGGACCTCGTCGGTGGTATCGAGCTTGTGCTGGTAGGAGTAAACGGGATTCGGGTCTTTTTGAGTGTTGGTGAACACGATCTCCATCGGGGGGAGCACACGCGGGCGCCTCTCGCCCAGCATGGCAACCGTGAACTCGCGGCCCGGCAGATACTCCTCGACGAGCGCCGCCTGCTTGTACCGATCGATGATGAAGCCCGCCATCTGGCGAAGCTCCGCCTCGCTGTGGGCTACGGAAGCTCCGATGACTCCCTTGGAGCTGCCTTCGGCCACGGGCTTGACGATCACGGGGAACTGGATCTCCTTGGCAAGCTTTTCCTTGCCGGTGCCGAGCAGCTGGAAGTCAGGCGTCGGCACGCCCCAGTTCTTCGGCTCGTTTCGCCGCTGCCATGAC
>CAZDSX010000041.1:19370-24321 GCA_964508305.1 uncultured Bacteriovorax sp.
GGATCTCCTTGGCAAGCTTCTCCTTGCCCGTCACCAGAAGCTGGAAGTCGGGCGTAGGAACCCCGGCCTGCGCTACAATGCGCTTGGCCAGCCCCTTGTCGAGCGCCAGTGCGAGCGTGGCCGAGTCCGAGCCCGTGTACGGAATATCCAAAAGCTCGAGGAGTGCCGGCACCTGGGCCTCGCGGTTACGACCGCGCATCCCTTCGGCAATGTTGAAGACAATGTCCACGTCATCTGGATGGAGTTTGAGAGGGAGATCAGGGGTCGCCTCAAGATCCACGACTTGATGCCCGTAAGAACGGATGGCCTCGCGGATCGCCTCGAGGGTCTTTGGCGAATCAAACTCGGCCTCGTTGTCGGTCGTCATGTCGGTCGTCGGAGTGATGCGCTTCTGGTTGAAGCTGAAACCCACGCGCAGCACCTGCTTTTGACCCCGCTTGGGAGTCGTCGTGTACCCGATCCCGTACCGGGAGCAGGCCGACTGGAGGACCTTTTGGAGGACCTGCTCGGTCTTGTTGAGTCCCATCTGGGAGGCGGCCGCATAGATGCCCGCTCCCGGCTCCAGCGAAGGAAGGGCGTTTACCTCGATGAAGTAGATCTTGCCGTCCGAAGTCAGTCGGTAGTCGATCCGCCCGAGATCGCGCACCCCGAGCTTCTCAAACACGACCTTGGAGACCTTCATGAGCTCAGGGAAGTTCGGGTCCTTCTTGTCCATGAGACGGACATCCACATGGTCCGACAGCTCGTTCTTGAGAGCATAATCGTAGATCTGGAACTTGCGAGCTCCCGTGATGTGCTTGTCAAAGACGTACTCGATCGGAGCCAGCACGCCGCCCGTCTCGGGCGAAACGCCCTCGATCATGGGTACGGCAATGTCACGCCCCGTGATGTACTCTTCGATCAGCAGCCCGCTTGAATAGTTGGCAAGAAGGATGGAGGCCCGCCTTTTAAGGTGGTCTGCGTCCTCGACGATCGAGTCGACCGTGATGCCCTTGGAACTTCCTTCAAAGTTGGGCTTGATGATGAGCGGGTAGCGAAGTTCGAGCCTGCTCAACCCATCAATTTCGGAGGCGTCCTTGAGGAAGAAGGACTTGGGTGTCAGGACACCGGCTTCTTCGACCACTTTCTTGGTCAGCGCCTTGTCGAGCGTGAGGGTACAGACATAGGCGTCACTTCCCGTGAACGGGATCCCGATCTGCTCGAAGATCCCGGGAAAGAAGCCCTCACGGAACCTGCCGCGATGCCCCTCGGCCGTATTGAACACCAGTTGTGGCGAGAGGGCCTCCAGCCTCGCGATGGTCCGCGATGCCGGACCGCTCACTTCGACGGCCTCGACCTCATGGCCGAGCGACTCGAGGGCTTTTTTAATGGCGGCCACCGTCTCGGGTGTATCGAATTCGGCTTCGGCCTCGGCAGAGCTGGTCTTGAGATTGTGGGTAAAAGCGATGCGCATGCCCGTACTCTAGGAGCAAGAAATCCCCACCCACAAGACTAAATCTCAGGCCGGAACAAATTCCGTCGCCCGGTGGAAGAGGCATCTCGCAGCCCCGGCCGAGACCCCGATTTTTCGAGCAATCTCGTCGTACGACAGTCCGTGGATGAGCCTGAGCCAGACCACCCTCCGCTGGCGGGAGGTCAGTCCCCTCAGCCAGGATTTGAGCGCCCCCCGCCTATCGCGAAGCTCGGCCAGATCCGGGAGCTCAGGCGCCACGAAATCCTCATCCTCCAGGATCGGCCGGGTCATCTCACGCTCAGCCTTCACCCCTCTGAACCAGTCATGGGCCGTGTTCCGGGCAATGGCGAAGATCCAGCCCGAAAGGGATTCGATCGACTGGCAGGAATCGCCAAGCCCCTCCTTGAACCGATGGAGCTTGAGGAAGACTTCCTGCCCGAGCTCACGACCCAACTCCGCATCTCCCACGCGGGCTGAAAGAAAGCTTCGGACAGGCCTTTCGAACCGCTCATAAAGCTGCTCGAAGGCCCAGTCTTCGCCCCGTTTGAATGCCTCCAACCACTGCTTTGTCACCTGTGTTGCCGTCACTGGCGGTGCTTGTACACCGGCAGGACCCCCTCGGAACGAAGGGTATTTCGAAGCCGTTTGCTGTTTTTTTTGAAACATTCCCGCGAAGGCCCGCGTCTCCACCAAGCGGAGGGAACGATTTTGAAGAACAACACGAAACTCATCCTGGCAGCACTCCTGGCTGCGGCCGCAGGACTGCCCGCCTGCTCTGATTCAAATGCCCTGACCACAGGGGATATCCCCAGTACGCCAGCGCCAGCACCCGCTCCGGTCACTCCACTGCCGAGCACCCTCTACAAAGGTCCCGCTGGGCTTGAACCCTACGTCCTCAAGTTCATTGACGACGCCAAGGCGCAGGGAGTGGACGTAGTTCCAGAACTCACGAGTCCCCAACTCGAGATCCAGATCGCCAAGCTCGACAGCTACGGATCGTCGGTGATCGGACTCTGCGAGACGGGCACGAACCTCAGGCGGGTGACGTTCGATCCCGACTTCTGGAACGTGGTTTCGGAAACCCAGCGAGAGCTCCTGGCGCACCACGAACTCGGCCACTGCATGTTGTACCGGGGACATCGAACCACGGTGCTGACCAGCGGGGTGCCGGCGTCGATCATGTACCCGTCGATCTTCTCGAACTCGACCTACTTGAACAACTACGACTACTACCAGCAGGAGCTCTTCGGGCAGGCGGCCAGCTCAGATTCAACAGACCGATTCACGCCGACGGTTCATGTGTGTGAGCCAGGTGATGAACTGCCCAGTGAACCGAGTACACCTCCACTTGCCGAAGGTGTTTGAAAAACACCCAAGGCACGGCATCCAGGCTCTCTCCGGGCGTGAACCCCCCGCCCTGGTAGAGGGCCTGGACCGCCTGCGCAGAGCTCATCCCCGGATAGCGGTCCTGGAAGGCTCGAGCGACGGGCACATGCCAAATGTAGGGTCCGGCCTGGATGGCCACGCCGCCGGAGGCGAGCACCTCGCGCTGCCTGAAAACGAGGACCCCCGGCTCATCGAGCATGTCAATGAGCCCAAGGGCAACCGAGACATCAAAGCTGCCCGGCTCGATCGCAAGATCATGGATATCCGCGAGGATAAAATCCGCCTGGTCCACTCCCGCCCAGCCGGGAGCGGGAAGCTCAGGCGAGATGGACACCGGCCCATGGATCAGGTCCCCCGGAATCCGAATCGGATGAGGATAGGAGGCTCCGAGCGCCAGGTGGCGCGCAAGCGCCACCGAGACGAACGATGAATCGATGCCGAGGTACTCGTCCACGGAGCCTGCAAGCCGCTGCGCGATTCCCCCGACACTCGAGCCAAACTCGACTACCCTTTTGCAGCCCTTCTTTTTGATCCAATCGGCCGTCATTTGGAGCGGGCCCTGCTCCCAGTGCCTGGATACGAGCTCATCCACGATCGGGTTTCCGGTCGCAGGGACCTGTGCTGCACCCAAATAGTGATTCATGACATAAAGCGCATTCACGCGCTCCGCCTCGAGATCCTCCTCGAGGCCTTCATCAAAAAAACCATCCTCAGTGAGAGATTCGCGGGCCTCTTGGAATGTCGCCAGATGCTCCCTGGGAATGCGCTCATCAGGAACGAGGCTCATGATCCCCTTGATGTGCTGGATCAAGGCGTTCTCGACGTCGTCGACGTACAGAAGCACTCCGGCCAGGATCGGATACCGATCCTCGCACGAAACACAGGCCACCTCGCCCCAAAGGATATCGCCCCGGAGGTCCGCCTCGCCCTGGCGAAGCGACAACACGTCCCTGCAGCTCAGGCACCTCAGTCTTTCGAGTGTCAAACGATACATCGGCGCCCCCTAGACGACCTGGCCGGCGGCCCAGCCGGAGGCCCATGCCCATTGGAAGTTATACCCACCCAGCCAGCCCGTGACATCGACCACTTCGCCGACAAAGTAGAGCCCGGGGACCTTCTTGCACTCAAGCGTCTTGGATGAAATCTCGTCCGTATCCACGCCGCCACGCGTGACTTCGGCCTTGGTGTAGCCCACCGTTCCGGCGGGAACCATTTCCCAGGCCTGCACTTTTCGGCAGAATGCTTCGAGCGCCTTTTCTGACTCCTGCGGGAGCGGAAGCTCCGAGCGCCACTCGAGCTCACAGAGCCTGAGGGCAATGCGCTCGGCCAGATGTTGTCCCAGGAGCGTGCGCACAAACGAGCGATCCCCACCCCGCTTGCGCTCCATCATCCAGGCAAAAAGATCCGGCACCGCCGGGACGAAGTTGATCGTGACCGTGTCGCCGGCATACCAATGCAGCGAAGCCTGCAAAGATGCAGGACCACTGAGACCAGCATGGGTAAACAGGATATTTTCCCTGAATGCGATTCCATTGGTGGTGATGAGGCTGTCAAAGGAGGTGCCTGAGAGGCCTCCAAAGCGAACTGCATCCTCGCTGCTGAGGGTAAAACCATCGAGCGCCGCCGCCCGGTCCACTAGCCTGAGCCCAAACTGGCGCGCAATCTCATACCCAATCCCGGTGGCGCCGATCTTGGGGATCGAAAGCCCTCCGGTGGCCACCACCACAGAGACGGCCCGGTAGCCACCCCGCGAGGTCATGACTTCAAACCCACCGGAGTCGCACTGCGCCACCGATTCAATGCGCGTCTCGAGGTGGATCTCCACTCCTGCCTCAGCGCACTCCGCCTCGAGCAGATCGACGATGGCCTGGGCCGAGTGGTCACAGAACAGTTGGCCAAGCTTCTTTTCGTGGTAGGCAATGCCGTGCTTTTCGACGAGATCGATGAACTTCTGTGACGGATAGCGAGAGAGCGCCGACTTGCAGAAGTGAGGGTTCCGGGACTTGTAGTTTGCGGCCGAGGCACCGAGGTTGGTGAAGTTGCAACGCCCGCCACCCGAGATGCGTATGCGTTCTCCCAGCACTTCGGCATGGTCGACGAGCAGCACGCTGC
>CAZDSX010000042.1:0-9552 GCA_964508305.1 uncultured Bacteriovorax sp.
GACGGACCCCTTCCTTGGACGTATCGGCAGGCCTCGGGGTGGAATTAAGGACTAATTGACCAACTGGATTTAGCTGGGATTTCGCTCACCTAGAGCTGTGGTAGCAGGCCACCTGGTGCCCCTCGCCCTCAAGGACGGGCAAACGGCTGCTGCAATCCGCCTGGGCCTGGGGGCAGCGCGGATGGAAATGGCAGCCCGACGGAGGCGAGATGGGTGACGGCACGTCGCCTCGCAGGATGATCCGCTTGCGTTCATGGCTCGGGTCCGGGACGGGAATCGCCGACAGCAGCGCCTGAGTGTAGGGGTGACGCGGATTGGCGTAGAGCTCCTCCGAGGAGGCCGTCTCCACGACCTTCCCCAGGTACATGACTGCGACTCGGTTGGAGATGTGCTCGACCACTTTGAGATCGTGGGCGATGAAAAGGTAGGTCAGGCCGAGTTCCTTCTGCAGATCCTGCATCAGGTTGATGATCTGGGCCTGGATCGAGACATCGAGTGCAGAAACGGGTTCGTCGCAGACGATGAACTCCGGCTCCACGGCGAGCGCCCGGGCGATGCAGACACGCTGCCTCTGCCCACCCGAAAACTCATGGGGATACCTCTGAAGCGCTTCGCGCCTGAGTCCGCACAGATCCAGAAGCTTGTGGATCTTGTCCAAGCGCTCCGCACGGGATGCCGCAAGTCCGTGGATCTCCATCGGCTCGGAAAGGATCTCCTCCACCGTCATGCGGGGATTGAGCGAAGCAAACGGATCCTGGAAGATGATCTGCATCTGGCGCCGCAGCTTGCGCATCTCCGACTGCGAAATCTGCGTGATGTCCTGACCCTTGAAGATCACCTGCCCGGACGACGGCTCGATGAGCCGCAGGATGCACCTTCCGAGCGTGGACTTTCCGCAGCCCGACTCGCCCACAAGCCCAAGCGTCTCTCCCCTGTTGATGGTGAGGCTCACTCCGGAGACCGCCTGCACCGCACCCACTTCGCGTCCGAGGAGCCCCCCGCGGATCGGGAAGCGCTTGAAGAGGTTCTTCACTTCGAGCAAAGGCTGATCCATCAGAGATCCCTCACGCAGCGGATGGAATGCAGATCCGAGGGTGCGCCGACGCGCCTGAGCTCGGGCTCTGCTCCCCGACAGGCATCCACGACATGGACGCAACGTTCCTGGAAGCGGCACCCCTTGGGAAGATCCAGGAGGCTGGGCACGATGCCGGGGATCGCTTCGAGCCGCTTCTTTGAACCAACGGCAGTGGGATGGAGCGACGGAATGCTGTTCAGGAGTCCGCGAGTATACGGCATCCTGGGGCGTGCAAAGACCTCCCTCACGGGCGCCTGTTCAACCACCTTCCCTGCGTACATGACCACGACTTCATCAGCCATCTCGGCGACGACACCGAGGTCATGGGTGATCAGGACCAGGCCGAGACCGACCTTTTGCTGGAGATCGCGAAGGAGATCCAGGATCTGCGCCTGGATGGTCACATCGAGGGCGGTGGTAGGCTCATCCGCGATCAAAAGCGATGGGTTGCAGGAGAGCGCCATGGCAATCATCACGCGCTGGCGCATCCCTCCGGACAACTGGTGCGGGTAATCATCCACTCGCTTCTCCGGGGCCGGGATGCCCACGAGCTTGAGCATCTCGATGGCCTTGTTTCGGGACTCCCGCGGGCCAAGCCCCTGGTGGAGCTCGACTGCCTCCATGATCTGGTTGCCCACCGTGTAGACCGGGTTGAGCGAAGTCATCGGCTCCTGGAAGATCATCGAGATCTCGTTCCCACGGATCTTGCGCATCTCTTCATTGGAAAGTTTGAGCAGGTCACGCCCACGGTAGAGGATCTCGCCACCGACGATCCTCCCGGGAGGCTGGGGGATCAGGCGCATGATCGAAAGCGAAGTCACGCTCTTGCCGCAGCCCGACTCCCCGACGATCCCGAGGGTCTTGCCGGGTGCGACCGAAAAACTCACGTCATCCACGGCCTTGACCTCACCCCGTTCCGTCATGAACGAAGTGCGGAGATTTTTGACTTCGAGAAGGTGCTGGGATGCCTCTGGTTTCATCGTGCCTCACTTATAGAAACTTGCCCTGAATCATGCCACGAAAAATCCTCCAGACCGACCCCCTGGGCACCTTTCCTGACCAGCCAGTGCTGGAATCGATGGAGCAGGAAAATGGCCGGGCTCTCGAGGTTCAAGTAGTCCAATGCGGCATCGACCGCCTTTTGGTGTGCCTCCGGGCGCGGCTCGATCCGGATGGCATTCAGAAGCTTGTAGAACCGATTTCGATCCTCGCCGCTGGCGGGCAGCGCGGGAACCTCGGGAACGGAGCCCGCGAACACCTCGAGGAAAGAGGCAGGCCCCGGGAGATCAGCCACCCATGTCACGGGCCAGAGGTCGATCTTCCCGGCCAGGATGGCTTCACGCCTCTGCTCCGGCTCGAGGATCCGCTCCTCGACCTTGATTCCAACCGCTGCCCAGCTGCGGATGAGCGCCGCGCAGATGGCCCTTTCCACGGAGTGCGGGAGGCATCCCAGCAAGAAACGAGGAAGTCCCCGACCGTTCACATGGCCGTTGGAGCCCAGCAGGTCCCTGGCGCGATCGATATCCGCTCCCCGGTAAAAGTGCCGATAGTCCAGGTGGTAGCCCTGGACTCCAGGCGGCAGGGGTCCCGTGGCGGGAATTGCCCGACCGCCAAATACTCCCCTGGCCAGCTCATCTGAAGGGATGGCAAGCCCGAGGGCAAGCCGGAGTCCCCGCTTTCGCGAGAGAAGCGGATGTACCGGCGAAATCCCGACCATCACCAAATCGGATCTCGCCACCTTGACGAGTGAAAACCCGGCCTGCGCCCACTCCGATCGGAGCTCACCATCGGCCCCGACAAGCCGATCTCGAAGCGATTCGGGAAGCTCGACTGCATCGAGGTCACCTGATCGGAGGCGGTTCCAATCACGATCGGACTCATCCGAGAGATCCACGAGCACCCCTCGCAGCGGAACGCCGGTGTCTTCGGCTTCCCACTGCAGGACTCCTCCCGAAGTGGAGAGCGGACGGGAGAGCCTGAATGCGCCCGAGCCCACAGGTGAATCCCCAAGCCGCCATCCCCTCTCCTTGACCTCGCGCGCCGGCACGACCGACGCAGCGGGATGGGCCAGGAAGTAGGCGAATTCCGGATCCGGGATCTTGAGGTTCACGACGGCGCGCTGATTTCCTTCGCAGCGGATGGACTGCGCGGAAGCGAGTCGGTGGAGGAGGTAGCTCTTCCACGGGGACCTGGACTCATCCTCCAGGTGCCTCTGGATCGACTCCACCCAGTCACAGGCCGTGATCTCGCGTCCCCGACGACGATTGCTTCCCGAG
This sequence comes from uncultured Bacteriovorax sp., assembly GCA_964508305.1. Classification (GTDB taxonomy): domain Bacteria; phylum Bdellovibrionota; class UBA1018; order UBA1018; family UBA1018; genus CAIOHW01. The sequence goes on from CAZDSX010000042.1 coordinate 3,352, forward strand.
AAAATCTTCGAGGAATGGAACCGCCTTCCCGGCTTGAAATCCAGGTGCCACCGGGCCCCCCCCTGCTCGGCACGAGGAAGCGATGCAAGGAGCCAGGGTTCAAGCTCTCGCGAATTGCCGGGACCCGGCTTGCGGCGGTAACGAAGGGGCGTTTCGTAGGTCCTGCCAATTTCCCGCAATGAGGCTGCATCCGCCGCTTCGAGCGGATCCAGTGTCAGGATCGGTCCGCTCCGGAGCTTGAGGATCGGCCTCGAATCAAAAACGCCCGAGGTGCAAGCAGTGGTGCCTGCACCCAGAAACAAGCACGCTGCGTAAGATAAAAACCTAGAGGGCCTTGCGATCACGCCAGCGGACCTTGACTTCACCTACTGCGGACTTGATTTCCCAGCGACGCGCCCATCCGTCATTCGGATCGGGGTCCTCGCGCCTGAGTTCAAAGGACTGCTGCTCGGACTTCTCGAGCCGCACGCCCTCCACGAAGGGACGGCCCATGCGTTCGACGATCTTGTATTTCCACTGCTCGGGACTCGAGGCACGAGTACCGACGAGCTCCTGCTCGGGATTGAAACTCCAGCTCCAGCCCGAACCTTCAGGGCAGGGCACGCGGTCCATGAAAAGCGAGGTGGCCCATTCGAGCGGAATTCCACCCCAGGACTTCGCCTTCTTGGACACGGACCCCTGCTGGGGAGTCTCCACCTTGAAGTCGGTTCCTCGAATTTCAATGAGGGCTGCGCGGGCGCCCATCAGCTGGGTGACTTCCATCCGGAGCCCGGCGGCGTCGCTCACCTGGACGTTGGCCGGGAATTGCCCACTGGCCTCCTTGGACTTGGCTTTCATCCAGATCGAGCCTCGCACTCCCGCAGGCGCTCCGGGCTTCGCACACAGCCTGGCGAAGACTTCCGATGCTTCGCTCCCGGACGAAGCCCGCTGGAGGCTGGAGCAGCCCGAAAGCGGCATGGATAAGACAGCAAGGCAGGCAGCCGCCCACCCCATTCGTGAGTTGATCTTCAGCATAGGACTCGATTCTATCTCGACTTCGTTCAGCGCGCGGAATCCAAAGCAGCGGCCGGCATGCGCTCCACCGGTGCCTTGCCCTGGCTCCTCGCCAGCTCGACCTTGAGGGACTCGAGCTTGGAACTGAGCTTCTGGCGTTCTTCGGCCTTCTCGACGTGCTCCAACGCATCCGCGTAGGTTCGGACTGCTCGCTCTGCGAAGCCAGCCTTGACGTAGGCGTCTGCGAGGTGCTCAAGGATGGTCGACTCCTTGGGCTTGAGCCGCACGGCTCTTTCGAGCTGGACGATGGACTCGCGGATCTTGCCCACCGTGAAGAGATACCAGCCCCAGCTGTCGACGATGAAGCCATTGTCCGGCTTGATCTGCAGCGCCTTCTTCAGGAAGCGCTCGGCATCAGCCAGGCGCATGCCCCGGATGGTGTAGGTGTATCCGAGGTAATTCAGCGCCTCGGCGTGGTTGGGATTGAACTTGACCAGTGCCTCCATCTGCACCAGCCCGTCATCCACGCGACCTTCCCGGTCATAAAGGCTTCCCAGGAAGTAACGGACGCGCTCGTCTTCGGGGAAGTACTCGACGGCCTTCTCGAGGGACTGGATCGCACCCTTGGCGTTCTGAACTTCCTCTTCAATGCTGGCCTGGTAAAGGTAGAGCCCGGCGATGCGCGGAGACTTCTGGATGGCCTGCGCAATCAACTGACGCGATTCCTCGACCTTGCCTGCCTGCTTCTTGATGGCTGCCACATGGATCTGGGCGTCACCATAAAGACGGGAATCCGGTGCGATCCTGACGAGCACCTGCGCAGCCTGCTCGGATTTGCCCTGCTCTTCATAGACATTGCCAAGATAAAAGAGAACGCGATCGGATTCAGGAGACATCTTGAGGATCGCCTCGAAGGTGGCTGCCGACTTTTCGAGTTTCTTCAGCTCCATCTGCACGAGACCGAGCTTCACGCGAACATTGAGATCCTCGGGATCCGAGAGAGCAAGGCTCTCGAGGTAAGGCTCGGCTTCCTTGTACTTTTCATCCTTCAAGAGGAGCGTTGCCAGCCGGTGTGCAGCGGCCGCATCCTGCCCGTTCTCGAAGGACTCACGATAGATCTTGCGGGCCTCTTCGTTGCGACCGCGCTCTTCATAGAGGAAGCCCAGTCCCAGATAGGCCTGCGAGTAGCCGGGCTTGAGCTCGATGGCTTTGCGGTACGCTGCCACCGCACCCACCCAGTTCTCGCGACGCCGCTCGGCAAGGCCGAGGTAGAACCAGCCCGTGTGAGATTCCGCGTTACGCTTGACGAGCTGCTTCAGCACCTTGACCGCTTCATCGTGTCGAGCGAGCTCACCCAGGACATGGCTTTTGAAGAGATGGGCCTCTTCATGCGCGGGCTCCTGCTTGAGGATCCGGTCGTACTCGACGAGCGCCTGCTCGGACTGCTGCGTCGTCGAGAGGATGCCGGCAACGAGGAGCCTCGCGTCGACGAGCTTGGAATCCAGTTCCAAGGCCTTGCGCGCCGACTCAAGCGCCTGCGCAGTGTCACCTTTCTTGAGCCACTCTGCCGCCAGCCGGGCATGCACCCAAGCCGAGCCCGGATCGTACATCAGCGTGAGGCGATACTCCTCAATGGCCCGGTCCAGCTGGCCTTCGGCCGAGTAGGCCTGAGCCAAACTGTAATGATATTCAGCACTTGCAAAGCCGCCTTGGGCGTTTTGGCCGGTCGTCAGTGTTTTTTCAGGGATTCCGACCTGCACTGCGCTGGGCGTGCGCGTTACCGCAGTCGCGTCATTTTGAGCCGTTTTTGGCTCAATATAAGGGCTTCTAAGAGTCGCACAGCCACCAAAAATGGAGGCAAATTGCAATGCTACGCACGCCCCCAAAGTGCACTGACTACTCAATTTAACGCGGCTAGTCATAGGGAAAGCCCCTTTCCATAAGGCTTCATCGACTTTTTTTGCCCTCGGCTTGACGACCAGCTGCGTTTTTGGGGTTATGAGCCTGCGTGTTGTGACGGGAAACCGTTGGAACACCCCCTGCACAAGGGTCAAACCGAAGTGCAGCGGGTCGCTAAAATCAGGCAGGGTGGGCTTGCTTGACTTTGGCGCAGCGAGTTGTTAACTGCCTGCGTTAAGAACTGATGACACGGGGTGCTAGGACCCAGGGCTGGGTATCTAGGATCAAGTGAGGGGTCGGTTCGACAGGCTCAATCTAGGGGGAAACCATGAACGAGACGAAAGTCATCAAGCGCTACCAGAACCGCAAGCTCTACGACACTCACGAGTCCAGCTACGTGACGCTCGAAGAGATCGCGAAGATGATCAAGGCCGGAGAAGACCTCCGCGTGATCGACAACAAGACCAAGAACGACATCACGGCTGCCACGCTGACCCAGCTTCTCTATGAAAGCGAGAAGAAGGCCAAGAACCAGCCCTCTGTTGAGCTCCTCAAGGAGATCATCAAGAACGGTGACGGCTCGTTCTCCGGATACATCCAGGCCAAGACGGCTGCTGAACTCGCCAAGTTCGACAACGACCTCGGCGCAGCCAACGGCTCCATCCGTTCCAACACCGGCATCAACGCCGGTCTGAACGCTGGCATGGACCGCCTGGCCACGATCAATCAGTAGTTCTCTACTGACAGTTCGTTGACAGAAATTTGAGGGCCTTCCTTCCTTTAAAAACGGGGGGGAAGGCCCTTAAACTATTCTGAGTATGAAATCCCTTCTGCGCGCCGCTCCAGCCCTGCTCTCCCTGATCATCCTACCCGCCTCGCACGCCGAGGATGTCCAGCGATGGAACAAGAATCCCGGCTGGGCGCAGGAATCCGAAACGGCGCCCGATCGTGAAGCCGAGCGCCCGCGCAAGCACTCGGACGAACGCAGCTCGCGCTACACACCGTTTTCTCCCGGCTCGAACAACCTTTCGCTCGATGTGGGCCAGATCTTCCTGTTCGGCGACCTGGGCGATCAGTACACCGATGCCATTGGTTTCCAGCTCCACAACGTCCATGCCGTGAGCGACATGTTCGGATTGGATACTGCGCTGGGACTTTCAACCCATCCCTCGGCGGCCTCGACCACCGACTTCTCGATGACGAGCCTCAAATTCGGGCTTCGCACCAACCTCGCCTGGTACGACAAGGCCATCCCTTTTGTGAACTTTGGACTGGGCTTTTTCAGGCCGAGCTACGAACAGACCGACGGCCAGACGCTCGCTCCGCTGCTTTTCGGCCTGCATCTGGGCTCCGGCATCAATCTCGAGGTGACTCGTTCACTTTTCTTCGGCGCATCCCTGACGTTCCACAACATGTTTGGAACCAAGAAGCGCAACCCCTCGACCAACGTCCTCCAGGAAGTGGGAGGCAGCTACGCCTCCTTCCTCGTCAGCGCTGGCGTGAGTTTTTGATCATCTCTGAGAGCTGATCGCAGCCGATCACGTACTCCTCGTTGCAAAAGTCGCAACGCACCGAAGCCTTGCCATCTTCGGCAAGCATGCTTTCCAGCTCGCTCGTCCCTACGAGTGCAAGCGCCCGGCTCACCCTTTCCCAGGAACAGGTGCAATCAAAACCCAGCTGTTTCTGCTCGAGGAGCATGAATGAAGTATCCGAAAAGACCTTTGCAAGCAGCTTGGTGGGCTCCGCATCCCCGCTCAGTTCAGCCGCAAGGGACTGGATGTGGTTGATCTGGTTCTCGATCTGCTGGACTTCCTCGCTCGTCGCACCAGGCATGGCCTGGACCAGAAATCCCCCGGCACCGACGATCTTGCCGTCTTCATCCGTGGTCACGGAGATCCCCACGGCCGATGGGATCTGTTCGCTCTGCACCCAATAAAAGGTGAGGTCCTTGGCCAGATGGCCCGTAATGAGCGGTACCGTGCCGATATAGGGCTGGTTCTGGGTCTCGGTCTTGGTCCGGAGCACCGACATGAGGCCCTCTCCCCAGGTCCCCATGACGGCATCTGGAGCTGTCTCAGAAGTAATGACATAGCCGCGCGTGCGGCCGTCGGGATGGGCGTCCACGAGCGCCTGACGGACAGGTCCGGTAGCCTGGATGTTGAGATTCACCCGCTCCTGGCCCTTGGAGTTGGAGGCCACGAGCAGGGCCCCAATGACGGCCTCTCCGAGGCAAACTGCCGGGGTCCCCCTGACTTGGTGAAGGGCAGCCATCCCCCTCACCAGCTCGCGCGCCTGGACGGCGACTCCGCGGATGGTCCCTTTTGAAGAGAGGCATTTAACCCAGCGATCTGAGGGGTGAATGGCGATTTTGGACATGGGCGTGAAAGGCACTTATCACATCCTGCGTCGATTGCACTTATCCGATCCTTTGGGTAAGGCAATCTCATGCACAAAGCCGCCTGGATCCTCCTGCTGCTCGCCGGCGGGGCCTCCACCTCTGCAGTTGCAGCCGATCAGCGCCTCCAGGCCTGGATCGAACAGCAGGCCGATTTTTCGTATCAGCGGGTGCTCGAAGCAATCAGCCCGGCAGACGGAGCCCGTGGCTCGGTCATGGCTTCACCCTCTCGCTCGGAACCCAACTATTACTTCCACTGGATCCGCGATGCCGCACTGGTCATGCGCGAGGTCTGGCGCGCCCGCGAGCGCAATCCATCCACTGCTCAACTTTTGCTGAGCGAATATGCCCTTTTTTCACGCTCCAACCAGCTGACCTCAAACCCATCCGGCAGGCCGGATACGCTGGGACTGGGCGAGCCCAAATTCAACATGGACGGGTCAGCCTACGACGCACCCTGGGGACGCCCACAAAACGACGGGCCCGCGCTTCGCGCCATCACCCTGATGGAGTATGCGCATTTCCTGATCGATCGCGGCCGCACGGATCTGGTGCGGGACCTCCTTTACCGAGGCGAACTCCCGGCCGAAACCGTGATCAAGGCGGACCTCGAGTTCGTCGCCCACCATTGGAAGGACGCTTCGTTTGACCTGTGGGAAGAGGTCCTCGGCGATCATTTCTACACGCGGATGGCCCAGCGAAGGGCAATGGTCGATGGCGCGCGCCTCGCCCGACGGATGAACGATTCGGGCGCTGCGCTCTTTTATGAGCAGCAGGCGCAGGCCATTTCGGAGTCGCTCGAGTCCTTCTGGTCCGGGCAGCAGGCCATCGGCATGGACTCGGTGAAGATCCTGTGGTGGCTCGCCCGCCGCGCGCTCGGCGCCGTCGATCTGACGCTCGAGGACGCGTGGGCC
>CAZDSX010000042.1:9562-24097 GCA_964508305.1 uncultured Bacteriovorax sp.
GGAGTCGCTCGAGTCCTTCTGGTCACCCTCAAGCTTCCATATCCTGACGACGCTCAACTGGGCGGGTGGACACACCGAAAAAGTCTCGAACCTGGACGTCGCCGTGATCCTTGCAGTCAACCAGGCCGCCTCCCCGGGTTGGAGCTTCTCACCCTCGGATCCCCGGGTGATGTCGACCGCAGTGCGCCTGACCGAGGCATTCGAGCAAGCGTACTCGGTCAATTCCGGGAAGCGTGACCACGAGGGCCAGGCCATGAACCCCGGGATCGGTCGCTATACAGAAGACCGGTACAACGGCGTGGGAACGGACGGACTGGGCAACCCCTGGTTCCTCGCCACCCACGCGCTTGCCGAGTATTTCCTGCGCCTCGGCGCCGAGATCCGCTCCTCAGGCGGAGTCCTCATCACTCCAGAAAGCCGAACCTTCCTGAGTAGGTTCGCAAGCCTCGAGTTTGCGCCAGGACAATCGATACTGACCCGCGGTGATGGCCGCTTCCAGGCTCTCGTCGATTCGCTTGCACTCCATGCCGAGGCCTGGATCCGCCGCTCGCGCCAGCACACCTCGAGTGCGGGCAACCAAAGCGAGCAGTTCAACCGTGACAACGGCTACATGCAGGGAGCGCGCGACCTGACCTGGAACTACGCCAGCTTCCTGAGCCTGTTCGACTCGCTCCACCCCTGAGACTATGACCCACGCCACCACTCGAAACCCGCATGCGGGATCACTGCTGATCATCACGAGCCTGTTTTTCCTCTTTGGCTTCCTGACCTGCCTCAATGACACGCTCGTGCCCCACCTCAAGGCGCTCTTCACGCTCTCGTATGCCGAGGCCAATCTCGTGCAGTTCGCATTTTTTGGTGCCTACTTCCTGATGTCGATCCCCTCCTCATCGATCTGCGAAAAACTGGGCTACCAGCGCGGACTGGTGCTGGGACTCTCGATCACCGCATTGGGTGCGTTTGCGTTCCTTGCCTCATCGCATTTCGCCTCGTTCGGCCTCTTCCTTGCGGCTCTTTTCGTGCTGGCTTCGGGGATTACACTGATCCAGGTAGCAGCCAATCCCTATGTCACGCTCCTTGGCCCCGCAGAATCCGGCTCCGCAAGGCTGACTCTCGTCCAGGCATTCAATTCGCTTGGCACGACGATCGCCCCGCTGTTTGGCTCGTTTCTGATCCTGTCTTCGTCACAAGTGAGCTCGGTCGAAAAGCCCTACCTCGGTCTCGGCATCGTGCTGGTCCTGATCGCCCTGTTCATTGCAAGGGCCAAGCTCCCCACCTTCCATTCGGATGCCGGTGAGGACGCTTCCTGGTCCGAGCTTTTTTCCAACCGCAGGCTGATGCTCGGCTGCATCGGGATCTTTGCTTACGTGGGTGGCGAGGTATCGATCGGCGGGATGCTCGTGAATTATCTTGGCTCCGAGCACGTGCTTTCGCTCACTCCCGAGATTGCCGGTCGTTATGTTTCGCTCTACTGGGGCGGAGCGATGGTGGGACGCTTCATCGGCACGCCGATCCTTTCACGCGTTGAGCCTGCCCGCGTGCTCAAATGGGCAGCGATGGGCGCAATTCTCATGTTGGCGCTGTCCCTGGGCACCCAGTCCACTGCAGCCATGGCATTCATCCTTTTGGTGGGACTCTTCAACTCGATCATGTTCCCGACCATCTTCTCGCAGAGCATCTCAGGACTGACTCGCGGGACGGAGCGTGCTTCAGGATTGCTCTGCACTGCGATCGTCGGCGGAGCCATCATCCCCCTGCTGCAGGGTTTGATGGCCGACCACTTCGGGCTCACCCTGTCATTCGTGCTGCCGAGTGCCTGCTACGGCTACCTTGTCTGGGTTTCGTCCATCTTCGGACAGAAGTAAGACACGCAGGAAATCAGCCGATCTTTATCAGTTCAAGAACTCTTGAACATGGTAGAATCCGGGAATATGACTCTGCCCATGCAGTCCTCCCAGGAGACCTCCATTGCCCGCGTCCTCGGCGAGGCCCAGCATTCCATAAGCTACCTGCTGGAACCCGGGAGCACACCGCAGCTCATTGGCCGCCAGATCAATGAAACCCTCCTGACCGGCGGAAAGCGCATTCGCCCGGCCCTCTGCCTGCTCGTGGGTCGAATGTTCAGGCTTCAAACCCGGGAACTTGAACCCTTCGCTCGAGCTGCAGAACTCACCCACTGCGCCTCTCTTGCACACGATGACGTGATCGATCGATCGGCCCTCAGACGAGGACAGCCCACGCTCCACTCCCAGGTGGGCGAGACTCGCGCCATCCTCTCGGGTGATCTCCTGCTTGCCCAGATGATCCTCGAACTCCTCGAGGGCAACCCCTCATCTCGCGCCGTCCGGCTCACCCGCGAGCTTGCGCAGGCGATCCGTGATCTCAGCATTGGGGAGTGGCAGGAGAGTGCCGCACGAGGCAGGATCCCCTCCTCCGAATCGGAGCTCCACCAGATCCTGGAGCTCAAGACCGGAAGCCTCACCCGCTGGTGTGCAACCGTGGCGCCGACCCTGATTGGCGCCCCGCAGGATGTGATTGATGACTGCTCGCGCTTCGGACTGAACGTGGGGCTCGCCTTCCAGATGGTGGATGACATCCTGGATTTCGAAAAAGGCACGGGCAAACCCTTTGCCCAGGATTTCCACGAAGGCGTGGTGAACACGGTGAGCCTCGAGATGATCCAGGCGCACGGACTCCAATCCACCTTCTGGGAGGCTCCGCTGCGTCCGGAGTGGATCTCGCTTGCGCAGGAACAGGTCCGAAACAAATGCACTGCACTCCTCTCCGATGCCCACGCCCATCTGGAGCGCGCCCTGGCCCGGGCTGCAGAGGCAGGGTTCGAAGTGGATGCGACGCTCATCCGCAGTGGAGAACTCTCCGAATTCCTTCAACTCATCAACAACCGAAAATCCTAAAACGGAGCACTCGCATGAACTTCAAAGTCTGGTTCCAAGCTTCACGCCCCTTCTCATTCACTGCCTCTGCCATCCCGGTCCTGCTGGGCGCGGCCATCGCCGGAAAACAGGCCGAGCTCTGGCTGCTCCCCCTGATCCTCGTGGCATCGGTGCTGTTCCAGGCCGCAACCAACCTCGTGAGCGATGCCTATGACTTCAGCAACGGAGTGGACCGTCCCGGTACGAGCAGCGGAAGCGGCCTCATCGTCCAGGGAGTCATCACCTCCAAGCAGGCGCATCGTGCCGGACTGCTGTGCTTTGGAGTTGCAAGCCTGATCGGACTGGCGATGATCGCCGTCCGTGGCTGGCCGGTGGCTCTCCTGGGAGCGATCGGATTCCTGGGCGGATACGCCTACTGTGGCGGACCGCGGGGCTACAAGTACCTGGCGCTGGGCGATCTCATGGTCGGAGTGCTCATGGGTCCGCTCATGGTCTACGGTTCCTACGCCGTGCTGACGGGGGACTTCGCCAATTGGCAGCCCATCTTCATACAGTCCCTCCCCGTGGCCTGCCTCGTGATCGGCATCCTGCACATGAACAACTTCAGGGACATCCAGGAGGACCTGCAAAGCGGTTTCAAGACGGTGGCAAACCTCCTGGGTGAAAAGGGCTCCAAGGCCTACTACCTGGCCCTTGTTTCCGTTGCCTATCTCAGCGTGGTGGCGATGGCTGCAAGCGGACTGGTGAGTTGGTCTGCCCTCATTGTCTTCCTCTCGCTCAAACCGGCAGTCGGGCTCCTCAAGGATGTACTCAATGCGCCTGCAAAAACCCCCAAGGCACTGGTGATGACGGATGTGCGCACCGCCCAGCTCCACCTGCTTTTTGGAGTCCTCATGAGCGGCGCAGTGGCGGCATCAAAATGGCTCTGATCCGCTCACCCTGGATCGGAATAGCGACGGGAGCTGCGCTTTGGTTTGCGCTGTTCTCGCCGGCATTCCCGACCACACGCCTGATCCACGGACACTTCTTTTGGACCGGGATGGTGTTTTCAACGGTGCTGCTGGCCGCCATGGCGTACCTGGCACAGGAGGGCCAGTGGGGTCGGATCCTTCACTTTGAGCGTCGATGGGTGGCATTGGGACTGGTGCATGCCGTGTTTCTCTACGGACTCTCCAGGCTGGGAGTGTTCCTCATGGTGGAACTCTTTGGAACCCCGGTAGTTCATTACATCGAGCAGATCTATTCGACTCGAAGCCAACTCCCTCCCGCTGTGGTCGCAGGACTGCTCCTCATCATTGCGCCTGCAGAGGAGCTGGTCTGGAGGGGCTGGGTGCAGGACAAGCTCGGACTGCCCCTGGCCACTGCCATCTACTGCCTGATCCACCTGCCCGCATTCAATCCACCCCTGCTCGTTGCCGCACTGGTGCTGGGTCTTCACTGGGGATTCCTCTACAAGCGAACCGGCTCCCTGGTTGCCGGGCTGGTCTCCCATCTGGCCTGGGACGTGACCATCTTTTGTTTGCTTCCAATCAGGCTGTAACCGGATGAAAAACCACTGGAGCCCGCCTCAGGCAGAAAAGGTCCAGCAGATCTTCAGCTCGGTGAGCAAGGGATATGACCTCGCCAACCGTATCCTGAGCCTGGGGCTCGACCAACTCTGGCGAAGACAGCTGGTCCGACAAGCCATCCCGCACCTGCCTCTCGAGCAGCCCGCCGCCATCCTCGATGTCGCAACAGGAACGGGGGATCTTGCGATGGCCTTTCGAAAGGAGCTGGGAGCGGGCGCCAGGATCATTGGCGCTGACTTCAGTCCCGCGATGCTGGATGTGGCACGCTCGAAGGATGCTTCCATCCAGTGGCAGACGGCAGATGCACTCCAGCTCCCCTTTGCAGATTCGAGTTTTGATCTCGCAACGATTTCGTTTGGTCTTCGAAATGTCACCGATACGGCCCAGGCCGTGCGCGAACTGCACCGCGTGGTTCGCCCTGGTGGAATCGTCCTGATCCTCGAGTTCGGCAATCCAGGACGGTCGATGGTGGGGAGGTTCATCAACCTGATCAACCGCATCTGGCTCCGCACCATCGGTGGCGCTATCACGGGTTCAGGTTGGGCCTATCAGTATCTTTCAGAGACGTCCGAAGCATTTCCGGGAGCAAACGCCCTGGCCGTCCAAGTGAAGGGGTGGATCCCCGGTGCAAAGGTCACTACTCGGACCCTCTTTCCGGGGATCTGCTACCTCTGCCAGATCACTTCGAGTAAAGCTGGCCGATATCCATGAAGATCAGCCACGCTTTGACTTTGGCTCCGCGCATCCTGAAGATGTCGCAGAACGGAACAGTCAGCTTCGAACCGTCCTTGCGAGTGTAGGTCACCTCTCCTTCGACGACCCACGAGTCTTTCCCTTCCCATGTCTGGATCAGCCGATGCGAGAGACCGCCGATCGACCCGAAGAACCCTGCTACAGCCTGCTCGACTGCTGCCGGCCCCACGACGCTCGGGGCGTTTGCGAAGCGAAACTCACCCGCTTCATCGAAAAGCCGGGCGAAGCCCTTGGAGTCCTGCGCATCAATGGTTTTAAAGGCCTGCGAAATCCAATCTGGTGTATTCATGGAAACAATCTAACGCCAAAAAGGGTTTAGTTCAAGGTGTCTTGAACTGACAAAAGCTGGTCAAAAAGGCCCCGAAACCGGAGCTTCGGGGCCATCGTGGAACCAGGATCGAAGCAGATCCCGGCTATTCAGTCATCTCGGGAGCCGGAGCATCCACCATGCGGCAGGCGCCCTTGTAACGGTAGTTGCTCGACAGATAGCCTGGATTGCCATCCGAGGATGTCAGCAGCGTCGCGCGGTGCCACTCGTTGAGCGCAGCAGAATCGCCATGCACCTTGAGGAGGGCCATGCGGTCATGATCCACACCCACGGTAAACAGATCTCCCTCGCGGTCAAACTGACGGGCGTTCTCATCGTGAAGCCTGAAACCCGTGCTGCACTTGACCTTGAGGTGCACTGGAATGGTCGTGAGGGCATCGTGTGCAATGACCCATGCACGACAGGTCTGCGGCGCGGCGCCGCCACCGCCGCCCGGACCGCGCGTCTGCGTGAAGCGACACTCCATTGCTCCGCCAGCAAATACTGCCTGGGCAGCAAACTGGGCTGCAATCAGAAGAGCCGAAAAACGCGAAATCTCCATAGCCGTTTTCTTCATGTGAAACGTCCTTTCAACAAAAATGGGTTTGAAGTTACATCGCGTGGACAAAGCAAACTCCGTGCACTTGGCAATGGAGCTCAGCGTCGCGAATAGGAAGGGGAGTGGGAAGGAGAAGGGAAAACAGAAGGAGAATGAGAGGGCCTGGGCGTGGAGATCACGCTAGGAACGGTGCGTGGTGCCGGACGAAGGGTGGTCGTTGTTTCATTGGCCTGCGGAGCAGCCACTGCCCTTTCCGTGCCCGGCACCTCTGCAAAGGGGCGGGGCGAAATCAAACTCGCCCGCTCCCTGAGCAGGAGCTCACTCACCACCACACGACTCACCGACTGCCAGTTCGAATCACATCCCGTGAGCAGGGGACCACGCGTGCACTGCGAAACTGATTCTGTCGCGAGATCTTCAGCAGACTGGGGATCCGGGAGCGCTTCGCCCGCCAGATCGACGATGCCAAGCTGGGTGTCATCCATGCCGGCATCCAGCAGGCGCTGGTAAAAGAGATCCAGCTCGTCAGGATATATTTTGGAAAACTCATCATAGATGGTTCTCCTCGCTCGTGGACTCTCCTGCCGGATCACGGCCTCTACGAGGATCTCTCCCAGATGCTCCGTTGGATCTGAGCTTGCCACCAAGGTCCAGACCTCGACCTGGAGCCTGCGCAAGCCCTGAAGATCAGCGGCAGCCGGAGAGGAGATCCTAGCCAGCGCCTCCTCCCGGCTCGGGGCGCCAGGGACTGGATTTTCGAGCTCCGCCATCAGCTCACCCAAAAGAGCCTGATCCTCGGGAGTGGCGGCAGCCAGCTCATTCAGGCTTGCAGAGCGGACATCATCCTCGCTGATGAGTTCAATTCCACCAAACAATGATGTGGCGCCTGGAGCCGCGCTCTCCGGATGCACAACCCCGGAGCTCGCAGCACCCGGCGTCGCAGACGCCGGGGAACGGGAGTTGCCGGACTGCAAACCCAGAGTGGATCCGATTCTCTCAGCCACGCTTGTTGCGTGTTCTTCGCTGCCCAAGATCCAAACCAATGCCGGCACGCCTGCCGCGACGATCCAAACGATCGCGGCCCGTCCGAACATTCCTTTCGGGAGGTGGAACCCCATCGACTGAGCGTCTCATTATCCCGCCGGGCGATCGAGATGTGTCAGGAGTGACCGGCCCCCGAGGTCGACCCAGATGGCACTTGAACTGCACCCCATGGATTCCTCAACAAGGAGCAATCGACCATGAAAACACATCAAAACCATCGCCTGATTTGGATCGGCCGCGCACTCGCTGTAACCGGCTTCTCAGCCGCTACGCTTGCGGGTGCAGCCACCACGGGCAACCTCCACCTTGAAGGCAGGGTCAGGCCGCTCGTGGCCATCGAAGTATCGGCCGTCGATCCTTCAAGCAGCCTCGACCTGACGACGGACGCCCGCGACCTGAAGGTGGCCAACGTCAAGGAGTTCAGCAACTCACAGGACGGCTATCGGGTGACGCTTGCATCCAAGCATGCAGGAAATCTCCGCAACGCAAGGGCGGATGGCCAGGTCGTTCGGGACGTCGCCTACCAGGCAAGCTATGAAGGCAAGAGCGTGAAGCTTTCCGCCACTCCAGAGGAAGTCACCCGATTCGTGAACGTCTCGGGCGCTCCGCAGACCTTCATGAAGTCCTTCAATATCAGCTACCAGGGACAGGCTGAAGAAAGCCTCCCATCGGGAACCTATCAGGACGACCTGGTATTCGAGATCAGTGCACTCTGATCGAGTCATCCCGAATTTTCAGCGGGGCGGGGTTCACCTGGACCAGACAGGCGGACCCTGCCCCACTGGGCTTCCTGATCTCCGACCGAAAGTCCTCCACTGTAAAATCCGCCTTCCAATTCGATTTGGTAGCTTCCGGGTGCGACTCCATCGAGGACAAAAGCGCCCTCACCATCCGTGAAAAAGTCCCGTGCCGCTCCAGATGCTTCCACTGGACGAATGAGACCCACCCTGAGAGCCGCCGCCCCTCCTTCCGGCATCTCCAGCACGCCTTGCACCCGGACTCCATCGGGCAACTCATCTCCCATGATGACCAGGACACCCTCACGATATCCGGGCTTGATCTGCACGAGCTCTTCCTCGCCGGTTCCCGAATCCCTGAGTCGCAACTCGGTGCTTCGATAAGGTTGAACGCGCGGCAAGAGAGCGCCGAGCCAACCGTGGCCGCGGGCCTCGTACGCTCCGTCTGTTCCGGGATTGACGACGACTTCACGCGAGGAACCTCTCGCGGCAGTCACTACCGCGAAGGCATCTTCCACGGGGCGTCCCCAACCCAGCCCGCCTTGCGTCAAGCCAATGCCCGTCGAAAGAGAAAGCACTGCACGGCTTCCCGATGCAGCAGCCCGGGCAACTCCTCGATTGAGCGACCACTCTCCTTCTGCACTCCACTCGGAGGATCCCGCACGTGTCTCCCATCCCAGCTCAACCTCGGGCACGGGCGACCACTCCACCCCTCGGAACGACTCGCGTGAACTTGCATGAACGGCCACTCTCATCCTGCGCGAGCCCGGCACCGGCTGGGGCGAGAAGCTGAGATCCAGCCTCAACTCTCGTTGACCTGCACGGCTGTTGCTCTCATCGAGATAGGAGATGCGCGTACTCAAGCCGCCCGACCAGGTTCGAGAAAGGGATGCCTGTCTTCCAGAGGATGCGTAGCGGAGCGAGGCAGACCCAAGGGGACCCAAAGAAAATCCGGCGCCCATATAGCGTGAAATCCTGCCTTCTTCTCGCGCCCAGCCTGCGAGAACCCGACCGCCCAAAAGGCTCAGCTCGTGGGAGTGCCTTGCCCTTCCCGGCCTTGCACTGGACGGCGGCTCCCAGACTCCATCCCAAAAGCCCGGGCGCAAACCCAATGTCCACTCCAACCAGGGCCCGGCAACATCCTGCCTGGACCAGCCTCCGCCCAGCGTGAGGCCGGCCAGGACTCCCTGGCGCCACCAGGCCACTGCCTCGCCCCACTGACCTCGCGCCCGGCCAGTGGACATGACCCATTGTGAAACACCCGGCTTGAGGAGACGCGAGGCGTGGACATAACTCGTGTCGATGGTCCGGGTGACACCAGAGTCATCCGTGATTTCGACGCGCGAATCCTGGTAGCCATCCACCGCTGGAAAGTCATCCAGCTCATGCGTGCCGGGATCGAGTTCCAACCTTCTAATCAGATTCTCACCCACCCAGACGCTCGCCCGAGCCGGACGATCCAGGACCAGCACGGTGCGTCCGCTGGAGGAAAAGACCTGGAGAGGATGGATCGAGAACTCCTTCGTGATTCCGACTCCACTCAGCGAAAATGCGCGGGCCCCTGCGCGCACATACAAATCTCCCACCCTAAGTCGGATTGCGTGGGTCTCCAGGTCCCGGGTGACCGTCCAGCGTTCCACGCCCCTGGCGCCGGAGGCCTCGAACGCAAACCCAAGTCCTGACGCTCCCATTGAATACCGGGGCTCCATGCTGAGTCCTTTGCCATTACCCAGGAGTCGCGCGGCGGGGTTCAGATATAGCCCGAAAGGACTCTTCTCGATGGTCCGGGCGCGAGCATGGGTTCGCGCGCTGGCGGAGGGGGCCACTCCCGACAGGCTCTGGATCTGCATGCGTCGCAGACGGGGTGGGATCTCGACCACAAGCTGGAGCGCAGCCTCATCCAGCCGAGCCCCTATCCCCGCCGCCTCGACCTCCCCCAACTTGGGCCAGGCCGAAAGCGCCTGGAGGCGCTCGATCACTGCGTCGGAGGCCAAAGGCTTGAGGACTTCCACCAGCCTCTCACGTCCCACCGCCGACACTCCCTGCGACCCATCCTCGGCCAGTTCGACGGGCAGTCCCCCACGCTCCCGTCCATGGACAACAACAGGAAGCTCGATCTGCTGGCTCGCAGCTGCCTGGGTTGCCGACAAGCCTGCCGCCACGGCGAGTCCGACCCCTACGAGCTTAAGGTTCAAAACGGATCAGGACCTTGCCCTTGGCACGCCTCAGCCGCGAGGTGACGTCTGGGGTAAATTTCGAGAATTCAAAAACCCGCTCGTGGCCGGCCAGGACGTTCTGACCCATCACCGATGGGAGCTCCGCCCCGCGAACACGGCCCCCGTCCCACTCAATCCAGAAGTTTCGGAGCAGCTGGTGCGCCCCACCCCGGTTGCGGACCTTCAGGAGATTGCCGTTCAACTCCACTTCGATCTGCGGCTTGGCCCCGGGCGGTCGCACGTAAATGGCCGCAAGGTACTTGAGAAGGAGATTCACCATCGCCTTCTTTTTCTTGATCTCTTCGGCGGCGCGCTGGCCTGAGATCGGAAGCTGCTCGACGATGAGCCGATAACTGCGCTCGGAACTCAGCTCGGACTCCCCCTTCCACAGCACGCGTACCAGCCGGCGCTCCCTGGCCTTGAGCGTGAGCTGTGCTGGAAAAACCACGAACTGTCGTGCCACTTCGGCTGTCTTCCGGAAGGCCTCATGACCATGCTCATCCACCTCGCGCTCGGCCATCGCGAGAGTCACCGCGATGGGCTCATCAAAGGCATTGGCGAGCTCCAGCGCGTGCCCGGCCTCAGGCCCGCTCGGTGCGAGCGTCACGGTCATGGGCGAGACTTGGAGGGCGTGGGCGCTCTGCGTGGCGAGCAGAGAGGCGATATAGGAAATTAGAAACGAGATGCGAACACTCATGCTGGGCGGGCAATGCAAAAATCCTGCATCGACGCACCCTGCGCACGTCAGTAACCTCGCCCGATCAGTGGCTACCGGTCACTTTTCTCGAACGAGGCACCCATAAAATCCGGGCCTATCCCGCCTGCACTTTGGGACGTGGGCAAAGTCATTCATGTGCTCGTAACTCACATGATCAGCGATCACAAAACGCCCATGCTTGAACTTGGCGAACGTACCATATTCGTCAACAGGCATCTCCGGAAGGTAGGACCCCAGTTTTGGAATCAGTTTACCGAGTGGCTCGACGTGTCCTACGTACATATCAGCATGCGCCAACTGATCATGAGGACCGTCGAAGTAATTATTTTCGAGCATGTGAAACTTGTAGTTCCCGATCAGGACATAACGCTCGGCGTCCTTGAAGAAGACAAAATCAGTGTTGGAGTCATGCCACACATCCTGCGCAGGATAATGCGTCAGTCTCAGCAGCCGGACATCGTCCGGGTGGACAATCTCAATGACCCGTTTTTCGGCTGGGAGAAAAATGGCCGAAAATCTGATCCCTGATTCGTCCATGAAGTCAGCCCAATGCTCCTCACCCTTGAGCAGGCAGCCCAGGCTCCGCAGTCGCGCGCGGTTTGATTCGATGTCCTTGTTCAAAAATGGGTAATGAAAGGTCTTGGAGATCCCGAAACACTTGATCCGTCGAATCAGCCCACGATCATCGCGCTCCAAGCCACCCACCGTGCAGCCTGGCATTTCGGAGAGCTCACCCGCCCAAGTAAACTGTGCCTTGCCACTGAAATTCTCGGTGCCCTGGGGAAGAAATCCACGGCTGAGGGCGTAATACGAGAACTCCATCCGGTCAGGACTCTGGAGATTCCAAACCATCGTGCCACGAAGCCACGCGGCCTGGGCCGGAAGCTGGAAATACCAATAAAACTCAGACGGAAGTACATCTACCTCCGATGGCGTCGACTCCAAGAGGGCACGGAGCACCTGGGCCGGCTCCCGGTAATCCACGCCCTCATCTGAGCGAAATTGCTGAATCCAGGCCGACTGGAGGATGATCGGCCGGGGCTTGAACGATGCACAACCGCCGGCGCCGCATAGCAGTGCGACCCCGGCGGCAATCCAAAAGCGACGGAACATTTACTTGCTTGAACTCTTCGAGCTTACGCTTGTTACATGAATCCAGGCGTAGCTGCTTTCAACAAGGGAACCGCCGAATCCCGAAAGCTGGCTGACGTGCACCTGCATCTTCGAGGATGCCTTGAAATCGCCACCGGCCGCCTCCTTGGATGCGACATCAAACTTGCCGGCCAAATATGCTTCTCCAAAGCGTTTGGCCGCATCCGATCCTTGGATCACCAACCTGCCGGATTCGACCTTGCGCTTGGAACTTGCGCTGACTTTTTTGTCCGGGGACGAGTTGACGTGGACCTCAACCTCACGAGCCATGGCTTGTCCAGCCAACATTACTCCAATGAGCACTCCAGCCGCTTTCACGGCGAACCTCGCATTTGCCATAGTAACGTACCTCATTCTGTAATTTTCAGGACTGCGGACAACACCCAGACTGGGTCACTTGCTCTGACTAGCGCTTCCACCACTGACAATATGAATCTTGCCGTTCCTGGATGCATAGCTGCCGTTCTCGATGTGAACCTGCAGATAGGTGCTCTTTCCTGATGCCGCCTGTGCGGCCGAAAGGGTTCCAGCGATGTATGCCTCGCCCATCCGCTTTGCGGAGGCGTCCCCAGTGAACTTGATCATCTTATCCTCGACCATCACGCTCTTCCCATCTTCCAGGACCACTGATCTACGGGCAGCGAGTGCCGACCCCGAGGATGCCATCAGCACCAAGACCGCAACTCCAAACACAAACCGAGACACACGACCGTTCATATTCAAATCTCCTATGTAGCCCTAGTATGCGAACAGCCGCCTAACCGCACAAGTGTGTCCCCGCTAACGCAGAGTCGTGATCTAGGCCCAGAGGGGTGCAGAAAGCAAAAAGGCCCCCCGGCGTCGGCTTGAATGCCGGCTCCGGAGGGCCCTTGTATTTTCACTCGAACGCTTGGGCGCCCGGGGTGATTACATGTCGTAACCGCCCATGCCACCCATTCCGGGAGCGCCACCCATCGGGGCAGCGCCTTCCTTCTTGGGCTTCTCAGCAATGAGGGTTTCGGTCGTGAGCATGAGGCTTGCGACCGAAGCTGCATTCTGGAGGGCGCAACGGCCGACCTTGGCAGGATCGATCACGCCTGCTGCGAGAAGGTCTTCGTACTTCTCGGTCAGGGCGTTGAAGCCGAAGGTGCTGGAGCTGTTGCTCATCACCTTGTCGACCACGATCGAACCTTCGTGACCGGCGTTGCCTGCGATCTGGCGAAGGGGTTCTTCGATGGCGCGCTTGATGATGTTGATGCCAGCCTGCTGCTCGGCATTCACACCCTTGAGGTCCACGAGGACCTTCGAGGCGCGGAGAAGAGCCGTGCCGCCGCCAGGAACAATGCCTTCTTCAACCGCAGCGCGGGTGGCATTGAGGGCGTCTTCAACACGTGCCTTCTTTTCCTTCATTTCGACTTCGGTAGCAGCGCCGACGTTGACGACGGCCACGCCGCCCACGAGCTTGGCGAGGCGCTCCTGGAGCTTCTCGCGGTCGTAGTCGGAAGTGGTTTCTTCGATCTGGCCACGGATCTGCTTCACGCGGGCATCGACGTCAGCCTTCTTGCCTGCGCCGTCGACGATCGTCGTGTTGTCCTTGTCGATGGTGATCTTCTTGGCAGTGCCCAGGTCTTCGAGACGGGTTGCCTCGAGCTTGTGGCCCATGTCTTCAGAAATCACGCGTCCACCCGTGAGTGTGGCGATGTCCTGAAGCATTTCCTTGCGGCGATCGCCGAATCCAGGCGCCTTTACTTCCATCTTCTCAGGATTGGTGACGAAGTAAGGCGAGAGGTAGCCGCGGTCAAACTGCATGCCTTCGACGACGTCGAGGGTGGTTTCAGCGGTCTTGCTCTCTTCGACGGTGATCACGCCTTCCTTGCCGACCTTGTCCATGGCTTCGGCAATGATCTTGCCGATCTCAGGATCGTTGTTGGCCGAGATGGTGCCGACCTGTGCGACTTCCTTCTGGTCCTTGATGGGCTTGGAGATCTTCTTGAGCTCGGCGATGACGGCTTCAACAGCCTTGTCGATCCCGCGCTTGAGCTCCATCGGGTTGTGGCCGGCGGCGACGATCTTTGCGCCTTCGCGGAAGATCGCCTGTGCGAGCACGGTTGCAGTCGTGGTGCCGTCACCGGCGTCATCGTTGGTCTTGGAAGCGACTTCGCGGACCATCTGTGCGCCCATGTTTTCGAATTTGTCGGCCAGCTCGATTTCCTTGGCGACGGTCACGCCGTCCTTGGTGACGTTCGGAGCGCCGAACGACTTTTCGATCACGACGTTGCGGCCCTTGGGACCGAGGGTCACCTTCACGGCATCAGCGAGAATGTTGACCCCGTTCAGAATGGCCGAACGAGCACTTTCAGAAAAACGCAGTTCTTTTGCGGACATGTTCTACTCCTTGATTGATTAGCCGAAATTAGTTGGCGAGGACGCCGAGGATGTCTTCCTCGCGCATCATCAGGAATTCTTCGCCGTCGATCTTGATCTCGGTGCCGGCGTACTTGCCGAAGAGGACACGGTCGCCCTTCTTGACGTCGAGCGGACGGACCTCGCCGTCATCGGCAATGCGGCCCTGGCCGACGGCAATGATTTCGCCCTGGACGGGCTTTTC
>CAZDSX010000043.1:0-23183 GCA_964508305.1 uncultured Bacteriovorax sp.
GAGTCAATCGACGGTCTGGCCTGAGGGCGAAACAAAAGTGTCGTATTCCTCAGTAAAGGCAAGCGCAGTTGAACCCGGTCGGGCCTCCACTCGGTCGACAAAGAGCACGCCATCGAGATGGTCGAGCTCGTGCTGGAAGACTGTGGCGACAAAGCCTTGGGCTTCGATCGAGCGCGGGGTGCCGCTTTCGTCCAGGTAATCCACGCGGATGTGACTCGGACGGGTGACCTGGCCGCGGAGTCCGGGAACGGAGAGGCAGCCTTCCCAAAAGGTCTGCGGAGTGGGGTCAATGATCGTGATGCGCGCATTGATCAGGACGGTTCGCCCGAGCTCGCCCATGCCACGGTAGCGCGGGTTGGTGCGGTCAAACTCGATCACGGCCAGGCGGAGTGACTCGCCGATCTGGGGGGCCGCAATCCCGATTCCGCCTGATGCTTTTTGCGTGTCGATGAGGTCTTGGATCAACGCCCGCGTCTCGGACGAGCCGATTTCGGCCTGCGTGAGGTCGCGAGCGGGCTTGCGCAGGGTAGGGTGACCGAGTCTCAGGACTGGGCGAACTGGCATGGTGGGACCCTCCCCTTGCCCGCAGTTATGACGCAGGTCTCAACCAAAAGGGAACGGATCCCTCAGAGGTGAATCTGCCGCTTGGACACGGCCATGGCGGCTTCCTTGATCACTTCGGCAAGGGTCGGGTGCGCATGCGAGCTGCGGGCGATGTCATCGGAGGTGGCTCCGAACTCCATCATCGCAACGCCTTCGGCGATCAGGTCGCCCGCGTTGGGGCCGACGATGTGCATGCCGAGCACGCGATCCGAAGTGCCGTGGGCGATGATCTTGACCATGCCCTCGACTTCTTCCATGGACTTGGCGCGCCCATTGGCCATGAACGGAAACGTGCCGACCTTGTAGGGGATACCGCGCTCTTTGACTTCTTCTTCGCTGGCACCGACCGAAGCAAGCTCAGGCCAAGTGTAGATGACATTCGGAATGGCTTCGTAGTTGACGTGACCCGGAGCACACTTGCCCGAGAGAGCCGCGATGGTTTCGACTGCGGCAACGCCTTCTTCCTCGGCCTTGTGGGCAAGCATCGCGCCGACGATCAAATCGCCCACGGCGTAAACGCCCTCGGAAGCCGTCTCATAGTGATCGCTCACCGGCACGCGCCCGAGCTTGTCTCGCTCGATGCCGAGGGCTTCGAGCCCGAGGCCATCGGAGTAGGGCTTGCGGCCCGTGGAGACGAGGATCTTGTCGCACTCAAGAGTGATCTTGGTGCCGGATTTCATGTCTTCGGCTTCGACGAGCATTCCAAGGCCCGACGACGTCCCGGCCTTCTTTGCTCCCAGACACTTGTGCGCCAGCTTGAACTCCAGGCCCTGCTTGGTGAGTGCCTTCTGGAGTTCTGCGGAGGCCTGGCGGTCCGAGGCACCCGCGATCCAGTCATTGAACTCAATGACGGTGACCTTGGCGCCCAGCCTGGACCAAACGGAGCCCATCTCAAGCCCGATCACACCGCCGCCAATCACGACGAGGTGCTTGGGGACTTCGGTGAGTTCCAGCGCTTCGGTCGAAGAGATGACCGTCTTGCCATCAAATGGAAGGAAGGGGAGCGAAGCCGGTTCACTGCCCGTGGCGAGGATCACGTACTTGGCGGTGACCGTCTGAT
Organism: uncultured Bacteriovorax sp.; assembly: GCA_964508305.1. GTDB lineage: Bacteria > Bdellovibrionota > UBA1018 > UBA1018 > UBA1018 > CAIOHW01. Next base: position 1,664 of record CAZDSX010000043.1, read on the forward strand.
CTCCCGCATCGCCACCCGAAACAGAAACAGTCTTCACGCCTCCGGTGTTGGAGACGAGCTTGCCCTTTCCGTGGAGGGAAGTGACGCCGTTCTTTTTAAAAAGCCCTGCGATCCCGGTCGTGAGCTGGCGGACGACGGCATCCTTGCGCTTCATCATCTGCTCAAGGTCGAGCTTGAGCTCGCCAATGATGATGCCGTGCTTTTGGTACTTGTGCTTGGCCTGGTGGAAGTGCTCGCTCGAGGACAAAAGCGCCTTGGAAGGAATGCAACCCACGTTAAGGCAGGTTCCACCCAAGGTCTTTCGCATCTCGATGCAGGCCGTCTTGAGACCCAGCTGCGCTCCGCGGATCGCTGCCACGTAGCCAGCAGGTCCGCCACCAATCACGACGAGATCAAACTGAGTTTCCATGGGTCTTCGGGCCTTTCAGGCTTAGTAGCTGAACTTGAGCTTCTCGGGATGTTCGAGGAAGTCACGCAGGTGCACGAGGAAGGTGACTGCGCCCTTTCCGTCGATGATCCGGTGGTCATACGAGAGGGTGAGGTACATCATCGGACGAATCTCGACCTTGCCGTCGATCGCGACCGGACGCTCCTGGATCTTGTGCATTCCGAGAATGCCGCTCTGCGGAGGGTTCAGGATCGGAGTCGAAAGCAGGGAGCCGTAGGTTCCACCATTCGAAATGGTGAAGGTCCCACCCGTGAGGTCGGCAATGGTGAGCTTGCCTTCGCGGGCCTTGCCTGCGATTTCGGTCATCTTCTTTTCGATGCCGACAAAGTCGAGCTGGTCTGCGCCCCGGATGACGGGCACCACGAGACCGCGCTCGGTGCCGACCGCAATCCCCATGTCGATATAGTCATGGTAGACGATGTCCTTGCCGTCCATCGAGGCGTTGACCTCGGGGATGAGCTTGAGCGCTTCGACCGAAGCGCGCGTGAAGAATGACATGAAAGAAAGCGCAACACCGTGCTTGGCCTTGAACGCATCCTTGTGCTGGTTGCGAAGGTCCATTACGGGCTTCATGTCGACTTCGTTGAAAGTGGAAAGGATCGCTGCGGTATTTTGGGCCGACTTCAGACGCTCAGCAATGCGCTGGCGGAGCATCGACATCGGAACGCGGCGATCACCGGGCTGATCCACATATTGGGGTCCCGTGGGGGCCGATGGTGTTGGAGCGGGTGAGGGTGCGCGCGCTGTCGGGGTGGATGCCACGGTGGCCATGCCGCCACCGCCGTGTCCGCGAACCGGCGCCGTGCCCGGGCCTGACATCTGAGCCGTGAGTGCGGGGCCCGAGGGTGTGGGACCCGAAGGACGATGGCCGTTGCCGCTTCCATTGCCATTGGACTTGGAAGCGGGGGCTGGGGCCGCAGCAGGGGCCGAAGCTGCGGCTTTCGGGGCTTCCGCAGCGGCAGTGCCAGCCACGGAGTCATCGATCTCGCCGATCACTGCGCCGACCGGGATCCGCTCGCCGGCCTGCTTGGTGATGATGAGTGCTCCCGAGGCTTCGGCTGCAACTTCGACCGTGGCCTTGTCGGATTCGATCTCAAGCACCACTTCGCCGTTCTTGACGGCCTGTCCATTGGACTTGCGCCACTTGAGGATGCTCACTTCGGTGATGGATTCGCCAACGCTTGGGGCTTTGATTGCGTGTTTCATAAATTATCCCTTAAAGGCCTCGCTCATGAGGGCTTTCTGTTCAGCTTCGTGGGTCTTGGGTGAGCCAGCTGCAGGCGAGCAGGACCAGGGGCGACCTGCGTAGCGGAGCTTCTGCGACTGCGAAAAAGCCTGCTGGGTGACGTACCACCATGCACCCATGTTGTTGGGTTCTTCCTGGCACCAAACCCAGTCCTTTGCGGCAGGGTAGGCCTTCTTGATGGCTTCGAGCGAGGCTGCGGGCCACGGGTAGAGCTGTTCCACCCGGACCAGCGCAGTGTTGGTGAGTCCCTTGGCCTGCCGTTCGGCAAGCAGGTCGTAGTAGACCTTGCCGCTGCACAGGACCACGCGTTCGACCTTCTTGGCCCAGGCGGCTTCGCCAGACTGGATGTCGTTGAGGACCTCGTTGAAGCCGCCGCTCGTGAATTCTTCGATCGACGAAATCGCCATCGGATGGCGAAGGAGCGACTTGGGCGTCATGACGATCATGGGCTTGCGGAAGTCCCACTTCATCTGGCGACGGAGGGCGTGGAAGAGCTGTGCCGGAGTCGTGAAGTTGCAGACCGTCCAGTTGCCGCGACCCGAAAGCTGCAGGAAGCGCTCAAGCCTTGCGCTCGAATGCTCGGGGCCCTGGCCCTCGTAGCCGTGGGGAAGGAGCATCACGAGTCCGCTCATGCGAGACCACTTGCTTTCGCCTGCCGCCACGAACTGGTCGATGATGACTTGGGCACCATTGGCAAAGTCACCAAACTGCGCTTCCCACATCGTGAGGCAGTTGGGATCGGTGAGGGAGTAGCCATACTCAAAGCCCAGCACTCCGGTCTCCGAAAGGTGCGAATTATGGATCTGGAGCTTGCCCTGGGAGCCTGGCTTCATGTTGTTGAGCAGGCAGATTTTTTGCCCGGTCTCAAAGTCGCTCACGCAGGCGTGGCGATGGGTGAAGGTGCCGCGCTCGGCATCCTGTCCCGTGATGCGCACACCGTGGCCATCGAGCAGGAGCGATCCGTGGGCCAGTGACTCCCCATTGCCCCAGTCGATTCCCTTGCCGTCGACGACGCTCTTTAAGCGCGTCTCAAAAAAGCGCGCGAGCTTGGAGTGTGGCTTGAAGCCTGCCGGGAGGGTGTTGAGCTTCTCGGCGATGAGCTTGAGCGTGGCTGCATCCACCGAAGTCTTGGGCTTGCTTTCCAAGATGTCCTTTTCGGTTCCGCGCTTGAGGCCCTTCCAGCGTCCTTCGAGAGTCTGGGCGTGGGGATGGGGAGCGTCCTTGCGTGCAATCTCGAGTGCCGCATTGAGCTTGGCCATGTAGGCATCGACCATGCCGGTTTGCTCCGCCTCGCCGAGCACGCCCGTGGAGGCGAGCTTCTTGCCGTAGACTTCGCGAGGCGAATCATGTGCCTTGATCGTCTTGTAGAGGAGGGGTTGCGTGAATGAAGGCTCGTCGCCTTCGTTGTGCCCGTGCTTGCGGTAGCTCACGAGGTCAATGAACACGTCGGCATGGAACTTCTGTCGGTACTCCATGGCCAGTCCAAAGACGGCGATGACGGCTTCGGTGTCGTCTCCATTTACGTGAAAGACGGGCGCATCCATCATCTTGGCCACGTCCGTGCAGTACTGCGTGGAGCGTGAGTCGCGCGGGTCGGTCGTAAAGCCGACCTGGTTGTTGATGGTGATGTGGAGGGTTCCCCCGACGGAGTAGCCGGTGAGTCCTGCAAAGTTGAGGGTCTCGTACACCACACCCTGTCCTGCCATGGCGGCGTCGCCATGGATCAAGATGGGAAGGACCTGAGTACGCTCCTTGTCCCCGATGAGCTCCTGCTTGGCTCGCACGATGCCGGTGACCACCGGATTGACGAACTCGAGGTGCGAGGGGTTGTTTGCGAGCGAAAGATGGACGGTCTTGCCTGAGCGCGAGAGCACGTCGCGCGAGTAGCCCTTGTGGTACTTGACGTCGCCTTCGCCTTCGCTCGGGTCGATCTTGTAGTTGCCCTCGAACTCCGTGAAGAGGTACTCGGGCTTCTTGCCAAAAGTGTTCACCAGCACGTTGAGGCGGCCGCGATGGGCCATGCCGATGGAGATCTCCTTGAGCCCCATTTCGGCGCCCACTTCGAGGACTTCGTCGAGTGCCGGGATGAGGGCTTCGGATCCCTCGATCGAAAAGCGCTTGGCAGCGACGAACTTGAGCCCGAGGAAGCGCTCCAAGGATTCGCTCTCGATCAGGCGCTGGAAGATCTGCTTCTTTTCGGCAGGAGTGAGGGGCTTGCGCAGGGCCTGCTGTTCGATGCGGGTGCGGAGCCATTCGCGTGCGGGAGCGTTGCTGACTTCTTCGAGCTCAAAGGCAATGGTCCCGCAGTAGATGGAGCGGAGCTTGGAGACCAGCTGGTCGAGCGTCGAGCGAGCCGGAAGGCCGATGAGGCTTGCTGCGAGGAACGGGCGCGAGAGATCCAACGTCGAGAGTCCGAAGGCCTGGAGCTCCAGCTGGGGATGGTTCTTGGGCGCCGGATGGAGTGGGTCGATGTCAGAGAGATTGCGGCCGAATTCGCGGTAGGCCTGGATGAGGCGTACGGCCTTCATTTCCATGTCCCAGTCGATGCTGGGACCTGCTTCGGATGGCAGGCTCGTTGAGGTTGGGGCATGCTCGGCGAGCTCGCGAGCGGCAAACTCGTGTCCGAGCTCCATTCCCTCGAAGAGCGCGCGGAAGCTGGGCTCCACGAGCTTGGGATCCTTCAGGTAAAGTTCGAATTGCTGGTCGATGTAGTCTGCGTTGGAGGCTGCGAGGTAGGTGAACTTGAATCCGTTCGAAAGCACGAGGAGCCACTCCCAAAAGAGGTAAAAATCGTTAGGTTTCCGCGATTTTGGTAACTCTTCTAAGATGCGGCGAAAGCAGGGTCAAGCGCAACGGACAGAACTTGCCTAGTCCGGTCGCAGTGCCAAAAGTTGACGAGTTTGTTTTGGTCGGGAGTGCAGTCAGTAGCAGGAGTGCTGCACACGCTCGGAGAGGCACTGGTCGCCGTGGATATCAAAACGCTCGCAATCCGTGCGGCGCACGCAGCGACCATTGATCTCGCACCGGGCCGTGTAGACGCAATCACCATGAATGTCGCGCTTTTGGCAGGCGGTCTCGCAGGTGATGGGGAACTGGGGAGCCGGGAGGGGGTAGCCCGGGCATCCTGCAATGGCGCAGGTCTGGGTCACGCGGACATCGGTGCAGGTCCCGTGAAGGTCAAAACGCGCGCAGCTCGTGAGGCTCATGCAGTCGCCCTGTTGAAGGCAGGTCGTCCGGAAGGTGCAGTCCCCCGAGATATCAAATTTCTGGCAGTTCTCCATGCACTGGAGGACCGGGATGGGACCCGGGTTGCCGGGGATCTTGGCCGAGCCAGGGGTGGCCACAAAGGTCGAGAGCGATGCCAAAAGGAGTGCGAGGAGCAGTTTCATGCCCCCTACATAGGTGAGACGCGTGTGCGGAGTAAAGGCTTTTCAGGCGGCCGCGAGGGCCTGGGTCTGCTCGAGCTCTTCGGCAGACAGAGTTGCAGCGACGTCGAGCAGGATGATCACCTGGTTTTCGAACTTGCCCATGCCCAGTACGAACCTCAGGCGCGACTGATCACCGAGTTCTGGTGCGGGCTCGATCTGGGATGCACCGAGTTCGATCACGCTGCTCACCGCATCCACGATGACTCCGAGCGCACGAGCGCCGCTCTCGATCACGACGATGCAGGTGGAGCGCGTGGCCTGGCCTGCCTCCAGGCCCAGCTTGAGCCTCAGGTCCACCACGGGAATGATCTTGCCCCGGAGGTTGGTCACCCCGGCCACGAAGACCGGAGTCCGGGGAACCGGAGTGATCTCGGTGAGCTGGTTGATCTCCCGGACATGGGTTACCGGGACCCCGTAGCCCCGTCCGGCGAGCTGGAAGGTGAGGTACTGACCGGACTTGGCAAAGGAACGGCTCGAATCCATGGATATCCGATCGGCTTTGTTGATCCATTTCTTGAGCAAAAAGGCCGGTTGCAGGGGGTGGTTTTTCTCAAGAAAACCGCGGATCTGGCCGATCCGGGTTAGGCATGGGTGCGGCAACTGAAGAAATGGACTTCATGGCGGAGCTTCAGGCGGACTTCCTCGGGGAAGTCACGTTCCAGCTCGAGCAGTGTGAAGAGTCCTACCTCAAGCTCGAAAACCCCGAAATCAGGGTCGAGGAGCTCGGCAAGATCTTTCGCCTGGCACATTCGCTCAAGGGGACTGGAGCTGCCGTTGGTTTTGATGACCTCGCCCACTTTGCGCACCAGGTGGAAGACCTGCTGACCCTGCTCCGGAACGCTCCCGAAAAAACTTCGACCGAAGTGATCTCGCTCCTGCTCCGCTGCGGTGATGCGTTCAAGGTCAGGATCGAACAACTCAAGCGCAAGGATGGATCGGTTTGGGATGTGGCCGCACTCGAAGTCGAAGTGCGCGCCATGACTGCGAACCTCCAAGGCCTCTGGCAGGATCTTGCCCGGACGACCGAGATCGAAGTCAAGACGCGCGAGCTTGAGAGTGTGTCGGCAGCCGTCGTGGTTACTGCCGCAGCTCCTCCTGTAGCTGCTGCGCCGGTATCTGCCCAGGCGCCCTCGCAGGAAGTCGTCAAGATCGACGCCGGTCGCGTGGAGTCGGTATTGGATCTCGTGGGCGAACTTGTGGTGCTCAAGAGCCAGCTCATCAATCGTGCCGAGCTCGAATCCCATGACCAGCGCTTCGTCCAGCTCGTGGGGATGATCGACAAGACGGTGCGCGAACTCCAGGACAAGACCCTGGGCATGCGCCTCACGCCGCTCAGGTCGCTCTTCCTCAAGACCCAGCGCGTGGTGCGTGATCTTTCGGTCAAGCTCGACAAGTCGATCGAGTTTGTGATGGAGGGCGAGGATACCGAGATCGATCGTTCGATGGTGGAGGCGCTTGCGGATCCGCTGCTGCACCTGGCCCGAAACTCGCTCGATCATGGGATCGAGCGCGCCGAGCGCCGCAAGGCTGCCGGAAAATCCGAGAAGGGCGTGATCCGCCTCAAGGCCTCCCAGCGAGGCGGCCGGATCCTGATTGAGCTCGTGGATGATGGCGGCGGCCTGGATCGCGAGCGGATTTGCCGCAAGGCGATCGAGAAGGGAATCCTCACCGAGGCGGACCTCCCGGGACTGACTTCAGGCCAGATCGACCAGCTCATTTTTGCGCCTGGATTTTCGACTGCCGAGCAGGTGACCGATGTCTCAGGCCGCGGAGTGGGGATGGATGTCGTCCGGACCCAGGTGGAAAAGCTCAAGGGACAGATCGAGATCATGAGCGAGCCCGGCCGTGGCACGACCATCCGCATCTCGCTTCCACTCACGACTTCCATCCTCGATGGAATGGTCGTTGGCGTGGGGAGCCAGGCCTACATCATCCCGATGGAAAGCATCCGTGAGCTCGTGGAGCTCGACCCCGCCAGCGTCGTCCCCATGTTCCACGGCGTGGGCAGTGTCTGGAGCCACCGTGAGCGCGTGCACCCGATCGTGGACCTCCGGGAGCGCTTTGGTGCCCCGACATCGGGCAATACTTCCGGGGGCGGTTCCGCCATGGTCGCGCTCGTCGACATGGGAGGAAAGGAAGTGGCCCTGTTCGTGGACACGCTCCACGGGCAAAGCCAGGTCGTGCTCAAGCCGCTCGAGCAGAGCGTGCGTTCATGCAAGGGACTTTCGGGGGCTGCGATCCTCGGAGATGGGCGTGTCGCCCTGGTGATTGATCCGTACTACCTGGGAACCCACGGGGTGCCTGCTGCATGAGCCGGATCGCGCGTGATTTGGGAACGGTCGGAGGGGCCGGCCAGGTTGAGGAATGGAGCCGCGACGAGGCGGGTCTGGACGGGCTTTGCCACCACCTTTATTCGTTGACTGGGATCGCCCTGCCCCCGAGTGCCAAGAACAGAAGCCTGGTCGTGAGCCGCCTGAGCTCGGTGCTGCGCAAGCATCGATTCACCAACCTTCGTGCTTACCTCAAGGAACTCAAGGGCAGGCGCCCGGATGACGAGCTCAATACGGAGTTCATCTCCGCTCTCACGACCAATACGACCCAGTTTTTCAGGGAGCCCGCGCACTTCGAAGCATTGCAGCGAGAGTTCAGGACAATGCTCGAGCAAAAATCCGAGGTTCCGACGGATAACCGCGAAATCCGTGTGTGGTGTGCTGCCGCGAGCAGCGGGCAGGAACCGCTCTCGATGATGATCCTGATGCACCACGAGCTCAAAAGGCAGGCGTCGATGGGGCGCGTGTGGAACCTTAAATTCCTCGCCAGTGATATTGATGAAGCGATCCTCGAAAAGGCGACCCAAGGGGAATATGCCGCACATGAAACGCAGGGCCTGAGCGATGAGGTCAAGGAGCGCTACTTCATGCAGGCCATGGGTGAGGGCCGCATTCGCGCGCATCCGGAACTCCTGAATAGGATCCAGTTCGCCAAGATCAACCTGGTGTCGATGCCCTATCCCTTCCAGCGCCAGTTCGACATCGTGTTCGTGAGGAACGTCCTGATCTACTTCGACCAGGAGACGGTGGCGCGGGTGATCGACCAGATGGCGCGGGTGCTGAGGCCCGGTGGACTGCTCTTTCTCGGACACTCGGAGTCAGGGTGCATGCGTCATCCGCTCTTTGAGTCCATCTCCCATTCCGTTTACCGAAGGCTGGCGAGGTCGCGCTGATGGCTACGCCGGGATCACCTGCAAAAAAAATACGCGTACTCGTGGTGGATGACTCTGCGATCATCCGCGCGATGATCCAGCACCTGCTTGCCAAGGCTCCCGACATCGAAGTGGTGGGACTGGCGGCAGATCCGTTTGAAGCGCGTGAAAAAGTGATCGCCCTTTCTCCTGATGTGATCACTCTCGACATCGACATGCCGAGGATGGACGGGCTGACATTCCTGCCCAAGCTCATGGCGCATGTGCCCACTCCCGTGGTGATCGTGAGTGCCCTGGTGGACAAGGACCCCTCGTGGATTGCCAAGGCACGTGCGGCAGGCGCGGTCAAAGTCATCGGAAAGCCTCAGGCTAAAAAGATGGAAGAGGGTGCCCGTGAGATCCTGGCCGCCGTTCGTGAAGCGGCCCTCGGCGGGCTCATCCAGCGCACCATGCCGTCGCCCGTGCCGGCGCCGGTCACCGATGCCATGCGGCTTGCTTCGCAGGCACAGGAGGACGGCGTGCTCGTGATTGCAAGTTCGACGGGCGGCACCGAGGCGCTGAGGCAAGTGCTCTCGCAGCTTCCCGCCGACCTTCCGCCCACGGTGGTCGTCCAGCATCTGCCGCCGAATTTTACCCAATCCTACGCGCGGCAGCTCAACGATGTCTGCCCATTTGAGGTCAGGGAGGCCAGGGCCTCCGATACGCTCCGGCGCGGACTGGTGCTCCTGGCTCCGGGCGACCATCACCTCGAAGTCGTGAAGCGCGGAAACCTGCTCCAAGTGAGGCTCCACAGGGAGCCCCACCTGCATGGGGTTCGTCCGGCAGGTGACTACCTTTTTAAGTCGGTGGCTGCGATCGCCGCAAAGACGGGCCTGCAGTGCTGGGGTGCGATCCTGACCGGCATGGGACGGGACGGAGCTGCGGGGATGCTGGATCTCAGGAAGGCTGGAGCCCGAACGATTGCGCAGGATGAAGCGAGCTGCGTGGTGTTCGGGATGCCCAAGGCCGCAATCGAGCTCGGTGCCGCCGAAGAAGTCCTGCCGCTCGATCGCATTGCTGCACGGCTCACGGACTGGATCGCCCAGTCGCGCCGAAAAAAGGCAGCCTGATCCGGATTACTCGGACTTGCCTGGCGCGGCCTTTGCGGCCGCGGCTTCCTCGGACTGGATGGCAAATGCGTCGTCGAGATTCTGTTCTGCGCGGCGAGTCTGGATGTACTTGCCGCCCTGGTAGCTGCCCTTGCCCTTGTAGCGCTCGCCCGGGAGTCCCGCCTTCACTCGCGCCACGCGCATCTCGCGCTCACAGGTCTGCTTGTGCTTTGCGGTGAGCTTGGATTGTTCCTTGAGCGTGTCGATGTACTTGCGTTCACCCACGAGTCGGTCACCGAAGAGCTCCTTCTTGACGAAGCTGAGCTTGCCTTCCCGGGTGATGCCGAATTCTTCCTTCACTTCGACGACGGGTTTGAGGTTGTCGATTTCGGGGATCTCCACGACCTTGCCCGAGCCGCCGAGCCTGGGGTCGGCGAGCTCCTCACGGCAGCGCACGAGCAAGTCGTAGTCCGAAGTGAGCTGGACCTCGAGTTCGTAGGCCTTGGCAGCGAGCTTCCGGAGCTCGCTTTCGGCGGTACTTTCCTCGCGGATCACTACGTCCCGGTTCTCCGTGACGCTGATCGTCGCGCCCTTGTATTCCCCTTTCTTTTCAAGCTTCTCTTCGTCGAGATCCTTGGCCTTGTTGTAGGGGTTGGAGGAGCAGGAGCTGAGCAAAATGGCCGCAAACACGGCGATCTTTGAAAATTTCATGCAGCTAGGGTGAGGGTTTTTCTTTCAATCGTCAAAACGAAAGGAAATACTCAAGCCCATGTCGGGCTCCACTCCCGAGAACCGGGATCCCTCAGCACCGTCAAATCTCCAACACTTCCTCGGGCAACTCGAGGATCTGGTGGGCTATGTCCGCTCGGTGGACGGCTCGCGCAGGGGTGAAGCCGCCCTTCGGGGTGAGGCGGAGGCCAGGGCCCAGGCCGAAAAGGCCCGCGCGGATGAGGCCTCCCGGCTCCTGGGGCTCCTGGAAGCCCGGGTTCCCGTGATCGAAGAAGAAAAGCGACAGGCCGTCTCTCGGATCCAGTCGCTTTCGCGCAACCTCCAATCCCTATCGGCGAGGCTCAGCGAGCGGGAGGCCGAAGCGGCCGCGACTGCGCTCGAGCGCGACCAGCTCAAGGCGGCCCTTGCCGACATCACGGCGCAGAAGCAGGCAGCCGAAAAGCAATTTGCCGAGATCCTGGCTTCGCACCAGCGCCAGCTCCAAAGCTCGGTGGCCAAGTTCGTCCGCGAGCGCGAAGAGCTCACCACGCGCCTTGACCAAATGAGGCGCGAGACCCAGGACCTGCATCGCGAACTTCATGAGCTCAGGCTCTCGCGCGACCAGCTCCTGACCGAGACCCAGCGTGAGGCCGAAAAGTCCTCGATGCTCCAAAAGCAGGTCGATTCGATGGAAAAGACCGTCCACCAGGCGCAGGCCGAGCGCGCCCGCGCCTCGGAGCTGGCACGTGCCAGCCACTCCGAAGCCTTCGAAGCGCGCGACCGAGCCGAGCTCCTGGAGCGCAGGCTCCGGACTCTCGAGCAGCTCGTGGGCACCGAGCCCTCGGGCCGGGCTTAGCTCTGAGCGGATCTCTTTAATCTAAAATCAAAGCGCGTCCCGGTGGGGGCCTTTCCTTCCGGTGTAGCGTCTTCAATCGAAGTGCTCTGCCATTCGACCGAGCCACCAAACGACCGCATGAAAAAATGCATGAGCTGGAATCCGTAGCCCGTACCGGTTTCGCCCCGGACTCCCGGACGAGAGTCCGCGCGCCCGCGATGCACGAGCTCACGGCGGACTTCCGGAGGAATCCCTGCTCCCTGGTCGATGACCGAGAGGATGATGGAGTCGGGTTTTTCGATGAGCTCCACACGGACTTCCTGTCCTGCCTGGGAGAACTTGATGGCATTGGAGATCGCATTGGCGAGGACCCCGTGCGCGAGTGCGATGGGCTCGGCCTGGACCGTGTGCTGGGCGCTGGAGGTGGATTCAGGAAATACGATGCGCACCCCCTTGTCGGCCGCCACGCGCTCGAACAGGAATTTAAGCGTATCGAGCGTGTCCTTGAGATCCGTCGAAGGGGTGATTCCCTTTTCGGGAACGTACTGGGTACTGCCCTGCTTCCGGGCAAAGCTCAGGATGTCCTGCTGCTGGTTGACGGCCTTGAGTACGGCATCCCAGTTCACGGGCCTTCCCTTGCTCGCAAAAGTGGCGTGGGTCAGCACGACATAGAGCGGGTTGGCGATGTCATGGCAGACCATCTTGAAAAGGTGCTCGAGTCGGTCAGCATGCCATGCCTTTTGGAGTGCACCCACCCGGTCGGATTCGAGCGCGCGCACTCGGTCGGAGATGGCAAATGAGAGCACGAGCATTTCGAGGATGTTGAAGATCTCGACGATGGAGCGACTGAAAGGATTGTTCGGGAGCAGGCCCTGGGTGACGGCAAGAAAAGCCACGCAGCTGATCAAAAAGCCGCTCCACGCAATCAGGAAGAGCCGGGCCGGTCGCTGGTTGATCGTGTGGAGGCTCGCATGGATGGCAGAAGTGATGATCAGGGAGACGGTACTGATCAGGAGCGCGTCATTGCAGGGGCCCACCCATTCCGGGAAGCGATGGTAGCTCGGCGGAAGGGACTGGATCGCGCCCGCGACGCAGAGGACTGCCAGGATCTGGTGCGCCCGGTCGAGTCTTGGAAAGTGCACTCGCAGACTGAGGAACTCCCTCGAAAACTGGTTGCCGCATAAGCAGGCCGTAGCTGTAGAGAAGGCGATCCAATCGGAGAAGGTGCCTGGCAGTGCCAGAGCGTAGTCGGGGATTCCATTGAGGCTGGGGACCAGGATGAAAAGCGAGAGGCCGAGTCCGGTGTACCACGGGAAAAACCTCTCCTTGAGTGTCCGGTAGATGAAGAGGTTGTAAATGATCAACGCAAGAAGGACGCCGGTGTAGAGGGCGAGGAAGATATTCATTCTTCCTTCGAATCGATCACTCAGCTCGTGTTCCTGGATGCTAAGCGAGAGTCCGAGTGGCTCCAAGCCTCGCGCTTTGAGCACGACCCAGTAGGTTTTTCCGGGATCAAGCTCCATGTGGAAGGTGGGGGTGATTCGCGAATGGTTGGTCGAGCGGTCGGGCGCCTCGAGGTTGTAGTACTCGTGTTTTACGATCTTCTGTTCCTGGTCAAATAGAGTGAGATCCAGTTCACGGAGGGTCCGCGGGTGCACGAGGAGGTGCCACTTTCGGGAGTCGGCATGCGAGACCACCGGAAACCGAATCCAAACGGGCTCCTTTCGGTAGCCGAGCGAGAGGCTGTGGAGCTCAGAGCCATTTTGTCTGAGGACCTCCTGGGCCGTGAGACGACGATCGGGAGTTTCGGCCCAGATCCGGACCTCCTGATCCCGTATCTTGAACTGTTCACCTGAAGGAAAGAGTTCGACTGCCCTGACGTCGCTCGTCCATCCCAAGCCCAAACCGATGGCCAGGGCGCACGCAAGCCGCGCGGCCGGGCGCTTGGAAAAAAACCTTCGGCGACTTCTGGCTGAGCCATCCCGGGATTGCATGTGGGTCTGTCCAGCTTAACCGGCTCTTGGGCGCGTTGTCCGGAATACCGGTCAGTCGGCGCGTGAGTGTGTCTGGAATGACCGCGCGAAAAAACAGCCCAATTGCAGAATGCAATGACAAGAAAGTGTGAAGTGGAGCCGATGACCCGTCGACCTTCCAGTGGAAGGTCGACGCCGGTCATGAACCTGAACTTGTTCCCAGTTAAAGTGGAGCCGATGACCGGACTCGAACCGGTGACCTACGCTTTACGAAAGCGTTGCTCTACCAACTGAGCTACATCGGCATCCTCGGTAGGTCGGAGATCGGGTATAGCGGCCCAGCCCTCAAACGGGCAAGCTAAAACCATGAGCCAAGTCGAGCCCCATCTCAAAGCCCAGGTCTGGGTGTTTTCCCCCGGTATACAGGGCGAAGAAGTGCTCCTGTTGAAGACCCAGCCGGCCCGTGGCGGGGGGTGGCAACCCATTACCGGCTCCATTGAGCCCAGCGAGTCGCCCGAGGCAGGCGCGCTTCGGGAGCTCTTTGAAGAGACCGGGCTCCGGGTGGCCCCCGCAGACCTTGTGGATACGGGGTTTGAGTTCGAATTTGAGAGCCGCTGGGGTGGTATGGCGCGCGAACGCGTTTGGGCCTGCCATGTGGCGCTTTCGGAAGAGGAGAAGCGTTCGATCCGATTGGATTCGACGGAGCACCAGGGCTTTTGTTGGACGGATTTGCGTCAAGCGGAAATCTTGCTCGAACACGCAAGCGCAAAAAAAGCCTTATTTTTGGCTGATAAATGCATCAGAAAAAAAATTTAATCCGACGCAGCTGAGCTAATTGACTCTTGGATCGATTTTGAACATAAACGCGACCTCCCGAGAGACGCTCCAGCGGCGGATTTCGGGAGACGTGTAGTTGAAACCCTAGCTGTTAACCGTTGAATCGCCCGCGAGGGCGGAGAAAAAGGAATCCCAAACATGAACAAGGCTCAATTGATCGAAGTCGTCGCAAAAGCTGCCAACGTCACCAAGGTTGACGCTGAGAATGTGCTCAATGCGGCCCTCGACTCCATCAAGAAGAGCGTGAAGAAAGGCGAAGACGTCACCCTGATCGGCTTCGGCACCTTCACCAAGTCCAAGCGCCAGGCTCGCAGCGGACGGAACCCCCAGACCGGCAAGGAAATCAAGATTCCTGCCATGACGGTGCCGAAGTTCCGCGCCGGCCGCGAGTTCAAGGACGCGATCAAGTAACCTGCCGGCCACAAGCCTGCTTTGATTTAAAGGGCCATTCCCGGTATTCGGGAGTGGCCCTTTGCTTTGAACTGCGCATGGAGAGCGCCAGATATGTACGGACTCGTCAATCAAGCCATTCGGGATCTGATCGTGAGCCACCACGGGGAGGAGAAGTGGACGGCCGTCTGCCAGAAGGCCGGGCTCGGCACCGGGCCCGGGGGTGGAGAGTTCGAGGCCATGCATTCCTATCCTGATGGCATGACCTACGCCCTCGTGGGCGCCGCGTCCGAGGTTCTGGGCAGTGATCCTGCAAGCCTTCTGAAGGCGTTTGGAGAGTATTGGATCACTTTCACCGCCGAAGAGGGTTACGGCGACATGATGGACCTTTTTGGCAGGGACTTCATGACCTGCCTCAAGAACCTCAACGGCATGCACGCCCACATGGGCGTCATGATGCCGGAGCTGCAGCCTCCCCGGTTCCAGGTCGAGGAGCACGGGCCCAGGCACTTCAAGCTGCATTACTACTCCAAGCGTGCCGGCTTGGCCCCAATGGTCGAGGGACTCCTGGAGGGACTCGCCAAGAAGCATGGCGAGCGCATCCGCGTTGAGCAGCTGACTCGCGCCGAGGGCCAAGACCACGAGACCTTTGAGATCGAGGTCCTGAGCTAGGATGGAATTCGTCCTTTCAAATGCCGCTCTCGAGGCCTTGCATCCGTTTTCCTGCCTTTTGGATTCTGAAGGGCGGGTGGTTTGGGTAGGGCGTTCGCTCTCGAAGGTCCTGGCTGGGGCTCGACTCCCTGTGGTGGGTCGGTTGTGGTCCGAGAGCTTTGAGGTCGAGCGTCCAGAGTTTCCCGGGCTCAAACCTGACGAACTCAGCCGGATTTCGGGGCAGCTCCTCGTGCTGCGGCTTGCGATGAAGGATGAAGAGCGCATTCGCTTTCGTGGGCAGTTGGTCCCGATTTCCAACAGCGGGGATCGGTGGCTTTTTGCCCTGAGCCCTTCGGTGAAAGAGGTCGGACAGATGGTGCGGATGGGATTGAGTTACCCGGACTTTCCCGCCGGTGACCCGGTCTTTGACTTCCTGATGCTGCTCCAGTCGGAGCGACGTGCCTTCGAAAAGAGTGAGATCTCCCGCCGGAAGCTGGTTTTTGAAAACCAGGTTTCGGCGCTGCTTCACCAGCTCGCATTGATCTCGTCCGAGAGCCAGGAGAGGGATGCAGTGCTGGGCCAGATGATGGAGCGAGTCTGTCTTGAACTTGGCTGGGAGTTTGCCCACCTCTGGATCGTCTCGGGGCCTGATTCCAAGATCACCTCGAGCGGGAAATATTTCTGCGCAGACCAAAAAAAGCTCGGTGAGTTTGCCCGAGTCACCTTGGAGATGACCTTCGAAAAAGGAAGGGGACTGCCGGGAAGAGTGCTCGAATCCGAAAAGCTCGTCTGGATCGATGATGTGGCACAGAGTTCGAACTTTCCTCGTGCCAGGGCGCTGCCGAGCTCGGATACCTGGTGTGGCGTGGGCATTCCGATCCTGCTCTCCGGGAAAGTGGTGGCAGTTCTCGACTTTTTCACTTCCCGCCTTCAGGGCGAGAAGAAGAATCTGGTGAGGTTTTTTGAAACTCTTTCGACCCAGCTCAGTTCCGTGACCGAGAGGCAGGAGTTCCTCCAGAGAGAACGTGAGCAGGAGGCTACGCTCCGGGCTTCGGCCAACCTTTCATCGTTGGGCGAGATGGCTGCCGGGATCTCGCACGAGATCGCCAACCCACTCACGGCGGTTGCCCTCGGGAGCTCGCAGGCCCGTGAGTTGATCGCCCGTGGCACTATCGACCCCAGGCAGTTGGATGGCGTCCTGGAGCGTGTGGAGCGTGCGGCAGTGAGGATCCAAAAAATCATCACGGGCATGCGCACCTTGTCTCGCGATGGGAGGGGGGATCCGCTCGTGGCCCATCGCTTGGACCTCATCGTGGAGGACACGCTCTCGGTGTGTTCGGCCAGGTTCAGGAATGCCGGGATCCTCCTCGAGGTATTGGCACCCGACGAAGTCGTCCATGCGATGTGCCGGCCCGTGCAGATCGGGCAGGTCGTTCTCAATCTCCTCAATAACGCCTACGACGCGGTCCAAGGGACTGACGCGGCCTGGGTTCGCGTGACCATCCGTCGGGAGGGCTCCATGGGTATGATTGAGGTCTCCGACAGCGGTCCCGGGATTCCTGCCGATGTGGCTGCCAAGATCATGCAGCCATTTTTCACCACCAAGACGCTCGGCAAGGGAACGGGCCTCGGGCTCAGCATTTCCCGCTCGATAGCCTCGGCCCATGGGGGTAGCCTTGATCTCGACCCCACGCGCCCCAATACGACCTTCGTGCTGCGGCTTCCCTTGCCGGGGGATCCGTTCCCTTTTGGTTGAGGTCTGCGTCATGGAAGCAGCTGGGGTTTTGCCCGAGGAGGCTTAAGTCCTAGTGTAGGTCAACTGAGCATGGATTCGAGGGGCGAGGGGGCTCGGTTGAGTCTGTCCTTGGGGAGTTCGAATTGGCGTCGCCTGAGCGCAGATCGGATCTGCTCTTCGGCTTCCTTCCCGCTCGGCTCGTTTAGCCAATCGAGCTGGTCGTAAGTGTTCTCGCAGATCCAGAATGAACGGACCGGGTTGAGCCTGAGGCGTGGCGGAGCGATGCCCAGTGTGGCCTGTAGGGTGGAGTAGGGCCACTGTTCCACCCTGTCGCAGAGGCCGGCGCGCACTGGATTTCGGTAAACGTATTTGTAGGCGTGCGAGAGGTAGATCTCGTGCCGTATCAGGCTCCAGTGGTAGCGCCCTCTAAAAAGGTGGCCGCATCTCCCCTCGGATCGATTGTGCTTCTCGGTGACCGATCTTCCGACCCACCTCATGACTTCACCCAGGTCACTTTCGGGGCAGCTGAGGATCAAGTGGTAGTGGTTGGGCATCAGGACAAACGAGTGAACGCGCGCGCCGAGAAGCAGGCTCGCTTCCCAGAGGCCTGCGCAGAACTGCATCCAGACAGTTTGGAGGTCGGCGGGAAACCGTTCGCGGTTATCGCACTGGTTGACGACGTGATAGGGCAGCGCCGGATCTCGGATCAGATTTTTGCGTGGCATGGCCGGGCGCTAGAGGAATAATCGTGCCGATCGTAGGCCCGCCAGCCCGTATACTCAGGTTCGGTTACGTGTGTGAAGTCCGGTCCATTATGAAGCAGGCCTCAACCAAAAGGGAACGGATCCCTCTACTACATCCTAAACACGCCGAAGTCCGTGCTCGGGATCGGCGCATTGTGCGCGGTCGCAAGCGCGCGTCCCAGCACATCGCGGGTCTGCCAGGGAGCGATGATGCCGTCATCCCAGAGGCGCGCGGTGGCGTGGTAGGGGCTTCCTTCGCGCTCGTAAGTCGCGCGGATCGGATCCTGGATCGCAGCGATTTCTTCGGCCGAAAGGGTCTTACCGCGGGCCTGGAGCTGCTCGATCTTGACCTGCGAAAGCACGTGGGCCGCCTGCTCGCCGCCCATGACCGAGATGCGGGAATTTGGCCAGCTCCACAAAAAGCGCGGCTGGTAGGCGCGCCCGCACATGCCGTAGTTGCCGGCGCCAAAGCTTCCGCCGACCAAAACCGTGAACTTGGGTACGGCAGCGTTGGAGACCGCGGTGACGAGCTTGGCCCCGTCCTTGGCAATGCCGCCGCTTTCGTATTTTTTGCCGACCATGAAGCCCGTGATGTTTTGCAGGAACAAAAGCGGGATCTTGCGCTGGGCACAGAGCTCGACAAAGTGAGCGCCCTTGAGGGCCGATTCACTGAACAAGATGCCATTGTTGGCAACAATCCCCACCGGGTAGCCCCAGATGTGGGCAAAGCCGCAGACGAGCGTCGTACCGTAGAGCTGCTTGAATTCGTGGAAGCGCGAGCCATCGACCACGCGGGCGATCACCTCGCGAATATCGAAGGGCTGGCGCAGGTCCTTGGGAAGCACCCCTGCAAGCTCGCGCGGATCATAGAGCGGGGCTTCGACCGGCTGGCGGTCGGTTGCTGTAGGGTTCGAACGGTTCAAGTGCGAGAGTACCGAGCGCGCCATCTCGAGCGCATGCTCGTCGTTGTCGGCCAGGTGGTCGGTCACGCCGCTCGTACGCGAGTGGACGTCGCCACCGCCCAGTTCCTCGGCCGTGACGATCTCACCCGTGGCAGCTTTGACCAGCGGGGGGCCACCCAAAAAGATCGTGCCCTGGTTGCGAACGATGATGGATTCATCCGACATGGCAGGAACGTAGGCGCCTCCTGCCGTGCAGGAGCCCATGACGACTGCGATCTGGGGGATGCCCATGCCCGACATCTGGGCCTGGTTGTAAAAGATGCGCCCAAAGTGGTCACGATCCGGAAAGACTTCGGATTGGAGCGGCAGGAATGCGCCCCCTGAGTCGACCAGATAAACACAGGGGAGGTGGTTTTCGCGGGCAATCTCCTGGGCTCGGAGGTGCTTTTTGACCGTCATCGGAAAGTACGTGCCGCCTTTGACTGTGGCATCGTTGGCCACGATCATGACTTCGCGTCCATGAACGACGCCTACGCCGGTCACGACTCCGGCGCCTGGGGCCTGCCCTTCGTACATGTCAAAGGCCGCGAGCGGGGAGAGTTCCAAGAAAGTCGAGCCCGGGTCGGTGAGCGCCTGGATCCGGTCACGGGCCAGGAGCTTGCCGCGGGAAGTGTGCTTCTGCCTCGCTTCCTCACCCCCGCCGCCTTGGGCTGCCGTGATCCGGGCCTCGAGCTCGGCTGCCAGCGCCAGATGATGCTCGGCGTTGGATTTGAATTCGGGCGAGGAAGTTTGGACCTGGGATTTGAGGACGGGGCTTTCGATGGCCATATCCTTTGTTTTGTCTGAGGAAGAAAGTGGAAGCAAGCAAACAACTGGGCTAACTTTTTTGCACATGAAAAGTTCTGCAGCTGCTCCCCAGTTTGGGCCTTACCAGACCCTCAAAGTCGAGTTTGATTCAGCCCGTTTTCCAGGTGTGCTCTCGGTCAAGCTCAACCGCCCGGACATCCGAAATGCGTTCAACGAAACGATGATCGACGAGCTGACCCAGGTCTTTTCAAAGGACGTCCTGCACCCGTCGGTCAAGATCGTGACCTTGGGAGGCGAAGGACAGGTTTTTTCGGCAGGCGGCGACCTCAATTGGATGAAGCGTTCCGTGACGCTCAATCTCGAACAGAACCTCACCGAGACGCGCACGCTCTCCAAAATGTTTGGCCTGATGAATGAGTGCTCGAAGCCGCTGGTGGGCTTTATCCATGGCGCTGCCATTGGCGGCGGCGTGGGCCTGACCAGTGTGTGCGATATCGTGGTGGCCACCCAGGACACGCAGTTTAGTCTGAGCGAAGTCAGGCTCGGCATTGTTCCTGCGTGCATCGGTCCTTTTGTCACGGCCAAGATCGGGGCCACTCACTCGCGTTCGCTCTTTATCAGTGCTGAGCGTTTTGGCGCCAAGCGCGCCCACGAGATTGGCCTGATCCACGAAGTCGTGGCAGACGCTGCTGCACTCGAGGCAGCTCGCGAAAGACTTTTGGGCAATATGCTCCAGTGCGGCCCGCAGGCCATGTCGGTGGCCAAGAAGCTCGTGCTTGATCTCACCTGGCCCGAGCGTCGTGAAAAGCAGACCGACTGCCTCGAGTATGTGTCACGCAC
Organism: uncultured Bacteriovorax sp.; assembly: GCA_964508305.1. Classification (GTDB taxonomy): domain Bacteria; phylum Bdellovibrionota; class UBA1018; order UBA1018; family UBA1018; genus CAIOHW01. The sequence goes on from CAZDSX010000043.1 coordinate 21,497, forward strand.
GCTCGCCGAACTTCGGATTTCGCCTGAAGGGCAGGAGGGGCTCAAGGCCTTCCTCGAAAAGCGCAAGCCGGCGTGGATTCCCTAAGGCTCGAACGATCATGAAAAAGCACAAAGTCCTTGTTGCCAACCGAAGTGAGATTGCCTGCCGGGTGTTCCAAGCCTGCCGCGAGATGGGGATCTCCACGGTCGCCATCTGCGCGCCCGGTGATGAGCAGGCCAGGCACCTGACCTATGCCGACGAAGTCATCCCGGTTACCCGTTACCTCGATATCGAAAGTGTTGTCGGCGCCGCAAAAAAATCAGGCGCAACGCTCGTTCACCCGGGCTACGGATTTCTGAGCGAACGCCCGGAGTTTGCCGATGCCTGCGAAAAAGCCGGCATCATTTTTGTTGGCCCCAAGGCCGAAACGATGCGGGCACTGGGCGAAAAGATTGCAGCCAAGGAGCTTGCCGAAAAAGCCAAGGTCCCGACGCTTCCCTGGGCCAAGGTCAAGCAGGGCGAGGATCTCGCCACTGCCGCTTCGCGCGTGGGCTTTCCGCTTCTCCTCAAGGCTTCGGCCGGGGGTGGCGGCAAAGGGATGAGGCGCGTGAACCAGGCCTCGGAACTGAAAGAAGCTGCTGAAAGTGCATCTGCGGAGGCGGTGGCTGCGTTCGGTGACGGCACGCTCTTTTTGGAGAGGCTCGTCGAAAATCCGCGACACATTGAAGTGCAGGTCTTTGGCGATGGCAAGGGCGGCGGCGTTCATTTATATGAGCGTGAGTGCTCACTCCAGCGTCGCCATCAAAAAGTGTGGGAAGAAGCCCCCGCTCCGAACCTCAAGGCCGAGACGCGCAAGGGGCTCCTCGAGGCCGCCATGCGCCTGGTTCAAGAAGTGAAGTACCGGAGCGCAGGAACGCTTGAGTTCCTGGTTGACGCTCAGGGTGGATTTTATTTCCTCGAAATGAACACGCGCCTTCAAGTCGAGCACCCGGTCACCGAGCAGGTGACGGGACTCGATCTCGTGCACTTGCAACTTGGCCTTGCCATCGAAGGCGCGGACTTCACGCTCCCAGTGGTGGGCGAGCCCCGAGGGCATGCGATCGAAGTCAGGCTTTATGCCGAAGACCCCGCACAAGGCTTTGCGCCGACTCCCGGAACGGTTGAGTTCCTCAAGTGGCCAACAGGCACCGGCATCCGGGTCGAAAGCGGCATCGAGCAGGGGCAAACCATCGGCACGCAGTTTGACTCGATGCTGGCCAAGCTGATCGTCCATGCTCCCACTCGCGAAATCGCAGTGGAGCGCATGCGCTTTGCCCTCGAAGAAACTGTGATCCAGGGCATGGGCAGTAACCAGCGCTACCTCTGGACTCTCTCAAAAGACCCCGAAGTCAGGGCCGGCAGGATGCACACGGGCTACCTCGGTACGCAGTACGCCAGCTTTGCTCCTGAACTTTCGGCCGAGACTTCTGAACGGATTGCTGCAGCCCGCGCTGGCAGCGCCGGCGCCACGAGTTCAGCCGGGACAGGCGCGGCCAGTCCTGCGGCTCAACCGTCTCCCTGGTTTTCGGGAGGTGGACGATGAAGTTCCAGTACAAGGTTTCTGGAAAGCGTTTTGCCTTGGATGACCAGGCCACTGGAGGCTGGAAGGTCGAGACTCGTCCGGGCGGATGGATCATCTTGGAGCGCAGACGCCCCGACGGGTCGACG
>CAZDSX010000043.1:23193-23636 GCA_964508305.1 uncultured Bacteriovorax sp.
GCAGGCGCATCGCCGCGTTCGAAAAATCAGGCAAGCTCTCCATTCAAGACATCCGGGCTGGAACCTACTTTGGCGATCTCACGCGCCAGAGTGCCGGATCGGGTGCTGGAGCGGCGGGCTCGAGCGAAGCTGATTTTAAAGCGCAGTTTCCGGGCAAGGTCCGCAAGGTCCTGGTTGAAGCAGGCGCAAAGGTCGCAGCCGGTGACAAGCTCCTGCTGCTTGAGGCCATGAAGATGGAATTTGCGATCCAGGCTCCTGCAAACGGCACCGTCAAGGCAGTGAGAGTAAAAGAAGGTCAGCAGCTCAGCCCCGGTGATCTCCTGATTGATTTTGAAGAGGCCAAATCCAAGTGAAGGCTCCGCAAAAATTCCCGCGCAAGGTGACGATTTTTGAAGTCGGTCCTCGCGACGGCCTCCAGAATGAACCGAAGGCCGTGAGCCTGA
>CAZDSX010000044.1:0-23481 GCA_964508305.1 uncultured Bacteriovorax sp.
TGGATTAGGCCTTCGATGCCGTCTTGCCGTTCAACGAATGCGCCGTAGTCCTTGAGGCTGACGTCCTTGCCCTTGACGGTGATGCCGACAGGGAACTTGAATTCAGCATCGTCCCACGGATTGGCAGTGACCTGCTTGAGCCCGAGGCTGACGCGTTCCTTCTCGCGATCGTACTTGAGGACCTTGACCTTGATCTCATCACCCACCGAGAACAGTTCGCTCGGGTGCTTGATGCGGCCCCAGCTCATGTCGGTGATGTGGAGGAGGCCGTCCATGCCGCCGAGGTCGATGAACGCACCGTATTCGGTGATGTTCTTGACCGTTCCGGTGACAATCAGGCCTTCCTGGATGTTGGCAAGGGTTTCAGCACGCTGGAGCTCGCGCTCCTGCGAGACCACCGCACGACGAGAGAGCACGATGTTGCCGCGCTTCTTGTTGAACTTGATGATCTTGAACTTGAACTTCTTGCCGAGGAACTTGTCGAGGTTCTTGATCGGCTTGGTGTCGATCTGGCTTCCGGGCAGGAACGCCTTGACGCCGATGTCGACCGACAGGCCACCCTTGACCTTGGCGATCACGGTGCCTTCGACCAGCTGGTCCTTCTCGCAAGCTGCGGAGATTTCGTCCCAGGCGCGGATGATCTCGGCCTTGTCCTTGGAGAGGAGCATGAAGCCGTTATCCATTTCCATGCGCTCGAGGTAGACCGCCACGACATCGCCGACGTTGACGTGGGCGACGCCCTGGGCGTCCTTGAATTCATGAATGGGCACAAGGCCTTCGCACTTGTAGCCGATATCGACCGTCGCCCAGTCCGGGCTGACGTTCACGACAGTACCGTCGACGACTTCGCCTTCCTTGATTTCCTGCTGCTGCTGGGAAGCTTCAAAGAGTTCTGCGAAATCTTCTTCGACGTTGATCTTGGGGGACTTGGTTTCTTCAGAGTCGGTGAAGGACGAGAATTCATCCATCCACTTCTGGTTCGGACGAGGCTTTGCAATCTTGCCGGCTGCCTCGGTGCCGGCGGCTTGTTTACTGACCATGTATTTGAGTTTTAATACCTTTCGAAGGAACAGTGTTCCGGACGGTCCGCAAAGCAGACTGGTGCCCGAAATCACTCCCTTTTTTCCCTGGTTAGGGGTCGAGAAGGTCTACCGGAGGGGTCCCCTCAAGTCAACCAAAGGCCTGACGCACTTTGAGGGCCCTCTCGTAGAGGGACAACACCTTGAAAAGGCGCGCTTTTCGGCCAAATCGAGCCACTGCTCTTTCACGTGCGCGGACACCCATCTGGCGCACCAGGTCAGGGCGCTCCAAAATGAAGCGGATCTGGCGCTGGAGATCAAAGGCATCCTCCGGCCGGACGGTCAGGCCAAACTCCTGCTCGCCGATCCACTCGCGGGCACTCCCCACGTCGGAGATGATGACCGGACATTCCATGGCCATCGCTTCCAGCGCCACGAGTCCAAAGCTCTCCTGTCTTGAAGGCATCACCAGCACATCGAAGGCCCGCATCACTTCGGGGAGGTTCTCCTCGTATCCAGAAAAGACCACGTGCTCCTGGATGTGGAACTGCTGGACCATGGCCCGGAGCTCCGACAGGTACTCCTGGGTCGAACCCAGTGTCTCCTCGCCCACGATCACGAACTTGAGCTTGGGGAGCGGCTTGCTTCGTCCGGAGAACGATTCCCGGAGCAGCCCTGCTGCCGCCTTGATCAGGGTCTCCTGCCCCTTGCTGGGATGGATGCGACCCACCAGCCCGATGATTCGGGTGTCATCATCGGCGCCCCACGACGCCCGCTTGGCGTGCGCGTCGACCCTCCCCGGATCAAACTCCTCAAAGTTGAGCCCCGGGCTCACGAGCCGCACTCGTCGCTCGCGGATCGGGTGCGTGGCCAGAACATTGCGCCGGAGTGATTCACTCATCACGAGGAGTCCATCGAGGCGACCATAAATGGCGCGCTGGAAGATGTTGCGCTTGTCCTGCTCCGAGATCAGGTAGCGGGAGGCAAAAAGCGCCACGCGGGGGTGGGACCAGAGCCAGGGGGCGATGTTCCACAGGAGGCTGATCTGCTGGCTGTGCACGAGCGAAACGCCCTCCTGCATCTGCCTGTGGAGCAGGCTCCGCATGTGGAGGTCAAAATAATCACGCGGTTCGAAATCCAGCGGCAGGACACTGAGGGTGTCGGATTCCCTTTCATGGTGCACGAGATGCTCGTGGAGCGGGCTGCCCTGGAGGCAGGCCACTCGGATGGACAGCCCCTGCCTTGCGATCTCGAGGGCATCCTCGGCGGCAGTCTGCTCAAGTCCGCCCCAGGAATGGGAGAGACAAAAGTGGAGGAACCGCGAGCTTCCACGCAGGGTGTCTGCAAGCAGGGAGAGGTCCTGGTCGGTAGGCTGGTGGTCGGTCTCGATCATCGAAGCGCTCCCGGGTCTGGCTCCGCAGCGATCCGGCGTTCGATCAGTCCCTTTGAGATTTCATCCCACACGTCGCGCTCGTGGATGCCCTTGAGGCATTGCAGGAACCGGCCTCCCTGCTGGGAACAGGTGTTCTTTTCGCAGGGCCAGCAATCGACGGCGTTGACGGTCACCTGCACGCGCCCCGGTCCGATGGGCTTGGTCCTTCGAGGATCCGCGGCCCCGCAGACAATTTGTACGGGTGAGCCGCAAAGCGAGGCGACGTGCGCGAGCCCCGACTCGTTGGTCACCGTGAACTTGGCTCCGGCAAAAATGCGGTGGAGCGAGGTGACGGGCCCGCGCGCAGTCCAGTCCTTGAGCCGAGCCTGGCGGTCCTCCTTGAGCCTCGCAGCCACGGGAGCTTCCTTGGGTCCGCCCACAACGATGCCCGTCCAGCCGGTCTCGGCAGCCACTCGCCGGGCAAGCGCGACAAACTGGTCTTCAGACCAGCGCCGCGAGTCGGCCGTCGCTCCCGGAGCAAGCACCCAGTAAGGCTCCTCGGGAGGCGGAAGCGCCTGTGCATCTGGCCAGGCCCGATCGGCCGGAAACGCATCCAACTCCCCTTCGATCCAGGGATCGAGTTCATTTTCAGGCGGAGTTCCCCAGAACCCGCGCACTTCGGGAGCGACGGAACCCGAGTCCGCGGCAAGGTCCACATAGGCCTGCGCACGATGCTTGAGAAAGGTGCCTTCGCGCTCTTCGGGCCATTCACGGACGTCGTTGAGGAGCATGCCGCGACCCTCAAGCGCGTAGCCTCGACGCACCTTCACTCCCGCACGCCAGAGCGTCCAGGCGGTTCCAAACGAATTGGGCAGTGAAATCCCAAGATCCCACGGCCCTTGGGCCCTGAGCTTTGCAGCCACGCGCTCCACCGACTGGAATCGCTTGAGCAGCGTGCGCTCATGGGCAAGCGGGGGCTGCACCACCATGACCTGGTCCACGAGGTTCCTGAACTGGACATCCTGCACCCAGGGCACGCAGACCGCCGCAATGTGAGCTCGAGGATAACGCGCCCTCAGGTAATGGAAGAACGGATAAGCCATCACCTGGTCGCCGATCCAATTGGGAGAGCGAACCAGGATCCTCATTTTTCCTTCGGTACCCTTGGAGGCAGCGCCTCATCTTGAATGGCTGCAGGGGCGGGTGCCGAAGTCTGCACGATACCCGGCTCGAAGGACTTGAGGCTCGCGACGATGCTCCCGATCTTGACCTTGGCTTCGAGCCTGACCATGAAGCGACGATCATCGTCGGAGATCCAGATAAAGCTGTCTCCCTGCTTTTTGAGGATGCCCTGGTACTTGGTCTCGGGCTTGAGGACGATGGTCTTCATCGGTCCCATCGGAGTATCGATGGTCTCCCTGCGGAGCACGGTCACCACCGCGTCCCAGTTCTTGCCCTCGGAGACCACGGGAAAGGTGGCGACATCCCCATCCTTGAGCGGGAGAGTGCGCAGGTAGAACAGGCTCGAAAGACTGTCCTGCGAGAGGGGCTGCATGGGGAAGAAATCCTTCACTTCCGTGTAGCCGCGCTTGTGGTGATCCCAGCGATTCCAAAAAAAGGTCCGCGCCTTTTCGGGATCATACAGTTCAAGCGAGTTCCGCTTCTGCTTGGATTCATCCAGCAGGATATGGAATCGATGCGGAAAAATCCCTTCGTAGTCGATGAAGGACTCGATCAGGTCATCGAGCTTGTAAAAAACCGAAAAGACCTTGGAGCTGCGGGCCCTGCCCCGGACATGGTAGACGACCCTTTTATTGATCTCCTTGAACGGCTCCACTGCGATCGAGAACTCGCCTGCAGTCATGCCGAGATAAGAGATGTCGTAAAGGGTCTTCTCCCCCACCCGGATCGGATCCCTTTGCGGACGCCGATTGGGATACACAAATCCGGCAGGAGTCTTGGACTTGCGCGGGACGCGCACGGGCTTTACCGGACTCCTGGATGTCGCTTCCGCCGCCGGCTGTTGGGTAGGAGGCGCGGTGCTTTCAGTGACTTCAAAGCTGCCGAGGTCCTTCTGCAGCTCCGTTGGAAGGACTGTCGAGTCTTCGATGCGCTTGAGGGAGCTGCCGGCGCAGGACGCCAGCGCCCCACAGAGGCTAGTCGCGGCAATGACCATCAAAAAACGACGCATGCGGCAAGTATGCCTTGGAAATCGCTGGGATTCAGCTTCTTTCGCGGGGCGAGTCCCATTCCTCGGGAGCCAGCGGCGAGAGATCCCCCTTGAAGCGGCGATGCGACCAAAGCCATTGGCTCGGATGCTGCCGGACGCTTTTTTCAGTCTCCGAAACCCAAAGCGCCAAACGGCTGGCGAGTTCACGATGCGCGCCGTCCTTGCCCTCGGAGAACCCCTCGAAGGAAGGCCCCACGAAGACATGCAGACGCCCCGAGTCGTCCCGGTAATTGTGAACCGGCAGGACGGCTGCTCCGGTCCTGCGGGCGACGACGGCCGGCGCCGAAAGGGTGCCAACGGGCACGCCAAAAAAGGGAACCCGAATCCCAATCGGCGGTCCGGCATACTGGTCGATGACAAACCCTACCGTTCCGCCCTTTTTGAGGTGGGCCAGCACATCGCGAAGCGTCTTGGGTTCATAGGTGCCACGGACCCCGGAAGAGGACCTGCCTGCCGCCATCCGTTGATGCAGCCATTCGGGCTTCAGGTGCTTGGTCACGATCAGGACGTCGGCTCCGGCCTGTGCCATCCCGGCAGCCATGGCCTCCCAATTGCCCAGGTGGTTGGACACAAAAAGTACTCCGCGCCCCAGGGAGTTGGCCTGCTTCCAGTGCTCCACCCCGTGCATCACGACATTTGAGGAAACCCAGTCCCTCCAACGAGGCGAAAGGATGATGAGGATCTCGAGCACCAGTCGTCCGAAGTGATCAAAAAATCCACGCTCCAGTCGATCGCGCTCCGTCCGCAGCTCATCGGTAGCCCCCGGGTAGGCCATCAGGAGGTTCGAGCCGATCAGCTTGCGCCGCCATCCCAGGCTCCGCAGGATGCGTCCCAGCCCTGCACCCAGCGCCAGGGTCCACGCCCGCGGCATCAGGGCCGCCAGCGTCCCCAGCAGGACAAGGAGGTTGAGCAGTACGAACCTGGCCAGGGGCGAATTCATGGAAAGATCCTGTCAGAAATCGATCCAGGATCAAACCGCAGGCTCGGCTCGAATACCCTGGCCTGTCCCGAGGCAATTCCGAGCGAGGACCATTTCACCCAGTCCTTGCCGGTGGTGGCCACCACCAGTCCCTGGTTCGATGCCTTCGAGAACAGGTCCCGGAGCCAGTCTGCCGAGTAACGGGCATGGTCTGCAAAATGGGTGTGACGGACCACGTTCCATCCGCTTTTGCGAACTGCCGTCTCGAAGTCAGCGGGAGAACCAATGCCGCTCACCAGCCAGAGCTTCTGGCCGAGTTCATCGGCCTGGGGTGAAGGAAGCTCATGACGAAGCCGATAGCACCCCTCCGCGCGCTCCTGCCAACCCCGCGGAGGCTCATCGCCCTTGCTCCAGAGGAGGATCGTGCGTGGACCGGTCTTGGGTGGTGCCCATTCGCGGTGGACTCGCACTGCGGGACCCGCCGAGGTCAGCAGCACCAAGTCCCAGTCTCGCTGGATCTGCAGGTGCTGGTAGCCGTCCTCGAGGATCACGCAGTCCGGCTGCTTGAGGCCTCGACCCTTGGCGATCTCAAGCACCCTTTCAAAACTTCGAACCCGATCCGCACCCACGCCAATCCAGGCCCCGGGAACCTGCGCATGAATCAATGCGGCCTCGTCCCCGCACAATGCCGGCTCGGCGGCCGTATCACCGGGCTCGATGACTCCGCCCGATCGACTCCAAGATCCGCCATGCCCTCGAGTCAGGATGAGCGGAAGCCTTCCCCGCAACATTGCAGCACGCGCAAGCTCCATGACGAGCGGAGTCTTTCCGGTTCCACCGGCTTCGATGTTGCCAACCGAGATCGTCGTCACCGGGAGCCTCACTCCCGAAAAAATCCCGATCCCGTAGAGGCGACGCCTCACACCGTTGACCGTTGACCAGATCAGCGAGAGGAGCCAGATCACTTGGGCTCTCCCCACATCCGGATGAGACCATCGGCCACTCGCTCCGAGGGCTGGACACCTTCGGCACTTCGGAGGGCGAGCTCGCGGATACGCGAAAGCCCCTGCCTCATCCTCGCCAGTACCATCGGATCACCCCACACCCTCTCCAAGGCGAGCTGAAGGTTGGAACTCGTGACTTCGTCATGAAGGACTTCGGGCACGACCGTTTCACGCGTGAGCGGCCCCTGCTCGTAAAGATTGGCCAGCGCAACCGGACCACGGTAGCGGATCACATTTTTCACCGCCCAGCTCGTGAACTGCCCGGGACGATAAGCCACCACCATTGGACACTCAAGAATGGCGGCTTCAAGGGTCGCCGTACCGGACTTGATGAGTCCCAGATCCGCGGCTCGAAGCACATGCCCCGAACGCCCAACCTGCCACGACACCACCGAGGCCGAGATCGAGGTCCTGGACAGGAAGGCCTTCCATCTTGCGAGATCCGAGCCCTCGGGGAGGACGACGAGAACCTGCATTCCATTGGCGGATGCGAAACTCCGCGCAGCCTCTACAAACGGAACCAGGTGATGCTCGAGCTCCGAGTCCCGGCTCCCAGGCAGCACTGCGAGGAGCGGTTGCGACCCATCAAGACCCAGTTCGCGCCTCGCCTCCTGCCGCGAGAGCATCCATGGAAGCTCATCCACCAGCGGAGAGCCCACGAACTCCGCCCGTATCCCTGCCTGCGTATACAGGGGCGCCTCAAAAGGGAGGACACAAAAGACCCGATCCACCCACGCCTTCATCTGCTGGATGCGACCTTTCTTCCAGACCCAGACCTTGGGAGGAATGAAGTAGGCAATTCGAATTCCGAGGGCCTTGAGCCTCGGGGCGACATTGAAATGAAATCCCGGATAATCCACGAGCAAGGCCAGGTCGGGCCTTTCGCGCGCCGCCAGCTCGAGGACTGCCTTGCGAGCGGCGGTGATCTTCCTGAACTTGGAGAGGATCTCGAATGACCCCATCACGGCGAGGTCCTCGGCGCGAGCCACGGGCTCAAGCCCCTGTGCGCGGAGAGCGGGACCACCAATGCCCATGATCCTGAGATTGGGAACTTTGCTTCGGAGGCGGGCCACCACCTGGGCGGCATGCAGGTCCGCCGAGGTCTCGGCGGCCGAGACCAGCAGCTTCACGTCTCTCTCCTCACCTTGCCGTGCCGTACTGGCTGCCGCGGATGAAGGCGACCAGCTTCTGGACTTCGGATCGGTCGCCGTACTGGGACTCGATCTCGAGCAGGCAGCGTTCCTTCTCTACATCCGAGCGCATCCAAAGCTTGATCGACTCATTGACGACGGAGATGGCCTCTGCGGCGATGCCCCGGCGCCTCATGCCCACGATGTTGGTTCCCTTGATTGCGCAGGGCCTCGAGCCAATGGCGATGGCAAAGGGAGGAATATCCTTTTCGACGCCCGAGAAGCCCGCAATGTAGGCGTAGGATCCGATTCGTACGAAAGGACCGACTCCGCACATCCCGCCCATCGTGACATAATCCTCAAGCACGCAGTGGCCCGCAAGGCCGGCGTTGTTGGCCAGGATGCAGTGGTTGCCCACGTAGCAGTCATGTCCGAGGTGGGTATAAGCCATCAGGAGATTGTCACTGCCGATGACCGTCTTGCCACCGCCCTGGACGGTGCCCAGGTTGAGGGTGACGTTCTCGCGGATGCTGTTGCGATCACCAATGATGAGCTCGGTGTCCTCGCCCTTGTACTTGAGATCCTGCGGGATCATCCCAATTGCAGAGAAGGGAAAGAAGACATTGTCCTCACCAATCGTCGTCCGGCCGTCGATCACGACATTCGAGATGAGGCGAGTCCCCTTTCCGATGGTGACCTTGGGTCCGATCTGGCACCACGGGCCCACCTCGACACTGGGATGGAGCCTGGCCTCTGGGTGGATGATTGAACTTGGATGGATTTTCCTGGTGTCGCTCATGATCAGCTCCCGTTCACGCTCAAGTTGGCCAGCAGTTCGGCCTCGACGACCTTCTGCCCATCCACGAAACCCGCTGCATTGAAGCCCCACATCCTGCCGCGGCACTTGGTGAGCTCGGCCTCGACGCGCACCGAATCCCCGGGGATCACGGGCTTGCGGAACCTCGCACCATCCACTCCCACCAGGATCGTCTGGAACTTGCCCGCAAGCTCCGCCATGCGGGTCTCGATGAAGGGGTACAGGGCGAAGCTCGCGACCTGGGCCATCATCTCGATCTGGAGCACTCCTGGAACGATCGAGTAGTTCGGAAAGTGCCCCGGGATGAAGGGTTCATTATACGTGAAATTTTTGAGTCCCACGACCTTGGTGCCGATCTTGTCCGCGCCGTTGGCGACGTCAAAATGATTGAGATCTCCCTTGGGATGGATCTCGAGCACGCGATCAACGAGGAGGAACGGTGCCCGGTGCGGCAGGAAGTTCCGAATCTTTTCGATGTCCAGGTAATAGCGATTGCGTTCGGTGCTCACGATGAGGCTCCCTTTTTGTCGATCATGCGATTGAGATAGGCGTTCACCTTGAGGTGTTCCTTGAGTGGGCGCTGCGGACTTCCGGCCACCTGTTCGCCCGGCCCGACATCCTTGGTGATGAGGGAGGCGGCTCCAACCAAGGCCCCGTCACCCACCGCAGCCTTGTTGACGACGCAGGCCTGTCCGCCCAGGTAAGCAAATCGCCCCAGTACTGATCCACCGGCCAGCCCGGAGCAGCCGCAGAGGATCGCACCTTCGCGAGCGATGGCGTTATGGGCGATCTGCACCAGGTTGTCAGCCTTGACGTGGTCCTCAAGGATCGTGTCACCCAGTGTGCCGCGATCCACACAGCTGTTGGCCCCGATCTCCACATGGTTTCCGATCCTGACACCGCCCAAATGGTGGATCTTTTCGTGCCCGACGACCTGTCCACCCTGCTTGATGGGCGCGTATCCAAACCCGTCCGAGCCGATCACCGTTCCGGAGTGGATGCGGACGTGCGTCCCGATCGTGGTCCCGGGATAAATCGTGACATTGGGAAACAGCTCTCCATGGGAGCCGATCCGGACTCCCCGGGAGATCACGCAACCAGCGTGCACCCTCGTCCCAGCACCGATGGAAGCTCCGGCCTCCACCACGCACTGAGGGCCGATCACCACGCCTGGCCCGAGGCTGGCGGTAGGATCCACCACCGCCGAAGGATGTACTTGAGGCGAGGATGAACCCGCATCAGCCGCAAGCCCGGCAAAAAGGCCCGAAAGCCGTGCCATTGCCCAGTAGGGATCAGGAGCACTGATCACGAGCGTGGATTTCCAGAATGGAAGCCCTGCCTTTTCAAGGGGCGCAACGAACGCATCCCCGGTCACGAGGATGCCGGGACGCGCACCGGGCAGCTCCGACTGGTATTCCTTATTGAAGAAGAAGCACAGATCCCCCGCCCCCGAGCCCGTGAGCTGCGACATTGCGCCCACTCGAAACTTATCCAGGTCGGCTCCACAGGCCTCCGCGTTCACCACGCGGCCAGTGCCAAGCCACTCCAGGATCCGGCGAGCCGTGAACATGGATCAGCCCTTGCCGCCCTTGTTGAATGCCGTGATGACGTCGGCCGTCAGGTCGTCCTTGTCGAGGGAGAACAGGACGGTGTTCTCATTCTTTTCGAGGATGATGGAATAACCCTTCTGCTTGGCCAGATCAGAGATGACCTTGCGGATCCCCGACACGATCGGCTGCGTGAGCTCCTGCTCCTTTTGGGCGATCTCCTGCTGGGACCTTGCGGTGAGTTCCTGGAACTTCATGATCCGCTCCTGGAGCTCCGCCTGCTTCTTGGCGCGGGCATCATCGGTGAGCACGAGCGACTGCTTGCGGAACTCCTCGCCCATCTTCTTGATCGAGGACTCCTCGGCCTGGAGCTCCTTCTTGCGGGCGTTGAACTCCTTCTCGAGCTGGCCCTTGGCCTTCTTGCCCGCTTCAACGGACTGGATTGCCCTCTGCATGTCCACCACGCCGATCTTGATCTCCTCGGCGCGGAGGCTGGTGGAAGCCGCAGCAAGGGCCGCGGAGACAACGAACATCTTTTGGATCAGCTTGCGAAGGGACATGGATGCTTTCCTTTCTTAGAACGGAGGACCAATGAAGAACTGGAACACAGTGGTGCTTTCGCCCGGACGAGGCTTGAACGGGAAACCCCACTCAAAGCGCAGCGGACCGATGGGCGAAAACCAGCGAAGTCCGAAGCCGGCGTCGGTGCGGATGGTGAAAGGCTCACCCCCGAAACCGGGAAACTCACTGAAGGCATTTCCGGCATCATAGAAGACGACGGTCTTGAGGCCCGCCTCCTTGACCAGCGGATACTCGAGCTCGAAAAGGCCCATCATCTGGACCTTGCCCCCCAGCGGAATCGTCGCACCCGTGCCGGATACCTGCTTCGGACCGATCGAAAAGAAATCATAGCCCTTGAGGTTATTGGGTCCGCCAAGGAAGTAGCGCTCCGCATTTGGCACGCCAAAAGCGCCCCCCGCATCGAACACCTGGCCGAACTCGAGGCTGTTGCGGAACACGAGGTCACCGACCAGCCGCCGGTAGTAGCGGTTGTTCATCCCGAGCTTGAAGAACTTTTTATCCCCGCCGAGGAACACGACGCCCGCGCTCTCGAGCGAGGCACTCTGGTAATTCCCAGCCGTCGTCTCGAACCGGTTGTTGCGAACGTCGCGGACGACCGACAGAACGACGCTCGAGAGGACACCATCGTCGCTTCGGACGTCAATCGAGGGATCCTTGATCTCGGTGATCCGGAGACCCTCGTTCTTGTACGTCACGAAGAACTGGGTGTACTCGCCCACCCAGTTGCCCGAACGGACGTCAAATCCCAGCTTGCGCGTGAGGTAGCGGTTGGGAATCGGGAAATTGATGGCAAAGAGATCGAAGCCGGCCGACCAGCGGGTGTCAAATGCGTAAGGATCTGTGAATCCGAGGTTCACGCTCCGCGTGAGCCGATCGGCTGAATAGTTGGCTGACAGGCTGACGGACTGCCCCTTGCCGGCGAGATTGATCTCGGAGACCTGGGTCGTGAAGAAGAACTTCTGGACCGTCCCATACCCCGCACCCAGCGTGATCGTGCCCGTGGAGCGCTCCTTGATGGAGATCTCCACATCGAGCACATCCGGCTGGTCCTTGCGGGGGTTGGTGTTGAAGATCACCTCGCCCGGCGAAAAGAAGCCAAGCCGCTCGACGTTCTCTCGAGACTGCCTGAGGCGTGAGCCGCTATAGAGCTCGCCCTCGACGATCTTGAGCTCTCGCCGGATCACATTGTCATGGGTCTTGGTATTCCCGACCACGGAGATATTGCCAAAGTAAACGAGGCTTCCCTTTTCGAAGGAATAGTCGAGGTCGACGGTCTTCGATTCATCCCGGATCGCCATCTTCGGGATCACGTTCACGAAGGCATATCCGAGATCCTGGTACATCTCGGTGAGCTTTTGGATGTCGGCGTTTCGCTTGGAGATGCTGAACTTCTCGCCCTGGGCGAGTTGCAGGTCCTTGGCGAGCTCATCCCGTTCAAACAGAAGGTCCCCCGAAAATTCGGTGGCGCCCATCGAGTACTGATCTCCCTCATCAAGGTAGATCGAGATGAAGATCCAGCGCTTGTCCTCGCTGACGGTGACGATCGGCGACTCGTACTTGAACTTCACGTACCCATGCTCGAGGTACCAGTAGGTCAGGCGCTGGAGGTCCTGCCTGAACGAGGACTCCTTGAACGAGCTGGAGGAGCCCCCTCCCGAGAAGCTTCCGCCTTCACGCGTCTCCTGCAGTACATTCTTGAGTTGCCGCTCGGAGAAATGCTTGTGGTTCAGGAAGGTGATCTTCTTGATCTCGATCTTGTCAAAATCCTCGACCCGATAGGTCAGCTTGACCTCATCGGGCTTCACGGGCTGGATCGTGTGGGAGATCCGGGCAAGGTAATAACCCTTGTCCTCATAATGCTTTTGGAGTGCAGCGACGTCGTCCTTGACCTTGTTCACGTCAAGGATGGCCCACTCCTTGAGCTTGATGACCTCCTTGAGGTCCTCGGTCTTGATCTGCTCATTGCCGACGAACTCGATCTCGGCAATGACGGGAAGCTCCTTGACCGTGACAGCCAGTGCAATCCCGCCTGATTCTGCGTCCTCGGCGCTGATGGAGATGTCTTCGAAGAATCCCATTGCAAACAGCGCCTGGATGTCGGCTCGTACCGACTCGGCAGTGAGCTTCTTGCCGACCTGGCTCGAAAGCTTTGCCAGCACGGCGTCCTTTTCGATGCGCTTCAGTCCGTCGACCTGGACGCGGAGGACCGTTTTGCCGAAATCCGATTCCGGAACTGCTGCACGCGCAGGAACGCTCCCGAGGAACCCTGTCAGGGCCACCCAAAGCACAAGGATGGTACGGAAGCATTTTGGATGCGTCGTGGCGAAGCCGGTCACAGGCCCCTATAAGTAGGGGCCGGGAGTTCGAAAATCAACCGACAAACACGCCATCTTTCATGGCCATCACGCGGTGCATCCTTTTTGCGAGCTCCTGATCATGGGTGACCATGAGTACCGAGATGCCGGTGGCGCGATTGAGCTTCACCAGCAGATCCACGACCACGGCGGAATTCGCAGAATCCAGGTTTCCGGTCATTTCGTCCGCCAGCAACAACTTGGGCCGCAAAATGACGGCGCGGGCAATGGCCACACGCTGCTGTTCCCCTCCCGAGAGCTCCGATGGGCGGTGGGTCAATCGGTGGCCGAGCCCGACAAACTGCAGGAGCTCCCGGGCCTGCGCCTCGGCAGGAGCCTTGGCGTAGCCCGCGATCAGGGCCGGCATCATGACATTTTCGAGGGCCGTGAACTCCGGCAGGAGGTAGTGAAACTGGAAGATGAACCCCAGCGAGCGATTGCGGAACTGCGCCAGTTCCTTCTCACTCATTGCAAAGATATCCTGGCGGTTGGGCCCAAAAATGACCTTTCCCTCGGAGGGAGGCTCAAGGGTACCCAGGATGTGGAGAAGGGTGCTCTTGCCCACGCCCGATGCCCCGGTGATTGCCACCATTTCGCCCACACCGATCTTGAAATCGACGCCTCGAATGACTGGGATCTGCACCCCTTCCTTCTTGAACACTTTCTTGATGCCCTTGGCTTCGAGCAGGACGTCACTCATCGCGGATTCCCTCAATCGGGGCCCGTCGCGCCAGGCGCCAGGCCGGGTAAAGGGTCGCACCCAGGCAAATGGCCAGTGCAACCCCCAGGATCAACACGAACTCCCCCCACCGGGTCACGACGGGGAGAAATCCGATGTAATAGATGTCTGCCGGAAGCTCGATGATCCGGCTCGTCTCGATCCCCCGGTTGAGCGCAAGCCCCAGCGCGCCCCCGAGGAGAGATCCGATCAGCCCGATGCCCCCGCCAATCCAGACAAAGAGCTGGAAACCCTGCGCAGGGGCCAGGCCCATCGCCTTGAGGATGGCGATTTCGCGGGATTTGTCGTGCATGAGCATCATGAGGGTGCTCACGACATTGAAAGCCGCCACGAGGACGATGGCTGCCAGGATGATCGAGATCACGGCCTTCTCGAGCTGGATCGCGTAAAAGAGATTTTTGTTGAGCTGGCCCCAGTCCTTGGCACGGAAGGGATAGCCAAACCCCTCGGCCAGGCGGTCGGATGCCCGGCGCGTGTCAGCGCCCGGCGAGAGGCGGATCTTGAGCGAGGTCACCTTGCCCGGCGTACCCAGTACTTCCTGCAAGGTCTCCAGCCCAGTGAATACGAACTTGGAGTCATACTCGTACATGCCCATCTTGATGATCCCGCTCACGCGGGTCTGCACGACCTTGGAGCTCACACCTGAGTCGAGGTCCCCTTCCGAAAACGGAATCACGAGCCTGACCTCATCCCCCACCTTGGCACCGATCCGGGCCGCAAGCGCATCCCCGAGGCCGATCTGCGGGAGGGCGCCGGCTTCATCGACGGGCACGGGTTGCGGGAGCTGGCCTGCAATCAGTCGCTTGTGCACTTCGGTGACCTTGTCCGCGCGCGACCATTCGATCCCTTCCACTACGGCGCCTGCCACCGATGAAGGACCCGAAACCATGAGCTCCATGACCAGCGAGGGGGCAATGGCCTTCACCTCGGGGACGATCTGCTTGACCCGTGCTTCGACCCGGCCCAGGTCCGAGAATGGCTCAGCGCGGGAATAGAGGACCAGATCCCCGTTCATGCCCGTGATCACCCGCTGGAGCTCTCCCTCGAAGCCATTGATGACGCTCGTGACAACCGTGAGAGCGAGCACGCCGAGCGCCACGCCGGCAACCGAGACCCAGGCAATGAGTGAAACGAAGGCATCCGAGGACTTCGAAAGCATGAACTTTCGAGCCAGGAGCCGGACGACGGCAGAATCGCGGGACATGCCCCTTACTTTGCCACAGGACGCATCTGCGGGAACAGGATCACGTCACGGATGCTGGGAGAATCCGTGAAGAACATGACCATGCGGTCGATGCCAATTCCTTGACCCGCCGTGGGCGGCAGGCCGTACTCGAGGGCCGTGACGTAGTCTTCGTCCATGTCGCAGGCCTCGTCGTTGCCGGCGTTCTTGGCGTCGACCTGGGCAAGGAAGCGGTTGCGCTGGTCTTCGGGGTCATTGAGCTCGGAGAAGGCATTGGCCATCTCACGGCCGTAAATATAGAGCTCAAAGCGGTCCACGACCCAGGGGTCGGAGTCGCTCTGGCGCGAAAGCGGCGAGACATCGAGCGGATAATGCGTGACGAACGTCGGCTGGATCAGGTGCTTTTCAACCTGCTCGTCGAAGATTGCCATGAGGAGTCCCCCGGTCGTGTCCTTGGGGTTCATCGGCACGCCAAACTTGTCGCCATAGGCCAGGAGAGTTGCGCGGTCACGAAGCTTGGAGCGATCGGCAAAGCTGCCAAAGCTCGACCACTTCATCACGGCATCTTCGACCGAGATGCGGGTCCAGGGCTTGCCGAGTTCAATGGCAGTACCCTGATAGGTCACCGTCGTCGTCCCGAGCACGTTCTCGCCGACGCGGCAAAAGAGCTTCTCGGTGAAGTCCATGAGGTCTTCGTACGTGGCGTAGGCCTGGTAGAACTCGAGCATCGTGAACTCGGGGTTGTGCTTGATCGAGATCCCCTCGTTGCGGAAGTTGCGATTGATCTCGAATACACGGTCAAAGCCGCCCACGACCAGGCGCTTGAGGTAGAGCTCAGGCGCGATCCGAAGGAAGAGCTGCATGTCGAGCGTGTTGTGATGCGTGATGAACGGACGCGCCGTGGCCCCGCCGGCCACCGGATGCATCATCGGGGTCTCGACTTCGAGGAATCCATTTTCGACAAAGTGCCTGCGGACTTCTTCGATGATCCTTGAGCGCTTCTTAAAGGTCTCCCGCGAAGCCTCGGTCATGATCAGGTCTACATAGCGCTGGCGGTAGCGCATCTCGACATCCGTGATGCCGTGGAACTTTTCAGGGAGAGGGCGCAGGGACTTGGTCAGCAGCACAAACTGCTCGAGATCGACGGAAAGCTCGTTGGTCTTGGTCTTGAAGAGCGTGCCCTCGCCGTAGACGATGTCACCGACATCCATCTCGCGGTACTTGGCAAACACTTCCTCGCCGAGCTTGTTCTTCTGGACGAAGAGCTGGATCTTGCCCGTGCGGTCCCGCAACTGGACGAAAGCAGCCTTGCCAAAGTCACGGATCGCCATGATGCGACCTGCGACCGAGGCCTTCACTGACATCGGCTCGAGCACTTCCTTGGACTTCTCGTCGTACTCCCTGTGGAGATCAGCGGCGAGGCTCTTGGGCTCGAACCCGTTCTTGAAGGCCACCTTTTCGGAGCTGCGAAGGCGTCCGAGCTTCTCGTAGCGGACGCGCACCTGCTCCTGCAGGTCTGACAGATCCAGGCCTGTGCTTTGCTGATTTTCGGACATGGGAGTTACCTCGGAAGGGACTTGAAACGCGTTCGCTCAGGCGTGCTCTAGGAAACGCTCGGCATCGATCGCAGCCATGCAGCCCGTGCCTGCCGCAGTCACGGCCTGACGGTAAACATGGTCGGCCACGTCTCCTGCTGCGAATACGCCGGGAATATTGGTCTTGGTCGTGCCCGGCACCACGTTGAGGTAGCCCGCCTCGTTCATGTCGAGGGCCCCCGCAAAAAGCGAAGTATTGGGCTGGTGGCCGATGGCGACAAACACTCCCTGGAGTGCAATCTCGCTCACGGCACCGGTCTTGAAGTTCTTGACCCGGATTCCGGTCACATCCTTTTCACCCAGGATCTCTTCGATCCCTGAGTCGAGCAGGAACTTGATCTTGGGGTTGGCCTTGGCCTTGTCGACCATGATCTTGCTCGCCTTGAAGGTGTCGCGGCGGTGGATCAGCGTGACGGACTTGGCAAAGCGCGTGAGGAAGGTCGCCTCTTCCATGGCCGTATCGCCTCCGCCCACGACTGCGATGTCGAGGTTCCGGAAAAAGAATCCGTCGCAGGTGGCGCAAGAAGATACGCCCTTGCCCATGAGCTTCTTCTCGGAGGGAATTCCGAGCCACTTGGCCGATGCACCCGTGGAAATGATCAGGGTCTGCGTCTTGACGGTCGTGCCGTTGGCGAACTCGAGCGTGAAGGGCCTCTGCTTGAGGTCGACCTTCTTGACGTTGCCCGTGACAAAGCGGGTTCCGAAACGTTCCGCCTGCTTGCGAAAGCGCTCCATGAGCTCGGGACCCATGACTCCTTCGGCGAAGCCGGGGTAATTCTCCACATCGCTGGTGATGGTGAGCTGGCCACCCGGCTGCTCCCCTTCCACGCAAAGCGGCTTGAGGTTCGCGCGAGCCGAGTAAATGGCTGCGGTCAGCCCTGCCGGGCCGGTACCAATGATGGTGACGGACTCAACGCCCTGAGTGGTCGCGGACATGGATGATCGATCCAGGATCAGGCCAGGGTCAGGAACGACGAGAGAGCAGTTCCTGCTTCTCGAGGTCGGCATCGGTGACGTGGACTGCATTTGCAGCGTCATCCGGAAGGTTCTTGAGGTGCTTTTCAGCCTCCTCGGCGGTCAACTGACCACGGTGAACGTTGCGCTCAACCATGCGGATATCAAACTTCTTTTCGGCAACAGAATCGTGAAGGAGTGGCATGGGAGGGGTTCTAAACTCTCAGGCAAGCCGGTGTCAATGCCACGTCTTGGGGGGTTCATCCCCGTCCTCGTCCTTCTTGCCCACCACCCGCAGGTGGGAGGCCCTTCCTACGCCTGCCTTTGCCCGAGGCCTGGAGCTCTTGGGGGCCTCAGCCCGGCGCTTCTGCCAGACCAGCCAAAAACCGCGGCCATAGAGGTAACCGAACCCGGCCACCATGCCTCCCAAATGAGCCACACTGCTCAAGGCGCCTCCAGCAGCCCCTGAAAAGACTCCACTCAGGAACTCGACGCCGGCCAGTACCCACACAAAGTGCCGGGCCTTCATCGGAAAGAGCATCATGAAAAGCAGCACACGGTCCCCGAAGACCAGTCCATAGGCCAGGAGCAGCCCATAAAGGCCACCTGATGCTCCCACCAGGGGCGCGTTGCCCTGCCAAAAGACGAGCTGGAGCAGGAGGTAAAACAGGCCGGCCACCGAGCTGCAGAAAAAGAAGAAGATGAGGAACCGCCTGCGCCCCCAGACCGACTCGAGCTCCGAGCCGATGAATACGAGCAGCAGGAGGTTGAGAACGAGATGGGAGACATCCCCATGCAGGAACACATACGTGAAGAGCTGCCAGAGCCTGCCCTCCATGATGGCCGACCGGGGAACCAGGCCGAACATATGAAGCAGGTCAAAGCCCATGAACTGATCGGCCGACTTCTGGACGATAAACGCCGCCAGGCACGCAATGGCCAGCCACTTGATCGTCTGCGTGATGCGAAGATTCATGCCTTCTCCATCAGTTCCATCAGCTCAATGAGCACTCCGCCCGCGCTCTTGGGATGAACGAAGTTCACGCGCATTCCATGGGCTCCAGGCCTCGGCGCCGGATAGATCCACTGGAGGCCGGCGGCTGAGAGCTTGGCGACCAGCCCGTCGAGCGCTCCCCGCTCGACTTCAAACGACAAGTGATGCACGCCCGGGCCCTTTTTTTCGAGGAACTTGGCCACAGTGCCTTCCGGGTCGGTGACTTCGAGGAGCTCCACC
Organism: uncultured Bacteriovorax sp.; assembly: GCA_964508305.1. Classification (GTDB taxonomy): domain Bacteria; phylum Bdellovibrionota; class UBA1018; order UBA1018; family UBA1018; genus CAIOHW01. Next base: position 18,680 of record CAZDSX010000044.1, read on the forward strand.
TGGGTCGTGGCCTGCGACAGAGGGATGAAGTGCGTGCGCACTCCCTGCTCGGGCACGTCTTCGACATGCGTCTTGCCAAAACCCAGCAGCTCCAGCGTCCGGGTGAGCCCGGCGGGATCAGAAACTGCGACTCCGATGTGGTTGAGCCAGATCTTCACGGGGGAAGGGATACCCCTAAAAAGGGACGAGGACCACTCCCTCCTGTTGCTGTACCCTCCGTCGCCCCCCTCTCTCGAACGGGCGACTTTGGCAGTCGGAAGCGGTCCTCAGTCAAGTGCCATGACCTTTGAGTACCCACCAAAGTCCTCTAGGTCAGACAACCTACCTATCGGGATGTGGTGTCTAAACTTAAGACGATTTTTGAAAGAGATTGCGGAAGGCCCAGCTTGACGCAACACGTCGTCCCAGAAGGCTTTTTGCCCGAGCTTCAAGCCACTGAACTTCTTCGACTTTCAAAAAAAGCACGTAGGTCGTGATCATGATCAGACCAAAGAAAAAGATGTTCATCATCGCCGCAATCGACACATGAAAACCCACACCCAGAAGCAGCATCGGCACCCTCAGGCGGGGAACCCAGATCAGGGCCGGGAAGTAGACTTCCCAAAAGAGCGTCAAATAAGCGACGAGCACCAGGACGACGGGCAAATAGGAGAGCCAGGTGAAGTCAAAGCGCGCGAGCTGGGGATTCCCCACGACGTTCCAGATGGCCTCCCCTTTCCACCAGAGGGCTCCTTTGAGCTTCTCCAACCCCGAGAAGGCATAGATCACGCAAAGCTGGATCTGAGCCATCCTGCAGCCCGTGGAGGCCAGCCAGGAAGCCGGGGTCCCCTTGCGGGCCCGGTCATCCACGAACACAAAGAAGAACAGGAAGAACGTGAAGATCAGGTCCACGCCATACACGGCCCCGATGTTGGCATGGATGAAGGAAACGTGGAGGAGGAAGGCTGCGAGGCCGAGCAGGCGGCCCAGGACTCGACCGCCCACTCCTAGCGCAAGCATGGCCAGAATGGCCACATAGGCTGCATGCACGGCTGCAAAGACGGCATCCGACCGGATCCAGCCGAGGACAGACCAGCGCCAGGCCATGGTCATGAAGTTGGAGGGTTCCAGTACCGGCATCCCATGGGTGGGCGAAAAATACAGATCCAGCGAGAACTGGCGAACCAGGTAGGTCGCCACCATGTTGGTGCAGATCAGGAACCTGAACCAGCGCCAGCGACGCCCCTCGAAGGACTCAAACCAGAATCGATTCCAACCCGTAATCACTTGTTCAATCAGGCGCGCGATCACAACTGTTCTCCCGAATTGCAGCTCCAATCGGCGACAAAGGTACGGGTCACGAGTTGGTCGTATCCGATCCGAGCCTTTCCGGCCTGGACTTCGAGCAGGTCAGGAACGGCGTAGATGTTCTTCCAGATGCGTACGCTCCGGGCACCGGGAACCTTCCCGCAAAAGTGATTCCCCACCACGCGCTCGGCGCCAGTCTCAGCCTTCATGGCAAAGTGGGACAGTGCCACGGTCCTCCAAGGAGCTCCGGAAGGCGGCCAGTAGTCGTGGACCAGCTGCTTTCCGTCGGGTCCTACGCCCTCAAACTCAAAACGCATGGGAGGACCCGGCTGTGGAGCAAAAAAATTCCAGTTGGCGGCAAGCTCGAGCGCATTTGCATAAGGCTCGAGCGCCGATGAAAGCTTGAAGCCGAGATACGTCTCGCGGTTGGGGTCACGGTGATCGTGAGCAGGTGAAAGCAGATCCAGAGGCTGATCAGGCTTTTCCAGATGCGAGCGTTCATGAGCCCATTGTGCGCCCGAGTGGTGCAGTGTGAAAAAGAAAAAGCCCGGTGCAGTCGCCTGCGCCGAGCTTTTTCGACAATCCAACTCGGATCGTATTGACCTTAGAAGCCGAAGCCTCCGTAGACTCCGCCACCAAATCCGCCGCCCATTCCCCCGCCCATTGCGCTCATCTGGAGCTGCTGGGCGCGCATCTGGGCCTCGGCGATCTGCTGCTGCATGATCAAATAATCAGCTTGGGCTTGCTGGGCACGCTGCATGCGGAGCATCTGCTGCTGCAGCTGAGCCTGGAGCATCCCGTTGTAGCCACCGGCATATCCGCCAGCCATTCCGCCGGCCATGCCTCCAGCCAGACCCCCGCCAGCCATGCCAGCGTAGCCGCCAGCAAGCCCACCGCCGGCCATTCCTGCGTAACCACCGGCCATGCCGCCCGGGTAACCGCCGGCAAAGCCACCAGCGACACCACCTGCAAAACCTCCGGGGTAACCACCCGCATATCCGCCGGCAAGACCGCCTGCAGTGACTGGGACACCGGCAAAGCTACCGGCGTAACCGCCCGGGTAACCACCGGCAAAACCGCCTCCAGCAAGGCCGCCTGCAGCCATGCCCGGGTAACCGCCGGCCATCATGCCGGGATAACCGCCAGCGAAGCCACCGGGGTAACCGCCGGCGAAACCGCCGGCCACAGTTCCACCGCCTGCCAGGCTTCCAGCAAGGGCGCCGGGATAGCCTCCGGCAAAGTTACCAGCCATGCCGCCGGGATAACCACCGGCCATGCCGCCTGCGAGGCTCACAGCAAAGCCACCGGCCATACCGCCCGGATAACCGCCGGCGTAACCACCGGGGTAACCGCCAGCAAAACCACCCGGATAACCGCCGGCATAGCCGCCCGCGAAACCACCCGGATAACCGCCAGCCAGGCCACCTGCGAAGCCGCCGGGATAACCACCGGCCAGACCACCTGCAAGGCTAACAGCAAAACCTCCCGCAAGGCCGCCCGGATAACCGCCGGCCATCATGCCGGGTCCGTAAACCCCACCCGCCGCGCCAGGATAACCGCCGGCATAAAAGCCGCCCGGATAACCGCCGGCAAAACCGCCAGCAAAGCCTCCGGGATATCCGCCGGCCATGCCGCCCGCGAGGGAGATCGCAAAGCCGCCGGCCATGCCACCGGGATAACCGCCAGCAAACACCGGCGAGTAGAAACCCGTGCCCCACGGATTAACCGGGACACCCCAACCCGAGGTCATGCCACCGGGATAGAAGCCGCCCGGCATTCCACCGGCCATCGAGAGTGCGAACCCACCGGCCATGCCGCCTGGATACATTCCACCGGCCATCATCCCAGGGTAGCCACCAGGGTAACCACCGGGGTAGCCGCCCGCGAAACCACCAGCAAAACCGCCTGGGTAACCACCAGCAAAACCGCCTGGGTAACCGCCAGCCATGCCGCCTGCGAGTGAAATCGCAAAGCCACCAGCAAAGCCGCCCGGGTACATTCCCCCGGCCATCATTCCGGGGTAGCCGCCCGCGAAACCACCTGCGAAGCCGCCGGCAAAACCGCCAGCCATTCCACCCATTCCCCAGCCGCCCATGCCGCCGAAGCCGCCCATTCCACCCATGCCATACATTCCGGGCATCTGCGGAGGCACGCCGATCTGGCGCATCGTATCGAGGTAGTTATTGTAACCCGTGTAGTAGGCGTTCATGCCCTTGGCGCCCTGGTACATGCCGTAGGCACCCAGAGCCACCGGAGCCAGAGCCGCAATACCGCCGACGATCAGCTCGCCGGTGGTCGGCTCACGCATGCCGGGCATGTTGCCGAACTGGTTGCAGTCCTGACAGTCTTCAAGGCTTCCCTTGTCGGCCTCGAGCTCGGCGATGACCGTATCAAGCGCCTCCATCTGCTTCTTGAGGTCCGCCATGCGGATCGTCGCATCCTGGATCCCGATCTGCGCTGCGACCTTATTGCACTTCTCAACCGCCCTTTTGCAGTTCGGAGTGAGCTGAGCAGTTGCCTCGGACTCCCACTTTTTCTTGCCGATCTGCGCGTAGATGTACTCGCAGGAATTGTTGTCGCGCGTGAACTTCATCGCCGTGATCGCGGCCTGAACTTCAGATGCATCCTTCTTGCCGGGAAAGAGTGCCTGCCAATCAAGTCCCGGAGTTTCGGTGCTGCAGTACTGGGCGGCATCACAGGCCGTGCATGCGCCATTTGCCGGATCCTTGGCTTCGAGCTTGAGCTCCTTGATGGACTCTTCCATCTCCTTGCTTTCAGAAGCGAGGCGGCTCTTCTCGGCCTTTTTCTTGGCGATTTCGGACTTCTTGAGCCTGAGCTCCTTTTCGCGCTCGGCCTTCTCCTTCTTGCTCTCGGCGAATGCCGGCGAAATGCCCGAGCTCAGCAGCGAGAACACCAGTGCCAGCGAGATGCTGGAACTCAGCTTTTTTGTGAAGGAGGTTTTGCCAAAGGATGCGGTCATCATAACCATCAGTTCCTCGTAAAGAGTTTTGAAGCGACGCCGATCCGGGGACGTCTCCCACGGACCTCTCGCTTCGGGCTGTCCGATGCATCCGACACCATTCCATGGTGCGGGCACATCAGGCCCCATCCTAAGTATGGAGCAATTTGGTCATTTGGAAAGAAAAGGTTGCTGACCCGCCGGGCCAATGACGGGGACTGGGGCGGAATGACGGCCCAAAAACAGGAAAAGGCGCCAGTTTCCTGGCGCCCTCTCTTAAATTCTCTGAAGAATCCGGATTACTTGGAGCGAGCCTTCTTGGTGGCTTCGGCCTTCTTCTTGGTGCGGGCCTTCTTCTTGGCCTGGTTCTTACGGTTCTTCATCTTCATTGCCTTGCTCTTGCGGCCACGTCCCATTTGCTGAGTCTCCTTATAATGATGTGTCGTTACTAAAAAAAAACCCCGAGATCACTGCTTTGGCAAGTTCATCTCGGGGTCTTCGAATTAAATGGGGGCATCGTGCTGCTTTAGCGCCGAGCTACCTCGGTACTATCATC
>CAZDSX010000045.1:0-8692 GCA_964508305.1 uncultured Bacteriovorax sp.
CATGGTGGTTGCCGCCATGACCCTGCTCGCCGTGCTGGTGACGGAGTTTACTTATGTGGCACAGGTCAACTCTCGGATGGCCTTTGACAGCCTTGACCAGGTCAAGGCGCATGCCCTTGCCAAGAGCGGACTCAAACTCTCGCTGCTCAGGCTCAAGGCCTACCAGACCCTGAAGGGACTGGGAGGCGGTGCGGCCGATGGAGGCCAGGGGGGAGGCGCTGCCGGAGGATTGATTCCCAAGGGCCTACTCGAAAAAATCTGGAGCTTCCCGTTCATGTATCCCATCCCAACGGAGGTCCCCGGACTGACTCCCGGAGACAAGGATGCCATCAAGGAGTTCACCAAGAACTCGAGTTTCGAGGGAAGCTACTCGGCTCTGATCGAGTCGGAGTCCAGCAAGTACAACCTCAACAGCCTGCTGGCTCCGTTCGCAGCCAAGCCTTCACCCGGACCCTCGGCCAGCCCCGCGCCGGCCGCGAGTCCTTCGCCGGTACCGAGCTTCAGCCCGGAGGCCGCCCAGAAGAGCCTTGCTGAATACGTCACCCAGATCATCTCCAACAAGATCGAGAGCGATGAGGAGTTTGCGTCGGAGTACCGCGACTTCAAGCTCGACGAGCTCATCGACAACCTGATCCAGTGGGTGGACCCCTCCTACCAGCGCAGGTCCGCAGTGCCCCGGGATTACAAGCCCAAGGGCGGACCGTTCTACTCCCTATCCGAGCTCCGCATGATCACTCCGATCGATGACGAGCTTTACGAGGTCCTCGTCCCCCACCTGACGGTCAGCGCCACTCCGGGGATCAACGTCAATACCATCAAGGATTTGACGCTCAAGGCCCTGGTCCCCTCCATGATCGAGGAGGAGATCAAGGAATTCTTCAAATTCCGGGACTCGATTGAAGCCGACAACAGCTTCAAGGCGGCGGATGACTTCTTCAAGTACATCCAGGCCAATGTGGCGGCCTTCAGGGGCAGCGAAACCGAGATCCAGAAGTTCAAGGACTCCCTCACCTCGAGAAATATCCGGATCGTGACCGACGAATCCCACTTCAAGATCACCGTGCAGGCCAAGGTCAACCAGTCCACGCGCCTCCTGGAGGCATGGGTGCTCCTCAAGGACCCAAAACAGGCCGCCCAGGGGGCCTCCCCGCAACCCGCCCCGACACCCGCAGAAGGTGAAACACCTGCAGCAGACTCTGGCCTGCGCATCACATCTATGAGATTTTTATAGCATGAGAATCGTCGGACTCGACCTCGGCACGACCGCTGTGAAGATCGTTGAAGTCGAAAGTTCGTTCGGTCGCTTCCTGATCCAGGACCACCGTGAAATCGAAGTGCCCGAGGGACGGGATCCACTCTCCGTCGCTTCGGAGGCACTCCAGGGACTGGGGCAAAAACCCCATCGTCTGGTCGTGGCCATGCGATCTTCGAAGCTCACCACCCGCAACCTCCAGCTCCCCACCCGCGACCGCAAGGCGATCCAGTCTGCAGTCACCTTTGAACTCGAAGACGAGCTTCCGTTTGCCATCGAAGATGCGGTGATGGACTCCTCGATCCTTGCGCAGACGGGGCAGCAGTCCCAAGTCCACGTAGCGACGACCCTCAAGAAGGTTTTTGTGCCCGAGCTGGTCCGCATGCAGGAAGCGGGAATCGATCCGGACATCATCACCACCGACTCCTGGGCACTTCGAACACTCCTCAATCGGGTCATGTCAGCAGCCACGCAGGAGAAGCCGCTTCTGGTCGTGCAAATCGGTGCCGAGACCACTCTTTTCCACCTGCAATGGCGCGGCTTTCCCATGCTGGGCCGCGAGATCAACTGGGGGGGTCGGGACATCACCCGTGCACTGGCTGCCCGACTTGGAGTGAATGAGTCGCAGGCCGAGACGATCAAGTGCAACCCCTCCATGCTGCAGGATTCCCATCCGGAAGGACTGCTTCCGCTGGTTTCCGAGGCCCTTGAATCGCTCCGCAAGGAGCTCCGCCACATGGACCTCGTGTGCAAGGGCATCTGCCATGAGCCCCTACAGAGCGTCGTGCTCTGCGGCGGCGGATCCATGATCCAGGGATTGCCCGCCTGGCTCGAAGCCAGCACCAAGCTCCCGGTGGAACGACTCAACTCCCTGAGCGCTCTCTCACCTTCGGGCGTAAGCTACGCTGAAGCGGCCGACGCCCGCATGGCACTCGCAGCCGGACTGGCCATGTCGCAGGTGGGCCAGGATCGCTCGCTGGCGATCAACTTCCGCAAGGGTGAATTCCTGAAGTCAGAGAAGGGCCGCGAGCTCAATCTGCAGACCTTCAGGGCCCCCCTCATCGGAGCGGGGGTCACGGCAGTCGCCTTTTTTGCGAGCATGGCGGTCCAGTCGGCGATGTATGGAAAGCAGCTCGAGGACAGGGATGCCCAACTCAAGAAGGCCATGAGTGGTTTCTTTGGGAGCGTGAGCCAGAGTGCGCTCCGCACCTACCTGGCGAGCCCTTCCTCGCTGAAGAATTCGCTCCAGAAAGAGCTCGAAAAAAACCGCGAACTTGCCCGTGTATTCGGACCCAATCCGGCTTCGCCGCTGGCCTACCTCAAGCGTCTCTCGGATGGGATCGGCAGGGACCTCGTCATCGATGTCACCCGCTTCCAGGTGGGATCGGCGCCGGACAAGGGATTTGATCCGACACAAGACAGCACGCTCTCGCTGACCCTGGTCACTCCGGACCCCAAGGCCGCCGAAAAACTCTCCAGGGTCCTCATTCCCCGCCTGCTGCAAACTTCGCCCGAGGCTTCAGCGCCCACGGCCGAGGAGATCCCGGCATCGGGCGGCAAGCCCAGGCGCTACAAGCTGACCTTCACTGGCAAGACCGCACAAGCCCCGGCTGAATCGGAGGGCAACTAAGATGTTTGAAAAGCTCAAGCCTGAGGCACTGCTCGACACCATCGCGGAACAAGCCTGGTTCCAGCAGCTGCGCGCAAAATGGGATGAGCTCGATGCCCAGAGCCGCACCGGGCTCCAGTGGGCTGCGGGCGTGGCCGGAGTTCTCCTCGTGTCCTGGGCTTTTGCCGGCACCGCCTGGAAAATCCACTCCCTGAAGGCCGAGGTCAGCGAAAAAGACGAACTGATCCGCATGATCCAGAACGCAACCGATGAACTTGCCGAGCTCAAGGACCAGATCCCTGCTGCGGGTGCCGCAGCGACGGGATCCAGCCAGCCCCTCAAGGACTACCTCACCACGGTTGCCGCGGGCTCGGGAGTGCCCGCCGCGGCGCTCGGTCTCGACAACGAAAAGTCGGGCAGCGTGCGTGATGGATCCAAGGAAACGCTTGCGCAGGTCACCCTCAAGAAGATCAACCTGCGGCAGCTCGTACGATTCCTCTTCCAGATGGAAAATGGTTCACGTCCGATCAAGCTCAGGAACCTCTCGATCGAGACGCATTCGGACCAGTCGGGTTACCTCGATGCCACCCTCCAGGTTTCAACCTTCACGCTCAAGGCAAGCTGACGAACGATGGAAGCCACTGACCCGATCTCGCCCTCCAGGGCCCGAAAGGCCCTCAAGATCGCAGGCTGGACCACGGTCGCAGTGGGCGCGCTCCTCTCCTTCACGCTCGCCAAGCTTCCAGAGGATCGAATTGGCCAGCTGTTGCTGGGCACGCTGAACCAGCAGCTCGAGGCCGGATCGATCCCGATCGAGATCCTCGCCGATCGGACACGTCTTTCGATCTTCCCATTTCCCGGCGTCAGGCTGGAAGGAATCACCCTCAAGTCCCGCGACATGTCCGGCAAGGTCCAGCGCATCCGCTGGTCCCAGCTCAAGGTCTCTCCCTCCCTTCTCGACCTGGTCATCGGACGCATGGGAGGGACGCTCCGGATCACCCCCCAGGGTGCCGAATCGCCGTCGCTGACTGCCTCCGGGTGGATGCGGGGTGACTCTTTCTCCATGGATCTCCGCCTGAATAACGCCGATCTGGGCGAGGCCGGGGTTGGAATCCTTCCGCTTGCAGCGCAAATCAATGGAAAGCTCCCACTGGAGGGAAGCGTCTCGATTCGCGGCCCCCTCTCACAGATGTCGGGATGGGAAGGGTCCATCCAGCTCGTACCGGGCAAGGTGGAACTTCCAGCACAAAAGCTCATGGGCTTTCCGATCCCCTCCCTGCTGATCCGTGGCGGTGAAATCCGAGCGGCCATCCAGGGAGGCAAGGCGCGCGTGGATTCCGTCAAGCTGGGCAGGATCGCCGAATCGGGTGACGACCTGAGTGGAGTGATGACGGGAGAAGCCACGCTCGGAAAAACCTGGGACGCTTCCCAGCTCAAGCTCAAGGTCCAGCTCAAGCTCTCCGAGTCAGTCCTCAAGAGCCTCTTCCTGATCGATGGCCTGCTGGGGGCGAGCAAGACGCCTGCAGGAATCTACTCCTTTGAACTCCAGGGCCCGAGCTTTGCTCCCAACCTGGTCCCTGCAGCAGCGGGGAACTGAAGGATGCTCACCCAACGACTGGACTGGGACAAGGAAATCTCCAGCGCACTGGAAGAGGCCCTCGATCCGGCCGTCCCAGCCAACCTTGCGGCATCCATCCGCTACAGTGTCCTGTCGCCCGGAAAGCGCTTTCGTCCCAGGCTCATGGAGGCATCAGCCCTGGCCCTGGGAGTCGAAGCGGGGGCTTACGTCCCCTTCGCAGTGGCGCTCGAATGGATCCACGCTTTCACGCTCATCCATGACGACCTGCCCTGCATGGATGATGACGACCTTCGAAGGGGAATGCCGACCAACCATAAGGTCTTCGGGGAAGCGCTGGCACTCCTTGCCGGTGACGCCCTGATCCCGGCTGCGTTTTCGTGGACGATGCAGAGCACTTCGCTCACGAGCGCTCCCACGGCCTGGCAGGCAGCCTTCGCCAGGCTCTCCCGCTGCTCCGGACCCTCTGGAGTGATCGGCGGACAAGCCATGGAAATGCTCCTGACCCACGAGGCTGATTCAGGAACCCGGCCGGGGCTCGAGGCCCTGCTCCAGATGCATGCACTCAAGACGGGTGCGCTTTTCGAGGCGGCCCTTCTCGTCCCGGCCCACCTCGCAGGCCTTCGGGAGGAGTCCGACTCCTTCGAGGCTTTGGGGCAATTTTCGCGCGCGTTTGGACAGGGCTTCCAGATCGCGGATGACTTGGAAGATGCCGAACAGGAACAGGATGCCGTGGCAGGCTACCCTGTCACCAGCATCCTCCATTACCGTGCACCCGAGGAAGCTCGCCAGCTTGCAATCACGTCGCTCGAACAGGCGTGCAGTGAACTCACCCGCCTCCTGGGTGCCTCGGCCGCACCGCTCCTCGAGGTCAGTTCAGCGCTCAGCTCAAAGCTCCAGGAGGCTGGACGCAATGGTTAAGCGAAAGCCATGGCTCATGGTCACTGATCCGTGGAAGACCCTCGACCACCCGCAGGACACCACGCTCCGTCTTCTCGAGGCTGCAGTCCGACTCAAGCAGCCCGTCTGCTGGGGGAGCACCAAAACCATCAGATGGAGCGAGGGCGAAGTCTGGATTGATGCGGCCAGGATGGATGCAGCGATGTTCAGCGACTCATCCAGCCTGCGCAGGATTGCACCCCCTGAGCCTGCCACACATCCCATTCGCGTCACGGAGTTCGAGCAGATCCACTACCGCGTGGACCCTCCGGTGGATCTCGCCTACCTGCATCCGCTCCAGATGCTGGCGCAGGCGGCCCGCAGGAAGCTCGTCAACCCACCCGAAGCCATCGCCCTCCTGAGTGAAAAGACCCTGGGAAATGCGCTTCCAAAACTTTCTCCGCGCAACCTCGTGAGCTCGGATCCCGAGAAATTGAGGGCCTTCATCGAAATGGAGGAAACCGTCGTACTCAAGCCGCTCCATACGGCCCAGAGCCAGGGAGTCATGAAGCTCAATCGGGCAGACGAAGCGCAAAAGATCTCGGCAGCCCTCACGCAGGCGACGGACAGCTACTCGAGGCCCTGCATGCTGCAGGAGTTCCTGCCTGCGATCCAGCATGAGGGCGAAACCCGACTCTGGTTCGTGGACGCAAGGCTTCTTGCCGCAGTCCAGAAAGTCCCGGCTGCCGGTCAGTTCAAGATCGACATGGACCAGGGCTCGACACTCGCAAGGGCAACCCTCACGGCAAAGCATCGACCTGGCATTCGCCAGATCTCCACCCTCCTCAAAAAGCACAAGATCCGGCTGGCTGCAGTTGACTGGATTGACGGAAGGATCACGGACTTCAATCTCACGAGCCCCGGGCTGATCGTGGGAATGGAAAAGCTCCTGGGCGAAGACCTCGCCTCGAAGATCATTAAAAAGCTCCAAAAGTCCTTTTAATATTTGAAGACTTCTCGCGAAGCGCGCGAGTTGAGGAGTTCGACCTCATCCACCAGGCGCAGGGCGCCCGCAATGGCCTGCGAACGAGCCACGCGCTCGGCTGCGGAAATGGGATCCCCCGCTTCACTGATCTGGTTGGCCAGCTCACCCTCGCGACGGAGTTCGCGGAGTTTCCTGCGGGCTCCGTCGATCGAGTACTTGTCCGCGTAGAGCAGCTTCTTGATCAGCAGGACTGTTTCGACGTCCCTGCGGCGGTACACACGCTGGCCGGTCGATGATTTCTCGGGAGCGATCTCCGAAAACTCGGTCTCCCAGTAGCGCAGCACATGTGCCTTCACGCCGGCAATGTCAGCGACATCACCGATCCGGAAGTACAGCCTTTCAGGGATCTGGACTGCCTGCTCGAGATGGTCCAAGGGGGTCTTATTCGTCGTCTTCGACGTCGCTCAGGCTCTTGAGCGTGGCCGGATCGATCGTCGTGCCGTCGAGGCTTGCATTCACTTCGGCGCGAAGCACCTGCGAGGGACGGAAGGTCAGCACGCGACGTGCTGAAATTTCAATGCTTTGGCCGGTCTGCGGATTGCGACCCACTCGGGCACGCTTCTCGCGCACCACGAAGTTTCCGAAGCCCGAGATCTTGATCTTGGTGCCGTCCGACAGCGACTTCTTGATCGTGTCGAAAACAAGTTCAACAAGATCAGCGGCTTCCTTCTTGGAAAAGCCCACTTTTTCGTAAAGCGCCTCAACGATATCGGCTTTGGTCATTGCCACGATCAGAATCTCCCTTAACGAAGCTCCGCACCCGCTTCCTTGCGCCAAGCCTCCACGATTTTTCTAGAAACCTCTTCGGTTTCAGACTCTTGGAGACTTCGGGTGTCTTCCCAAAAGATAACCCTGACTGCGATGCTTGTCATCCCCTCGGCGACTTGCGAACCACGATAAACATCAAAAATTTTAGCTACTTTGGCCAGTGGCTTGCCCGCCTTGAGTGCAATGGCCGTCAATTTTTCGCCACTTACCTCGTTCTTCACGAGAAGTGCGAAGTCTCGCTCCATTCCCGGGAACTCAGGCCAGGCCTGGAAGGCCCTCGCCTCCTGCGCCGGCTTGGACATCTTGACCACGGCATCCCAGTCGAGCTCGCAGACCACCACGGGCGCCTTGAGCTTCCATTGACGGGCGACTTTGGGATGCAGGACCCCGATCACACCAGCCACCTGGTTTCCGGCCAGGATCTCGGCCGACTGACCCGGGTGTACGAGGTGCGAAATCGGATTGCCGCCACGTGAGGCGGACATCGGGGAGAGGCGGATGCCACGCGCCTGGAGGCGCTCGAGCAGGCGATCCAGCACCGCCTTGGCATCAAAGAAGTCCACTTCGCCCTCTTCGGCACGCAATGCCTGCGCGAAGCGCGGTCCAGACATGACGAAGGAGAGTCGCCACTTTTCATCAACGCCCGTCTTGTCCTCCCCCACCGCTCCAGCGGCGGAAGATCCCTGCGAAAGATGGAACGTGGGACGAATCTCGAAAAGACGGATGGGGAGCGACTCGGAACCGAAATGCGCACGTACGTTGGAGCGCACGTTGGCCAGCAGTCCGGGAAGCAGCGATGGAACCAGGCATTCATGTTCCTCGCTCAAGGGGTTCATGACCCTGACGCCCGTGCCGAGCCCCAGCTCGGTGAGCCACTTGGAGGAGCTGAACGAAAAATTCACGGTTTCCTGTAGTCCCGATGCCACGAGGCGGTCCTTGGCCGTCTCCATGAGGAGGCGCGCACCGTAACGGGCATCGCCTGACTGTGACGTCGGCATGTTGGTGAGGGGCGGGACTTCGGAAGGAATCCGGTCAAACCCGAGGCAGCGCGCCACTTCTTCTGCCAGATCCTCCTGGATCTTGAGGTCCAGTCGAAACGAAGGGATCTCGACTTTCATCACGGGTCCTGCAGCCACTTTACAGCCCAGGCTCTCAAGCACCTGCCTGACCTCGGGCCCCGAAACAGGCATCCCGAGGAAGTCGGCACAATAGCCCTCGGAGAGGTTCACGAACTGAGGCTTGTATTCGGCGAGCCTGGCCGTGCTCATGCCGGTGACCTTGCCACCGGCAAGTTCCAGCACCAGGCCTGCAAGCCTGCGCATGGCATACTCGAGTCCCTGCGGGTCAATGCCCCGCTCAAAACGGTGAGCCGCATCCGTCTTGCGCTGGTGCCTGCTCGAAGCGCGACGAACCGAGACGGGATCAAACTGCGCAACTTCCAGGTATACGGACGTGGTGGTGTCCGAAACTTCGGAGTTTCCTCCACCCATGACGCCGGCCAGCGCCACTGCCTTTTGCGCATCGGCAATCGTGCCTCCCAGATCACGGTCACGAATGGAAAAC
>CAZDSX010000045.1:8702-14095 GCA_964508305.1 uncultured Bacteriovorax sp.
AGCTCCGTTCCCGCAAGCTCCACAGTGGTCCCATCGAGAAGCGGAAGAGACTCACCTGCACGAGCAGTCCGAATCACCAGCGAGGAACCCGAAAGCCTGGAGGCATCGTAAGCATGCACCGGCTGACCCAGCTCAAAGAGCACGAGGTTCGTGGCATCCACGATGTTGTTGATCGATCGCGAGCCAACCGCTTCGAGCTTCTTGACGAGCCATTCGGGCGAAGGTCCGACCTTCACGCCTTCGATGCGGCATCCGTAGAACTGTTGGCCAAGCTGCCCCGCTTCGAGTCCAGTGCGGGGAAGCGCATCGCTTCGTGCCGCATCCCAGGCGATGGCGGGCTCCTTGCGGCAAGGAGGCTTTCCAACAAAGGTGGCCACTTCGCGGGCAATGCCCCAGTGGCTCAGGCAATCGGCACGGTTGGCCGTGACCTTGAGGGTCAGGATGTGGTCATTGCGACCGAGAACTTCGGCAATCGGACGACCGAGCGGAGTCTCGGGTGGAAGGATGATGATCCCCTCGCTCTCGGTGGCAAGGCCCAGCTCACTTTCGGAGCAGAGCATTCCGTTCGAGGCTTCACCCCGAATTTTACCCGCCGCAATCTTGAGCCCGTTCGGGAGGTGCGCACCGATCTGGGCAAGTGCAACGATATCGCCTGCCTTGTGGTTTTGCGCGCCACAGACGATCTGCATCGGCTCACCTGATCCGGTCGTGACCTTGCAAAGGCTCAGGCGATCCGCCTGCGGGTGTTGGCCTTTTTCGAGGATCTTGGCGGTGACGACGAGACCGAGGCCCGCATCCTGAGATTCAAGGCTCTCGACTTCAAGCCCACGACGCGTGAGCAGTTCGCCCAGCCCCTTGGGTCCTCCAATCGCTGAAAGGTCCACCATCTCCGACAACCAATTCCATGAAATGCGCATGAGCTTGTCTCCGAATCAGGCCTTGAACTGGCCGAGGAAGCGCGAATCACCGCGATACATCAAGCGAAGGTCGCTGATCTTGTGGAGGAGCATCGCAATGCGCTCCACTCCGAGTCCGAATGCAAAGCCGGTGAGGCCCTCATAGCCGGACTTCTTGTCGAATCCCGCCATCTCGAAGAGACGCGGATGCACCATGCCTGCACCGAGGATTTCGAGCCAGCCTGAGCCGCGGCAGACGCGACAGGAGCCCTCCCCCTTGCCGTTGCAGTTGAAGCAGCTCACATCGACTTCCGCTCCCGGTTCGACGAACGGGAAGTAGCTGGGTCGGAGCCTGATCTTGGAATCCGCACCAAAAATCTCGCGGGCAAAGAATTCGAGCGTGCCCTTGAGGTGGCTCATCTTGACGCCATGATCGACCCACAGGCCCTCGATCTGGTGGAACATCGGCGAGTGCGTCGCATCGTCGTCACACCGATAAACCGCGCCGGGACAAAGGATGCGCACCGGCCACTGGCCCTTCTCCCGCATCGAGCGCATCTGAACGGGCGAAGTGTGCGTGCGCAGGACCACGCCTGGGCCGGCGAAAAAAGTGTCCTGCATGTCACGAGCAGGATGGTCTTTGGGAATGTTCACGGCCTCGAAATTCAGGAACTCGGTCTCGACTTCCGGTCCGGTCGTGACATCAAAGCCCAGGCGCGAAAACACCTGGATGATCTTGCGAGTCGTCAGCGTGATCGGATGCAGCGACCCGGCGTGGGCAATCCGCGACGGAAGCGTCACATCGATGCGCTCGGACTCGAGCTGGGCGTTCAACGCCTTTTCCTCAAGCATCGACTTCTTGGGTTCCAGCGCGCTCTCGATCTTGGCCTTCCACTCGTTTGCCGCAGCGCCCACCTTGGGACGATCTGCAGGCCCGAGTGCCCCAAGGCCCTTCAGGACTTCGGTAAGCGAGCGTTTCTTCCCGAGCACCGAGACCCGGAGGTCCTCGAGAGACTTCAGATCGACGGCCTGCTGGATTTGGTCCAAGGCCTGCTGGCCCTGCTGGCTAAGTTGGCTGAGCAATTGATCGAGCATGAGGGATCCCCAAAAACAAAAAACGCTTGGCTTTACGGGTACTTCTTAACCCTAGCCAAGCGTTTTTTAAATGAGAACCGAAAAGGGCTCGCAGCCCGACCTTAGTTGGTCGGAGCCAGCGAACGAACCTGATCGACGATCGCGCCGAAAGCCTTCGGATCGACAATGGCGATATCCGAGAGGACCTTACGGTCGAGCTTGATCTGCGCCTTCTTGAGGGCTGCGATCAGGCGGCTGTAGCTGATGTTGCAATCCGCTGCGGCTGCCGAAAGGCGAGCGATCCAGAGGGTGCGGAAGTCGCGCTTCTTTGCACGGCGGTCGCGATAAGCATACACACCGGCGCGGTCGACGGCTTCTGCCGTACGGCGGAACTTGTTCTTGGCACCCAGGACAAAGCCAGAGGCGCGCTCCAGGACCTTCTTATGACGACGACGCTTTTTAAAACCACGTTTTGCGCGAGGCATTCTGTACTCCTTAAGAAATCAAATTTTCAGTTAGCAACCGTAGGGCATGCACTTTTCGATGTGCTTGACGTCGCCATCGAAAACGTAGCCGGCCGAGCGAAGCTTGAGCTTGCGTGCGGCGTTCTTGTTGCCGAGATTGTGGCGCTTGTTGGTGCGCTTGAACTTCACCTTGCCGGTGGCGGTGAAGGAGAAACGTTTAGCAGCGGCCTTTTTGGTCTTCAGTTTCATAATAGTTCCAAACCTAAATAGCGGATTTACGGAGTGGCCGAAACTAGTCCAGCCACCCCGAAACCGTCAACCGTTTTCTGAGCCCGATTCCCCACCCTTTTCGGGGGCTTTGGGGGATGCCGGAGCCACTGCCGGGGCCTGCTGGGCGGGCTTGGGCTGGGGCTTTGAGGCCTTCTTGGCGGCCGGATTGGGCGCCAGGATCATGATCAGCTTCTTGCCCTCGAGCTTCGGGGTCGCCTCGACGATGGCAATATCAGCCACCATTTCGGCCAGCTGTTTCATCATCTTGTGACCCTGATCGACGTAGGTGACCTCACGGCCACGGAACATCATCGTGATCTTGGCCTTGTCCCCATCCTCGAGGAAGGTGCGGATATTCTTGAACTTATACTCAAGGTCATGCTCGTCGGTCCGGGGACGGAGCTGCACTTCCTTGACCTTGATCACGGTCTGCTTGCGGCGCGCTTCGTGATCCTTCTTCTTCTTCTCGTACTTGAACTTGCCGTAATCGCAGATCTTGCAGACCGGCGGAACGGCATTGGGCGAAACTTCCATGAGGTCCAGGCCGCGTTCGCGCGCCATCTTGAGGGCTTCGAACGTGGGGACGATCCCATGCTGGGTCCCTTCCTCGTCGATGAGACGCACCTGGGGAACGCGAATGCGCTCGTTGATGCGATGCTCGTCTTTGCTGGGAGGAGGCATCATCCCGCGGGCGGGACGAGGACGGGGAAACGGAGGGCCTGAAGGGCCGGAGGGACCAGAACCACTGGGGAGAATAAATGCCATGCTGGGTGAGACTCTCTCTCTTTCTATTGGTTAAACAAAAGGGTGCTGGCCTGAACCAAAAATCGGACCGGGCCAACACCCTTGAATTTCAATCGGATACCGGTGTTTCCGGCACCTTGTCAATCTTTACGGCGCTCAGGCCGTGGCTTCAGACGCAGTGACGGACTTCTTTTTGGAGCTCGTCTTGCGAGCTGCGGTACCGGCCTTCTTGCTCTTGGTCTTTACGGCTTTTTTGGAGCCGGATTTGCGACCTGCAGCCTTCTGGGCCTTGCCAAGGAGTCCGGTGAGTTCCTTCTTCTGGGTCTCGAGGACCTTCTTCCACTTGTTCAGTTCGCCGGGGATCTGCTTCTGGAGCTTCTCGAGATCCTTCTTTTCACGCTCCACAAAGGTGCGGACCTTGGTGATGTCGGTCTGGATGAGCTTGCGCACTTCCTTGCTCTGGCGCTCGGCGAAACGCTTCGCTTCGTTGACCCAGTTGTCCTTGACCAGGCTGTTGAGCTGCTTCTGTGCGGCCTTCATCTTCTCGATCCAGTTTTTCATTTCCTGCGTGTTCTCCATGGAGTGAATACCTCTAGTTTTTGAGTGTTTTTTTGAAATTTTCGCGCTGCGAATCCGAGACCCTCAAGCATTGTCACTTGAGTTGCCAGCGCTTTGCAACGGGCATGCGACGGCCCATCCCGAACGCCTTGGGGCTGACTTTGAGCACGGGTGCAGCCTGCCTGCGCTTGAACTCCTGACGCTCCAGCGACTCCAGGGTCTGGGTCACCCAGCCCGGCTTATGACGCGCGCCCATGGAGGCCTCGAGTTCGCCCACGGAGATCCCCTGCTCCAAGTAGGCTTCCAGCAGCGCATCCAGCAGATCATAGGGCGGAAGCGTGTCCTGATCCGTCTGGTTGGGCCTGAGTTCGGCCGAGGGAGCCTTGGTGATGCTGGAGTCGGGAATCACCGGAGCGCCAGAGGCATTGATGTGGCGCGCAAGCTCATAGACCCGGGTCTTGAAGAGATCCCCAATGGGGGCCAATGCACCGCACATATCCCCGTAAAGTGTGGCGTAACCCATGGCGATCTCGGACTTATTGCCCGTGGTCAAAACGAGGGCGTTGAGCGCGTTGGAGAGCGTCATGAGGATCGCGCCGCGAAGCCGGGATTGTAGGTTTTCGGAGGCCACGCCCTCGAGGTTCACCGACCCGCCCGAGATCTCGCGAGAGGCCGTCGAAAACAGGAACTTGATGGGCCTCACCTCGAGTCGAATTTGGAGCGCCCGGGCCAGTGCCTCGGCATCCGCAAGGCTTCCTGCCGAAGAGAACTGGCTCGCCATGGCCACCCCAAGGACATTTTTGGGCCCCAGCGCCTCGACTGCCAGCGCGGCCACCACGGCCGAATCAATGCCGCCGCTTAACCCCAGGATGGCCTTGGAAAAGCCCGTGCGCGCAAAGTAGTCGCGAATGCCTCGGACGAGGCCCCTTTTGAGGACCTCGATTTCAGGGGGCGCCCCAACGACCGGGGACGCAGGCCAGACAGAAGAGTCATAGAGACCAAACCCCTCCGAGAAGAGCTCGAGCCTTCCGCGAAGGGTTCCATTGGAGTCGGAAACAAAGCTCCCCCCATCAAAGAGGAGCTCGTCGTTTGCACCGACTTGATTGACGTAGAACAGAGGGATTCCAAGGTCCTTGGCAATGCCGCAGTGAATCGCCTCGCGCCTGGGGCGCTTTCCCCACTCATAGGGACTGGCCGAGACCGAAAGCAAAAGATCGGGCTTGAGGGCCCGGATCCGGTCCAGGGGGTTCACCTTGTAGAGGGGCTTGCCCTGGTTGAAACGACCCGAGTCCTCGGCCCAGAGGTCCTCGCAGATGGCGATTCCCACCTTTTTACCGGTCTTGGGATGGGTCCACTCACGTTTTCCCTGTGCGAGCTCGACAAAATT
>CAZDSX010000045.1:14105-21565 GCA_964508305.1 uncultured Bacteriovorax sp.
AGGCTCGAAGTACCGAGCCTCATCAAAAACGTCATAAGTGGGCAGGAGGCTCTTGGCCTGCCGGAAGGCCTCTTTGCCATCCCAGAACACGCAAGCCGCGTTTTGGGCTGCCCTTCCCCTCGCCTCGGGGTTCGGGAGCAGGAGCCCCGCCACAAGCGCGCAGGCCTTGCCCCGGGTCAGGGCAGCAAGCTCCGCGAGCGCCCGCTCGGAGCGCTCAAAGAACTCGGGACGCTCCAAAAGATCGTGGGGCGGATACCCGCAGACTCCCAGTTCGGGTGTCAACAGCAGGTCCGCCCCACTTTCAATGGCTTGTGAGTAAGCACGCTCAAGCTGCTTGAGGTTGCCTGCGAAATCCCCGACGACCGGGCTGATCTGCGCGATGGCGACTTTCAAGCGCTGGGCAAGCTCCCTCGAAATTAGAAGCGCTTCTGGACTTCAGCGCGATCGAAGAAGTACGCGATCTCGCGCTCAGCCGAAGCTGCGCTGTCGGAACCGTGCACGGCGTTTGCTTCGATGCTGTCAGCGAAATCCTTGCGGAGCGTGCCCGGAGCGGCCTTGGCCGGATCGGTTGCGCCCATGATTTCGCGGTTCAGGAGAACGGCGTTCTCGCCTTCGAGCACCATGAGCATCACGGGACCCGAGGTCATGAAGTGCACGAGGCTCTGGAAGAACGGACGATCCTTGTGCTCGATGTAGAACCCTTCGGCCTTCTCACGGGAGAGGCGGGTGAACTTTGCAGCAGCGATGCGCAGGCCCTTCTTTTCGAAGCGGGTCATGATTTCGCCCATGACGTTCTTGGCCACTGCGTTCGGCTTGATGATGGAAAACGTTTTTTCGACAGCCATTGTGATCTCCTAAGCTTTCTGAGGTGTGGGCAACCCTTAGCCCATGTTTTGTGGGCCTGTCACCCCGATTGTGATGATTACCGGAGAGCCGCCTTGAGCGTGGTTCCCAGGTCAGCCGGGCTGCGTGCGATATGGACGCCTGCGGCCTGAAGGGCCTGGAACTTCTCTTCAGCAGTCCCCTTCCCACCCGAAATGATGGCGCCCGCATGGCCCATGCGCTTGCCGGCCGGAGCCGTGGCTCCACCGATGAAGCCTGCGACCGGCTTCTTGAACTCGCGCTTGATGTACTCGGCGGCTTCCTCTTCGGCGCTGCCGCCGATTTCGCCGATCATGATCACGCCGTGCGTGTCAGGATCCTTATTGTAGGCTTCGAGGACGTCGATGAAGTTGGTTCCGTTGACGGGGTCCCCACCGATGCCCACGCACGTGCTCTGCCCGATGCCAAGCCGGGTCAGCTGGTGGACGGCTTCGTAGGTCAGCGTGCCGGAGCGCGAAACCACGCCGATCTTGCCAGGCAGATGGATGTGGCCCGGCATGATGCCGATCTTGCACTCTCCGGGAGTAATGATGCCAGGGCAGTTGGGCCCGATGAGCCGGGACTTGGTGGACTTCAAATACCGCTTGGTGGCGATCATGTCGCGGACCGGAATGCCCTCGGTGATGCAGATGATGAGCGGAATTCCGGCATCGGCTGCTTCGCAGATGGCGTCTGCGGCACCTGCGGGCGGAACGAAGATCATGGTCGCGTTGGCACCCGTCTTGGCCACGGCCTCATCGACCGTATCAAAAACCGGGAAACCTTCGTGAACCTGGCCGCCGCGGCCGGGGGTCACGCCGCCGACCACGTTGGTGCCGTAGTCGCGGCAGCCCTTGGCGTGGAAAGCGCCCTGTGAACCAGTGATGCCCTGAACGAGAAGCTTGGTTTGCTTGTTGACCCAAATCGACATTTTTTATGCTCCCTTTGCTGCAGCAACGACCTTGGTGGCTGCGTCGGTGAGGCCATCGGCCGGAGTGATCTTGAGCCCGCTCTCGGAGAGGAGCTTCTTGCCTGCGTCGACATTGGTGCCTTCGAGGCGGACAACGAGCGGAACCTTGAGGTCGAGCTCACGAGCCGCTGCGATCACGCCTTCTGCAATGACGTCGCACTTCATGATGCCGCCAAAGATGTTGACGAGGATTGCCTTCACCTTGGGATCCTTGAGGATGATCTTGAAGGCGTGTGCGACCTTTTCCTTGGTGGCGCCGCCGCCGACATCAAGGAAGTTTGCGGGCTCGCCTCCGTGGAGCTTGATGATGTCCATCGTTGCCATCGCGAGGCCTGCGCCGTTGACCAGGCAGCCGATGTTGCCGTCGAGCGCGATGTAAGCCAGCTCGTACTTGGAGGCCTCGACGTCCTGCGCGTTTTCCTCGAGCAGGTCACGCATCGCAACCGTCTCGGGGTGGCGATAAAGCGCGTTATCGTCAAAGTTGATCTTGGCATCGAGAGCGGCCAGATGGCCCTGCGCGGTCAGGATCAAGGGATTGATTTCGACCTGCGAGCAGTCTTCCTGCATGAAGGCCTTGTAGATGCCTCCAAAAAAGCCCACGGCTTCCTTGGTCTGCTCCGCGGTGAGGCCAAGGGCCTTGGCAATCTTGCGGCCATGGAAAGCCTGGTATCCCGTCGTCGGATCGACCGAGACCTTGATGATTTTTTCGGGGTGGGTGTGCGCGACTTCTTCGATCTCCATGCCGCCTTCGGTCGAGGCCATCATGATGACCTGCGAAGTGGCGCGATCGAGCACGACGCCGAGGTAAAATTCTTTTGCGATCTGGGAGCCTTCTTCGATCCAGAGCTTGTGGACCTTCTTGCCCGCTGCACCCGTCTGCGGCGTCACGAGAACCTTGCCCATGATGTCCTGGGCTGCGGCCTTGACGTCACCGATCGACTTGCACACCTTGACGCCGCCTGCCTTGCCGCGACCACCGGCATGGATCTGGGCCTTGACGACCCAGACGGAGTTTCCGCGCTCCTGCGCGAGGTTCTGGGCAGCCTTTTCGGCAGCTGCTGCCACGTCTCCGCCCTCTTCGACGAGGCGGCCTTCGGGCACGCGCACGCCATACTTTTTGAGGATCGATTTGGCCTGATATTCGTGAATGTTCATAGGTGGTTAGGGTTGTAGCGCAAAACGCACTGGGGGCAATCAAAAAGGCTGTGTCAGAACAATTCCTAGGCAAACTTGAACCTTGAACGGGGCTTCCCCAACCGTATACTTGATAGTGAATGTCTGGTCGGCTCTTTCCCATACTCCACCGCTGGTTTTCTGCGTGTTCCACAGCCCTGGTCGCTGTGGTCCTGCTGGCCACTTGGTCCGGCGGGCTTCAGCCCATGTTCCCGGTGCTCAAGCTCATGCAGCGCGCCCAAGCAGGCTTGAGCTCCAGCGCTCAATCAGGCACCTCCAGGCAAGCACAACTGCCAGCCGAAGATTTAGCCTCCCCATCCTCCACGCCCATGCCTGAGGAGGACGATAGCCACGCTGAAGTCCTCGGGCATGCGGCACTGGGTCGCCAACCCCCTCCCTCCTTGTCCATGGGATCCGAGTCCGATCTGGCAACGGATGGATTTGCCTGGCAAGACCCGCGACCTCCGCGAGCCTGATCGCCCACTTACAGCCGAGCATTCGGCAGTCCCAGAATCCCACGAGCCCAAACCGGGCTTGAACCTAATTTTGCATCACCATGGAGGCATCATGCCTAATCGTAATTTCGGACCCAACGCTCAACAGGCCCTCGAACTGCTCAAAGAGGGCAATCAACGCTTCACCCAGGGACTTCGGTCCGTGGACACCATCATGAGGAGCCGCGATCTGGCGGACCTGGCAGAAAAGGGACAATCCCCGTTTGTCATTCTCCTCAGCTGCGCGGACTCCCGAGTGCCTGCCGAGATCCTTTTTGACCGGGGAGCGGGAGATATCTTCGTCTGCCGAGTCGCCGGAAACATCGTTACCCCTGCGATCCTCGGAAGCATTGAATTCGCGGCCCAGCAGTTTGGAACTCCGCTCTGCATCGTCATGGGCCACACCCGCTGCGGGGCCATCAAGGCCACCCTGCAAAACACCCTCAACCCACCCGCTGCAGGAACGAAAACCTCTGCCAACCTTGAGGCCATCGTCCGCGAGATCACACCTGCTGCCCGGGTGACCTTGGAACGCCACTCCAACCGCTCGGAACCCAGCTCGATCGCACGCTGCACCGACGAAGCGGCCTATGTGAATGTCGAGCATACGATCGCAGTCATGCAGGAGCGCAGCGATGTGATCCGGGAACTGGCCAGCTCCGGAAAGCTCCTGATCACCGGTGCCGTCTGCGACATCGCCACCGGAAGGGTGGACTTCATGGCACCCCAAAAGTCCGTAGCCACCCACGCACGGGTCAAGCCGCGGGAGGCGTGAAGCCGGCAGGGATCAAAGTAAGGATAGCCAAAGATCACGCCTTCGGGGATTCCGTAGGAACCATCTGACGGGACGCCCGTAGTGGCGCATAAGGTTCGTGGCAAGACTCACGACGGAGTGGTCAACTGTCCAACCCTTGGACAGTTGACCGAGTCCACCTGCTCATAAAAGCCTGTAAAAAGGCCATGAACCGATCTGGATCGCGGGTCTCCCGTTTGCACTACCCCAAGATGCATGAAAGTTCGCTCGACTCTGTTAACACTTGCCCTGCTTACCAGCGGAACGCTCGCTCTTCCTGCTCATGCAGAGCCCCCACTCCCGCGTACTGCAACAACCGAGGATACCCAGCTGTGGTTTAGGCTACCGGTGTTTATTCCCAACCCACCCTACTCTTACATGGTGAAGGAACTCAGTCGAATTGCCTACGAGACGGCGGAACTCACGCCAGATCCGATTGGATCCATTCGAGCGCAGATTGAAGACACGCTCACGAGGACCCGGACCGACAAGACTGGAGACCTCTACCCAGAGCTCCTGGACCTCTACCGAAAATTTGAGCCTGAGAAAGCTGATCCCGCGCCGATCGACCCCAACCTCGAAGCGCTCCGCGAAATTCGCCGGCGTCGGGGAACCGCCCTCGACTAGACCAAGGACTCAGCCAACAAGGAACTCGGTGAGGGACCCGCTTTTGGAGGAGGCGAAGAACCACGAGACGGCAATGAATAAAAACAGATGGCCGGATCCGGGTGTCGCCAAAGAACTCCCATGCAATTGGAACTGGTTTGCCGCCCTGACTGCACTCTCGATTGTAAGAACCGAGCCCGACGCCATCTAAGGTGCCGTTTTCGTTCCCCGTCAACATTTGACGCAAATCTCAACCAAAAGGCCGGCGAACCTGTTCGCCGGGATCCCTCAGAGCATGCCCGCAACTGCGGCGCGCTCTTCTTCGAGTTCCTTGAGGGTACCCGCGATCTTTTCCTTGGAGAAGGCATCGATCTCGAGGCCCTGCACGATCTTGTACTCACCGTTTTCGGTGGTGCAGGGATAGCCAAAGATCACGCCTTCGGGGATTCCGTAGGAACCATCCGACGGCACGCCCATGGTCACCCACTCACCCTTGGAGCCGAGGTACCAGTCGCGCATATGGTCGATGGCGGCGTTGGCTGCCGAAGCCGCCGAAGAAACTCCGCGAGCTTCGATGATCGCAGCGCCGCGCTTGCCGACCTTGGGAATGAAGGTTTCCTTGTTCCAAGTGTCGTCGAGAAGAGGCTTCACAGCCTGGCCGTCCACCGTCGCAAAACGGAAATCCGGATACATCGTCGGGCTGTGGTTGCCCCATACGGTCATCTTCTTGAATCCAGCCACGGCCTTGCCCGTCTTGGCGGCAAGCTGCGAGAGCGCACGATTGTGGTCCAAGCGTAGCATTGCGGTGAAGTTACGAGCCTTCACGCGGCCATGCTTGATGGCCGTTTTCATGGCGATGTAGGCGTTGGTGTTGCAGGGATTGCCCACGACCAGCACCTTGACGTCGGGGCTTGAGTGCTTGCCGATGGCCTCACCCTGGACGGTGAAGATCTTGCCGTTTTCGGTGAGCAGGTCCTTGCGTTCCATGCCGGGTCCGCGGGGACGTGCACCCACGAGCAGCACGACATCTGCATCCTTGAACGCAACATTGGGATCGTCGGTGGCGACCATTCCAGCGAGAAGCGGGAATGCGCAATCATCGAGCTCCATCATCACGCCGCCCAGGGCCTTCTGGGCTGCAGGAAGCTCGAGCATCTGCAGGATGACGGGCTGGTCCTTGCCCAGCATCTCGCCACTGGCGATCCGGAAAAGAAGCGCATAGCCGATCTGGCCTGCGGCTCCGGTGACTGCAACTCTGACGGGTTTCTTAGACATGGTTTTGCCCCCAATCCTTACATGTGTTGAATGATGGCCTTGCCGAACTCGGAGCACTTCACTTCAGTGACTCCGGCCTGGCCTTCCTGCTTCATCAAGCGGGCGAAGTCGTAGGTCACGGTCTTTGCCGCAATCGCTCCGTCCATACCCTTGATGATGAGATCGGCTGCTTCGTTCCAGCCCATGTGCCGGAGCATCATTTCGCCGGAAAGAATGACGGAGCCCGGGTTGACGCGATCGAGGTTCGCGTACTTGGGAGCCGTGCCGTGCGTGGCTTCGAACACCGCGTGGCCGGTGACGTAATTGGCGTTGCCTCCTGGAGCGATGCCGATGCCGCCCACCTGGGCCGCCAGGGCGTCCGAGAGGTAGTCGCCGTTGAGATTGAGCGTTGCGATGACATCAAACTCTTCGGGGCGCGTGAGGACTTGCTGGAGCGAAATGTCGGCAATCGCATCCTTGATGATGATCTTGCCTGCGGCCTGCTCGGCCTTCATTTCGGCGTTGGCGGCTTCTTCGCCCTTGTCCTTCTTGGTCTTTTCCCACTTGGCCCAGGTGTAGACCTTGGAGCCGTACTCGCGATCGGCAAGCTCGTAAGCCCACTTCATGAACGCACCTTCGGTGAACTTCATGATGTTGCCCTTATGCACGATCGTCACGGACTTGCTCTTGTTGGTGATCGCGTACTCGATCGCTGCCTTGACGAGGCGCTCGGTTCCGTCCTTGGAGACGGGCTTGATGCCGATGCCCGAAGTCTCGGGGAAGCGGATCTTTGCATAGTCCTTGGGGAAGGCTTCCTTGAGGAATGCGAGGACCTTCTTGACGCCTTCGGATCCGTTTTCGAACTCGATGCCGGCATAGATGTCTTCGCAGTTCTCGCGGAAGATCGTCATGCTGACCTTCTCAGGATGCTTGACCGGCGAGGGCACGCCCTTGAACCAGCGCACGGGGCGCAGGCAGACATACAGGTCGAGCATCTGGCGGAGAGCGACGTTGAGCGAACGGATGCCGCCACCGATCGGAGTGGTGAGCGGACCCTTGATCGACACGAGATAGTGACGGAGGGCGGTCAGGGTGTCTTCGGGGAGCCAGTCGTTGAACTTGGTGAAGGACTTCTCACCTGCATACACTTCGAACCACTCGATCTTGCGATCGCCCTTGTAGGCCTTCTCGACGGCAGCATCGAGGACCATCTGCGAGGCACGCCAGATATCCGGACCGGTACCATCGCCTTCGATGAAGGGAATGATCGGATTCTTGGGCACATTGAGCTTGCCGTTTTCGATCGTGA
>CAZDSX010000045.1:21575-22111 GCA_964508305.1 uncultured Bacteriovorax sp.
CTGCTTGGGGGCCGTGAGGTTCTTGAAAGTGGGCGCGTTTCCGGACATTGAGCCGATCTCCTGCTGAAAAATGGGGTTTAAATGAATCTAGTCGCGC
Source organism: uncultured Bacteriovorax sp. (assembly GCA_964508305.1). Taxonomy (GTDB): domain Bacteria; phylum Bdellovibrionota; class UBA1018; order UBA1018; family UBA1018; genus CAIOHW01. Next base: position 21,673 of record CAZDSX010000045.1, read on the forward strand.
AGCTCGGCGCAGGTCAACGATTCTCAAGCCAAATATGCCGAGGGGGCGAACCGGACAAAACCTGACACCGTGAGATCCGTGTTCCGATCCTGACGGCTTCGTCCTCGTCATGCGTCACGAGCATGAGTGGAATGGTCAGCTTTTGATGCAGCTCGACCACCATCGCACCGAGCTCGGATCTGAGACCCGGATCGAGCGCCGAAAACGGCTCATCAAGAAGAAGCGCGCTGGGTCCCCAGACCATCGCCCGTACCAAGGCCAGACGCTGCCTCTCTCCGCCCGAGAGCGTTTCGGGATCTGCGTCACGCCTACCAGCCAACCCCACTCGCTCGAGCCACGGCTCCACCTTGGCGCGCCGCTCCTCGCCACTGATCCCCCGCATGCGCAGTCCGAAGGCTGCATTCTCAATTACTGAAAGATGCGGGAAAACCAGCGGGTC
>CAZDSX010000046.1:0-3036 GCA_964508305.1 uncultured Bacteriovorax sp.
CATCCTGCCCGGCCCCGCAACCGCAACGGATGAAGCCAACCAGACGGTCAATTTTACATATAGTGGTGCCAGTGCCTTTGTGTCGGCCTTGGCTGGCCCTTTGACCAGCGGATCCCGCACTCTCACACTCACTCCCCTTGCGCCTGGCAGCGCCACTCTCACCATCACGGGCACTGACAGTCACTCGACGGACCCCAGGCATCTGGCAGTAACGCTTGCGATCACGGTCACTGCCGGTGTCCCGAACTTGAGCTATGCAGGAGCCACGGGAACCTCGGGAACGGTGAACAGTCCGATGTCGATCACCCCCTCATTGCAAACCAACGGAGCCACTCTCACCTCGTGTGCGATCAAGGCAGGTACAACCCCACTCCCCTCGGGGCTCTCTGTCAACGCCACCACCTGCGTGATCTCCGGCACTCCCACCACTGCCAGCGCACAAGCCAACTACACCATCGTAGCTACCAACTCAGCCGGCCCCTCGGCAAATGCCGTAGTCTCGATCACGGTCGCCGCCGCAAGCAGCTTCATCTACACCTGGAAAGCCACTGCCACCACAGGCGCATGGAACTCGGGCTCCAACTGGACGAGATCCGACGGCGCAACACCCACCCAGGGCCCTGGCTCAAACGACGATGTCGTCATCCAGGCCGTGAACCAAGGCTCGCAGCCACCCACACTCACCCTGACAGGCACCAGCTACACCGCCAAAGCCAAGTCCATCACCCTGAACAACAATGCGATGCTCAATTTGAGCGCCCAGGGTACCAGCGCTCCGGCCTACACACAGGATCTCGCCGGAAGCCTGATTGTCCCTTCTGGAGCCGTGGGATCCCTCAATTTCTCGGGCTTCACCGGAGAGCTCCGCATCACCGGCCAGACCGGCAAGATCGAAGTGGGCGATGGCGCCACACTCAAAGTGGGCACGAGCGGAGCCTCCAACACACACAACTGCTCGGCCACCTATCAGCACACCCTCAGCCTTCCCCAAGGTGGAGAGGTCAAGTTTGCAAACTCCTCTGGAGCAGGCGGAGCTGCAGCTCCCACGGCTTCCAAGATCCTGCTCGTCACAAGCTGCGTGAAACTCCAGCTCGTTGGGTCCAAAATTACGGTCACCGCCCCTGCGGCCACTCCCGAAGGGACGGGTGAAATCGGAATCCTGGGCCGGGGAACGCTGGCCCTTGAAGGCGCCAATGTCGAGCTGCAAGGCGCCGTGCCCGCCACGGTCAGCATCAAGGCTGGCAGTAGTGCCAACGATACTGCACGGGGCCAGGTCACCCTCAAGGGGCCGACATTGAGTCGATTTGAGAGCAAGGTGCTGGCAAACATTTCGGCAGGAACCGACTTTTCATGCGCCATCTCGTTTCCTCACCAAAACCTCTGGTGCTGGGGGAAAAACGGAGACGGCCAGCTTGGAGTCTACAACCAGACCACCCAGTACAAACCCAATCAAGTCATCGTGAACACGACGCCACCCGTCACGCAGTTCATCCAAGTCTCGGCCGGTGTGCTGCACACTTGTGCGATTGCGGTCTCTGCGACCCCCGGCGAAGGCCCGCTCTACTGCTGGGGCAATGGTGGAAACGGCAGGCTCGGCAACTCCAACACCACGGGCAGCACGAGCCCAACCCTCATCAACTCTAATACTTCATATAAGCGAGTCTCGGCCGGTGACACCCACACCTGCGCCATCACCGGGGCAGGCGTACTCCATTGCTGGGGACAGGGGGCAAATCACCGCCTCGGGCAGGGCTCCTCCACAACACAGCAAAATGCACCTGTGGTGGTCGATTCCGGTGTCACCTACCAGGATGTCTCTGCCGGAAACCAGTACACCTGTGGAGTGACCACCACAAAAGCACTCAAGTGCTGGGGCACACTCGACGGGAGCACGATGATCCAGAGTCCCACGGCGCTGGATACTGCGGAGTCCTACGAAAAAGTTTCCATGTCCAAGTCATCCACCGGAGCCAATTGCGGGATCACCAGCGCCAACAAACTCAAGTGCTGGGGTAGCTCAAACGCGAATGGCCAACTCGGCACAGGCAACACGAGCACTTTCACAACCCCCCAGCTCATCGATTCCACCACCAACTACACCTCCGTCACTGCAGGCGACACCACCACCTGCGGTGTCACGAGTGCCAATATCCTCAAGTGCTGGGGGCTCAACAAGTTTACCGCCGGAACGGTACCCAACACCTACACGGTCCAAAAATTTGGCGTCTATACTCAAAACAACACGAGCAATGGCCCGGTCGTCCTTGCCGGCGAGGATCAGGTGATTGGTGGATCCATGGGACTCGATCACGGTTGCCTTGTTGCCAAGACAGGTACAAGCAGCACCGAAGGTGCGCTCAAATGCTGGGGATTAGGCACGAATGGCCAGCTCGGTTTTGGCAGCGAGATCCAGGTGCTCAACTCTCCGGGCCGGGTGACCGTGAGTGACGAGATCCGCGAGTTCAGGCTCGGTGCCTACGCCAGCCTTTCGATGGACACCCAAAAGCTCCGGGTGGATGGGAGCTTTATTGCAGCCAGCCAGAGCTCACTCACCGACAACCAGACCACAAGCCCCGTTACCCTGCTCTACCTCGATGGGGGGGTGGGCTCGAGGGCTCGCTTCAACGGGACACTCACCGTCAAACAAATCGAAGCCAAGACCGACCGCATCGAGTTTGGATCTTCGTTCAGTAACGGAAACAGCTCGCAAACGACTTTTAAGGCTTACCCTCCCCCCTCGGCGGTACGCCCCTTTAGCACGGTCTTCGGACAGGGAATTTACTCGGATCTACCCGTCAACGGCGTCACCAAGCTCTCAAGTATCCATGTCATGCGGCTAAGCGGCTATGGAACCTCGAGCTATAACGCCATCTATTATCGGCCCACGCCCGCCAACAATTACGGGGAGCTTGCTGTCGACTACTACCTGACCGAAACCTTGAGTGGAACAACAACCACAGCGACCACTCAATCCGGCACTTGGACCAACAGCCCCAACGGTCCTACTACTGACTGATTTTAGTGTGCGATTTCAGA
>CAZDSX010000046.1:3046-21835 GCA_964508305.1 uncultured Bacteriovorax sp.
ACGCCCGCCAACAATTACGGGGAGCTTGCTGTCGACTACTACCTGACCGAAACCCCTCTAGCTGGAAACCCTGTCACAACCACCACTCAATCCGGCAATTGGAACGCCAGCCCCAATGGTCCTACAACTGACTGATTTTAGTGTGCGATTTCAGACAGTTATAACTCTTTCCCTTTAGTCTTCCCATCCCCGACAAACCGCGCTAAAAGCCCGACCGCTCTAATCAACTTTTGCCCTTTTTGGGTCGGAGGCGTTTATGGTGGTCGGTTGGATTTCGCAGTTTGTGTCCCAGATCTCGATCTTCCTTCAGGCGGCCCTGGCCGTCATGGGCGTGAGCCAGGGAGGAGGCCAGCAGGCTGAACTCGTGGAGTCGCTGACCGGCTCGCTCGCAAACGCGGGATACACTTGCCAGTCCCCAAGCTGGGAGACCGAACCCAAGGCCAAGAGCGGATCCATCTACATGGCGGCGATGAGCACGCGCTGCAAGCTCCAACCCAAGCTCGGAGGCGACTTTGCCAAGCTCCAGGCCTTCTCCGTGCAGCAGCTCAAGGACCGCGGACAGATCCTGACCGGGCCGATCGACGAGAACTTTGAGGGACTGCCGAGCCAGTTCATCCAGTACAAGCTCCCGATCAAGACGCCCAAGCTCGAAGTCACCATGTGGCAGGACATCCACCTCGCCACCGACGGCACGACCAAGTTCGTATCGGTGACCCGCTCGACCAAGATCCAGGGCAAGGGCAATGCCGAGTACCTCAAAAAGGGTGACACCCGCGTGGTGATCACCAAGAGCTCGACCCGCGGCGAGGACATCGCCGAGCTCGAGTTCTACACCGAGGTCGAGAAGCCGTGGTTTGCCCCCGAAGGCATCTTTGTCTCCAAGTTCAAGGAGATGGTGCCCGCACAATTTGCCGAAGTGCGCGACCAGCTCATGCAGGAAACCGTCAACAACTACTGATCCCAGTCCATCCCGAGGAACGTATGCTCAATCGCAAACTTGCACTCTCGCTCGCCCTCTCCACCTGCGCGGTCTCGGCCGTCTCCGCCACGGCGCAGGCCGGACTCTATGTCGGCGCCAAGTCGACCGAGGCCCGCTACACCTTCAAGGCGCAGGTCGATACGACGAGTCGTGGAACCCCGGATGAGGACAAGGCCCGCGAGGCCGTCGAAAACCAGGTCCGCCACCTGTTCGGCCCCTGGAGCATGACGCCCATCAAGGCCGTCCCCAAGGAAGACCACAAGATCAAGATCGAGGCGATCGAGCCCAATGGCCGCGGGCATTACCTGGTTTCGTACTCGTTCGAAGGCACGATCGTGCTCGAAACCGTGAAGGGCCGTACGGACGCCGACAAGGGCACCTACGAGGCGTACCTGCCGGTCAACCCGGACAAGGTCTTTGAAGCCGGAATGCAGGGCAGCTACAACCCCTGCACGGACGACCACTACCAGTCGGAAGGGGACTTCTGGTACTTCTGGGCACCGGCACCGATGTTTCCGTCCTGCAAGCTGGTCGAAGGCCGCGACTACCTCGTGGTCCAGGGCACTTACGAGAGGATCGCCAACACCAAGGTCACCTACCCCGAGTACCACCGCATGGTGGATCCGGAGACCGGTGAGATCACGGCAACCCTGTTTTTCGGCCTCGATGAACCGGCCAACAACAGCAAGAATCCGGATCGCAGCGCGGACATCAACGCCGAGAACTACGTGATGGTCCGCCACGAACTCGTGGAACTGGGCTTCAAGACCGAGCGCCTGACGGAGGCCCAAAAATCCGAGCTCCTCGATGATGAAGCAGCAATGGAGGAGACATTCACGCTCGAGCGCCTGACCAAGGACACTCCGCGCGGCAAGATCAACATCCTCATGTACTTTGGCGCCACGGGGATCGATGAGGAGAGCCGGGCATTCCACATCCTTTACAAGCAGGCACTCGAAAAGAGCACCTTCATGCTCTACAACGGACACTCGGGCCTCGGCGGCCACCTCGACCTTGCCAGCATCGAGGAGCTCGAAGGGATCAAGATCCACCTGCCTCGCAATCGCTACCAGGTGTATTACTTCAACAGCTGCACGAGCTACACCTACTACAACCTGGATTACCTGCGCCGGAAGCGCACGACCGACGACCGCGGCGGATCCAAGAACCTCGACATCTTCGCCAACGGCCTGGCCACCGCCTTCAGGGTGCTCCAGGACACGGACATGGTCCTCCTGCGCGCGATCGATGACTGGGCGACCAAGGGCGTCTGGACGAGCTACCAGGACATGGCCCGCGCCATCGACAGCGACAACCTCTTTGGCATCAACGGGGATGAAGACAACCCCATCCGCCCGGTGAAGGAATAAGGGAGAGCCCGCCGATGAAACGCAACTGGAAGGAACGCCTCAGGCGCCTCGTGATCCGTGCAGCAGTCGGACTGGGAACACTGGCTCCTGCGGCATTTGCCTCCGAGCCTCCCGTGCGCACGACCGCGGGATACACTTGGCAAAAGCAACGGGTTGCCGGTGAGCACCGAACCTTTTTCACCGAGACCTCGAGCGGAGTCTCGGTCCTGGCCGGTCCCACGGCAATCGCCTACAAGGACCTCGCTGGGTTCTGCGCAAGCCGCAGCGACCTGTTCCACGCGTTCAGGGCACTCCGCGCCGAAGATGCCGAGCTGCTAGAGGCCCTCGAGGTGCGCGAAGGCACCCAGGCGCTGGTGGGCCGCAGGTTTTGGCTGGTGCCCGCAGCAGGCTCTGATCCTTCACTGAGTGCCGTCTTCAACGGCACGACTGGTTCGGTCACGCTGGCCAGGGAAGAGCAGGCTGGCGGAGGACTTCCCCGCCTTGCCGGCCTCTGCATCAGTTACGACGGGTCGAACGTTTTTGTTCCGTAAGCTTCGCCTTGGCGACCAGTCCGTGGGCGCGCGCGACCTTGAGCCAGCGGGCGGCTCGCTTGGAGTCCAATGGAGCTCCCGCTTTTCCACCCTCGCGCAGGTCTGATCCGACAATGACCCCTGCGAACGCCCCCTTGGGAAGCGTCTTCAAATTATCGGCGCTCACGCCGGAACCCAGCACGAGCGGAATGCCGTGAGCCCGGCAGGTCTCGACGGCCTCAGTGATCCTCGAAAGATCCGCAAGCTTGCCGGTCCCCTGCCCCGTCACGATCACGGCATCGGCACCTGCGCGCTGGGCCGTCTCTTCGATCGCCTGCGTGAGCGTGTCGGACGAAAACTGGCGGGCGTGCTTGACCCAGACGTCTCCCAGGATGCGGATCGTGGGATCGAGCGCCTCGCGTTCACGGAGCAGCGTGCGGGCATCGCCTTCGATGAATCCCTGGTCCGTGGCAGCGACACCTGACATCACGTTTACGCGGATGAAGTCACATCCCGTGACTGCCGCCACAGCGAGGGCCGACAGCCCGTCATTGCGAAGCACATTGATTCCGACCGGGATCTTGAGCCCCTCGCGGACGGCACCTGCGATCACAGCCATGGCCGAAACCGTCGAAGCGTCGACGCGGTCACGGGCAAACGGAACATCGCCAAAGTTCTCGAGCACGATCGAATCAAAACCGAGCTCGGCGAGTTCATGCGCCTCGTTCACGGCCCACTGGCCGGCTTCGCGCAAAAGCTCATGCGCGGGCTTCCGCGAGCGGAGCGCGCGGTAGGAGCCCGGGAGCGCCGGAAGGTGCACGACACCACAGAGTCCCGGAAACGCGCTCATTTGCGGCCAAAGCCCAGCTTGGAAAGCAGACCACCCGATTTCTTTTCTGGAGCCTGTCCGGCCAGAAGACCTGCAGCCTCGTCCTGCGAGATCTTTCCAGAGCGAACGGCTTCTTCCACGATTTTGCGAGCTTCGGATTCGGAGAGCTCTGGCTCGGCTGCCGCGGCGGCGCCGGGCATCCCCATTCCCATTCCCATGCTTTGGGCCATCTGCTTGAGCTCGGGTGGCATCAGGCGATCGAGCTCGGCTGCTTCGCGCGTCACGTCTTGTCCTGCCATTGCACGCTGCATGATGGACTGGAGTTTTTGGAGCTGGCCGCGGGGCATGCGCATCAGGGCCTGGTTGAACTGGGCCATCATCGCCGGATCCAGCTTGGAGGGGTCCACGCCCGGAGGAAGGGCGCCGGAGCCTGCGACCTGCGCCATGCGCTCCTGGAGGTCGACGGGCTTGCCCAGTTTGGGGGCTGCGTCCTTGCCGCAGCAGCGCTTGTACTTGGAACCGCTGCCGCAGGGGCATGGTTCGTTTCTTCCAATCACCTTTGTCTCGCTCATAATTGAGGAGCACCATAAGATGACTTCCATGGAAACAAAAGCCGTAAGCCGCCGGCGCGGTGCCGTTCCCCTCCTGCTGGCCCTCATCGCCCTGCCCCTGTTTTGCTTCAACCTGGGGTTCCCCAAAACGGTCAACTTTGACGAGTTCCATTACATCCCTTCGGCCAAGCAGTTTTTGGCGCTGACCGAGAACCAGAATTACGAACACCCGCCGCTGGGCAAGGAGCTCATCGCCGTCGGCGTGGGCCTGGTGGGCGACCACCCCTGGGGATGGCGCATCATGAGCGTGATCTTTGGCGTGATCACGCTCCTCGGAATGCACCGCCTGGCACTGGCCGTCTTCCGCTCGCGCGATGCGGCGCTTTTTGTGGGAGTGCTCACGCTCTTCAATCAACTCCTCTTTGTCCAATCGCGCATCGCCATGCTCGACACCTTCATGATGGCGTTTTTGGCGTGGGGCTGGGCTCTGGCGGTCGAGGGCTGGCGCGAGGGCTCAAAAAGCCGGCTCCGAGCTTCGGGTGTGTTCATGGGCCTGGCCTGTGCGACCAAGTGGTTTGCCCTCATCCCCTGGGCAGCCATGCTGGCCGTCGGTGCATGGCGGGTCGCCAGGCGCACCCCTGCAAGGCAGAGGAAGGCCGTTTTTCCGGACCTCCGCGAATTCCTGATCAGCTGGGTCGCCCTCCCGCTTGCGGCCTACTACGCGACATTCGTCCCGTTCTTTTGGATCGAGCCCAAGGCGGGGGGCTCCTATGGGCTGTGGGATGTTCTCTTCAAGATGCAGTGGCAGATGTGGGACGGCCAGATGCGTGTGGTGTCCTCACACCCTTACGCCAGTCGCTGGTGGGAGTGGCCCACGATGATCCGGCCCATGTGGTACGCCTTTGACCGCGAGGGCTCTCCAACGACCGCGGTCCGGGGAGTCATGATGCTCGGAAGCCCGGTCATCATGTGGGGAGGCCTGGCGGCTGCGATTTTCACGGCATGGGACGCTCTCCGCAACCGCACGGCCGAAGCCCTGATGATTGCCGGCGCGTGGGTGGTGTGCACTTTTTCGTGGATGGTGATTCCGCGCAAGATCGCCTTTTTTTACTACTACTACCCGGCTGCGATGATCCTCGGACTTGCGCTCTCGCACTCGATCGATCGGATCAGCTCAGAACGAGGCGTAAACCCCTGGCTTCCGCGCACAGCCGTGCTCTTGGTCACGATCGCGCTTTTTGCCTATTTCTTTCCGATCCTCGCGGCACTGCCCATCGGGCCCGAGGAGTTCAGGAAATGGATGTGGATGGATCGCTGGGTGTGAGGCTCACTTCTTGCGAAGCGGCTTGACGCCCTTGCCAGCTGCCGCCCCATACAGACTGTTGGAGCACCGCTCGGTGCACTCCTTCTGGCAATCGGCGGCACTAAAACTCATTCCGGGAGGAATGGGATAGTCACAGCTCATCGTCTTTCCGATGGACTGCCCATTTGGAAGCTTGCGCGAACAGTTGACCGTGCAGGTCACCGAGTTCTCGGCAATGGCGAGGCCACTCGATAGGAGAGAGGTCCCCAGCACAAGCCCGACTGCCATCCAGAGTTGACTCTTCATTTCATCCCTCCATTTTTTGAAATTCTACCAGAGGCGCGTAAGCCCTGAATGCGTAGTCGGTCTTCAGTCCCAGAAGCTCCTTGATCCGAGGCTGTGGAAGGCCCTGCTTTGCCCAGTGGACCACGACGGAGTGGCGGATCGTTCGAGGCGTAAGCGTATCGGGCCCGATCTTGTCGGCATGCGCCTTGACGAGCATCTCCACTCCCCGCGGAGTCATGGGCGTTGCCGCCATGGGGCCAAACCGATTGAAGCCCAGGAAAAGATGCTTTCCGGGACAGCGCTCCCGGAGTGACGCCACCTCGGCTAAAAGCACCTGGCTCACTGGAATTTTGCGCGCCGACTTGCCCAGCACCTCGAGTGCCGCTCCATCAAAATCAAACTGGTCAAAACGGAGGCGCGCGACTTCGCTCACGAGGCAGCCCGTCTCCACCAGCGTCATGAGCAGCACGCGGTTTCGAAGCTGGAGCAGGGTCTCGGTCGGAAGCTCCCGGATCTTTTGGAGCATCTCGCCCGCATCGTGCACATGCGGGATCTTTTCGATCTTGTGGGGTGCCGGCACGCGCTTGGCGAGATCCACTTCGATCCTTCCACGGCGCGTGAGGTACTCAAAAAACCTCCGGACAGTCAAAAGCCTCCGCCTGCGGGTGTTGTCGTGGAAGCCCTGCGACTTGAGGTACTCGGCGTAGGTGCGGAGGTCCTTGAGGGTCAGCTGGTCCACTAGGACAGGTTTTTTGGACAGGCGCGAAGCCACGAACTTCTCAAAAAGTCCCAGGTCCTGGCGGTAGTTGGCAATCGTATGGGCAGCCTTGCCCGTCCCCTCGAGGTAGCCCACGAAGCTCTTGGAGGCATAGCTGAAGGTCAGTTGACGCTTGGCTTGACGGCCCGACATGCCCTGAATACTCTGCCGGCGCAGCCAACCAAGTCAAAGGGAACCCTCATGAAACTCTTCATCGATACCGCAGAACTCAAGGAAATCGAGGCCGCCGCCAAGACGGGCCTCATCGACGGCGTGACGACCAACCCCTCCCTCGTTGCCAAGGCCGGGGTTCCGTTTGAAACGTTGCTGCGTCGGATCTGCGAAGTTATCGACGGACCCATCAGCGCCGAAGTCACCGCGCTGGATGCCGAGGGGATGCTCGAGCAGGGCCGCAAGCTTGCCAAGCTCCACAAGAACATCGTCGTCAAGCTCCCGCTCACCTGGGAAGGCCTTCGCGCCTGCAAGACCTTCACTGCCGAAGGGATCAAGACCAACGTCACCCTCTGCTTCACCTCGGTCCAGGCCATGATGGCTGCCAAGGCGGGTGCGACCTACATCTCGCCTTTTGTTGGAAGGCTCGACGACATCGGACAGGACGGCATGGGACTGATTGCCGACATCCGCGAGTGCTACGACCTCTACGGCTTTGAGACCCAGATCCTCGTGGCCTCGATCCGCCACGTCGACCACGTCCGCCAGAGCATTGCCCTGGGCGGCGATGTGGGCACGCTCCCCTACAAGGTCTTCCAGCAGCTCTTGGCCCATCCCCTCACGGACTCGGGGCTGGCCAAGTTCATGGACGACTGGAAGGGCGCCAAGCTCGGATGAAGCGCTTGATCGGGCTGCTTTTGATCGTCCTCGCTCCTGCTCCAGCACCGGCAAAGCAGGGCGATTGCGCCGTAGCGAGGCGTGAATACGAGCGCCTGATCGAGGCGATCCCGCAGCAGTGTTCTGCCCCTGCTGATTGCACCGATTTGGGCATCCTTTGGAATCCATGCGCGACGCCTCGGTTCCACTCCAAGGATGCCCTCGACCAGGCCGGCGTTTCAGCTCTCATCGAGCTCCGAAAGTCCAAGCACAAGGAGTGCGGATGGGTGATGCCGCCCTGTGCAGCGGTCCCAATCCTGGAAGCCCAGATCCTCTGCCTCAAAGGACAGTGCAGCTCCACCGAGGAGTTTTTTGCCGCCAACAAGGATGTCCTGAGGCTCAAGCTCGTAGACTCCAAGAGTGGAAAAGCGCTGGCTGGAAATGAAGTCACAGTGCTCGCAGGCCACATCATCTACTGCGCAACCACCCCCTGCCCCGAGGGCCGCAAGGTCCAGACCTTCAAGACCGACGCAGCCGGAGTGCTCGCCCTGCCCAGGAGCCTGCTTCAGGGCAGGATCTCGATCCGCCTGAGCAGGCCAGGCCAGACCGGCAGCATCGAAGAGCTGTCGCTTGCCTCCCTGATCACCCTCTCCCAGTCGGAGATCCGGTTTTAAAAGTCATTTTTGGGGTTGCGATTTGGTCGCCCTCTGGCTAATCCAAAGGTCCCTCCCAGAAGTCGTTACTTCCTCTGGATGCGGTCGTGGTGGAATTGGTAGACACGTACGTTTGAGGGGCGTATGCCGCAAGGTGTGCTGGTTCAAGTCCAGTCGACCGCACCATCCATAAAATCCCATCAATCGCGGTTCTAGGCGGCCTTGCCGCCGCCCCGGCGTTCCTCGCCGCCCTGGACCTTCAGCGCCGTGCGCTTGCGCCGGCTGCGCTGGTAGCTCCCGTAGACGGAGAGGACGATGATGGCCCCCAAAGTGGCCGAAATCAGGCCGCTGCTCCCGGTGGGCGCAGCCCAGCCCATGAAGCGGGCAAAGAGCCCCCCGACCAGTGCCCCAAAGATGCCGAGCACCGTCGTGCCCACGAAGCCGATCGAGTCACGCCCCGGCATGAGCGCCCGAGCGATCAAACCCACGACAAAACCAAACAACACCCAAGTGAAAAGTTCCATGCAGCCCAAGACTGCAATCCCGATACCGGGGCCCGACCTCAGGAGTCGCGGTGCGTGCCCGCCTGGTGCCGGCCCGGCGTGGCCATGGGGCCGCCCGAAACGGCGGTCCTGCCACAGCGACTCTCCAGGAACATCCGCACGCTGCGGCTGGGATCCCGGTTGCCCGCCGAAGCCGGCTGGCGTCCCGAGAAGGACTTCAGGCGATTGCGGGAGTTCTCGCAGGCGATCTCCGTCAGCTCATCGTACTCGCGCAGGAGGGCATAGGGATAGGGAGACTGCCCGGTCGAGGAGTAAAGGCGTGGCGACTGGGACGAAAGCAGAGGGAAGCGCCTCGCCTGCTCACCGAGCCGTTCGCGAAGCTTCCCGAACCAGCGACCCACCTTGTAAAAGTCCGCACGGATCATCTCACGACGGACCTTGGCCACCGGCTCGGCGGCAGCCGTATCAAAGTAACGCTGGCAGCGGGCCACATCAAAGTCGCCAAAGGTGGCCAGCTCATGGGCCACCTGGCACTCGCGCGAGACGGCTTCGATCTCGCCGCCGGGACCCTCGATGGATGAGTAAAGATAGTCTCCCGCCGAGAGCTGCGGATCATAGGGATCCCACACGGGCTTTGCCACTGCGTGCGAAAGCTCATGGGCGAGGTCCATGACGACTTCTTCAAGCTTTTGGTTGGAACGAAGATAAACAGTCACCCTGCGCTCCCGGTCTTCGATGCCCGTACGGGGGTCAAAGTGACGGATCAGTACGGCGTCGGTGCGTGAGGCCGAATCCCAACGCAGGAACCGAACCACTTCGCGCGGATCCTTGAGATTCCAGAAGGTCTGGGCCTGTTCGAGGAGCCGCTTTCCGGAGGGAGCCTTGCCGAGGATCTGGACCACGCCCTGGAGGCGCTCCTGGGATTGCTTGGGAAGGGTCTCGGCACTGGCCAGAGGCTGGCTGGCCGTCAGGGCCGAAATGAGGGCTGCACAAAGCCTCCAGCCCCCCGCCTTTGTCCCCCGCCTGTCCAGCCGCCATCCTGAGGTGAGCCATCCGGTCATAGCTCTCGGATCGGCACTTTTTGCCGGAACCCTGAGGCGTAAAGCTTGACAGCGGGTGTCTAACTTTTAGGCGGTGGCGCACTGCCAAGCGGTGGGGCCTAATGATCTAAATATATGATTTAATTAGCCTTATTTCTTAATCCAATCCAAACCGTTTCGGCACGTGGGTTGCTCTATGTGGGCCCACGATGATGACCCTGTGGCAGCGGAAAAAGTGGTTTCGGGCAGCAACCCTCTCTCTGGGCGTCGGTGCAGCTTTAAGCTCGCTCGGCCTTGCCCCCTTTGAGAGCCTGATCAGCCGCACGACCGCAGCCCTGATCGGATCCACCTCTTCGCTGGCCACCCAGCTGGCCAAGTCCGCCCAGCCGGCAGCCTTCCAGGCCCGCAACTGGGGCCTCGCCAACTCCCAGGCCATGGACGCCTGGAAGATTGAAGCCGGCTCGCGCAATGTCGTTGTCGCCGTGATCGATACGGGCGTCGACTTCAACCATGAGGCCCTCTCGCCCAACCAGTGGCGCGACCCCGAAGCCCAGAATGCTCCGACTTACGGCTGGAACTTCGTCAACAACAAGGCCAACCCGATCGACGACCACGGCCACGGCACGCATGTCGCCGGCATCGTCGGCGCCGTCACCCAGCCCAAGGTGGGCGTGAGCGGTGTGGCCCCCCGTGTTTCGATCATGGCCGTGAAGTACTACTCCGACGCAAACCCCGGCGCAGTGAACCTGGCCAACACGGTCAAGGCCATCAATTACGCCGTCGACCATGGTGCCCAGATCATCAACTACAGCGGCGGCGGCCCGGAGTTCTCCGAAGAGGAATACCTTGCGATCAAGCGCGCCGAATCCAAGGGCGTGCTCTTTGTCTCGGCTGCCGGCAACGAGCACCAGGACACCGACAAGGTGGAAAACTACTACTACCCCTCCGCCTACCGCCTTTCGAACATCCTCTCGGTCGCCGCCACCGACCAGGGCAACCGCCTGCTCTCGAGCTCCAATTGGGGCAAGAAGAAGGTCGACGTCGCGGCTCCGGGCGAGAACATCTTCAGCACCCTTCCGGGCGGCCGCTACGGCAGCATGACTGGAACTTCGCAGGCTACCGCCTTTGTCAGCGGGCTTGCGGCACTGCTGCTTTCCAAGAACCCCGCCCTCAAGCCAGAGGAGCTCAAGAGCCTGATCATGAGTTCGGTCGACCGTCTCCCGACGCTTGCCGATCGCGTGGCCACCGGCGGACGCATCAACGCCTACCAGGCACTCGTCGCCCTCCAGCAGGGCGTGATGGGACGAGTGGCCCAGGAGCAGGCGATCCCTTCGTTCCTCGGCGGCGGCCTGGCTCGAAGCCCGGTGTCGCTCATCCCCGCCACTCGTTGATTGCAGAAGCCCTCTGAAACCGGTCCAAAACGGGACTGAGTTGGGCTAGCTTGGGGTCACGATGATTCCGCACCCCTTGGCCATCGCTTCGGCGGTCCTGTATGTCCTGGCCTTTCCGCCCTACGGCATTGCAGCCCTCTCCTTCGTCTGCCTCGTGCCGTGGCTGGTGCTGCTCCTGCGCGGTCTTCACCCTCGCCCGCTTCGCCAGTCGCTGTTTTTTTCGTGCCTCATCACGATCCTGGGATTCCACTGGGTGGGCTACGTCATCAAGCAGTTCGGCGGGCTCCCATGGCCGGTCGCGGCGCTCGGCCTGGTCGGCTTTTCCTTCATCGGCCAGCTCCAGATCGTAGCGTTCGCCGCCTTCGTTCCGACGCTCAAAAGGGAACTCCGTCACTCCGGAACACTTCGTCGGATACTGCTGCTTGCATTGGGTGCGCTCCTCTACACGGCAATCGACTACATCCTGCCCAAGCTTTTCAGGGACACCCTCGGGCACAGCTGGGCTGAACTCCCGCTGCTCAGGCTGAACGCGAGATGGGCGGGGGCCTACGGGCTGACGTTTGTGGCGGCTTTTGCCAACCTCGCCATCGCCCATGCCATCACGCTCTGGCTCGATCGCGACGAACCCAGCGCGCTTCCTGCGATCCGCCGGGCGGGTCCGGCACTGGCAACTGCCGCCGCCCTGGTTTCGCTGTGCTGGCTCAACGGACTCCGGACCCACCGCGAACTCTCGGGCCTCCTGCAAAAACCCGAGGCGACCCTGCCGCTTTCCGTGATCCAGGCCAACATCGGGGATATCGAAAAAATCTCGGCTGAGAGCGGAGTCCGCGAAGCCAGGCGCCGGGTGCTCGAGACCTTCTTTGAACTCTCGGACCGGGCCCTGTCGCAGGCCCCGAAGACCCAGGCCCTGATCTGGCCCGAGACCTCCTATCCCACGACTTTCCGCACGCCGGACTTTGCCGAAGACCTCGAGCTCGACCAGCAGGTCGAGAACTTCGCCAAGTCCCGCAAGGTCGGGATGTTCTTCGGCGGCTACGACCAGGACAAGTTCCTGCGCAAGGACTACAACGCGTTTTTCTTCCTCGCTCCCGAAGCGCGCGCGCTGCAGGTTTATCGAAAAAACCGGCTCCTGATGTTTGGCGAGGAAATGCCGCTCGGGGACACCTTTCCACAGCTGCGCCGCTGGTTCCCGCAGGTCGGGAATTTCGGCCGTGGAGCCGGCCCCACGGCCATCGAACTGCCCACGACGCCGCCCACGCGCGCCGCTCCGGCGATCTGCTACGAAGTTCTCTTCCCGGACGACATGATCGCGGCCAAGCGCAAGGGCGCGCAGTGGATCCTCAACATCACCAACGACTCCTGGTTCGGACCCTATGCCGAGCCCCAGCTCCATTTGTCGCTCTCCACCTTCCGCTCGATCGAAACAGGCATTCCCATGCTCCGTTCCACCAACACGGGGATCTCCGCCTGGGTCGATCCGCTCGGTCAAATCCACCAGGCCACGCGGACGTTCGAGCCTGCGATCCTGTCCCTGGAGCTTCCCATTCGGTCCCTCCCCGCAGGCCCTGTCGAGCGCTTCGGGGACTGGTTTCCGCGCCTGAGCCTGCTGGCCTTTGCAGGCTGGATCCTGCTCGCGCGGCGAAGATCCGGCGCCTGATCCCACGCCTGACACCTGCCTAAAGTTTGGACACTCCCAGGCTGCGGCCGAGCCCGGAAAGGACCGAGCTGGATGGCCCCCACTGGCGTGCCCGTCCTGCCGCCAGGAGGTGCTTATAGGGCATTTGTGGGCGTCTCACAGGCACTGGGCGGAGCCGGGCCGACCCCGGAGTCGGGCCCCCGCCCCCGCCGATGCCCCCATGGCAGGCCGGCACGCACCTTGCCTTTACTCTGGGCAGAGAGAGACCCAAGACCATGAAAACTTTTGAAACCAAGACGCTTGCAGCCCTGTTTGCGATCCTGACCGGAGTGAGCCTTTCGGCCTGCGGAACCAACGCCTCTGGCCCTCGCCTCTACCGCGTCTCCACAACCTCGGGCATCTCGAGCGGCACCTACAGCTCGGCAGCCTCCGCGGCCGGATGCACCTCACAGGACAACGTCACTCCCGACCGGGACGTGAGCTACGACGGACGCGACTATTTCACGGCCTGCGCGGATCCCACCGACAGCGCCAAGCTCAGGCTCTTTGGTGCAAGCTCCTCGGGAAGCAACCAACTCTGCGTCTTTCCGGCCCAGAAGTACGAGAACGGCCAGATCTGGATCAAGAAGGACACCCAGGGCATCCCGCTCGTCCAGTGCGCAGCCGTGGATTCAGTCCAGGGCGGAAGCTACCGTTTTCCGTTCACGACCTACAACTCGCTCTTCGTGGTCCCGCTTTCGGACAAGGCCGACATGATGGCGTGCCTGGCTGCAAGCAACCCGATGGGCTGCCCCAACTTCTCGTTCGGGTCATTTAGGTAAAGGCTAGGCAACGGTTAGGTAACCGGGAACCAACCGCCCGTTAGTGAAGAACGCGGGCGGTGCTGACAGGCTCTTCGACCGTGTTGTCGAGCTCCTGCTGGCCCTGTCGATACCGCCCCACGAGTTCCGCATCACGAGTCGGGAAGGCATCCAGCACTTCAAGATGCTCCTCCTCGGCGTCGGTCGCAGGAACTTCACGAGCGATGATCAGGTACCAGAAGCCATCCTCATCGGCATAGTGCTTGATGAAGTGATACAGCCGGACATCCTCTTCCTCGTTCGAAGCCTCGAGCGACCAGAGTTCATCCGGACCTTGCAGGGTTTCTTCGAGGCACGACTGGTAGGCGGCAAACTCCTCGGGGGGAATGTCGTCGGCACTGCGCTCCCCACTTGAAGTCGCGCGCAGGCTCTCTTCGACACTCCATCCATCCAGCGCAAGCCCGTCCGCCGGCGCAGTCGAAAAGCCGGCCGCCTCCATGAGGTCAGGATCCGACTCCGGAATCACGGTTCCGTCGAGTGCCTGCTGCTCCGGGCTGAAGTCCAGGCTCTGCCCGATGTTCTTTTCGGAGGCGTTGCGCTTGACCCAGCTCATGCGCTCGCCGCGACGGTAATGCTCGACCAGCGCCGCATTTCGGGTCAGGAGGCTCATGAACAGGAAGCTCGGCTCCCCCTTGAGGAAGAGCGAGATGCAGACGCACCAGACGGGCTTGTCGTTGTGGAACTGCGAAATAAGCGTGTAGCGGTAATCTCCCGAGAGCGTCTTTTCGCGCCAGACCTCGTCCGGCTCGCGAAGCGTGGGCCAGCGCAGGTGCGCCAGCTTCTCGCGCTCCGAAGCGCTCAGATCCGAGCTCGACAACCTCTGCTGGTAGTCCGACTCCAGGCGCTCCACTTCATGGGCGAAGTACCCTCCGATGCAGTCTTCGGAGCAGAAGCTCCGGCCGACTTCCTCTTCGACGAACAGGGCACGGTCACCCGGGCCCATGGGATTGGCGCAGTGTGCGCAACATTCGGGCGAAGGGAGAAGCGAGGGAGTGGCCTCCAACTCGGCAGGGGCCTTGTTCGTGGCCGACGCTTTTTTGGCGGTCCTGGCCGCGCCCTGACCGGCACTGCGAGGGTGCCGCCTGCGTTCGCCAGTCTTGCCTGAAACCGGGCTGCCTGTAGACCTGCGGGAAGATGACTTCTTCATGAAACGATCCCCCTCCTGCCTCAAGTGTACCGACCCGGTTTGCCGCAGGTCAAACACAGAGTGAGCCGCTTTTGACACATCCCCCGGCAGCCGCTACGCTTGAGGGGTGAGCGTCGAGGGGCCATCCAAATCGGTTTCGAGCCAGCAGCAGGTCGCCTTCCAGGCGCGTGCGCGCGCGGAGGCGGAAAAGCAGACCCGCCAGGTGGAACGGGACGCCCAGATCCGCATGGAAAACGCCCGCAAGCGCGCCGAAGAGGTCGAGCGCGAGATGGACGTCCGCATGGACCACACGCGCGAAAGCACCGAAACGGCCGTGCAGTCGGCCGAGACCAAGCGCGAGCACATGGTGGGCACGATCAAGAACCAGACCTACAAGGACCTGGCCGACCTCAAGCGCAAGGCCGCGGCCGAGATGAACCGCGTCCGCACCGAAGGGGAACGCACTGCCGAAAACGTTTCGGAGCAGTACAAGGACCAGATCGATTTGGCCCAGTACGAAGGCCAGAAGCGACTCCGTGAAACCCTGACCCGCGAGGCCGCCCAGCAGGAGTACCTCACTCGTGCAGCGGCGGGCGAGCGCGAGATCCTGGCGCGTTCCCAGCGCGAGGAGCTCGAGGCACTGCTCAAGCAGAACCAGGAAGCCCGCGACCAGATCGAGAACAAGGGAAAACAGGAAATCCAGGCCATCGAGGAAAAGACGGCGACGGGCCGCAAATCCGCCGAGCAACACTTCGAAGGAAACTACTCGACCACCGTCAAGCGCAATGCCGAGGCGCTGGCGCGCGCATCGAGCGAGGCCAAGCGCCAACTCGACCAATTGCGCTCGGACCATTCCGTGCAGCTCTCCAAGTACGAGGAGCGGCTCAAGGATCCCTTCTACCGGATGGTCGATCTTGACCTCTCGCTCAAGGACCACGGCGACTATTATACCCTGCGCGCCACGATCCCCGAGTACGAGCGCGAACACCTCAAGGTGGTCGTGCGTGGAAACCAGGTCATCCTCTCGGGCTCCCGGCGCAACGAAGAAAAGCTCGAACTCGGCGAAGGAAAGTCCCGCACGGTGGCCTCGTTCCAGACCTACCAGGAAGCACTCCCGCTCGAATGGCCGGTCGAGACTGCGGCCATGCTGCGTGAGTTTGATGGAGACCAGGTGGTCGTCACGCTCCCCAAGAGGGGCGTGATGATCGATCCGATGACGGGTGAAAAGAAATCCCTCCAGAGCCCGACCTATACGGCGGCCCGTGCGCCCAAGCCGGACTTCCCGGCGGACCTCCCGAAGTCAGCCCCCCAGCGTCCGGATCGACCCCTCGGACGCAGCTAACACCCGTCCAAACCTTGGACACCTCCCGACATCCCTTGGTCAGCTAAAGTGCTGAAAATATTATTGTTTTTTTACCTGCCCTCAATCCTTTGAGTGGCACCTCGCTTGCTCTAACTCAGCTCAGTTGAAGTTGCAGTTGAACCTGAGCAGAGAAAGCGAGCCCTCGATGAGCGCAACCCGTGACCCCTCCGAAAAGATCACCTTCCTCTACACCCCGATGGGAAAGCTCATCAGCAAGATCCGCGAGACGGAAGTACCCGCCCCGCCCGCGCGCCCCAAGGCGCCGGCAGGCCTCACCCGCGCCCGTGTGCTCAAGACCGAAGACCTTCGCGTCCGCAAGACCGGCGCACGCGAAGTGGTCCGTGAATTTCGCGCTCCAGCCATTGCACCGGCTCCCGCCGCAGTCGCGATTGCGCCGGCAGCTCGCCAGTTGTTCGAAGCCGACGCATCCCTCCGCCGCACGCGCGAAGGTGCGCTGGGTCTCCGCCAGAGCCTGGGCGAGCTCGAAGATCTCCAGAAGCGTTTCCGTTTTCTCTTGCAGGAGCTCGAAGACCTGATTCAGGACTAAGACCTGGAACCACGAGAGAAATGAAGATCAAAGTCTACGACCGTCGCACGCGCTCGCTTTTTGAAGAAAAAGTTTACGGAGAATCCGCACTCAACTGGGTCTACAAGAACCCGGCGGGTCGTTTCCTCGAAACGGCACTCCTGTCGCGAAAATGGCTGAGCCGTGCGATGGGCGCCTATTACTCCTCGGAGTACAGCGCACCTGCGATCCAAAAATTCATTGCCCAGTACCACATCGATCCGACCGAATTTGAAGCAGGCCCCTTCGATGACTTCAATTCGTTCTTCATCCGGCGCTTCGCCCCGGGCAAGCGTGCGTTCGTCCAGGGCGACGCGATGGCAGCTCCGGCCGAAGCCCGCTATTTTGCCTGGAACGAATCCTCCGAGCAGCTGAGGCTTCCCGTAAAAGGCGCCTTCCTCTCGCCCTCGGAGCTGCTTGCCGACTGCCACGAAGCCTCCTACCGCCAGCGCGTGCACGGTGGGCCCGTGCTGCTCGCACGCCTGTGTCCGGTGGACTACCATCGTTTTCATTTTCCGGATCGCGGCGAGTGGCTCTCGCTTCATCGCGTGCACGGACGCCTGCGTTCCGTAAACCCGATCGCCCTCAAGGCATTCCCCAGGACCTTCCTCGAGAACGAACGGCAGATCAGCTGGCTCAAGACCGAAAAATTCGGCCTGATCGCCTACATCGAAGTGGGAGCGCTCGGCGTGGGAAGGATCAAACAGACGCACGCTCCAGGCAGCAACTTTGAGCGCGGTGATGAGAAGGGTTACTTTTTATTCGGCGGCTCGACCGTGATCGTGCTCGGCGAGAAGGGTGCGTGGCACCCCTCCGAGGACCTGCTGGAGCAGACCTCGAAGGGGCACGAAACGCTGGTCAGGCTGGGCGAAGCCGTGGCCTCGCGCTAAGCCTTACTTGAGGTTGATGCCGATCCCGAGACCGATCTGCTGGCGGTTGGCCTGCTCGGGGCTTTCCCTGACACCCAGTTGCATGATGGCATTCCAAAAAAGCTTGCCCTTGAGAGGCTTCTTCATCGCAAACGAAAACCCCGCATCGCTGTCAGCCTCATCCGAAAGCTTGTAGCGGTAGTAGATGCCTGCACCGAGCGAGAAGCCGGCAATCACCTTCCGGTACATGATGGGAAGGATCAGTCCCGGGTTGTCGTAGCGACGATCAAAATAGGTCCCCGTCGTGTAGTTGCCGACAAAGGCATAGTCCATGTCGTACTGGGGCTGGAACCAGATCGGACCTGCAATCATGTCCAAGCCCACCTGGTAGCCATTGCTGATCCCGATCAGTCCGCCCTTGACCGGATCGGTCGCGCCCCCGGGGAGAGTCGTCTTATAGTGGCTCAACCCCGCGCCATGCAGCCCGCCAAAAATGGCGATTTCGGCTCTGGCGCTGTTTGAGCCCGACAGCAGTGCTGCCAGCAAAAGGGCCTTCAATCCGGTGGTGACTTTCAGGTTCATTCGATTTCCTTCCTTGGAGGGTAAAAAGTTCTGCATCAACTCAAATTCGAGACGCTCAAGGCTCGTCCTTGCGGGACTCGCCCTTGGGTGAAAACGAGATTTTCATCTTCACTTCGATCTCGTTGCGGCTCAGGATCTCTTCGATCAATGCACGAGGATCCATTTTTTCGGACATCTTGGCGATCAGGTCGTTCGAAAGGTTTTGGAGGAACTCCTTGCGGGAGCGGTTGGCGCTCTCGAGGATCCCGCCGATCAGCTCCTTGGGGAGCTTGAACTCGCCGATCATGCCCTTGAGGCTTTCTTCCGTAAGGAAGAGCGTGCCCACCCCGACCGACAGGATGCGTTTGACGAACTCGCCGGCCTTGCCCTGGCTGTCTTCGTTGCTCATGGGTACGCCTCAGTAGGTCTTGGCCTGTTTTTCGAATCCCTTGATCATCGTCGGAATGCTCGTCTTGACGAGCGGCCCGAGCACGAAGCTCGGCACGGGGACCGCAAACTCGATCTCGACATTGTAGAGGACCTCGGTCTTGCCGGGACCTGCGTCCTTGAGCGTCCAGCTGCCGATGTTCTTCTTGATCAGGTCGCTGCTCACGAGCTTCCACTCGATGCCGCCATGGTTGGGCTTTTCGATATGGTCGAGCGTATACGAGACCTCGCGCACGATGTTCATCTTGTAGGTCACGCGCGCTGCGCCCGGACCCTTGGTCTCGACCGAAACGGACTTACAGCCATCCACGATCTTGGGGTACTCGTGGTAGGCGGTGATCGCCTTGAAAAACTCAAGAAATAT
>CAZDSX010000047.1:0-14075 GCA_964508305.1 uncultured Bacteriovorax sp.
ACCCGCAGCGGTCCGAGCTTCTGCGGCTTGGGGAGGTTGTCGTTCCCACAGCTCCCGAGCGTGGCGCCTGCAATGAGCAGGGCCATCGCCCTGAAGATGGACTGAGCGGCGGACTTACTCGAGCACGAAACGATACGCATAGCGGATCCTCACGGCGACAGTTTGCTCGCTCACGCGAGCGGGTTTGAAAACGAGGTTTTTGGCAGCTTCGAGGGCTGCCGCATCAAGCGAAGGAAAAAGGGGCCGGATCACCTGTGCCTGCCTGACCCGTCCCTGGGCATCGATCAGGAGATCCATGAGCACTGCGCCCTGGATGCCCGCTTTTTTGGCATCCTGGGGATAAGGCACCCGGAAATCACCGACAAGGACCGGCATCTGGCTCACGAGATAATCGTCGGTCGGGATGGGAAGGGAGTCCGCATCCGAATCCTTGAGCTTTGTGTCGTCTGGAGTCTTGGCAAGCGTATTGCCGGCCTTGGCTTCGGGTGCGCTCGAATCGCTTGAGGTGAGAGCCTTGCGCGAAAGACCAAATACGGCCCTTGGTTGGGACGTCTTGGGCTTGGGCTGCGCAGTGGGGGCAAGCGGCATCGGCGCAACACGCGGAGCCTCGATCACTTCGAACGGGACTTCCTCGGTGGATCCCAGGCTGAGCTGGAATCGCGGCATGAAGACGATGACCAAATAAGCTGCGACCAGTCCTGCATGGATCAGGAGCGAGTTCGAAAGCGAGCGTGAGTCCGCAAAAGTCGTCGTCATTTTTGCGGCTGGCCCTCTTTCTGGATCTGGATGGCAAACCGATCGAGGCCGGCCTTCTTGAGCGTGTCGATCACGATGACGAGTGCCGAGTGGCGGGAGTTTTCGTCGGCTGCGATCAGGGCCTGGACCAGGGGGTTTTTCGTGAGCGCTGCCTGGGCCTCCAATGTGAGCTGTTCGGGGCTCGAGAGCGTGCCGTTGACCAGGATCTGCCCCTGCTCATTGATGGCGACCGCCAGCGATTCGGGCTTTGAGCCTTCGCTCGATCCCGCCTTCGGGAGCTTGATCCCGAGCGTGTCCTTCATGAGCGTGGGTGCGGTCACCATGAAGATCACGAGCAGCACGAGCACGACGTCGACGAAAGGCGTGACGTTGATCGCGCTGATGGGCGTGGCGCCGGAGCCACCCGAAGACTCATCTGAATCCGAGGCGCCGAGATCAGCGGCCACGCGCCGATTCCTTTTGTGCGACGAACTCATCGCGGAGGATCTCACAGGGAGTGAGGATCTCTTTCACGCGCTTTTGAAAGGTGTTGAAGGCCACAACGGCAGGGATGGCCACGAGCAGCCCGATCGCAGTTGCAATGAGCGCCTCGGAGATGGCGGACATCACCGATCCGGTTCCACCCTGTTGCGAAGAAAGCTCGCCGAAGGCCTGGATGATGCCCAGTACCGTTCCAAAGAGACCGATAAAAGGTGCGTTTGAGCCCACGGTGGCCAAAAGCGTCAGGCCCTTTTCGAGTTCCGCGCGGCGGTCCGTCACATAGCTTCGGGTGCTGCGGTCGATGGCGACCGTCCCCGCGTCGGCAAGCCGACCGCTCAGGAGCGCGAGGTATCCCTGGAGGACGCCTGCAGCCGCGGAGTCGGCCAGCTTTTTGAGTTCTCCCCATGCACCCGAACGGATGGCCGCCTGCGCGGGACCGAGGGAGCCTGAGTCGCCCTGGGTTTTGAAGAACTTTCGACGGTCGAGGATCACGGCGATCGAGGCCACGGAGAGGCCTACGAGGATGAGGAGGACCACACGTGCTCCCCAATGGGTGAGCCAGAGCCAGGAAGGCGCAGCGGAAAGCGTTTGCATGCGCCTGACTGTAGAAGCAACTCAGGCGACTTAAAACCGATTTTTGAGGGTTGTCTAACCCGTGCGCCTCTGGGGTCGGGTCTCATTTCGGAGCTGCACCAGCGTTCCGCCTGTGAAGGCGTCGAGCACCCGTTGTTCCAGGGCGTGGAGGGTGAGGCCACCCATGATCGCCGCATTTTTGAGGAACTCGATGAGTTCCGATTGCCGAGTGACCCCGCTAAAGGCCCAAAACCGGTGGAACGCAAGTGTGACGGGTACCAGGTAGGCCGCGAGCAGGAGGCTTGCCCAGCGGGTCTGCCAGCCCGTGGCCAGGGCGAGCCCGCCCAGCAGTTCGATTGCCGTGGCCGCCGGCAGGAGTGCGCCCGCCCCCCAGAGATTCATCGAGCGCATGACTTCCAAGGTGGCGGAGTAATGGGTGAGCTTGGCCATCCCCGAAACCAGAAAGATGGCTGAAACCAGTATTCGAGCGCCGGTGAGCTTGAGTCTGAAAGGAGCGTCCATGCCGGTAATTTCCTTTTTGGAACAATGACTTGCAGGGCCTGTGCCCGGCCCTAACGCAATCCTGACTTTCAAATCCAGCACGGCCGGCCTACGGTCCGGCCAACACAAACAGGGGGATTCTGTGATGGCTTCTCACTTCGGTCGCTTCTGCCTATCGGCGTTGGTCGTTACGTTTGTTGCTGGCGCCTCGCAGGCTGCCGTCAAGGTCTCTGACTTTCAGGTCACCCGGGTGGTGGATGGAGACACCATTCATGGGCTGGATCGCGCCGGAAACAAGATCAAGGTCCGCATGCAGGGCATCGATGCCCCAGAACTCCACCTCGCGACCGAAGACGGCGTGGTGGGCCAGCTGCCTTGGGGCGCCCAGTCCGAAAAAGTCATGTCGAGCCTCGTTCGCGTCGGCGACACGGGCAAGATCCACTCCTACGGCTTTGACAAGTACGGCCGCACGCTCGGACAGGTTGTGATCAAGGGTACAAACCTGAACTTGGAGATGGTCAAGCGTGGAGCTGCAGTGAGCTATGCCATCTGCCCCGCAGGCGACTGCACGGAAGCCAGCGTTCGCGAGCAGCAGGCCTATGAGTTCCAGGAAGCCTGCCAGTATGCACAGGACAATGGCCTCGGCATCTTCGATCCGCGCAAGCCGCTCAAGGAAATGCCTTTCGAGTTCCGCATCCGGATGCAAAAGCGCCAGCCCGACAAGTTTGTCGGCAACCTCAAGACTTCGGAGTTCGTCACGCCAGAGCGCTACAAGGAAATCCCGGTCTGCGACCGCATCTTCTTCCTGAGTGAAGCAGATGCCCAGTCACTGGGATACAAGCTCAAGAAGTGATCTCGGTTTCCGTTTGGATTCGGGCCTCCACCTTCAGGTGGAGGCCTTTTTTATTGGGGTAGCACTGGCAGGCGAGCCGGTACCCTTGCGCAAGCTTTTCGGCGCCGAGGTGGCGGATTTCGGCTTCTGTGTAAGCGGAGAGCGCCGCAGGACCTGCCGCCTCTTCTGCGGGCACCCAAACTCGCACGATATCCGCACCGCAAACGCCATGGCCGCCGCATTTGCTTCCCACTCCAATTTCAAGGGCCTGGGCATGGGCAAGCAGGTTGAGGTTGGGCTCGCAAAAATCCGTCTTGAAGCTCTGTCCCTGAGCAGGGTCCCTGCGGTTGTCCTTAAAGTCGATCGTCCCCATCGGGTTTTTATGATAGCGGCAAGACGTGATTTACGCTCGAAAAACCGCACTCGTGCTGGCCCCCATGGAGGGGGTGACGGATGCCCCCATGCGCCGCTTCATGTCGGCTCGCGGGGGGCTCACTCACTGCGTGTCGGAATTTGTGCGCGTGAGCCAGGAGCCGCTGTCGGCTCGCACGCTTCGGGCGTTTGTGCCTGAGCTTGCCGAGGGTTCAAAAACCCGCTCGGGCACCACGGTCCAGGTCCAGCTCTTGGGCGGTGACGCGGACCTCATGGCAGAAAGTGCTGCCAGGGCCTGTGAGCTTGGCTCTCCCGGTGTGGATCTCAATTTTGGATGTCCCGCGCCCACCGTCAATCGCCACGACGGAGGGGCCACACTCCTCAAGTACCCCGATCGCATCCGCACCATTGTCGAAACCGTGAGGCGCGCGGTTCCTTCCCATCTGCCGGTCTCGGCAAAGCTCAGGCTCGGATGGGATGATCCGGACCAGATCTTCGTCAATGGGGTTCGGGCAGCTGAAGGTGGCGCAAGCTGGATCACGATCCACGCACGCACGCGCATGGCGGGCTACCAGCCGCCTGTATTTTGGGAGCGGATCGGCAGGATGCGGGTCGAGCTCGGTGCCCTTCCTGTGATCGCCAATGGTGATATCTGGACGTGGGATGATTTCAGGAAGTGTCGGGAGCTCTCGCGCTCTGACTTCATCATGATGGGGCGCGGGGCGCTCTGTGATCCGGAGCTCGTCCTGCAGGCATCCCATGAACTCGGGTTGAGCCCAGCCGCCCCTGAACGAAGCAGCACGCCACTGGATGTGGGCTCGTGGGCGCCGCTGATCTTGGACTTCATTGAAATCTCAAAGCAGGAGTGGCGCGAGACGGTGCCCTACGGCTCGTCGATCCTGTCGCGCTGCAAGCAGTGGGTGAGGATGGTCCGGACGCATCGCGGATTGGCCTGGTTCGACGCGATCAAGGGTTTCCAGAAGCTAGAAGAACTTGAGCAGTTCCTCCTGCTTGCCCTCCCGACTCAGGAACGCGAAATGCGGATCGAAAGGATTTCTTCGGTCGCTGGATCGCAGCTCACGCGGAATTCGATGGGCCTGCAGCAGACTGTGCAATCTTCGATGTAGCTCTGCTTTTCCTGCGAAGGATCGACAAACGCCGTGATCGGCTCGCCGCAGAATGGACACTGGATCTCGGTTTCGAGCTGCATGGGCTTAGCCATTGCCCTTGGCCTGGATCAGGCTGAGTAGCTTTTGTTCGGACTGGGCGTCATCTGAGAGCTCAAGCAACCAGTCGCCCTTGGGGTAGCAGACGGCCGCGATCCCCTTGGTACACTGGCCGAGGCAGCCCGAGGCGTTGACCCGGATCTTGAGCTCGGGGTTTGCCTCGGTGAGCTTGGAGGCCGCAGCCTTGACTCGGTCTCGCAGGGCTTCGGAGTTCTTGGGCGCGCAGCTGGGTTTTCCGTCCGGCTTGCGATTCGTGCAGATGAACAGGTGTGCGTCGAAGTTCATGCCGGGACTCTAGTTCGGACGGCGGGTAGGGTCAATTTGTCAGGTGCGGCCCGTGGGTTTGAGGTATGACTTGCACCATGACCTGCAGCATGACCCGCACCGTGTCCCGCTTCTGGATTGCCATGGCATCGCTCCTCGTATCCTGCTTGGCCGGTAAGGGTGTCGCCCATGCGGAAACCCCGGCGCAGCCTCCGTATGTCCTGCAGCAGTTTGAAGCCGAAGAGACGCGCGTGTATTCGCGCGAATTCAAAAAGCTCGAGGTCTCGGCAACACTCGAGCTTGCACCGGGAGCTTCGGAACCCAAGTTGAACCTCGTTGAAGTGAGTGAGCAGGGCGACAAGCTCAGGTTCCTCGGCATCCTGCTCTACAATCCCAAGAAGAAGCGCTGGATCCGCAAGGTCGAGCTTCTTGAGCGCGAGCCTCGTAAACTTTTCCTCGAGATTGTCCCGGACTCGGAGCTCGAGCCCTTCCAGAAGCGTGAGCGGAAGCGGATCGAGATCGAAGTCGTGCAGCGGCCCTCGCTCATCGACATCCTTCGCGGGGTTTTCCAGAAGTCCCGAGATCCCTCCTCGGAATCCTGCGCGCAGGTCCTCCCGTCGGTTCCTCTCGACTGGAAGGTGCTCGACTCCCCGGGGATTCCGTCCGGGACTCGCGGAACCCACGGTGTTCGCAAGCAGGGGGGTGAGGGTCAGGCAGTGTACGCGGCCCTTCGCGCCATCATCGAGAGACCGATGCCGCAGGTCCAGGCCGTGCTTTGGGAGCCTGCAAACCTCAAGAACCTCGAAAAGACCCGTCTAAAGGTGGAATCCGTCACTCCCACGCTCAAGAAGGTGGCCATCGAGCTTCGCCCCATCCTCTGGCTCAAGCTCCTGTGGAACGAGACCTGGGAGCAGGCCGAGATCAAGCCCGGCTCACAGGTGCGAATCTCCTACAGGAAGATCGATGGAGATGACCGGATCCGTCACTTTTGCGGCTGGATGGAGCTTGAGCGCGTGGACGAAAAGTCCACACAAGTCACACTCTACGAGGAGATCGATGCGCCTCGCCGTTCCTCCGAAGACGTTCTCGGCGGCCACATCGGTACCGTGCGCAGGATCCTCACACCGTAGTGCCGATTCGGTAGGAGCGCGTGGCCCCCGTATGGGTCGTGAGATCCGCAGTCTGTCCCGTTTTTTTTCCAAGGAGTGCCTCGCCGAGCGGAGACTGGGGTGTCAGGACCTGGACCGGGAGTCCCTCAAACTGGAGGATCAGCCCGCCGTGCTGGGGTACGATGAGGACCCAGCTTTTTCGACCGGACGTCTCGACTTCAACCAGTGATCCCGGGGCAATGACCTCGCCCGCTACTCCATCCCGGGCCGGTAAAAAACGGAACATGAGCAGGGTTCGTCGCTTTTCCTGGAGCTCTGGGGATTCAGGACCATGGCCCGAAGACTCGAGCTCCTGGATCTCCTCCTGGAAGTGCTGCTGGATCTGCTGGAGGAGTGCGGATTTTTTTCCATTCATGACGGGATCCTCGTGAGTTCCTGGAGGAGGGAGGGAGGCACATCACGCGGGTGGCGGAACTTCCACTGCGGGGTGGAGCCCTTCTCGACGAGCCTCGTGCGGACTCCCTCGTAAAAGTCACCTGATCGCAGGCAGGCCAATGATGCATGGTACTCCCACTCAAAGGCCTGCCCTCGGGAGAGGCGTCCTCCCAGTGCAAGCTGCTCGGCGACCACACAGGCGGAGAGAGGTGAGCCAGACAGTAAGGTCTGCAGGCATTCGTTCCACTCAGGGGAGAGGTCACCCTTTGTCTGGATCTTGAGGGCCTCATCCCAAAGGGTTGGGGCATGGGTTGCCGAAAGTGCGTGCGAGAGTGGAGCAGGCATCCTTGCCGGGAGTCGACGCTGGGGCTCGACGGAGTATTTTTTGAGCAGCACGGGGAACGTCTCGAGATTTTGCGAAGCCATCTCGGCCAGGAGCGGCTCGTGGGCCGCCTCCGGAATGCAATGGGTCGCAAGACCCCAGTCAAGCGCCTCGGCTGCGCCAAAGCGCGCCCCACAGTAGGCGATCAGAGCACGCCAGGGCTGGGGGATGGGGTGTAGAAAAAAAGTCGCGCCCACATCTGGATAAAGACCGATCGAGATTTCTGGCATCGCCAGGAGCGATCCTGGGGCCACCGTGCGGAAGCTGGCGCCGCGAGCGAGCCCGATACCGCCTCCCATGGTGATGCCGTGGGTGAGCGCCACGACAGGCTTGGGGTAGTCCCAGATTTTCTGGTCGACCCGGTACTCAACTTCAAAGAAGCGTTCGGCATAGCGAAGCGAGCCGCTTGCCATGCCCTCTGCATGGAGCCTCCGGACGTCGCCTCCCGCACAAAAAGCTCTGGGGCTCTTCGAGCGAAGGGCGATCCAGTGGATGGCCTCGTCATGACGCCCGCGCTCTAGGGCGTGCTCGATCGCCTCGAAGCACTCGGCGTCGAGGGCGCCCAGAGCCTGCGGTCGGTCGATCACGATGACGAGTCCGGCGCCCATGCGTTCGGTCAGGATAAAGCTCATAGTCAGTCTGTCCCTACGCGTGTGTCCCTAGAAGGCGGGAGAGAGTCAAGTTGCGGTTCGCCTCGCCGATGACTTGTCCGCGGCGGGACCAGTCGACCGAGTCCCAGTCCAGCCCCTCGTTGAAGCTTGCGCTGAGTCTCTCGACCAGAGACCCAGCCGTCCACCCGGAACGAAAGAGCTCATCCAGTGTGACGCCTTGCGTGCGCTTTTCGAGGCGGTGTCCGTCGTCCTGGGTGATCAGTGAGGTGTGGAAAACCGTGGGCGGGACAAAGGCTGGCCCTTCGACCCATGACTGGATCTCGCGCTGCACGGCGGTTGCGCCTGCGAGGTCCCAGGCCCGAACCAAGATCTGATGCTCCAGTGCCGGGTTGCAGTCATCCAGCGCGCAGGCCCAATGATAGGAAGGTTCGAAATGGCAGGCATCCGGTGACGGAAGCTCTGCTGAGATCGTGCGCGCAATCACCGTGTGCCGTGAACCAAAGCGCCAGGCAATCGTCCTTCCCGTGGGCTGCGCCTCGCGGTGGAGGGCCAGGGTCTCATCTCGGCCGCGGGCGATGCAGGTTCCCGCATAGATCGGGGCATCCGGATCATGCGGCGCAGAGGCAAGGCCTGCGAGCTCCTGTTCGACTTCTTTTCGGGAGCAGATGCAGGGCTGGGCCACCCCTTCGGCGACTGCCCGCTCGAAGGCCCGCCAGTGGGCACGCCTTCGATCCGACTGCCTCTCGATTCCATCATTGAGGCCGCGTGCATGGAGTCCGAGGCGCTCCAGGTCGGCAAGCTGCCCCTCCATGGCCCCGGGGACTACACGTGGCGTGTCGATGTCCTCAAAGCGAAGCCACCAGCCAAGGTCCAGTCGACGTGCGATCTCGTGCGAAACCCACGCCGTGCGCAGGTTGCCAAGGTGGAATCTTCCGGTGGGGGATGGTGCGAATCGAACGGTGCTCACAGACAGGATCCTGGATATAGTCTAGACTCGTGGACAAAGGGGCTCAAGGGAACATGAGTCAACATCTGCTGGTCGATCTGGATGGAACCCTCCTCGGAAACACCGGCTGGAGGCTCTCGCTGGATTTCATCGTCCGCGCCACCCGGCGCCTGAAATCAAGGCTCGGTGTCCTGGGGGCCCTTTCGATCCTGAGCGCTGCAAAACGCGCTTTTGACCGTCCCCACCCTGAACACACCAATGACCTGCGCGCGCTCCAGCTTTTTTCGGATCGGCTCGGGATCTCGCTGGATGATGCCAGGACCTTTGTCCGCTCGCAGGTGGGGGGAATCTTCCAGGAGCTCAGGCGGCACTTTTACCCGGTCCCGGGTGCTCGCGAGTTCATCCTCTGGGCACGGGATCGATTTGATCTCACGCTGGCCACCAATCCGGTTTGGCCCGAGGAGATTGCGCACCTCCGTCTGGAGTGGGCCGGGCTTCCGCGCGAGGCCTTCAAGACCATCACCCATGCCCGCAACATGAAAGCCTGCAAGCCTTCGCCCGAGTATTACCTTGAGCTCTGTGCGCGGCTCGGGCTCAGGCCCGAGGACTGCATCCTGATCGGGGATGATGTGAAGATGGATCTTCCCGCCACCCGCGTGGGGATTCGGGTATTCATCGTGGGCCGTTATTCGGGCCTTAAGCCGCTCAAGATCTCCGGAATGCAGGCGCCTGCCTGGCGCGGATCCTATTTGGATTTGCGATCTGCACTGGGTGCAGAAGGAGTCTTTTCAACGCCGGCTTCAAAGTAGCGTTCCGCCACCTTTTCACCCTTCTCATCGAACTCCGACCAGTAGCCTTCCTTCTTGCCGAGCTCAAAACGGCCCTCGAGCGCGAGCTTGCCGTTGGGGTGCTTGACCTTGTAGATGCCGTGGTTGACGAAGCGGCCATCGTCGAGCTTTTTTTGCAGGCAATGCTTGTCGCCCTTGATGTTGCCGTCGGAGGTCTTTGAAGATCGCCAGCTCACGTCACCGCCCTCGGAGCAGGGACGAGTCATCGTCACGGCGCAGCCCGAGCCCGCGGCAAGGAGTGTTGCCGCGGAGGCTGCGGCCAGCATGAACAGGGGAAGGGTGCCTTGCCGGGGCTTGGACTCGCGCAGGAGCTCAGGCCCTTCGTTTGCTGGAGAGTTGACCTTGCGAGAAACCGGATGGGAGTAGAGCACGGGCTCGGATTCCGGGCGCGTGGCGAGTTTTCGGATCTCGGATAGGGGCGCAAATGGATCGAGCCAAAGGTCCTGCTCGCGGCGATCCAGGATCCTGGGCATCCGGTCATGCAGGGGCTGCATGAAAGAGTTGGCCTCGGTCGTGAGGATCGTGAAGGTGTGGAGCGTGGACTCGGGGCCTTTCCAGGTTTCCCAGAGGCCTGCGAGTCCGAGGATGCCCCCGTCGGCTGGCGCGATGAGGTGAGGGATCTTGTTCTTTCCCTCCTTTTTCCACTCATAAAAACCGGTGATCGGGACGATGCAGCGGCGCTCTGCAAAGCCGCTCCTGAAAGAAGGCTTTTCGTGTGCGGTCTCCGCGCGGCAGTTGATGAGCTTGGAGGCCATCGCGTCGTCCTTGGCCCAGGCCGGAACCAGGCCCCAGCGCATCATCCGGAGGACACGGCCCTCACGCTCGCTCGAAACGACGATGGGGAGCAGCTGCGTGGGCGCAATATTGAACCTGGGATGCCATTCCATCGGCTCAACGAGGGCGGCCTTGAACTGCTTGAGCAATTTTGGGGTATCCGTATTGAGGACGATCCGACCGCACATGACTTTGTACTCTAGGCCCTTCACTCGGTCGGCTCAAGGCGATACCCTAGAGGGCATGGTACCTTCCCGCCGCATCCTCGTGATTGATCCCGATCCGGACTGGCGGAAGGTCCTCCAGGGCTGGATCTCGAGCTGGGGCCATGAGGTGGTTTCCAAGCTTCCCGATGAAGACTGGGACGTGGCCCTGGGCGTCGAAGCCTGGGATATCGTGTTGGTCGACGGTCCGGTGGGCTTGCTCAAGCAGGTGGTGGAGCGCGCAGGGACGAGCGGGCATGGAATCCATGCGCGCCGCCCCGAGGTGATTGCACTGCGGGGCAGCCCCTCCCCGCAAGAGATGACTGAATGCCTGGATGCAGGGGTCCTTGATCTCGTGGTCAAGCCCCTGGATCCGATCCTGCTCCGGGCCCGGATCAATTCGTGGGTGGCGCTTCGCAGCTCCCATGAGGAACTCTCCCGGCTGAACGGGCAGCTGGAGGGCAGGATCCACGAGCGCACGCGCGAGCTCCAGGAGATCAACGAGCTTTTCCTGCGCTTTGTCCCGCGCCAATTCCAGGAGCGGATCTTCAAGACGCGCCGGGTGGAAACCGGGATCTACGATTCTGCTGATCTGACGATTCTGTTCCTCGATATCCGGGGCTTCACGGCGCTCTCCGAGGAAAAGGGTGCCGAGGGAATGGTCCAGGTGCTCTCGGGTCTCTTCGAACGGCTGGTTCCACTGGTTTCCGAGAACCATGGGTTCGTCGATAACTTCAGCGGCGATTCATTCATGGCCGTTTTCGAGGGGGCAAACTCGGCAGAGAATGCAGTGGCCGCGGCCGTGGCCATCCAGAGGCTGCTGCAGTTGCCCGGATTCTCGCTTCGGGTGGGGATCGGGATCAACAGCGGTCCGGTGGTCTTTGCCGCGTTGGGCTCGGAGGAGCGCATGAGCAGCACCGTGCTCGGTGACCAGGTCAATCTTTGTTCCAGGATCGAGAAGCTCACCAAGTCGTTTGGCTGCCAGATCCTCGTATCAGAGAGCACCTTCGAGCGCTTGCCCGATGGGCTTTGGAAGCAGGAGAGTCGGTTCGTGGACCACCTCAAGGTGCGCGGCCGGAAGCAGCCGGTCCAGATCTTCGAGGTCTATAGCGGGGACCCTGATCCGATCCGGGAAGCAAAGTCCCGTGCCCGCATGCTTTTTGATGCGGCCTTGATCCAGTATTCCGAGCGGCAGTTCATCGATGCCCTCAGGGGCTTCAGGGAATGCCTGCGGCTCTTTCCCCAGGATCTCGTGGCCATCGAGTATGTGCGACGGTGTCGGTACTTCCTCAAAAACCAGCCCGATTCCGAGTTCTTTTCGCGCGGCATTCGCGAGGGCGAGGAGTTCATCGACCCGGCCGTGCGCAGGCGGTTCCCGCGCTATTCTCTCGGAGCTGAAGTCGAGCTTGAATTCATCCACAACGACCTGCTGCTCGTGGACCAGCGGATCCGCGTCCCGGGCCGGATCCTGGACATCTCCGTCCAGGGGCTCATGATCGAGTGCCTGCACTGCCCGCCTTCGGGAGTCGTTTTTGACCTGAGGGTTTCGTTCGCGGGGACGCCGCTCGAGTCCGAGCTCGGCAGGTCGAGTTACCAGTTCGTCTGCCAGGTCAAATGGAGTGCCCCGGGCCGGCCTTCGCGCCTCGGTGTTTCATTTATCCAGATTTCGGAAGAAGAGGAGCGCAGGCTCCAGGACGCACTGGGCAGCGCGCAGGAGCGCGGAGTCATCCGGCTGCTCAGCGAACCCGTTTCCTGAGGGCAAGCGCACTGACTTGCACCCGGCACTCGTTTTCAGTCTGGAAGGGACTGGCCAGCACTTCGGCCTTGAAGCGGACCAGTGCATCGGCCTTTTTGATGTGGGCACGGTAACGAAGTTCACGCTTGAGGGACTCCACCAGCCGCGAATAGGTATCCGACTGCGAGGCCTTCCACTCGGGTTCCTTGAGGAGTCCCGTGGCCACCAGGGTATCCACGGTCTCCCAGTCCCCGGACTGGTCCTGCGGATGGGGGAGATCCAGCGCACTGACGACGATCTGGTCCGCCGGATGTCCGGTCGAGGCCGATGCAGGCGGCTTGATGGGCACGCCATGCGATACTGCCGGGGCCGCACCCGAAACCGGCAGCAGTGTCAGGTTGAGGGAACTTTCGCGAAGGGTCTGCGCCACCCGCATGGCTGCGAACTCGCTGATCTGGGGAACCAGCACGCGGCCGGTCTCCCATTGGGGCTCGAGATCCACTTCGCGAATCCCGAAGTTCTCTCGTGAGAGGAGTTCAAGGATCCGATCTCGATCCTCGTCCGTGAATCGACCTTCGATCCAGAGAGTGAAGGGGCGCTGCGCCGGGATGGCGAGTGCAGCCTTGGCGGGCTCGGACTCGGTGGGGAGCGCGAAGGAATCCTCGATTGCAGCCGAAGTGGCAGCGGTAGGGGCTGGCTCGGACACCGGTCCGGGCTCGTGCAAACCCTCCTGTCCAAGCTGGGGCTCCGCCGAATCCAGAGCCGGAAAGTCGGGCGCCGGAGCGCTCGTTGCCTCGGGCTGCGTCTCTGCAGGGCTGGCTTCAGGCTTGTCGGTATCCCAGTCGAACCACTTTTCAGAGCTCACTGAAGGTACCCCCTTGCCATTATCCTAGCGCGTCATCCGTGGCATTTCTTGAATTTCTTTCCACTGCCGCAGGGGCAGGGGTCGTTTCGGCCCGTGGTGGGCGAAGACCCTGAAGGGGCGGCTCCGCCCCCATGGCTCAGGATCGTGCGTTGGGGGGCCCGATTCGCCAACAGATCCTCCGCCCTGAATGCCGGAGCCGGAGCGGGGGCAGGCGACGGACTCGGTGCGCGGGCTCCTCCAGTCGCTACAAGCTCCCCGTCGGCGGTCAGATTGTACTGCATCTGTTGGGGTGGGAGATCCAGTTCAGCCAGCGTCTCCTCGGCGTCAAAGTTATCTTCGATCTCCTCGGGAGAGACCTGGACGGAGAAGAGCTTGCGGACGACGTCCCCGGTGATCTGCCCCATCATCATCTCGAAGAAGCGGTAGCCTTCCTTCTTGTAGACGATGAGCGGATCCTTTTGGCCATAGCCCTGGAGCCCGACGCCTTCGCGCAGGTGGTCCATGGCCAGGAGATGATCCTTCCAGAGGTGGTCGATCGTGCTCAGGAGCACCATCTTCTCGATCTGGCGCATGGTCTCGGCGCCAAGTGACTCTTCCTTTGCAAGATACGCCTTCTCGGCCATTGAGAGGATGAGCTTCTTGAGACCCTGTCCCGTGAAGGGTGAGATGTCCCGCTCTTCGATCTGCGAGGGGATGGCGAACATGACTGCCATCGCGTCGTTGAGTTCCTTGGTGTCGAGGTGCGTCTGGCCGTTGACCTTCTTGACCTTGCCACCGGGAAAGAAGTCCTCGGTGATGGCTCCGGAAAGCTCGTCGACCATCGAAAAGACCATGTCCCGCAGGTCCCCGCGGGCAAGCACTTCACGGCGCCAGGCGTAGACCACCTTGCGCTGCTGGTTCATGACGTCATCGTATTCGAGCAGGTGCTTGCGGATGTCGTAGTTGTGGCCTTCGACCTTCTTCTGGGCGTTCTCGATGGCCTTGTTGATCCAGCGGTGCTCGATCGGCAGGTCATCTTCCATGAGCCCGGCGATGTTCACGCCGCCAAAGATCCTCATGAGGTCATCTTCGAGCGAGAGGTAGAAGCGGCTCATGCCCGGATCGCCCTGTCGGCCCGAGCGTCCGCGCAGCTGGTTGTCGATGCGGCGGGATTCGTGGCGTTC
>CAZDSX010000047.1:14100-14307 GCA_964508305.1 uncultured Bacteriovorax sp.
GCCCAGCACGTAGAGTCCGCCGAGCTTCTTCACCTCTTCGCGCTCGGTCTCGCACGAAAGCTTCCACTTCTTGAGGGCCTCTTCGTGGGCGGCTTCGTAGGCCTGCTTTTCTTCCGGAGTGGCATCCGCCTTGAGCGCGCCGATCTCGGCCTTGGCAAGCTTCTCGGGGTCACCGCCGAGAAGGATGTCGGTTCCGCGGCCTGCCAT
>CAZDSX010000047.1:14317-14786 GCA_964508305.1 uncultured Bacteriovorax sp.
CAGGACCTTGTGGGGAATCTTCTCGCGGGTGAGGAGCGCGGAGAGCTTTTCGGACTTTTCGACCGAGACGGTGCCTACGAGCACCGGCTGCCCCAGTTCGGTTTTTTCGCGGATGTCCTCGGCGATGGCCTTGAGCTTGACCGCCTCGGACTTGTAGATCAGGTCGCTCACGTCCTTGCGGATCGCGGGCTTGTTCGTCGGGATGACCGTGACATCGAGCTTGTAGATCTGCTTGAACTCGGTGGCTTCGGTATCAGCCGTTCCCGTCATTCCGCCCAGCTTGTTGTACATGCGGAAGTAGTTCTGGAACGTGATCGTCGCTAATGTGCGGTTCTCATGCTGGATTGCCACACCTTCTTTAGCTTCCACCGCTTGATGCAAACCATCAGACCAACGACGCCCCTGCATCAAACGACCCGTGAATTCGTCAACGATGATGACTTCACCATTCTGTACGACGTAATGCTGA
>CAZDSX010000047.1:14796-18217 GCA_964508305.1 uncultured Bacteriovorax sp.
CTGGTTCTCGTTCTCGATCGTGACACCTTCCTTGGCCTCGATGGCCTGGTGGAGGCCATCGGACCACCGGCGACCCGGCATCAGGCGGCCGGTGAACTCGTCGACGATCATGACTTCGCCGTCGCGAACCACATAGTCCACGTCGCGCTTGAAGAGCACATGCGCGCGAAGACCCTGGTTGACGTGATGGAGGACCTCGATGTGCTGGGGATCGTAGAGATTGGCGATCCCGAGACGCTTTTCCATCTTCTCGACGCCCGAGTCGGTGAGGGCCGCCGTCTTGGATTTCTCGTCGATCGTGTAGTCGGTTTCCTTGACCAGTCCGCCACCCCCGCGGATCTGGGTGTCGATGCGGTAATAAAGATCCGTGGTCTGGTCGGTCGGTCCGCTGATGATCAGAGGCGTGCGGGCTTCGTCGATGAGGATGGAGTCGACTTCGTCCACGATGGCAAAGTTGAGCTCGCGCTGGACGTAGTCCTCGAGGCGGAACTTCATGTTGTCGCGGAGGTAGTCGAAGCCAAATTCGTTGTTGGTGCCGTAGGTGATGTCGCAGCGGTAGTTGACCTTGCGCTGGGCGTCCGTCAGTCCGTGCACGATGATCCCGGTCGAAAGGCCGAGGAATCGGTGGATCTGCCCCATCCAGGACGAGTCACGGCGGGCGAGGTAGTCGTTGACCGTGATGACATGGACGCCCTTGCCGGTCAGGGCGTTCAGGTACGAGGGGAGGGTGGCGACCAGGGTCTTTCCTTCGCCAGTGCGCATTTCGGCAATGCGGCCCCGGTGCAGGGTGATGCCGCCGATCATCTGGGCGTCGTAATGGCGCTGGCCGATCACGCGCCAGGCGGCTTCACGGACGGTGGCAAAAGCTTCGGGGAGGAGGGAATCCAGGGTCTCGCCCTTGGCCAGGCGCTGTTTGAACTCCGCGGTCTTTGCCGCAAGCTGGGCATCCGAGAGTGCCTTGATGGAGGGCTCGAGCTGGTTGATCCGATCCACGAGCGGACGGATCGTCTTGAGCTCACGATCGTTCTGGGTTCCAAAAATGCGGCGGCCAAGGGTCTGCAGCGTCAGGGACATGGTGGCAAGCTACCTTAGTTTTCAAGGATGTACGAGAGGGGATCCACGGGAATGCCATTGATCCTGACTTCGTAATGGAGGTGTGGCCCCGTGCTGCGGCCGCTGTTGCCGAGCTGCGAAATCACCTCACCACGCCGCACCCTCTGCTTGGAGTTCACTAGAATTTTGCGATTATGGGCGTACCAGGTCTCGAGCCCGTACCCATGGTCGATGATGACCGTCTGTCCGTAGCCCGCCTTGGGACCCGCCCAGGTGACCGTGCCTTCTGCAGTGGCCTGGATCGGAGTGCCCGGATAGTTGGCAATATCGAGGCCTTCGTGCATTTTTTCGCGCCCGCCGAACGGCGCGCGGCGCACGCCGAAGCCTGACGTAAAATACCCGACTGCGGGCTTCCGAGTGGGAAGGGCGTTGAGGAATGCCTTCTGGTCGGCCAGGAGCTCGTACTGGTTCTGGAGCTGCTGCTCGAGCAGCGATGATTGCTGTCCCAGCTCCACAAAACGCTGGTCCCAGGCAACCTGGTCCCGCGCCAGCCGGATGTCTTCGGGGTTCTTGGAGTTGGCGCCCGCAACCTGAACTTCAATGTTGGCGTTGGCCTCAGGGAGTCGATCGTTGAGCGATTCGATCAGTTTGTTGCGGTCTTCAATGTTGGTAATGACCTTGAGGCGCATGCTGAAGGTCTTGATGCGTTCCATGGTGTCTTCGATGGAGCTGATGCGGCTCTCAAAGACCTGGACCTGCTGCCGAAGCTTGCGGTTTTCGACGCGGAGGTCCTTGTTCTCCGAGATCTGGCTCATGACGAACCAGTAGTCGAGCACCATGATGATGGCCACGGCTCCCAGGAAGGCCCCGGCAATGGCCACGGTCTTGACCAGCCAGCTGGGAATGACCCAACGCTTCACCTGGCTGGTGCGTTCGGGAATGATGAGCAGGGTGTAGTAGCGATTGCCGCGGTTCATGGACTAGGTGATCTCCAATAGGCCGACGCTGATGTTGTCATCGCCCCCATGTGCATTGGCAAGGCGAATCAGTTCCTTGGCGCAGGCTTCCCAGTCCGCCTTGGGACGGTGTTTTTCGGTGACAGCAAGGATCTCTGAGTCTTCGAGCTGGCCTGTCAGTCCGTCCGAGCAGAGCAGGAAAAGATCGCCGGCCTGGACGCGGATGCTGTAGCGGTCGACTTGGATGGCCGACTCGAATCCCACG
The DNA here is from genome assembly GCA_964508305.1 of uncultured Bacteriovorax sp. Classification (GTDB taxonomy): domain Bacteria; phylum Bdellovibrionota; class UBA1018; order UBA1018; family UBA1018; genus CAIOHW01. The sequence continues at coordinate 17,071 of CAZDSX010000047.1, forward strand.
GAGCGCGTGATGACATTGCGCATGACGTCGAGTTTGACCTGTGCCCGGGTAATCAGGCCTGCCCGGACCTTTTCCTGCACGAGCGAATGATCCCGAGTGAGCTGCCAGATCGCCCCGGGCTGGATGAAGTAGCACCGACTATCGCCGACATGGATGACTTCGGCGCGGGCGGAGTCCCCCGTGAGATCCACTCCGAGAAGTGTCGTGGTGGTCCCCATGCCGCGAAGGGATTCGTTGGCCTCGGAGAGTGAGTAGATGCGGTTGTGCGCTTCAACCAGGCAGTGCTCGAGGCGTTGCGAGAGGTTGCCCGGGGCCCTCGAAAAAAGCTCGCTCACGGTTTCAACGACCATCCGGCTCGCGGTCTCGCCGCCCCGGTGACCGCCCATCCCGTCGGCTACGAGGCAGAGTCCGACCCTGGCGTCTGCCAGTCCATTGTCCTGGTTCTGAGACCGCTTTCGTCCCACGTCCGTGACGAATGCGACGCGCATCGAAGTGGGTTTGGATGAAGCAAGGCCACTCATGCGGACGAGGTGCCTCCCGAGGTTCCACCGATGGAAAGCTCCGAGACGCGGGCACTCGGCGCACCGGTGCTTCCAAAGAATCGAAAGTCATTTCCAAGCGCCTCGACTTTTCCGAGGAGCCCCAGGATATTGCCCGCGACTGCAAAACCACTGATGGGGCGGGTGATTCGACCCTCTTCGATCAGGAAGCCCGAAGCTCCGAGCGAGAAGTCGCCCGTAACGGGGTTGGCCGTATGGACGCCCATGAGGTCCGTGATGAGAGCGCCCTTCTTGATTCCCGCGCACAAGTCCTCGAGCGACTGGGTGCCCGGCTTGATGAAAAGATTGCTCGTGCTGATTGAAGGAGGCGACTTGATCCCGCGGCTGGCACTTCCCGTGGCGGCGATGCCCAGCTTTCGAGCATGGTAGCCATCGCAAAGCAGCCGCTTGACCACACCGGCCGAGATGAGCTCGTTGGTCGAGCAGGCGTCCTTCCGCCGGGATCGCAATCCTCGAACAACGCGCAACCGACTGGAACCCTCGGCACCAACGGCAGCGGAAGCACACGCATCAATGACTCCCGCATCGGTACGGAGTCGCTGTCGAACTTGAACACGCGCATGTCGGGCAAGCGCGGCGTCATCGTC
>CAZDSX010000047.1:18227-19975 GCA_964508305.1 uncultured Bacteriovorax sp.
CAGGCGTGGCCTTCGCCGTCAAAGGGTGACGTGGCCAGGCCATCGCGCAGGAGTCCGTCGTCCACCAGGGTGATGGCAGGACTGAAGATCCTTTGTCCGATGCTCGATAGCGCCAGCATGCTCCTGCCTCGGTCCACCTGTTCGGCAGAAAACGACGCCGAGAGAAAGTCCATCAAGTCCGCCACGACATCGTTCCGAAGGACGGCAGGGCAGTTCAGGGTGGGGGCGCTGCCTGCTCCCAGGAGTTCGGTTGCGCTCTTGGCCGCCAGGGTTGCGACCTTCGCAAAATCCAGGGCATCGAGGGTGCCGGCAAAGCCGTGGTCACCTCCCATCCGGCTGTCTCCATCGTGCTCCGCCTTGCAGCTGATCGAGGCGGAGTAGGTCGTGGCTCGGTGGCTGATCAGGCTTCCAGCCGTATCGAGCATCAGGCAGGAATACAGTGTTTCGGAGAACTGGGCGGAGCGCACGCCACGGACCCGCGCATCGGCGGCGAGGCAGCGAGCTTCGAGATCCAGCGCCATGCGAACCTTGGTCTCGATCGGGACTTGTGGTCCCTTTTCATCGATTGAGTCCTTGAGGCGGGTGGCTTCGATGGCCCCAAGGTCAAAATCCGGCAGGGCATGATGGGGGTCTTCGGGCATGAAGTCGGCGATCTCCCAGGCGGCGATCGCGGCGCGCTCGACTGCAGTGCGCGAAAGGGCGGTCGTGAAGCTGAACCCCATCTTTCCATTCTTGAGGACGCGAACGGAGAGTCCGAGGTCCTGGTTCTGGGTGAGGGTGTCAATTTTTTGATGACGCGCTTCGATCCGCGTGGTGGCCCGCCCCTCAAGGTAGAGTTCAAATCGGGCCGAGGGCGTCCGGGCGGCCAGGGCCTTGAGCTTGGAGGCGGCCAGCTCAAGTGCCTCAGTTTGCAGGTCGTTTGCATGCATTGGCATAGGCGATGGGTAAACTTTACAGCCCGGACTCTATAAAGGTAAAATTAAAAAAGAGGGTTCTGACATGGCCAAGAGCGATCATCAGCACATTTGGGAAGGCATCCTGGGCGACCAGAAGGCGATGCAGGATTTCCGCAATTTCCATTGGGAAGGAGGGCTCTTCGAGTACCTCGATCTGGTCAAAAAGAACCCGTCCATCACGCGCAATGCCTTCCAGCGCATGTATGACCTGATCCTGTCGTTCGGTACGACGACCTATGTCGAGTACAAGAAGACGATCGTCCGCTACAAATTCTTCGATGATCCGATCGACCACGGAAAAGACGCGGTGTTCGGCCTCGACGTGCAGCTGATGAAGCTCGTTCACTTCTTCAAGAGCGCGGCCTTCGGCTACGGGACTGAGAAGCGCGTGCTGCTTCTCCATGGTCCGGTAGGTTCGGCCAAGTCGACGATCGCTCGCTCCCTCAAGAAGGGGGTTGAATGGTACTCCAAGACCGAAGCCGGAGCGCTCTACACCTTCAAGTGGATCGATCCGGAGGGCAAGTATCCCGAGATCATGGGCAACGTGCGCGAGCTCCGCTCGGCCATGCATGAAGAACCGCTCAAGCTCATTCCCGAGGAGATGCGCGCCAAGATCCTCGAAGAGATCAATCGAGGCAACAAGGGTGACTACCGGGTCACGATCGTGGGGGACCTCGATCCTGCGAGCCGCTTCATCTATCGCGAATTCCTCAAGCGCTACCAGGGCGACTGGATCAAGATGATCCAGAACCACATTCGAGTGGAACGCCTGATCCTTTCCGAGAAGGATCG
>CAZDSX010000048.1:0-19968 GCA_964508305.1 uncultured Bacteriovorax sp.
CCCCATCAAACGAAGCCTCCATTTCGCTTTCCGGAGCACCCGGCTCGCTGGCAGCAGTCGCCGCCAATGGCCAGAACGAACTCTCCTGGACTGCCGTGCCCGGAGCCTCGGTTTACCGCATCCTTAAAGCCGTGGATCCGGCAGGTCCATTCTGGGCCGCAGCGTCGGTTGCCGGAACGGCGTGGACGGACCCCGACGTCAGGCATGGCAGGACCGATTACTACAGCGTATCCGCGGAGTTCCCGGCCCAGCCCAGAAGCCCGGAAACTGCAGTGGCGAGCGCAACGGGCATCGTCACGCTCAATCTGGAGGTCCCAATTGAGCTTACGGACCTGAGGCTTGACTCATCACCGGCCTCGGGAACCTCGGCGTCGGACATCCGAAGTGAGAGCTCGCTCCAGGTGGACCCGGCGGACTATGACGGCGTGGTGACCTGGAGATGGGAAGTAGTGGCGGAGAACACCGACAGCGTCTCCCGAACCATTTCACTGCTCAATTCCGACCAGGTGCCAAGAGGGTCCATCACCCTGCCGGCGGGCACGAACAGCCCGGTGCTCATCGAGGCCCCCCTCGGCGCGGTGCCCACAACACGGGAGACACTCACCCTTGCACTGGAACAGACCCAGTATGCCGGAAACCTGAAGGTCCATGCAGCCAGGCTTCGGATCCAGCAGGTGGGGGCAAGCCGGACTCGCCTTTATTTCCCCCTCTTTTCTGCACAAGGTCCGCAGGGAACGCTCATACAGGCCCCTGGCAACCTCTCGGGAGCCCCCTTTGACTGGAATGAACTCTCATTTTTTTCTCGAATGCAGGGCCAGCAGTCTGCGATCGCCGAGGGCAACGCACTCACCCTTGATGCGCTGGTCGAGGTATTCAATGGGGCCCGGGGAAGGGTCTCGCTCTTCAACCACAACGATGCGCGCGAGATTTCCGAAACACGCACGGATCTCTCCGGAGACGGACTCTGGTCGGTTTCCGCGGATTTCAAAAATGGCGTGCAGGGGTTTGGCGCCTCGGAGTCGCTTCATCTTTATCGATTCGGACTGGGCTGCACTGCGGGCTGCTCTGCACCCACCTCCGGCCTCAGGGCCGTGAAGGCCGGGCTCTGGGTGCGGCACACGGATTTGCGGAAAGTCGCCGTTTTCTATCGCGCAGCCCGATCCGGGGGAGGTTCATCCTCTCTGGTCATGCTGGAACCCTCACGCCATTCCAGCCTTGAACACCGGGTCAGGTGCCTCGCCACCTTGAGCAGCTCGGGAACTGCAGCATGCAGCCTTGAGGATGGCATGGGCATACCGATCTCGGACGCGTCCGTGACACTCGAGAACAATTCAAACACTCCGTCGCGAATCCTGGGTCAGTCGACCACGAGCTTCTCCCCGCCCGCCGGTACGGTCCTCAACCTGCGCGTGAACGCCGCCTCCCAGGTACCGTGGGTTCATGAGGCAGGGGTCTGGGTCTATTGAACCGGCGAACGCGGATTGCTCAGGGCAGAAACAGCCACGAATAGACGAGATGCACTCCACTCACCCCGCCATTTGCCAGGTCTGAGCCGGATGCCGAGAAAATTCCGAGTTCAACCCTTCCTGCTCGTCCCGGCCCCTGGAGGAACTCGGCACCCAATTTGGGGGAAAAATAAACTCCCGAATCCTCCAGTGCGGTCACTACTTCATCCGGTCGGGATACTCGCGCAATGGCAACCCCGACGCCGAGTCCCACATAGGGGCGCAAGCTGCCATCCAAGATGCGAGTGACGGAGGGCTTCTGCTCGGAGTTCCGCGGTCCTGTCACTGGGCCCAATCCAGGGAACCACTTGCCATGGATTCCCGTGAAAGAGATCCCGCTCGAAAAGGGACTCATCCTGACGCCCCTGGCATGCTCGATCCCGCCGAGCCAGCGATCGCCCCACGGTCGATCCATGCCAACGGCTACGGCAAGCGGAGTTTCATTTCTTGTAATGGACTCGATCGAACCCGAGACGGCCGCATCCTTCTGGAGCACGGATTGACCGTAGCCAACCGAAAGGTAGGGTCTCAACCCGTCGAGGTATCCTCCACCGGCGTTCGCATGCGAAAACGGCGCTGTGGTCGCCAATGCCAGTAAAACATGCCAAGCGGAATGAGATCGCCCCTGCCTATGCTGCACGAGGAGCCTGGACGCCAGCGTCCGATTTCACAGGTTCAAAGCACTCCTCGAGCTTGATGTCCCCCGAGGCAACACCCTTTTTGAGCCTGAGCGCCAGCTGCCTCAGGCCCGAAGCCCGAACATCAGGCGAAATCCGGTCAAGATTGGGAAGCTCTTCGCGCAGAACATCCGAGAGGGTGGGAGGAGCAAGCGCCATGACTCGATCCCGCAGCGCCGGGATGCACGCCACCAGGGCAAGGACCTCGTCGATTCCCGCCGCTGACAACAGCTGGCCGAGGTTCTGGTCGCGCCACTCGGCCAGGAACGCAACACTTGGGTAGGTGGATCGCAGATGGTTGACCTTGGCAGGATCCGAGCTCGAAAGCTCCCTGAGCAGGCTGAGCTCTTCCTCCACTCCAAAACTTTCGATCAGCCTCAGGACCATCGGCTGGGCCGAGAGACTCCTCTTCTTTGGGCCTTCGCCCTTGGTTTTTGAACGCAGTGATGAATCGATGGAGCGGATCTCATCCACTTCGAGTTCCGTCAGTCCGATGGATTCAGAGAGGATGCGCTTGCGCTCCTCGTGGTCGATTCCCTGTATGAACTTGTCCCTCACCGCGTCAGGCATGTTGAGTGCGACGACTGCCTTGAGGCGCGGGTTCTCATCCATCACCAGCTGCTGGATCCGCTTGTCCTGCAACTGCCCGAGGAATGAGAATGGCTTGACGAGTGCGTCCGTGCCCAGGCTGCGATAAGACACGAGATCCCAATATGCCTGCCTCAAGATGAGCTGTCTCTCCTTGGAGGGCATTGCAGCAATCCTGTCGAACACCGGCATGAGCTGGTCTGCAACCTCCTGGGGTACCTGGATTTCGAGGTTGGTTCCCGAGACGGCATCCAGGAAGCAAACCAGCTTTGCCAGTCCATCCGCACCGGCCTGGATCCACGATCCCACCACGGGGGATAGGCCTTCTCGGTGTTTCTCCACCAGGGTTTGCGCGGCTCGCTTCAGCTTTTCGGCACCTGGCTCCTGCGATGCGTCCCAGTCACCCGCTGGAGGGAAACCTGCAGGTGCAGACTCCCTCTCGACTGCTGAGCCTTTGGAGCCCTCGGGTTGGGCGAGGTTTGCCTGGACGGATGCCTGAAGTCCGCCCTTGCCTTCCTGCGACGAGGAGGAATTGAGGATCCGCCAGAGGATCACTGCGCCCATCAGTGCAAACGCCAGCAGGATCTGTCCTACCAGGCCCTGAAGGGCCCTGAGCTGATCGAACATCGTTTCGGGGGGAGCGGGCGGTGGCGCCGGCTCAACCCGCGCTGGCAGGCGCTCAATGGACGAAACCTCCAACTCGGCACTCTTGCCAAACTCCGATGTCACCCGCTCGCGCAGCCATTTGGTGGTCGACTCGACGAGTTCCTTCGGCATCTCAGGTTTGACGCCCACCAGCACCTTGACCCGATCCACCTCGAAGCCGGCACCGCCTCCCTTGACGACGAGCTCACCGCCCTCATCCGTCCTCGTCTCGATGACTCCGAGCTGGAGCGCGGCCGGGATCGAGTTGAAATCCTGCTCATCCTCCTCCACGAGTGGCTGCGGAGGGTCGATCTTATGGAGGGCCACCACCGTATTGACCGTGTAGGCATCCCGATCCATGCGGGTGGACAGCGCCTGCACGATGCGACGGGTGACGAGCTCCTCGAGCTGCGTCTGGACGGAAAATGTTTCAGCACTCAAGGCGGTGGAGACCTGTGCCTTCGGTGCAGGAGCAGAAATAGCCGGCTTCAAACCCAAAAAAAGCACCACAAAGATCCACATGAGGAACGCAAAGCCGCGACCGCCTTCGGGCATGCCTGTGAGCGGCCTCATGGGCGCCCCTTCCCTTGACCCGATTTGGCCTCACGGGCAGGCTTGCGGCGACCCTCTCGGCCATCCTTGATGCGAGCGAGCATCTCCACGCCCTCCTGGGCCTGCGGGTCGACCTTCAGCACCTCTTCATACCACCGGGCACTCTCGTCCCACTTCTGCTGCACAAAATAGACTGCACCCTTCATGGCAAGGGCACGGATGAATTTGGGATGGCTCGCAAGGATCTTGTCGAGCTCGATCACTGCGCGCTCATACTCCTTGAGGGCGGCGTACTTCTGCGCAAGCAACAGGGATTGGACGAGATCCATTGCCGTCCGCTCCTCATCGACGCCTTCCTTCATCCTGACCTGTACCTCGGTCACCTGGCTGCCCATGGAACCGAAGGGAACCAAGATCCTCTCTGACTTGAACTTGTCCTTCTCGACCATGAGCTCCACATACTGGTCAGAGGCGCCCTTTTCATCCCCGTAGAGTTCCCTCAGCCTTGCGGGGGTGGCCTCCAGCGGAGTGGGGCCGACGAGCTTCTTTTCGCCCTTCTCGGGCGTGACGAGGTAGACGCTGGCCTCGGGCGGATCGCTCTTGATGACGAACTTCTGGGCGCATGCCGGAAGGCCGGCGAGGGCCGCCCCGCAGAGCCCCAGAAGTGTCAATAAGTTGCCATTTTTGAAGGACAATCGCTCGTTCACATCTCCCTCTTCGACACCTGACCGAATTCCTTTATGGTTTTCGGGAGGGCTCCGAAGAGCATGCTGGAGAGCTATGAGCGCATCTAAGGGAACACCCACCTCGATCTTCCAACTGGACGACAGCTCCGAGGAGCTGGATCGGTTCAGTGCGCTTCGCGAGAGGCTCGGGGGACTCGAAGAACAGCTCGAGAGGAATAGCGGCCGACGCGCGGCCGATGGTCCACGCACGCGCAGCCCCGTCCGCGAATCCCTTGGAAAGGCGATCGAGGAGCTCGAGCGTCGTCTCGAGGAAGCACTCGAGGAACGTGATCTTGCCCTCAGCGAATGCGAGAAGTCGAAGGCCGCGATTCGTGAAGCTGCCTCCCAGATGGAAAGTCTCAGGGCACGCGAAGCTGAAGGGAGGGCCCAGTTGCGCGCGGAGTTCGACGCGCAAATCAGGGCGGCCCGGATGGACCATGAGAGATCCCAGCAGGCGGTGCGCTCCAGGCTTGAGTCCGCCCAGGGCAAGAACGCCCTACTCTTGGAGCAGGTACAGGCCCTCAAGGACAGAGGCCGGACGGCTGTTTCGGAGATAGAGCATGCCGCAGGCTTGAAAAAGCAGGCGGAGGCCAAGCTGGAAGAACTTGCGGCGAAGATTGCAGCCCTCGAGGGTGACTTTGACTCTCGACTTTCGGCCGCACGCACCAACGTCCTCAGGGAGGCCGAGCGGACCACCCAGGAGGCACTGCAGTCCCAGAAGACGCGACATGACAATACACTCCGCGACGTCCAGGCCAACTCCGAGATCATGGCCCGTCAACTGCGGCGTCAGATCGAAGACCTCCGGTCTTCGCTTTCCCTCTCAACGAACCGGAACAGCCAGGAGATCGCCCGCCTCGAGACGGCTCGGGCGCGTTCGGGGGAGGCGATCCGAAACCTGACCGATCAACTGGCCCGTAGCGATGCATCGCTACGACACTCCGAGCAGGCGCGGGCAAGCCTGGAACGATCACTTGCCGTCGTCCACCAACAGTACAAGCAGGAGATCCAAAACCACAGGGCCGCCGCCGAGGCGGCGAAAAGCGAGCTCCAGGCGGGCCTCAAGGAGTCGGCCGAAAGGTCGGCGGAGACCCGGGAACAGCTCCGCATCTCCTTGCAGCAGAACGCCTTCCACACCGGACGCAACCAGTCATTTGAGCTCGAAAAGAAGATACAAAGGGAGCTCATCAAGAAGCTTGCAGCAGAAAGCGAGCTCGCCGGTGCACGCCACCCGCTTGCCGACTACCTGAGCTTCATTTCGGAGCAGATCCTTGAACTGGAACTCGAAATGGTCGACATCCCAACAGGCAGCCCCCAACGGCGGCCCATCGAAGCGAACCTTCGAAAGCTGGCGACCCAACGGCACAACCTCGAGCGAATGGTCAAGGAGTCGCGGGCGCGCTTCGATACCCTGGCCCGCTCACTGCGCGATTCCCTCAACTGTCCGGACGCCTGAGGATCTTGATCACGACCCGTCGATTGGCATCCAGTGCGGCGGCATTGATGTTCCCATCCGCAAGCTTCTCCTCGGCGACCTTGCGGGTGTCGGCGTAGCCAACGGCTTTCAGCTTCTCCGGCAAAAACCCCGCCTCCTCAAAAAGGCGCAACACGGAGCAGGCCCTCACACTGGACAGCTCCCAGTTGCTCGGAAAGATCTTGGAGCGGATGGGAATCCCGTCCGTATGGCCTTCGATCAGGTAGAAATACTGCTCCTTCTCCTTTTTGAGCTCACTGATCAGGTCGGAAACCAGCTCACGCGCCTTTTGATTGGGCTCGGCGGTACCGGACTCAAAGAACAGTCCGCCACGGAAGGCTATCTCCACGCCGGAGCCCTTGTCGGTGACGATGACCTGGTCTGCCACGCCGCTCTTGTCCACGATGTCCTGGATCCGCTTTGCAAGATCCTCGAAGGGCCGCTGGTATTCGCCGCCGAAGACCTTGGTTGTCTCCCTTTTCAGCTCCTCGAGGGCTCCGTCATCGATCTTTGCAAAGCTGAGCAGGATGATGAAGAACCCGCACAGCAGGGTCATCATGTCGGCATAGGAGACCAGCCACAGGCCCTCGCCTTCTTCGGCGTGGGCCTCCACCGGAACGGAATCTTCATCATCCGAATGCATGCCCATCTGGTTCAGGCCTGGGCCTTCTTGACCCTGCCGCGCTCGGCAGGGAGCAGGTAACTTTTGAGATACTCTTCAATCACCACGGGATGCTCCTTCGCCCGGATCATCTTGATTCCATCGATCACCATCTCACGGATCGTGGCGTCTTCCTTGTTCAACTTCGTGAGGTTCTCCCCGAGCGGGATCAGGAGCAGGTTGGCAATGGCGATCCCGTAGAAGGTAGCCACCAGACCAATCGACATCGACGGCCCAAGGAGCGCAAACGCCTCTTTTGAACCGAGGTTCTGCAAGAGGGAGATCATCCCCAGCGTGGTCCCCATGAGTCCGAATGCGGGCGGGAACTTGGAAATGGTCTTGAAGATCAGCGCCTCCTCGTCATACCGCTTCGTGAACGTGCTGTTCCGCTTGCGCAGGATCTTGTCGAGGGCCTCGTCACTGACACCCCCGCGCGCGAGGATCTCGACTGCATCCTTGAGGAAGATCGTCTTGATGGCAGCACCCGCCGTCTTGAGATGGTTCGGATCTGCACGACTCCCTCGTGCAAGCTCGACGATTTCTCGGATCACCTGTTCGTTTCTAGTCGCATAATTTCCAAGGAATTTTTTGGCGAACGCGCGCGCCATGCTCACGAACGAGGACATCGGAAAACACATGAAGCTGGCCGCAAGCGTGCCCCCGATCACGATCACGATCGCGTGGGTATCAAGGAAGATCTTCGGCGTTTTTGTCGACATCAGGATGCCTGATACGAGGATGACGAGCGAAGAAACGATGCCAAGCAGCGAGGATGGGTTCATGCCCCTTCATTTTGCGGCACGTCGGAAACTCTTTGCAAGCAGCGTGGCCAGGGAAGCTTGTGTCAGGGAGCTGACACCGCATCGATCGCGTGATGCCCTGCCACCCTGCAGATTGATGCAGAGCCTTACTGCCGCTGCTACTATGGTTCCCATGAGGGACGATTGAAGCACTGCAGGCTCGGCATGAGTTTCTGGCAGGCGCTATTGCCGGCAATGCTCGCTGCCCTCCTTGGGGGAGCCACTGCCTTTGCGGCCCCACCCGCCGTGCCGGCCCTCAAGATCGTCGACTCCCCCATGCAAAGTGAGTGGTCCGCATCCATCGAGCGGTCCGTTGGCGGACAGGCCATCGATGGCCTTTCTTTCGACACCGGTGACCTGGCGGTGAACCTCATGCCTGCCGGCACTGAGCTCAAGCCCTTCGTGAGGATTCGAGGCGGATTCGACAGAAAGGGCTGGAGCCTCTCGGTTGGAGAGGTGGTCCTGGTCGCTCCGCGCGCGGCCAATCGTACTTTTTCGATGGTGTACTACCCGACACGCAACGAAGGTACCGTGAGCTTCATTGCCACCGGCCCCAAGGGGAGGAGTCAGAGCGAGACCATCATCCTCCGGGCCGCCTACGACACCCAGATCCGCAAGGTTCAGATCCGAATGTTCGACGCCCTCAGCCTGGATGTAGGCCTTCTGTCCCTCAATTGCCGCCAGAGCGGATCGGAATTTTATAGGTCCTCAAATGGCCTGGTTCGAGCTGATTTTCGAACCCAGCTTGGCGCATCCAAGTGGGACTTTCACGCGCTGGCAGGCACCACCTTCCTCAAGCTTTCCACCAGCAACAGGGAGATCGCCCCACAACTGCTCCACGGACATCTGCAGCTGGGCAGGTCGATCAGCGCTCCTGCCGCCAGGCTGGCATCAGCGTGGCAACTGGGTGTTCGCTATTGGAACCTCTTTCCAAATGGCGCGGATTTCGGTTTTTCCAACCTCCTTGCGCCGAGAGCAGGCCTCTCGCTCGGAGTCCAGGGAACCAAGGGCTACAAGACCTGGATCGAAATCGCCCACAGTCCACTTGGGAGCAGCCTGTCGGGCACCGTGAGCCTCGATCAGGCGGCCACCTCGTTGCGTCTTCTTCATCAGTGGCCGCTCAGGAATTCCCACCGCATGCGCGTTGCGGTGGAATACGAGGATCTGCATTTTAATCTCGATGAGCTGACCCGGATTCGACTCCAGACTGGAGGCTTGTCATTGTCCTATAGCCTCTAGTGAGGCATTCTTTTGAATGATGCGATCAAAAAAAATTCCTCCTCTTGATCTTCGGTTCCTGGCAGGAGCCCTCCTTTGGATGGGCCTCGCGGGCTGCGCCACGGTCGAGGAGGAGGAGGACCCCTTTGGAGGCGTCCTGAGCGTGGAGTCCACGGGCGAGGAGCCGGATTCAGATTTTCCTACCGCCCCTCAGCAGGCCGTGAAAAGCGAAGCGCCACCGCCACCCCGGGAAACCCCGCCTGCAAAAAAGGAGGAACCACCGGTCACGGTGGCAAAACAGGAGGCAAAGCCGGAGCAGCCAGCACCGGAGCCCCAGGAACCATCCGCCCAGGCACCAACGGAGGCAGCAGTGGTGGAGGAATCCCCTCCCAAGGCGATCGAGGGCCCCGAACCTGTCCAAACGCTGGCGGAAAAACCAGAACCTCCTTCGTCTCTGCGTGAGGAGACGGGCCCTCCCAACGAATCGAGGCTGACCCGCAGACGCTCCAGTCGGGACTATTCGACGCCCTATTACCTTCAAAAGCGCCCCCTGTTTGCGCTGCAGCTCTCGGGATCATCCCGCGCAGCACTGGGAGCTGACTCGGTGATTGCTGGACAGGCACTGGATGGTGCCCGTGGTCTGGAGACCGGACTGGAGGTCCAGCCTCGATGGATCCAGGCGGTGGGGGTGATTTCCCTCGGGTTGAACGCGGGCTACCACAGGAGTTCGGCTGCCGATCGGCTGCTGGTCTATGGTCTTCGCGGCGCCTACCAGGCCAAGTGGTTTACCAATCAGTGGGTCGTTCCAGTCATCGGCTATTCCATGGGAAAAGTGGCTTACAAGCTTCCTTCGGGATCGAGCGGCTCCATCCCGTCAGCGGGGTTATTCTACGGACTGAGGTTCTTCCTGAGTGCCGCAGACCCGGATGCTGCCGCAGAGTTCTACAATGGCTACGATGTGAGCCGGGTCTACCTGACCCTGGAAACCACCCAACGCTCCGGGGCAGACTCCAACCTGAGCCTGGCCGGCAGGTCCACCTCCGTCGGTCTTCGATTTGAGCTTTAATAATACGAACAGGTCTGGCTATTCGGATCCCAAGTTCCCTGGGACATCCCGCAACCATATTCGCCCGCAGCCAGGTTGGCAGCCGACTCCGACTCAAAGCAAACACCGTAGGGCTGGGCCTGTCCATTGGGCTGCACTGCGATGTAGCCGCACACCCTCACCGTGAGTTCCGAGTAGCCGGGATAGATGGCGTAATTGCCCTGATATTCCTCCTTGATCGAAGCGAGGATCCGGATCTGTTGTCCATGTTCCAACCCGGGTCCGCCGGTTTGGGCGATCGTGGAGTAAGATCCAAGCATGGCGTCCCAGCCAATACTCAACCCCCAGTGATCGTCCGGGTGCTCACTGAAGGAAAACAAGTGGTGATCGTAACCAGTCGCGCTCCCCAAACTGAGCGGGATCTGCTGGCTCCCGACTGCTTGGACAAACAAGGTACCGGACTCTGAGTAGGCGCCCAGCATCGATCCCTGCAAGGAGACCGAAGGAACCAGGGTGGTCGGCGTGGGAGGCGGGTCGCACTGCTGGGATCCGACATTCCAGGTCTCGGAGCGGGTGCCACACTCCCACACTTTGTAGGCATCATAACTTTCGTAGCAGCCCTCGCCCTGCAGCTGGTTATCCGAAGTCGCAAGGTAGCCGCAGCCCCGGATGGTGAACTCCGAATGGGGAACCGAATACCCGCTGGAGGCCATGGACGACACCACGACCCCGACTCGGATTTCAAACGCCGCAGGATCTCCATTCCAGTATCCGATCGTGAATGGGTAATACGAACCATAATCCGACGTGCTCACGCTCGATCCGGAGATGATGCTAAACTCAAGCAGGTCATGGTTCGAGTGCCACTCCTGGCCCAGGGCCGATTGTTCGGTCAGGACGATCGAGGTGATGCTGACCGACCCCGCCGAAAAGAGGACGGTCCCATCCGCCTTCACAAAAGACGACACCCCGGCGGGAAACTGCACAACGGGCTGGAGCTGTTCAACAGTGCCGCCCCCTCCATTGCCCTCGCTGGAGGAGTCCACTACTTCGACTGGAGTCGAGCAGGTGGAGTCCGAGCGGTTGCCCGCCGGGTCGAAGGTGGCGATTCGGTAACTGTAGACGCCGGCAGAAGCCGCGGACAGGATGAGCGGCGGGCTGACTGAGTCCTGAGGCTGGACAACTTCGCCCGAGCAGCCGCCTCCGCTGAAGATTTCGGCCAGCTGACGCACTCCTGGTTCCGCCGAGGCCACCCAATCGAGGCGCATGCCCCGTGAGACGCTTCCATCCAACTCGAGGGTCATCGAAGTGGCAGCAGGCGGAGGGACCGAGTCCACCGTGATCGAGAGACTGGCACTCAGGATTCCGTCGCCCACCGAGAGCACCTGTGGGCCGTCTCCACAGGCGGCAAAATCAAGGGAAGCCTCGTAGGTGAGTTGCTCGGAGCAGGGCGCAGAAGCCGTAGTTCCTCCGCAGGCAAGCTGGACGGTAGAGCCCGTACACTGTCCAGTCACGACCTGCCATTGGCCTCGGACGAGGGCTCCAGTGCCCAGGCTGGTGACCAGTGAATAGCTCGGACCACCGGTTTCACCACCGCCACCGGACTGCTCGGTCGTCGTGGTGGTCGTGGTCTCCTCGGAGGCGCCCTCGCCGCCGGACTGCTCCGTCGTCGTAGTCGTAGTTGTTGTGGTCGTCGTCTCCGAGGAGGCGCTCTCGTCTCCCCGAATCCTCACGCTGAAGTTGCGCACAAAACTTGCGCCCTCGCTGTCAGTCACCGTCACCTGAATCAAGGTGGGCTCCTCGGCGACCGCCCCGAGATTGGGCAGGACTGCGATCGATCCGGCGGACTGGGGAGACTCATAACTCACCGAAACGCTCGCAAAAAGGGAGGGGTCCGACGGGGCAGCCGTCACGGATAGAACCTGCGCTGCCTCATTTTGCGCCCCCGAAGTGATTCCGCTCAGATTGATCGTCGCTCCGGTATTGAACGGGAGCTCGAGGTCCGGGATCGCGTTGAGCGTCGGATTGTCGTTGATCGCAGACACCGTTACAGGAATGGTCACCGAGGCTGAATTGCCGGTCCTTGCCACGCCCTGCAGGACGACCGTCACGACGGCACTGCCCACCGCGTCCTTGACAGAGGTGAAAGAGAGGGTGGCCCCCCTGCCATCCGGGCTTAGGACAACCGACGGATGAGAGACCACATCGGGGTTGCTGCTCGATGCCTCGATCCTAAAAGAAGCCCACTCGGGCCCTGTGAAACTCGACAGCAAGAGGGTGTGCTCCCCAAAATCCTCGGGCAAGAGCAGCGACGGAGGAACTCCCCCACCAAACGCGACGGAGCTCCCTGCCAATGCATCATCCAAAATGTCCTTGAGGCTCCTGTCTCCGTCGTCGGCTGAGGCAATCATGGCCATCCACGCCTGCACCCCGGCAAGATCGGGGAGGGAGCCTGGCTGGGCCACGAACTCGATGGAATTTTTTCCCTCATTGACTGCCTCGAGGGAGAGAGCCGCGAGCGCGCGAGCGTACTTCTTTGGCGACTCACCCTGGCCCGAGGTCATGGAAGCTGGATCACTAGGAAGGGTGGTGATCAGCTCACGAGCCGTAAGCCCGAACTGCGTGGCGATCGCACCGCCCGCATCCAGGATCGCCTCCTGCAGTTCGGCGTCCGACATCCCGGCTGCTGCGAGCTGCGCGGAGGCAAACCCGCGGTAGGCAAGATGGCTGAGTGGCGTCACTGCTACCGTGCCTCCGGCGGCATCCACCAGGGCAACAAGCTCGCCTGCACCCAGATTCACGGGCGCAGCCGAGGCTTCTTCCTCGAACACTCCCCCGCTGGCCACGACCATCACGGGGCGTCCGCCAAAGTCCTTCGAGATATTGACGTTGAAGTTTCCATCCAAGTCAGTTGTCGAAGATCCCAGGAGTTCCCCCCGGGTTCCCGAATCGGTGAGTGAGTAAACACTCACTTCGCCCACCTGAAGCGGGCCTGCCTGGACTTTTCCAGAGAAACCAAAACTTTTGGAGATCGCAGACACCTTGCGTGAGACAAAAGTGGGCTGAAAGCATCCGCTCAAGGCAGCTGCCCACGCGATGACGCTCAGCCTGATCGCCCAATGGCGCACTGATGCGAAACACTGCATTGCTCTTAGTTTATCGGTTGCCGTCAGGGATCCGATAGTGGGTCAGGCGCGACACACTTGCAGGGCGTTTAAAACGACTTTCCGACTCCCAAAGACACGGTGCGCGTCCTCATCTCGAAGGACTCGCCCGTCTCGGGTTGGATGAATTTGAGCCCCAGGTCCGAGGCGTCCACATTGATGCTGATGGCCTTGCGCGCGAAGACATAGCTCACTCCCAGGGCCATCTCGCGGTTGGAAAAGTTGAGCAGGCTCAGGCTCACGGCGACGGGAGAGAATTTGACGTAGGTGGAGACTTGGTCACCGTTTCTCCTGAAGTAGCGAAGTCGTGGGTAGAGCTGGGGTCCTGCCATGTTCTGGAACCCAAAGGTCCTCGGCGTGACGATCGTGGTGACATAGTAGCCACCCCCGAAGAGCGTGAAGCTCCAGGGCCTGCGAATGCGCGGGACGACCCAGCCCGCCCTCAGGTTGATCCCGAGGAAGCGGACATCGGAAGACTCCCCAAGGCCGGAGCGAGTGATCGGGGTGACGGTGACATACCCGGCACCCGACACTGACCAGCGGCCGGGCTTGACCCAGTAGTTGGCCCCCCCGGTCAGCGTCGCAGAGAGGCTCTTGTAGTCGGTCGAAAATCCGTTGGTGATCTCACTATAGATAATGGAGGTTGCGCCCAGTCCCACATGGGCATCGAATCGGGGCACCCGGGCTGCCGCATAATTGAACAGGAAGCGCTTGAGCCCGGGAAACTTCACGACCACATTTTCAATCGTGACACTTCCGAGGTCGGTGACGCAGGCGAGCCTGCCATTGGTCTCAATACCTTTGAGCGAAACGATGAACTCAAAACTTCCCGTCTCATTGACCGGGATCTTGGCCTGATCCTGCGGGTAGGCCAGCTGGCAGTAGTCCTTGGCGATCCCCGAAACGACGGTGCCATACAGATGCATGCGCGCGCGAGTGGGGGTGGGGCTTCCCGGCACGGTCTCAATCGACAGGTCAAAGCGCAGGCTGTCCCACTCCAGGCCCGCAATGCCCGCTCCCGGGGTCTTGCGATCCGGGAATTCAAGCGTCACGCCTTTGACGGGAAGTTTGGGGCTCCAGGCTGCGAGCGCGCCTGCGGGAGTAACCCAACAAATCAAGACAACTGCAAGTGATCGCAGCACTTGGCGCATCGCCACAAATTGTGCACGAGATCTCCCGATTACTCAATTCGGAGTGATGGTGAGCACGCCCGAAGATTCAACCGGAAGGGAGTTCGGATCCAAGTAAGAGGACGGAGTCACGACCTTGTATCCAATCGTACCGGCCGTGCCGCTGGTCGTGAGGTACATCCAGCAGCGCTTGGAATCGCACTCGCAGCTCGAGGAAGTCACCGTGCCCGCATTGCCGAGGATGGTGCAGCTCCCATAGGCAACCGGGGGCGGAGTTGAGCGGATCGAGCTGTAGCCCATTTGCGAGGCGCCACCGAGACCCCAGCAGACAAACTCACCCGATGTCTTGAGGGCGCATCCGTGCGTGGCTCCCAGATCCACCTTGCTGTAGCCCGGCCCCACCAACGTTGGGAATGCGGACTGCGTTGCAGTGCCCGATCCGAGCCTCCCGCTTGCAGCCATGCCCCAGCAGTACAAGTCGTCGCTCGTGGTGACCGCGCAAGAAGTGGCTCCACTGTCTGATACCGAAACGCTGGCGAACTTGGTTCCTGCCATCACTGGAACAGGCGAGTTGCGTTGGGTTGCAGACCCATCTCCCACTTGATTGACCGAGGATGCATTGGTTCCCCAGCAATAAAGGTCATCCGAATCGGTAATGGCGCAGGTGTTGTGGGCGTTTCCTGCGGCAACTCTTTTATACAGGGCCGCTCCCACCTGCACCGGAACCAGGCTTGGACTGGTGCTCCCAATCCCCAGCTGCCCGGTGTTGTTGGCGCCCCAGCAATAAAGAGCACCGCCGGATTGGCCGGACGCAATTTTTTGGATGGCGCATGCATGGGAGGCTCCCACCGCAACGGCATGGAACAGTCCATCCCCGATCGATGCGCCGACCCGGACGGGAGTGGTGCGGTCGACCTGATCCCCGACTCCCAGCTGGCCGTAATCATTGAGACCCCAGCAATAAAGTTCGCCATTGGTCTTGATGGCACAAGTCGTACCGCCTCGTAAGGACACTTGCGAGTAACCCGCACCCAGGAGCGCGGGCGTGTACTTGCTCGAGGTATTTCCAAAACCAAGCCGCCCGTTCAACCCATAGCCCCAGCAATAGAGATCCGTGACCTTGAGCCCGCAGCGATGCCTGGCGGCTGCAGCCAGGAAGGTGAACCCGCTTCCCACCAGCGCAGGCTCGGGCTGGTAATTGGCATAGGTCCCGAGCCCCAGCTGCCCATCGCTGTTGTCTCCCCAGCAGTAAGCTTCGTCCGTACCACTCCATGAGCAGGTGCTCGCAGATCCCGCAGCAAAACCAGCCACCGAGAGGCCAAGCTGCACGGGAGCAGGAAGGATCTGGAAATTGCCGACTCCCAGTTCGCCCGTTCCACCCAGTCCCCAGCACACAGTCTTGCCATTTCTGATCCCACAGGTGTGCGTGTGCCCGACGGCCACTGCCGTGTAGTTGCTCCCCACCTGTGTCGGGACCTTGCGGCTGACTTGCGTCCCATCGCCCACTTGAGAGGTCTTGTTGAGCCCCCAGCAGTAGAGATCACCACCCGTCTTGATCGCGCACATCTGGTAGTTGTCGCCGTCAATCGAAGCCGCATCCGTCAGGACCGCCTGGAGTGGAGGGGAATTGGTATTGCCCGTAGTCCCGCCGTTTCCGAGCGTTCCATAAGAGTTGTAGCCCCAGCACACCACGCCTTGGTCGGCGCGCACTGCGCAGGTCACGTACACGCCCGTGGCGACATCAAGGTAGCTGCCGGATACTTGCTGCGGAATCTTGGTGTTGACCCCGGTGATGCTACCAATTCCCAGTTCCCCCTTGGAGGTGCTTCCCCAGCAGTAGAGATCTCCGCCCGTCTTGATCGCACACACGTGGGTAAAACCCGTGGACACCTTGATGAAATCGGTTCCCACAAGCTGTGGGGTCAAGGCATTGGTGGTCGAGTTGTTTCCCACCTGCCCGTTGGCGTTATATCCCCAACAATAGAGTTTGCCCGTCGTCGTGATGGCGCAGCTGCTCTGATAGCCAGCAGTGATGCTGGCCACGAGCTCTCCTGCCGGCATGGACACTCTCACCGGGCGGAAGCTTTGAGTGGTCCCGCCATTTCCGAGTCCGCCAAAGCTATTGGTGCCCCAGCAGTAGGCTTCACCGGCACTGGTGGCCGCACACGCATGGTAAAGGCCCGTGGCAATGTCAATGAAGCTGGCATTCCCGTTGGCTGGTGTCGGAAACGCTCCGGCCACCGCAGTGGGAACCGCAAGGTTGGTCGCGCTTGAGTTGTTCCCCAACCTACCCCGGTAGTTCACGCCCCAGCAGTAGACCGCCCCGTTCAGGAGGGCACAACTGTAGCTCGCGTTGTTGTAGCCGCTTGCCGAAATCTTGGTGAACGCTTGCGTGATTCCCTGGTTTACGGGAATCCTCGCATCCCCGGTCGTCGTGATATCCAGTGGTACCTGGACCGGCATCGCAGCACTACCTGAGGCCCGCTGGATCTTGAACGACTGGGTGCCCGATGCGGCAATGGTTCCATCAATTGCAGTGGGCGAATAAGTAGCAGTGATGGCCGCAGTGGGAGCGACTGAGATGTTTCCGGCAAGGTCTTCTGCGGCATCTTCATCCAGGGTAAAACTCACGAGCCCCCCTGCATTGGCCGTGATCGTGAGCGCAAAAACATACTGATCCGCGCCGCTCGAGATGCTCATCAGCTGGGGTGTCGCGCCGATCACGTCCAAGTCCCCCACACCGAAGCCGGTGACCGCTTCACTGAAGGTCACCGTCACAGATGCCGTGGAAGTCGTGAGTGTCCCACCGGAGGACGAAAGTTCGGCTGAGGTCAACGAAACCGTGGGCGCGGTGGTATCCATGATGTAGGTGAAGGAGGCCACGCTGCAGGCTGACGCCACCCCCAAGGAGTTCACTGACTTGGCATGGAACTCATGAGTCCCTTCGCTGAGTGCGCTGCTCGTGAGGTCGATGGTCGTGCCCGTGGCTGTCCCGCTCGCCTTGGCCGTACCCGGGCAGCCGGCACCATCGTACAGGCTCACGGTGTAGCCCGTCTCCACACCCGAAACCCGGAGCTGCGGCGTGGCCACGATACTTGGACTGCTGGCGGGTGAAAGGAGCGTGATCGAGCTGGGTGCGGGCGGCGGTGCGCTATTGAGCGTGTAGCTCACGAATGCCGTGGAGCAGGCCGACTCATTGCCGAGCGCATCGGCAGACTTCGCATAGAAGATGGTCTCTCCTTCGGGGACCGCCGAGGAAGTCAGCGTGATCGTGCTCGAAGTGGCGGTGCCCGACGCCTTCTGGCTCGACACCGAGCAGGTCGAGTTGGAATGAATCGACACCACATCGCCGCTTGCCACACCGCCAACCAGGATGGCCGGCGTCGTGACGGTGCCGGGGGAGCTCGAAGGATTCGAAAGGCTGAGCGCGGTCGGAACACCCGGCGGAGTGTTGTCGAGCATCATGGAGAAATGGACTGCAGTAGAAAGATTGCCTGCAGTATCCTTGGCAATGACGTGCAGGTGGTAAACTCCGCTTCCCGTCGAAATCGTGGTGGTCGCCGTGGCCGAGAAGGCCCCACTCGGGATCGTCGTCGCCGATTCATCCACCACATAGGAGTAGGTGCAGCCGGCCTCCGAACATCCCCAAGTAAACGTCTTGGTTCGCTCAGGGGTATTGCTGTCCGCGAGTCCGGTGACTGCCGGGGCCTGGAGATCCAGCGTGTAGGAAACCGAAGCCGAACTGCAGGGCGATGGATCCCCGTCTGCATCGACGGACTTCGCATAGAATGTTCGCGCCCCATCCCCGGAAAGTGGCGGACTCACCGTGATATCGACCACGGTTGCCACTGCAGTGACCTCGGCGCTCGCTGGAGTCGTGCAGCTCGCATTGGAATAGAGTGTAACTTTTTCACCAGGAGCGATCCCGCCCACGCGGATTTCCGGTGTTGTATCCATCCCCGGAGTCGTCGCAGGATCCTTGAGAGTGAGCATCGGAGGAGCACCGGGCACGCTGTTGAAGAGATTGGCTTTGACATGGACCGTGGACGAGAGATTTCCGGCCGCATCCATGGCACGGACATGGATATAAAAGATTCCGCTTCCCGAGCCTTGGATGACCTGGGTGGCCATGGTGGTCGTGGAGTAAATGCCCGTAGGCTCAGTCGTCGCCAGTAGATCCACGAGGTAGACGTAGCTGCAGGTCGCGGCAACGCCTCCGTCGGTGCAGTTCCAGCTCCAGGTTTTGGAATTCGGCGGGCTCGCCTGGATGTCATCGGCAAGCCCGGTGACCACCGGGCCCTGCGTGTCGAGCGTGTAGGCGACGCTGGCAGAGCTGCAAGAAGAAGCATTGCCCAGCGGATCGGTGGCGCGGGCGTAGTAGCTCACACTTCCATCAGCTACGATGGCGGATGCCGTGAGCGAGATGCTGGTTTGGGACGCCGCCACTGTCCCTGTGGCAACGGCCGTGCTCGAACAGTTTGAAGTCGTGTAGAGCCTCACCGTGTCTCCCGCAACGACTCCGGAGACTTCAATCTCAGGCGTCGAATCCGATGCCGGTGAAGTGGCTGGCGAAACCAGCGCCAATCCCGATGGAGCCGCAGGCGCCGTCGCATCCAGATCCACATACACATGGACTGGTGCAGACAAGTTGCCTGCCGTATCCCTGGCAATCACGTGGAGGTAATACCTGCCCGTCACGGCCGAAAGCGTCTGGGTTGCATTGGACGAAAAGGCTGCCGTAGGTGTCGCCGAGACGTTCTGGTCAACGAGCACCGAGTAGGTGCACGTATCGGAGGAGCCCGCATCCGTGCAACCCCACACCCAGGACTTGGAAGTCGCCACGACCGGGTCATTGGAAAGGCCCGTCACGACTGGAGCCGTCGTGTCGAGACGGTAAGCCAGCGATGCCGTGCTGCAGGCCGAGCTTGTCCCGGCCACTGAACGGTTGGCGTAGTAGACCAGCTGGCCGTCTGATCCGATCACTGAAGCGGTGATGTCGACCGTCGATCCCGAGGAGGCAGCCGAGCCGCGCGCCACCGTGCAACCGCTATCACCGTAGAGGGTCACCGTGTCGCCCATCGAAACGCCTGAAACACGGACCACGGGAGGGTCGAGAGTACCCGGGGAAGAAGCAGGCGAAACCAGCGAGAGCGCAGTCGGTGCCTCGGGGACCATGGGGTCAAGCACGGCCGAAACGTGCACCACATCGGAGGTATTGCCGAAGGAATCGCGCGCAACAACGTGCAGGTAGTAAACTCCGTTGCCAGTGGCAAGCGAGGCCGTGGTTTCGGAGCCCCACTCTCCTGAGGGAACGGTCGAGGGATCCTGGTCGACTTCGAAGCGGTAGCTGCAGACGTTGCTGGATCCCGCATCCGAGCATGCCCAGGTCCAGCTCTTGGAGGGCACGGGGGTGAGCGAGTCCGAGAGTCCGGTCACCACGGGGGCAACAGAGTCGATGAAGCAGCCCGACTCGTCGTTCCAGAGTCCGCCCTGCTGCTCGCACTGAAAGGTGGCCTGCGCCTTCTTGGATTTGAATCCCGGCGGGGAACAGCCTGCCGCTCCCAGCGCGAAAACCGCGAGGGCCGCAAATAAGGCGGGGGCATGGCGCTGCCCCGATCGGGTGCTTTTCCCCATATCCTCCATCTTATCGGCGGAGGCTTGACGGGAACGAGTGTGTCCGGACTGACAATTCAGCTAAAAAAACCGCGCCAGGCCCAACGAAAAGGTCTTGGAACTCATCTCGTAGCGCTCAGGTGAGGTAAACGAGAGCTGGAGCTCGGAGGC
>CAZDSX010000049.1:0-1359 GCA_964508305.1 uncultured Bacteriovorax sp.
CGTGGGAGCCGAACCGGCTGCGGCAGGCATCGAAGAGCAGGGCTTTGGCTGGACCAACAAGTGCGGCACCGGCAAAGGTGGCGACACGATCACCAGCGGCCTCGAAGGCGCCTGGACCCCGAACCCGACCCAGTGGAGCAGCCAGTACCTCAGCAACCTCTTTGCCTTTGAATGGGTGAAGACCAAGAGCCCGGCGGGAGCCACGCAGTGGATCCCGAAGGACGGGGCGGGAGCGAACCTGGTGCCCGATGCACATGACAAGTCCAAGCGTCATGCGCCGATCATGTTCACCACCGACCTCGCGCTCAAGATGGACCCGAGCTACCAGAAGATCGCCAAGCGATTCCTCGAAAATCCGGCTGAATACCAGCTGGCTTTTGCAAAGGCCTGGTTCAAGCTCACCCATCGCGACCTGGGTCCGCGCGCCCGGTACGTGGGATCCGAAGTCCCCAAGGAAACCCTTGCCTGGCAGGATCCGATTCCGGCCGTGAACCACAAGCTCGTGGACGCGTCCGATATCGCAGGACTCAAGTCCAAGATCCTGGCCTCGGGACTTTCGGTCTCCGAACTGGTGCGCACGGCATGGGCGTCTGCGGCATCCTTCCGCAGCACCGACATGCGGGGCGGGGCCAATGGAGCACGCATCCGACTGGCTCCCCAGAAGGAATGGGCAGTGAATGACCCGGCCGAGCTCGACAAGGTGCTCAAGGTCCTCGAGGGAATCCAAAAGGACTTCAACGGAGCACAGTCAGGCGGGAAGAAGGTTTCGCTCGCGGACTTGATCGTCCTCGGCGGAGCCGCTGCAGTGGAGCAGGCCGCAAAGCAGGCGGGCGCCAGTGCCAAGGTCCCCTTCATTCCAGGACGCATGGATGCCTCGCAGGAGCAGACGGACGCTTCCACCTTCGGCGTGCTTGAGCCCAAGGCGGACGCATTCCGAAACTACTACGGCGACGGCAACTACCTCTCCCCGACCGAGATGCTGGTGGAACGCGCCAACATGCTGGCCCTCACGGTACCCGAAATGACGGTGCTCGTGGGCGGCATGCGCGCAATGAATGCCAACTCGGGTGCATCCCAGAACGGCATCCTGACCAGCAGGCCGGGAGCCCTCAGCAATGACTTCTTTGTCAACCTCCTCGACATGTCGACGAAGTGGCAGAAGTCAGCCAAGGGCGACGGAATCTACGAGGGCGTGGATCGCAAGACCGGTGCAACCAGGTGGACCGCCACTCCGGTTGACCTGATCTTCGGTTCCCACTCCGAGCTCCGGGCACTCGCAGAGGTTTATGCCTCCGACGACGCCAGGCAGAAGTTCGTCAACGACTTCGTTGCCGCCTGGAACAAGGTGATGATGCTCGA
>CAZDSX010000049.1:1369-18990 GCA_964508305.1 uncultured Bacteriovorax sp.
TCGCTTCGACGTCAGGTAGCCGCAAAGCCCCGCAGCTGCACAGGCTGCGGGGCTTTCCCCCCCATTCGGGTTCAAACCGGGACTTTTTCAATGATTGCCTACAACCCCAAGGACTGGTTCGGCTTCCTCCTCAGGATCCACAGGGGCGAGACCCTGCGGGCCCTCTTCCCGCTCCTGCTGGCGGTCGGAGCCTACTCCGCCGCCATCGCCTATTTTGAAAACTCCCTCTTCAATGAGGAGACCCGAAAGGCGGCGGCAAGCCTGGGGATCGTCTACTCCACCCTGGGTTTCATGATCTCGCTCATGCTCGTGTTCAGGACCAACTCCGCCTACGATCGCTGGTGGGAGGGACGCAAGCTTTGGGGCTCGCTCGTCAACTGCACGCGCAATCTGGCTCTCCAGTCGGATCTGATGATTGGCGCCGGAGCCGGCTCCGCAACCCTTCGCGCCCGGGCGACTGAACTCTTGAAGATATTTCCATCCGTCCTCATGCACCACCTGCGTGACCAGCGAGTGGACTTGCCCGGCCTTCCCTCCACCGGACACCAGCCCCTCGTGACGGCAAGTGAACTCAGATCGGTCCTCCACCAGGCCGCCGCACCCCTGCCACGGCCGGAGGCAAGCCTGCTGCTGCTCAACCACAACCTCGATGAGTGGATGAATATCTGCGGCGCATGCGAGCGCATCAAGAACACCCCGATCCCCTTCATCTACTCGGTGTTCATCAAAAAATTCGTCTTCATCTATGTGATGCTCTTCCCATGGGTCCAGAGCGGACCGCTGGGCTACAAGGTGGTTCCGGTCACGATGCTCATCCTGTATGTGCTGGCGAGCCTCGAACTCATTGCCGAGGAGATCGAGAACCCCTTCAATGGCGATGCGAACGACCTGCCGCTGGAAGGACTCTGCTCCAAGATTTCAGATTCGGTTTCGCAGGTGATGGGAGCCTAGCTTAGAGGCAGGCCATGCCCACTCCGATGATCGTGCCGATCACGACATCGAGGGGATAATGCGCGCCGACATGGATGCGCGAGTAGCTGATGAGTGATGCGTAGGCAATCAGCGCCGGCCAGAGCCACACCGCAGCGCCGCCCACCGCAAAACCCACGCTGGCACAAACCACCCACGCACACGCGGTGTGGGACGAGGGAAATGAGTAGGGATCCGGATTCTTGAGGAGTGACGAAAAATCCCCCATCGCAACCGACGGCCGGGGACGGCGCGAAAGGGTCTTGATCGCAAAGCAAAGCCCCAGCGTCAAAAGCAGCCTCGGGATCACGAGCAATGCCACCCGCCTCCACTCCCCGCCTGCTGCCAGCGCGGCAAGCGAGAGTGCGGTCCAGCTCTGCCAGTCGCCCGATCGGGTAAAGCCCCGCATCAGCGTGTCAAGCAAGGGAGTCCGCCGCCGGCTCACCCAGCGGAGGCTCATCTGATCGAGCTCGACAATGTTTTCGAAGGTTTTTACGAGTACCGTCATCTGATGTTGAGCCTATCGGCATCGGCCGGCGCAACTACAGTCAGGCTTCGGTTGGGATGCGGTTCTAACCGTTCTCTGACAGAGTTTCAGTCCCGTCAAAACGGCAGAGCCGGATACTGACCCACACAGCCACCGTGAAATAGAGCGTCATCCACGGGATTTCGGGCCCCCAGTCGGCCATCGACCAACTGACGACGCGTCGCTGGTTG
This sequence comes from uncultured Bacteriovorax sp., assembly GCA_964508305.1. Classification (GTDB taxonomy): domain Bacteria; phylum Bdellovibrionota; class UBA1018; order UBA1018; family UBA1018; genus CAIOHW01. The sequence goes on from CAZDSX010000049.1 coordinate 3,056, forward strand.
AGGTCCTTCACCCCTTCCCAAAAGCCCATGAACCTTGTCCCACCGTCGCTCCCGGCGAGCTGCTGCTTGAGCCTGCCAATGTACATGGGCACATCCACCATCGCCATGAAAGCCACATATGCCCCGCAGGCCAGCGCGTACCAGCGCCTTCCGGAGGTCCAAAGGGCTAGTGAGATCGCCAGAAAAGACAGTCCCCAGAGGCTCTCCTCGATGCAGTTGCCCAGAAAATGGGTGGTGATCACCGAATACCACGAAAAAACCTCGGCCAGCCCAATGGCAGCCAGCACAAGTCGGGAGAGCTTCTTAAATCCCAGCCCAAAGAGGAGGATGGACCATTGGGCGGCAAAGGCGAGTTCGGCCACGGTCGCAACGGACCGGCCAAAAAATACGCTCGAAAACCAAGTATCAAAAAGCGCCAGACGTTCGACATCGGCCTTGGGAAAGAGCGCCCTAAGGCCGCAGCCAAAAACATAAAGCCCCGAGAGCCAGACCATGGATTCGGCCCGCAGTGGCGCACGAATGAACTCCCGCAGGCTCGGGCGCCGGACGCTGCGTTTCCATTCGCGTGCCCATAGAACAGCATTCAAACCAAAAGCGCTGACCAGGACCAGCCACCAGACAAGGACCCCGTTCATGATTTTCTCCCGAAAAAGACCAAACCCAGCGCGACACGCACCACGCGCTTGAGCAATCCCACTTTAAACCGCCCGATCCACTCCCCCCGCAGTGGCAAAGCAGGCTCGATTTGCCCCACTCGGGTCCAGTCCTCAAGCCTAATCAGCCCCGAGAGCCAGTAGATCTGGATTCGCCTCACGCCTCCCTCACGGGCGGCCCGAAGCTCCGCACGAACCTCCTCCATCCGACCCATTCCATGCAGGACATGCGGAAACACAATGTCACCCACCACCCCCACATCGAGGGCCGCGCGTGATCCCAGCACCCGCACGGCCCGACGGGCCGTATCCCGGCAAAGACTCCAACCCAAGTGTCCGATCAGGCGTTCGTACTCGCTGCGATAGGCCATGAACGAGACCCAATCGTAGCTTTGCTCTCTCAGGGGAAGACCGAGCGCCCGGCGCACGGACCAGCGTCCGAGCTCGAAGTCATCGAGGACAAAGGGTGTGGTAACGGCATGCACTCCGATGCCCAGTGTGCGGACCTTTTGGATGAGGGCGTCAAAAACCTCGAGTGCCTGCGGCATTCCTTCCCCGGATCGGGCTCGAAGGGCCAGCCAGAGGGAGCGCCACTTTCGTGTCTGGACGAGTCCCAGGAGTTCCCGCAGGCGATCGAGCGAGGGCTCAAAATCAAAAGACACCCCCGCAGGCAGCCGCCCTGCCCTCGCCCAGCCATCCAGCAACTCCCCCACGCGTGCCGAAAAAAGGGCCGCATTGGAGGCATTGGGCCAGTACCCATCCCTCTCGGAAAGCAGGGGCCAGGCCCAGAGCTCCACTCCCTGCTTCCGGCACTCGTCCATTAAACCCAGGTAGTCCTCCGGGCGGGAGCCAGCCGGTACGGAAAGATGCAACCTGAGGCCTGCCCGGGCCAGGCCCGACACGAGCGTTTCGACTTCGGTCGGACTCAAGTGTTCGCACCAGACCCCCAAGTCCAACTCGCTCGACGTTCCTCCTGATGGACGCATTCTGCTAATCTAGCCTCATGCGAGCCTCCCGTCACATGTTGCCTGCCGCACTTTTGGCCGTTTTCGTTTCGCTCCCGGATGACGGGGAGGGTTACACCAAGATCTTCCGGCAGCGGGAGCGGCGCTACGGCACCCCGCGCCTGGTCGAGACCCTGCAAAGTACCGCAAAAAAATTTCGCGCCCTCGAACCCAAAGCCGAGCGGCTTCAGGTGGGGGATCTGAGCGCCAAACAACCCGGACGGGTCAAGGGCCACAAGACCCACGATGGGGGCGAGGACGCGGATATCGTCTACTTGAGGACTCATCCCGAGGAGCAGGATCCACGGCTCGAAAATCCAGCCATCTCCGGCAAGTGGAAGGAGGACTTCGTCCGACCCGACGACTCAGGCGTGACCGAGAACTTCCATCCGGGCAGGAACTGGCTCTTGATCCGGCTGCTGCTCGAGGATCGCGCCTCCACAGGGGTCGAATACATCCTCGTGGACCAGCAAGTCCTGAATGCCCTTGCCTCCTACGCGCGCGCGCAGGGAGAGCAAAAAAAGTGGGAGGAATTTTCGAAGTTCATCCAGGTACGCCCCCGCCATCGCACCCACCTGCACGTTCGGGTCAAGCAGTGAGAATCCGCTGACGCGAGAACTCGGCGAGCTCACGGGCGGTTTGTAACCCCACCTCGGGTTCGCGGTGAACCCAGGAAAGGATTGCCGCCACCGACTCAAGCCTCATCAGCCGCATGAGGTGCGAACCAAACTCGTCATCACCGGCATAGGACACGATCGAGCGATGGGAGCTCGCATAGTCGATCCGCACCATCCAAAGCGGCGCTCGCGCAAGGCGAACCGCCTCAAAAAGTGCCCCCTTGAAAGGCAGGACTCCCTCTCCCCGCGTCGATGTGGCCTCGGGAAAAACCACGACGTGCAGGCCCTGCTTCATCAGCCGGGCCAAGCCGCCAATCTCGCGCCTCAATCCGGCCGCCGAGCGCCGGTCCACGAATGCGCAGCCGGCCAGGCGACAGATCAGGCCCAGTCCGGGAGAGTCCCGTACCTCTGTCGAGGTGACGAAGACAGCAGGGACCTCAGAGGCCAGGAGCAGAATATCGACATACGAAATGTGGTTCGCCACGGTCATGCCCGGGACTCCCTCCGCAAAGGGAGGAGAAGTCCTTTGGATCACGGATTTTTTGATTCCAAGGACGCCTAGAAGCCACGGGCTCAAGGAATGAACCCAGGAGGCCCGAAACCGCTGGAGTTCAATCGGGTCGCGGATGAACAGCGCCGCCGCTGCAGCTACTAGCAGCCCCGTTGCCAACGCGGCACCAAACGCAATGAGCTTTAAGTGCACCCTCATGGCCGGACCGGAAAAACCGTGAGCAGGTCGAGGCAATGATAATCCCGATCATAGGCCGGCATCGCCACAACGCGGGCGCCTGAGCGGATGTAGGACGAGACCAGCGGTGGAAGCAGGGGCTCCTCCACCGGGGCCGAGAGCTCCAAGAGTGCGCCTTCCGAAGCCTTCCACGCCTCCTCCATCACGGGCGTCATCTGGTACTGCTTCCTCGGACTCAGACCGTCGATGGGTTGCCAGGCACCGAGCCCGGCGATTTCCCTCTGAAGAGCACACATGAGTGCAAAGCCCGACGCTCCGCGCTCCCGCGTACTGCTCCAGTGCACGCTCGAACATCCAAAGAGCGAGTCCACACCCTGCGAGCGGGCCACTTCGAGCAACCCCTTCCAGAGCATCCGCAGGACCGCGCCATTGCGGTGGTCGGGATGGACGCACGCCCGGCCTAGCTCGAGCTTCCTGCCGGGAGTGGACAAAAATGGATCCAGGACGAACTCACGCGCGGAATAAAATCCAACCTTGCTGTCCTCCGGAATCAGCCGATAGGTCCCCACCGGAAGGCCGGTCTGGCGCTCGAAGACAGTCAAGTGATCGCCGTACCGGTCAAAGGCATCCACATCGAGCTTAAAGATCGACGCGGGCGAGCGATACTCGTCCCTAAAGACCCGATAACGAAGCTTGAAGATCTCCCTGAGCTCGGCCCGGTCGCTCACCAGCCGGCACTCATAGCGCTGCGAAAGCAGCTCGAGTGGATTCGAGTTGCCATCCTGCGCGTCGCCCTGGAGCGCACTCGAGACCGCCCATTTGATGAGGGTACCTGCCTGGCTGACCGATTCACGCATCGCTGAGTACATTTCGCTCCTCCTGAGTTTTCAGGAGGGTGAATGGCGTTTGTCAGCGCCCGGGCAGCCCTCTGTCAGGATTGGAACAAGAACTGCGGCACACCCCTCGCACTCCTGGGATGCATGACTAAATCCTATCTACTGATCCCATTGCTCGCCGCTCTGACGCCCCTCCCTGCCTTCACGGCCGACGACAGCCCCGAAACTTCAAAGAAGGAAACCTCAGCCGAGACGCGCAAGACCATGGCCGAAGCACATCGCAAGATGGCCGACTGCCTCGCCTCAAAAAGGACCGTAAGGGAGTGCCGCCGCGAGATGATGAAGTCGATGGAAAAGCTCCACTGCCCATGCTGTGGAGAAGAGTCCGAGGGTTAGTTGCCCTCGGAGCGGAGGGGTTGCAACATCCCGGAGACCTGCATGGGCTTGCCGTCGCACTTGGGAGCCGAAAAACCCGTCCCGCCTGAGGACCACTGGATCGTGCCCAGGCACTGCTTGCAGACTTTGCAGCCAAAGGAGTTTTCGGTGAAGTTTGCGGGACAGCCGCGCACACCGGCGCTGGAGCACTTTTGGCCGGCAGCCCATGCCCCATCTGCTCCGAGCCCGACCAACACCACCACCATGCCCAAGATCCAGTGCGAGAGCTTCATATCTGGAATCTTAACCCCATCCGCCCCCTGAAGTCAGTGGGTCTTGGCAGACACAGCGTGCAGATCAATATAAAAGCAGCCGCCAAATAAAAGCAGCCGCCCTAAAGGCAGCAGCTAAGAACAGCCACGGCTCTTGACCACCGTCGGGCAGTTGCCCTTGGGAATGCCAGAAAAACAGGCGCAGCGGGAGGCATACCCTGCCAGCGTGCAGTTGTAGCTATTGCCCAGCTCATGGTTCCAGCCACCGGGTCCGCAGGTATTTCCACCGCCGTTCTGTCCGCAGGCAAAAACCCCGTTGATGGGCTTGTCAGGCTCGGGCGCGGTGTTGGCAAAATCATGCCCATTTCCAAGCGCCGCCATGTTGGAGTTGCACCACTGCAGGCAGGCATCCCGGATCTGGTCGATATTTGAATTGGATGTGCAGGTCAGGTTGTAGTTGACCCCGGAACCGTTTGGGCCGCGCAGCGCATTACAGTTTTCCTTGGGGTTCGTCGCCGTCCAGTTCTGGTAGGGCAGGAACGGTGAAGGACAGGTGGCCGCGGTGTAACGGCAAAAAATCCGGTTATCGCCCGTGTTGGGATCCAGACCGTAGTCGGTGATGAGCTGTGCGACCTGGGCTGGAGTCAACGGATTGCCGTACAGGTCCTCGACGATGCCACCCTTGAGGCTGCTCAGATTGGAAACGACCTGGCCACCACTCATTCCATCCCGGAATTCGACAAAATTCGATCCGGTGCACTGATTGGTCAGGCGTCCCGTCGTGCTCCCCGGCGTGGAGCCCGCAAGCTTGAATATTTTTTTCACCTTGATGTTGCAGCTGGGGGAAGTCGACTGTTCGGGTGCACCTGGATCGATCGAGCCATTCCACGCTTGTTGGATCTGGACACGGCACATGTCCCTACGGAGCAGCTCGGCGTCGAGCGCCGCCATATTGTATCCGCACACCTGCTGACCGTAGGTATCCACCGCCGTCACGATCTGCGGAAAGCTCTGCCCGACGAGCGGCTGGTACTTTTGTGCGTATGGGCCCGTGGGTGCGATCATCGCTGCAGTGAGGGTGACCGGCAGGCACTCCTGCTCCAGGTTTGCAGTGGCGGCAATGTTCTGGGTCGAGATCGGCACGGCATAGAGCCCGCTCGTGGAATTGTTGAGATCGGCCTCGAGCTGCGTCACCGGAATGATCCCCTTCAGCAGGGTCTCCTGCTCGATCTTCCACAGCACTTGGACCTTCTGCGCTCGCGCACACTGCCCATTGACGGTAAGGGCGGGATTTTGAGGACAAATGGCCTTGAAAGTGAAGCTCACTCTGAAAGGACAGTCCGTTCCCGCCTGGGCGTTTGGAGGACAGTGGGAGCCGTCGGAACGATAGCGGCCGTTGAGCTCCTGCCCATCCCGGCTAAAGAGCCTGAGCGTCGGGAGCGGATTGAGATTGGAATCACAGGCATTGGGTCCGGTGGTCGGGCCGTTGATCGGGTTGGTGAGACAACGCTTGAAAATCGGATTGATCGGAACGCCGATCATGGAACCGAGCGATTGGTTGGCCGTGAATCTGAGGGAGTCGGGATCCTTGGCCGTATTCTGGATCGTGGCCCGGAGCGCCTCGATGTTGGCCTTGATCTGGATGCTCTTCTGCTGCTGGAGCTGGTTGGTATAGAGCTGGGCCATGACCACGGCCCCGACGGACATGACACCCATGGCGACCATGGTTTCCATGAGGCTGAAGCCTTTTCTTGACTCTCTACCCGGTCTGCGAAGCATAGGTATCAGTGAAACAGAAATTGCCCAAAAAATCCCCTTCTGCCCAACGACGTAGGATTTTTGACACACTCACTCTCCCTATCGGAGTCCTCCTCGGACTCGGAGCCTGCAGCACCATGCCCAACGCAACCGCCTATCCGGTCTCGGATCACTATGATGGAGCCAAGTTTTTCAACCCCTGGGGAGCCAACAACTCCAAATCCCTCTGGGATGTCTTCAAGTGGAAGGCTCAAGCCAGCCCCAGGCCTTGGCCGGTCGAGGAAGTTTCCAATACGGCCACCCCAAGGCTCGTGGCGGCCGGCCGGGCAGCCAGCATCCACGTCACCTACATCGGGCATGCGACGACCTACATCCAGGATTCCAAACAGAACATCCTGACCGACCCGCAGTTCAGCCACCGGGCAAGCCCCGTGAGCTTTGCCGGACCTTCGCGCGCTCGGAAGCCCGCCCTCGAGATCGAAAAACTCCCGGGAGTCGACACCGTGGTCGTGAGCCACAACCACTACGACCATCTGGACCTGCCCTCGCTCGTGGCGCTGGAGCACAAGTTTCACCCCCGGTTCATTGTCCCACTGGGCAACGCGAAGCTCCTCAAAAGTGAGGGAATCCAAAACGTGATCGAACTCGACTGGTGGCAATCCGCTGACAACATCCAGCTTGTTCCTGCCCAGCACTGGTCGGCGCGCGGAATCGCCGATCGCAACGAGGCGCTCTGGGGAGGCTATGTGATCACGCTATCGAGCAAGAAAGTCTTCTTTGCCGGTGACACCGGATACGGCCCCCACTTCAAGATGATCCGTGACCGGCTTGGTCCCATGGATCTCAGCATCCTTCCGATCGGGGCATACGAGCCCCGCTGGTTCATGAAGGACCAGCACATGAATCCCGACGACGCCGTGCTCGCGCATCTGGATCTGGGCTCCCGGCAAAGTTTTGCCATCCACTTCGAAACGCTCCGCCTCACCGACGAGGGCTTTGACGAACCTCGAAAGGACCTGGCGACTTCGCTCTCCCAGCGGAAGCTCGAGAGCCAGGCCTTCTTTGCCCCCGATGTCGGGAGCACGCTCGTGATCGAGTAGCCCCACAGTCAGCTCGCCTTGTCCCGTACCTTTTCACTGGAAGGCATCGCCTTGATCTTGGGATTGGCGCGCGCGTACCACGACTGCGTGAGCTCAGCCGCCACCGCCCTGCCTCCCAGGCCAAAGGCAAGCCCGATGGCGAGCGATAGGGAGGCAACGAGCCCGATGAAAAGCGTGTTGACCAGCACCACGGCAATTCCCAGGTGGTTGAGAGCGGCGATCACTGCAAAGCCGCTGATGCCGTAGCGAGTGAGCATGGCAAAGAGCTCGGGACTTGCCGTGCCCGACTTGGAAACCGACTCCCGCACCAGACCGGAAACAAACTGCGAAGCGTAGGCTCCGATGACCAGGATCACCATCGCCACGGCGACATTGGGAATGAACAGCAGGATGCTGTTAATGATGGCCGTGACCTGCGGCATATTGAGGAGGTTTGCCGCCGCCTGCAAGAACACCAGGCGCACAAACCACTTTGCGAGCACCCCCACTCCGTGGCTTGCCGTGAAGCGACCCGAGGGACCGACCAAAAAGCGATCCACACCCGCCTTGCCCGACACCTGGTCCAGCCTCGCCACCCGAAGCACGCGCTCCGAGAGGCGGGCCACCCAGCCCGAGACCACCCAGCCGGCGGCCACCACCAGGATGGCACCGACCAGGGTCGGCAGGTAGCTCATGAATGCCGTGAGGCCGGAGAGGAGCGAGTCGCGAACGGTGAGTAGCGGTGTGGGCATGGAGTGTCCTTTCGTGTGAAAATTCAGCCCAAACCCTCTCAATTTTCGTACCTGTTCCAATCCGTTGCCGGCCGGTGTACTAGGCCGCATGACCGATTTTAAGCAGTTTGGCCTGATGGATACGCTCCTTGCGACCCTGCGCGAAAAAAAGCTCAAGGAGCCCACCGCGATCCAGCTCCAGGCCATCCCGGCCCTGCTCGAAGGCCGCTCGATCGTGGGCGTCGCCCAGACCGGAAGCGGCAAGACGCTTGCTTACGCCCTCCCGATCCTCCACGCCCTCAAGACTCTCGAAACCTCGGGCAAGGGAGTCACGCAGGAGCGCCATCCCCGCGCGCTCGTGGTCGTTCCCTCGCGTGAACTCGGCGAGCAGGTGGCCAAAGTCTTCAAGGCCTACACCCACGACACCCGCCTTCGTGTGCGCTCCGTACTGGGCGGCACCACCACCGAGGTCGCCAAGAAGAACCTCGACGGTTACTTTGAGGTCCTGATCGCCACCCCGGGGCGACTCACGGCCCTCATGGCCCGCAAGCTCGTCAACCTCAATGAAGTGCGGACACTGGTGTTTGATGAGGCCGACCAGATGCTGGACGAGGGATTCTTGCCGGATGCACGCAAGATCGCGGCTTTCTGCCCCGCCAAGTGCCAGCTGGCGATGTTCTCGGCAACCATCAACTCCGAGCTCCAGACCCTTATCGGCGAGCTCTTTGATGAGACTGACATCATCCGCACCGAAGGTGGCTACAAGATCCCGGAGACGCTCACGACCAAGAACATCCAAGTGATCGATGGCAAGCGCGAGCCCGTGCTCGAGAAACTCCTCGCCGAGAAGTCCAAGGGCAGCACCATCCTTTTTGCCAACACGCGCCAGCAGTGCGACAAGCTCTCCAAGCTCATCACTGAATTCGGACACAGCAGCGTTTTGTACCGCGGCGAGATGGACAAGGTCGAGCGTCGCAAGAACCTCCAGGCCTTCAGGGACGGCAAGATCCCATTCCTCATCTCCACGGACCTTGCCTCGCGAGGCCTCGATATCGAGAGCGTGGACCGGGTGATCAACTACCACTTGCCCGAGGAGCTCGAGAACTACATCCACCGTGTCGGTCGCACGGCCCGCGCCGGCCGAAAGGGCCTCGTGGTCAACCTCGTCACCGAGCGTGACCAGTCCCTGATGGATCGGGTTCGAAGCCTTAAATAATCCAATAATATTGAATTATTGGACATTTTCCCGCCCCGCACTCAAAAGTTGATCTTTTGGCTTCGCGAAAGTACACCCGGGGGCACATGAGACCTGTGGGGGGAACTCGAATCCAAACTCTGGCCATCGCATTGGCGATGGGACTCACGACGCTCGTCAGCCCGGCGCTTGCGCGCGCCGAGAGCTGGACGATGCTGATCTACTGGGCAGTCGACAACGACCTGCACCAGGCTTCGATCCCCTACCTGAGGGCGCTCGAAAAAACCGGGTCCTCGGACCGGCTCAACATCATCGCGCAAGTCGATTATCCGGGACGCACACGCAAGACCGAGCGCATCCAAATCTTTCGAGAGGGAACGATCCCGGCTGATCCGCGCAATGATGTCCCCCACTCCCGCGTGCTCGAGGAGTTCGACACTGAGACCAACTCGGCAAGCCCTGAAGTACTGACCGACTTCCTGCTCTGGGGTCTCAAAAAATTTCCGGCCGACCACTACATCGTGGTCATCGGCAGCCATGGCATGAACTGGCGCGGGATCATCGAAGATCACACTTCCAAATCGATCATGCCGCTCATGGACATGGGCAGGTCCCTTGAGGCGATGAACCAAAAGCGCGGCAAGCCCATCGAACTCCTGATCATGGATGCCTGCCGGATGTCGTTTGCCGACACCCTTTTCGACCTGAGCGGCCAGGCGGCCTGGCTCATCGGCTCCCAGTTTGACGTCAACGGCTTTGACCACGGCACTCCGATTGCCGAACTTGCTGCGAATCCTTCCATGACCACCCGGGAACTGGGATTATCCTACATCCGCGCCTATCCCCATCCCGACCATGCTGAGCCGGGCATCTCCTCCTCGCTCCTGCACCTCGGCCCAAGGCCCGTGACCCAGTGGAGCCGGGACTTTGGCGAAATCACCGCCCACCTTTCGGGGCTCAGGCCCGAGCAGAAGGCCGCACTCAAGGACCTGCTCGAGATCACCCGCAATGACTATCGGGACAAGGCGATCGACTTCGGCAATCTTCTCGAGGCCCTCCAGGCGGTGGCCGCCCCCCTTCCGGCTCGAATCCGGGACCTGACGGATCGGTACCTGGGCTTCACGACCGAAGTGGATGCACGGGACGGGACCACGATGCTCAGCCGTTATCCGGCTCGTTCGGTGATCCAAGGTTCGAGCTTCACGGCCCAATCCAAGAGAGCGACAGGCCTCGCGCTCAACTGCCCTTCGAACAAGCGCGACTACCGTTCTACTGCCTTTGCTCTGGTTCACGCGGAGTGGCTGGATCTATGCCGGGAGCTGGGCTTCTAAAACCGACCCAAATGCTTCTGACCGAAGCCTGACGCCGCGCCCATGCAAGGCCCATCTTGCGCCCCCATATCCGCGTCATGCACAAGTCCCTTGATCAAGAGTGGATCCCCTGGCCCTGGGCTTAGTCCCGTGTCCTCCCGGACACTCTTTCGAAGCCTCGGCAATTTTCCGACACTATAGGTGGTGCAGAACGTACGCAGGACCAGAGGAGCCGCGGGGCTCAGACTCGCTTTGGTGTTTGCCGCAATGGCGTTGCAGGCCTGCGGGCTGAGCTACACCAGCAAGGCCCTCAAGGCCATCCAGACCATCATCGTCTACAAGATCGAATACGCGATCGTGATGTCGCCTGCCACCAACAATGCGCTCCAATCCCCGGCAATCAACATCGACTGGAATGCGCTCGGCGCATCCGGAAACTCCAACGTCACTTTCCAGGTCGGCACTGGCGGCTCGGGCACGGGTGGACAAAAGACGAGCCGCAAGGCAGCCGGATCGCAGCAGGGCCCGACGGCCATCTGGAAAGAACTCAAGCCTTTCTATCTCACTCCCGACCCGGACATCACGCTGACCACCAGCAACAACGGGGTCTTCACCTACCGCGTGAAGCTCTCAGCATTCTCATCCACCCTCGCTCCGGGCGATACCCTGAGCCTCGTCGCGCGATCCTATGACACAGCGGCAGGCAAGGTGCTTGGCGAATGGAGCCTTGGCGAATTCGTCTTGGACACCACGGCGCCCTCGGTCATCCTCGAGGGTGCAGCGAGTCCACTGCTTTTTCCTGCCGAGCCCCCGTCGGGAACGCTCCGCAAGTTCAACTCCGGCGCCCGCACTGCCGAACTGGAGCTGAACGCCGCCTGCAGCGAGAAGGGTTCCGCCGTGGTCGTGCTCAGCACCGGCGTCGCGGGTGGAATGGCTTTTCCCGACTCTCTTTCCGCAACGAGCGCTCCGATCGAAGTCTCCGGTGCAGTTCGTCACCCCGTCAAACTCAAGCTCAGGACGCTTGACCTGCTCGAGTCCGACACCAGCACCTTCCAGATCAGGTGCATTGACCAGGCTGGCAACCCCAGCGATCCCATGGACTTTGCTCGTGGCGTGGACTTCACCAGTCCCTACGCCACACCGGACCAGCCCCACAACAAGATCTCCCTGAACCCCTCGGCCACCTCGGCAATGATCAAGAGCGGCGGCAGCCTCACCGTGGCAGGCATCTGCGGGGATGCCGGCCACGACCTCGATACAGAAGCGCTCCAGCTGGTCGACGTAACCGGTGGTGCATCAACCGTCCTCGCCTCCTCGACATGCTCGGGAGACAGCGTCTCCGCTCCCGGTTCGTTCACACTCTCGATGACTGCACCGGGACCATGGTCGGACGGGGTGAAGAACCTCTCCGTCCAGCTCAGGGATTCGGCAGGGAACCTGTCGCAGGCCCGGTTTGACATCACCTATGACCGTACGGCCCCTGCGGTGAGTTTCAACTATTCTCCAGTTCCCGCCGCCTCACCCACTCCACCTCCCTCCTCACTCTTTCCGGATCGCACTCACACGATCCAGATCACTGCGCTCAACGTCACCGACGCCGGCGGCAGCGGGGTGGCGAGCTACGAAGTTGCAGTAGGGACGAATGCCGACCCGGTGTCGAGACTCGACTGGTCACCCCTCCCGGCAAATTGCGTCAGCACATCGGCCTGCCCGCTGACACTGGCACTTCCACAAGTCGACTTTTCGGCCGCCGACTATTCAGTGACCTTGCGCGCCACCGACTTTGCGGGCAACTCGACAACAAGAAGCCTCGGTACCTTCCGGTTCAGCCAGGATCCACCCGCCACGGTCACCGGACTCAACGCTTCGGGCATTTCGGCGAGTGCGATCGGGCTCAGGTGGAACCTGCCCGACACGGAGTGGGTCGAAGGATACCGCGTGGAACGACAGGAGGTCGGCGGGACGTGGACGCAAGTCGGCGGAGCGGACCTGATTGCGAGCGCCATCTGCTCAGGCACCCAGTGTTCCACGCAGGATCTGGGGCTTTCGGCAGCGGGTACGAGCTACACCTACCGTGTCCGGGCCATCAAGCGCGTCGGGGCGGGCTCCGGCACGCCTACCCTGAGCGCCTCGGCGGCAACGGTTACCGGGACCACCCTCTCGGCCAACTCAAACTTTGGAGTGACTCTACAGGCACTGACTGGAGCCTCGGGTGCCGTGATATCGGCAAGCCAGATCCAGTTCCAGGTGACATTCGCAAATCCGATCAACGTCTCCACTTTTGATACGCCAGACATCACCTGGACGCCCGCACTGCCCCCCGGGGCAGCAGTCAGCCTCACTGCCAGCCCGGCTGGATCCAAGACCCACTTCCTGCTCGCGGTCAATTATCCCTCGGGGGCCTCCGGCACGGTTCTGCCGTCGATCCCCGCAAACTTGGTGGCTGCCGAGTCCGGATCCGCAAAGAACCTTGCCAGCGCCACACTCCCTTCAAGCGGCGTCCGGGTGGACCGGATCGTCCCCACGGTCACCGTCACCCCGGATGACTCGGCGGATGCTGCAAACCCGGTCAAGCTCTCGGGCAGCATTTACTTTGTCCCTGCTTCGGGCCAGGCCATGCGCTGGAGGGTCCAGCTGAGCGAGCCAGTGCCTCGATCGGAGGTCGCAGCTCTGGCCCCCAGCTGCATCGGAAAGTGCTCATGGGGTGGCTCGCTCGCCGGGGCGGGCGGAGCCGTGTCGATTGCAAGCTACCAGGAAGTAGCAGGCACCGAGGGTCAGCTGGTCAACGGCTTCGTGATCCAGAGGGCGCCAACCGCCCACCCGTTCGGAACCCTCTCCCTCAGCCTTCTTGCTGGCGCCCTCAAGGATGGGGCGGGAAACGACTCAAGCCTTTCCTCTGCGGGTACCCTTGGAACGACCATCGAAAAGCTGATCGCGCCTCCCTTCCTCACGCAGGTAGGCCGGTCTGGCTGGTCCAAGTGGATCGACTCTGCGGATCCAAAGATTGCGTGCACGGACCCGATCAAGTCGGACTGTACGCACATCGGGGACCAGGTGAGCTTCAGCGTACGTTCGTTCGGCTGCGAGCCGGACCGCATCAGCCTGCTGGAGCCCCTGGGGCTCTTTGACTGGGAATGCACGTCCTCCTCTCAGGATCCCGCAAACCCCACTGCAACCTGGACGGGCAGGGCCAAGCCCGGCGTGCGCCTTCGTGACCTGATCTCGCTGGATGGGGTGCCTCGTTTCAAGGATCTCGGGCTCCAGGTCAGGCACTACCCTGCGGCCGCAGGAAACCGCCATTCCCTCGGACCGACGGCTCCCTGGTGGAGCAACTGCGTGGAAGTTGTCGAGCTTTCCGCATCTCCCAACAGCAACCCTGCCTACCTTGCACCGCTTGATTTCCCCACGGCAGGATCGTGCGCAGGATCAGGAAACGCCGACGAATCCCCGATCTACGTACTCACACGACCGGCAGAAGAAGCGGCCCTCAGGACGCCGCTCTACCACCCTGGCATCAGGATCCAGGAAGACAATGTCTCGATCACGGCCATGGAGCGGGACGGCTCCCTGCTCGTCCCCAATCACTTTTCGCGCGGAGCGCCCAACTGCTCGGTCACCGCGGCGCCGGGAGCGCCCACGCACCACTGTGGAATCCAGCTCGTGGCCCACAATGGAGGCCTCATTGCTTATACCTACTCCGAGCTAGGCACCCGAAGCAGTGAAGCCATGCCCTCTGACCTTGGTATCCTCGCCCGCAACAGTTACCAGTCCCTCCTCCGGCCGGATGCGGTCAGCGTTTGGTCGCAGGGAGCCGTGGCCACTGCCACTACCTGCATCACGCCCCGCCCAGCTACAGGGATCAGCCTGCTTCGAGGCGCCTTCAACAAGCTCGAGCTTCCCGGAGATGCGCGTGTCGAGGCCATCAGCGGCGCGGGCCTTCCGCCAGGATCTCCCCATTGCACTGCCCAGGCAGCCCAATTGGCAGTCACAGGTGGCGCCATGGGAGTGCTCCTCATGGGCTCGACTGATAACTTGATCCAGGGATCCGGCCCCTCCCGCCCCTCGCACTCGCAGCGACCGGAGATTACCGCATCGATCTCATCGGTCTATCAACCCAACCAACCGCCACTACCCACCGGGCTTTCGGCCGGCTCCAAGACGGCCGGCGTCGCATTGCTCGGAGCCTCCCGCAATGAAATTAAAGGACTGTCGATCCTCGCAGCCAGCGGCGCAATGGACAGCAAGGACATAGGAATCCTGATCGACTCGGAGGACGGGGCAGGTTCCAACTTGAATTGGCTGCAGTCACTCTGGATCGAAGCGGGCATGCAGTGGCATCCCCAGCCCTCGGAGAGCCTGACTTCTCCCCCAAATCCTGGCCCATTGCTCCAGAACGAGGTCCAGACCTCGACTGCAATCGAGATCAACGGCGGTGATCGCAATGCGATCGTCGACAGCCGCCTTTTTGCACGGGCCTACGGCCAAGGCAGCACATCAACGGCTCTTGCCGTCTTTGGAGAACCCTCCGAGGTCGCCGACCAGCTGGGCATTGCGGGAGTTCGCGCGCATGCGTACTCCCTCCAGGGCGACGCAGTCGGGCTCTACCAGGAACAGGAGCAGATGGGTCGGATCCAAGCAGGCGGAAACCGCGTGGAAGGCCTCAGGATGGGAGAAGGTGATCCCATCCTGTCAACGGAGACGCTTCGTGATCTTTTTGTGGAAGCCAAGGCCGGTGGAAACGGAACACCGTATTTCTGGCTCCAAGGAACCACGGAACTGGGAGTCAGCCGCCTGACAGAACGAGAAGCGGTCTTCGGACTGGAGGACCCCGGACAACTCCATTCGATCTCCGAAGGTCCGCAGACTGAGGTCACCGTCAATCTCTATTCGAACTACGAGATTCAACCCCAGCCACTGGTCCCCATGCCTCGCGAAGCCTCGAACCCCCCCGCCGAGTCAGTCACCTTCTCGATCCTGCCTGACTCCGTTGAGCTGATCCCGGCCGACCCGCTGCTCCCCTTTGAGCCGGCCCGTTTGAGGATCCGCTTTGACAGCAATTTGTTACGAGCGGAGTCCACAGCCACGATAGAGGCCCTGCCCGAACTGGTAGGCAGGCAGATTGCGACGACGCTGGATACCTCGGAGCAGGCATGCCCGAACCTGATGCAGCCAATCCGCTTCAACAATCCCGGTGCCCAATGAGCTCGAGGATTTCACCTAAGCTCGCTGTACTGCTCGTCTGTGCCTCATCCGCACTTCCGTCCGCGCACGCCACTGAATGCGGCCCTGAGTTCCGCCTCGACAAAGACGGTGGACCCATGCAGCACGTGCCGGTCCTTGATCAAGGCAAGATCGGGAGCTGCTACGCGTATGCGGGTGCCCAAATGCTCGATGCCTGGCGCTTCAGCCATGGGGTC